>NZ_BCTX01000038.1 GCF_001590985.1 Novosphingobium naphthalenivorans NBRC 102051
TCGACATTCGGCCCATGACGGTCTCCGAACGGCAGTTTTCCAAGCTTCCGGTGCGCACGTACAAGGAAGTGCTCGGCTCCGCCTGACCTAAATCCCCACAGGCCCTATACCACCTTGGCAGAATTTCATTTCGGAGCTGTCACAGTCCCGTGATACCGGGCCCGTGACACCGGGGCGGCGGGCAAGCGCGAGGCAATATGGGTATGAACAGGTTTGCATGGGTCCTGCTGCCCCTCTCCTGCCTTCTGGCATCGTGCGGCGGGCTGAAACTGCCCAATCCGAACCTCTACACGCAAGCCTGCCCAGCCATGCATGACGGCGGCCCGGCCATGGATGGCGAAGCCTTGTTCTTCGTGTCGACCGCCTTGCGCGATTGCCGCAAGGGCGGGCTCGATTACGCCGGCTTCCGCGAGCGCGACACGACTTATGGGCAGGCGGTCCATCAGGCCGCGGTGGTCCGGGGATCGCGCGAATTCGCATCGGAGCAGTACAAGCACAAGGCCTGGCTGGACTTGCTTTCACAGCGCGTGAACGCGCCGGCGAACGGCGGCCGCCTGCTCGTTTTCATCCACGGCTACAACAATGATTTCGACGAGGCGCTGGAGGCGGCCTGGAAGGTTTCGCGGCTCTATTACGCCGGCGTTCCCGCCGTGGTGCTGCGCTGGCCGTCGCGCGCCAAAGTGGCAGGCTACATCAATGACGAGGACAGCGTCACCTGGGCCCAGGCCGACATGAACCGCGCCCTGGTGGAGCTTGCCAGTCTCAGCCCGGATGTCACGATCGTCGCGCACAGCATGGGCAGCCGCGCCGCGATTGCCGCGGTAGAGCATCTCGATCAGGCCTTTCCCAGCCTGGCCGGGCATGTCCGGCGCATTGCCCTTGCCTCGCCGGATTTCGACCGGGACACGGCGATGCGCGAAGGCGGCGCGCTGGACAAGCTGCTCGCATTCGACCGGAAAGTCCTGGTCTATGCGTCGCGCAAGGACAACCCGCTGAAACTCTCGCGCGTGGCCCATGGCTATGCCCGTCTGGGCAGCAGCAATTGTGCCTACGATGTCAGTTACGAACACCAGCAACTGGGCGACACCGGCTGGTGCCACCTCACCCGGCCGGCCGCGAATCTCGCCATGGTGGAAACCTCGCTGGTTGCGTCCGATGGCCTGCGCCATTCCGATTATGTCGATTCCTGCGCGGTCCGGCTCGATCTCGCGATGTTCCTGCGCGGTGACGATTCCGGGAAGTTCCGCCGCAAGCTCACGCGCGGCGACGGAACGGTGGGATACCAGATCGACCCCGCACTCGTTGCCGCGTCTGGCCTGTGCCCTGACAGCGCCGAATAGGGACTCTCCCCCTCTCCCGGACAATGTTCCTCAAGGCCGCGCCAGCAATATTGCCTTGCTGCGGCGCACAACATAGGGCTTGATGGAACAGATAGTACGGACAGGATCAGTCGATGCAGCGTTTCGAAGGCACCAGCAATTACGTCGCCACCGAGGATCTCAAGGTCGCGGTCAACGCCGCCGTTCTGCTGCGCCGCCCGCTGCTGATCAAGGGAGAGCCCGGCACCGGCAAGACCGTGCTGGCCGAGGAAATCGCCCAGGCCATCGACGCGCCGCTGATTACCTGGAACGTGAAATCCACCACCAAGGCGCATCAGGGGCTCTATGAATACGATGCAGTGGCCCGCCTGCGCGACGGCCAGCTTGGCGACGAGCGCGTGCACGACATCTCCAACTACATCCGCAAGGGCAAGCTGTGGGAGGCCTTTACCGCGCCCAGGCTGCCGGTGCTGCTGATCGACGAGATCGACAAGGCCGACATCGAGTTTCCCAACGACCTTCTGGCCGAACTCGACCGCATGGCCTTCGACGTTTACGAGACGGGCGAGCATATTGCCGCTGTCGAGCGCCCGATCGTGGTCATCACCTCGAACAACGAGAAAGACCTGCCCGACGCTTTCCTGCGCCGCTGCTTCTTCCACTACATCAAGTTCCCCGATCGCGAGACGATGGAAGCGATCATCGACGTGCACTTCCCCGGCATCCAGAAGACACTGGTAACGAAGGCCATGGAAGTGTTCTACGAACTGCGCGAAGTGCCCGGCCTCAAGAAGAAGCCCTCCACCAGCGAACTGCTCGACTGGCTCAAGCTGCTGATGAACGAGGACATGCCGCTCGACGTGCTGCAGAACCGGGACCCGTCCAAGGCGATCCCGCCGCTGCACGGTGCCCTCCTCAAGAACGAGCAGGACGTGATGATGTTCGAACGCCTCGCCTTCATGGCGCGCCGGGGGAGCTGACGTGCCGCACACCGGACAATGCCTGTGCGGTCAGGTGCGTCTCACTGTCGATGGCGAGCCGCTGGGCGCACGGTCTTGCTGGTGCCGAGACTGTCAGCGCATCGCCAGCGGCTCGGCGACCGTCAACGTGCTCTTTCCCGAAGAGGCCGTACACTACGAAGGTGAGATCAGCACGATCCGCATGACCGCGGACAGCGGCAATACCGTCGAACGCGGCTTCTGCCCCCAATGTGGTGCGCAACTGTACAGCAAGACGATCGAACCTGCCGGAATGCCGATGCGCGTGCGGGCTGGCACGCTCGACGATCCGGAACTGATGGCGCCCAGTGCCACCATTTTCGTGGACAGCGCGCCCGCTTGGGCGGTGATGGACACCACCTTGCCCCGGTATTCCCGCGGTCTGGACAGCCCGTTGCTTGAGGAGAGTGCCTGACATGACAGCCCCCTATTCCGGCAGCTGCAATTGCGGTGCCGTCACCGTCACGATTTCGGCTGAACCCGTGTGGGTCCGGCAGTGCTGGTGCGGCCAGTGCCAGAAGGCCGCTGCCGGTTCGGCCACGAACAACGCGCTGTTCGCCACCGATGCGATGACGGTCAACGGCGATGTCGCGTGGAAAGGCTATACCGCAGCCAGTGGCAACACCGTGGAGCAAGGCTTCTGCCCGTCCTGCGGCACGCCGATCTTCGGCCGCAACTCCTCGCGGCCGAGTTCGTGGGTGGTTCGCCTGGGCTTTCTCGACGGCGATCATGACCTGAAGCCGACCACAGCGATCTGGCTTGAAGAGGCCCCGGAATGGGCCATGATCGACCCGGCGCTGGAACAGTTCACGCGCCAGCCTCCACCGCCGCCACAGGCTCCCTGATGCAAGGTTCGCGCAGCATACGCCTCTTGCTGGCCGCAGCGGTATCCGTTTCCGGAGGGATGATTGCGATTCCGGATGCGCGGGCCAATGGCACCCCGATCATTGCCGATGTTCGGGCACCTTGGGAGCACGACCAAACGGGATATGTGTTTCCGCCCGTCGTTACCGGATTCGAGCGAACCTCAATTCAGGATTTCGGCAAAGGTGAGTTCGACCTGTCGGCAGCCTATTCCGATCCAGCCACCCACACCGAAACGACGCTGTACCTGTTCCATGCGGGACTTGCAGATCCGTCTGTCTGGCATGATCGGATTCTTGTCGCAATGTCCAGCGGGGCACTGGGCACGCTCGGCGACACAACCACGACCGTATTCACACCGCCGACCCGGCAGGCAGGGGCCGGAATCCGCAGCGTGGCGCCATTGGAAGGCAAGTCCAGCAAAGCAACGGGTGTTGCGATCTATCCGTTCGCTGACTGGCTGATAGCAGTAAGGATGACTTCGCGGACGCTGGAACCTTCCGCTCTCGACGCGCGTCTCGCCGCGTTTGTTCAAGACCTGTCAGCGCCGGCGGTGCCAACCAAGAGTGCGCCACCAGCTTATCTGATTGCACCATGCGAAGATGCACTGCCTGAGAAGCAAGCGAAAATTTTTCGCCCCACGATGATGGATGCAATGATTGGCGCTGCGGCAGATCTGCCGAACAAAGACCTGCCGTATGACGAAGCAGCGTTAGCGCCGATGGGTGTAGTCTGGTGCAGAGACAGCGCTTCTACGAATGACTATGGCGTCTATCGTGCCGATGGAACGAAAAAGAGATACATCGTTGCGGTTGGTGATGCCGGGATGACTGCATTTGTCGGGGCGGACAAACTCGGCGCCCAGCTTAGTGGAGCAGCCAACATGTACCAGATGCTGGTACGCACGGTTGACCACACTTACGTTTATCCGCGCTTCTCTCGGCTTCCGGCCGTAAATCAAGTGATCGGTCAAATTTCCAGGGGATCGCCAATTTCTTCGGCCACGCGTGGGAAGACGGACAAAACCATTACCCTTCCGAGCCCATCCGAAGGCAAGGAAGCCCACTGATGCTGCTGAACTTCGTCGACGAACTGCGCGCCGCGGGCATTCCGGCTTCGCTCAAGGAGCACCTCGTGCTGCTCGAAGCGCTCGACAAGGACGTGATCGAGCAGACGCCCGAGGCGTTCTACTACCTCTCGCGTGCGACTTTCGTGAAGGACGAAGGGCTGCTCGACCGTTTCGATCAGGTGTTCCAGAAGGTCTTCAAGGGCGTGCTCACCGATTACGGCCAGCAGCCGGTCGATATCCCCGAAGACTGGCTGAAGAAGCTGGCCGAGCGCTATTTCTCCGAAGAGGAGATGGAAAAGGTCAAGTCGCTGGGTGACTGGGACGAGATCATGGAGACGCTGAAGAAGCGCCTCGAAGAGCAGGAAAAGCGCCATCAGGGCGGCAACAAGTGGATCGGCACGGGCGGCACCTCGCCTTTCGGCCACTCGGGCTACAATCCGGAAGGCATCCGCATCGGCGGCGAAGGCCGGCACGGGCGCGCGATCAAGGTCTGGGAAAAGCGCGAGTTCGCCAATCTCGACAATTCCAAGGAACTGGGCACCCGCAATATCAAGGTCGCCCTGCGCCGCCTGCGCCGCTTTGCCCGCGAAGGTGCGGCCGAGGAACTGGACCTCGACGAAACGATCCGCGGCACCGCCAAGCAGGGCTGGCTCGATGTGGTGATGCGGCCCGAACGGCACAATGCCGTGAAGGTCCTGCTGTTCCTTGATGTGGGCGGTTCGATGGACCCGTTCGTCAAGCTGGTGGAAGACCTGTTCAGCGCGGCCACCGCGGAATTCAAGAACATGGAGTTCTTCTACTTCCACAATTGCCTTTACGAAGGGGTGTGGAAGGACAATCACCGCCGCTGGTCGCAGCGCACGCCGACCTGGGACATCCTTCACAAGTACGGCCACGACTACAAGGTGATCTTCGTCGGCGATGCGGCAATGAGCCCCTATGAGATCAGCCATCCCGGCGGCTCGGTCGAGCACATGAACGACGAGGCCGGCGCGGTCTGGCTGCAGCGCGTGACGCAGACCTATCCGGGCACTGTCTGGCTCAATCCTTCACCGGAACGGTATTGGCAGTATTCCGGTTCGACCAAGATGATCCGCGACCTGATGGGCGGCGCGATGTTCCCCCTCTCGCTCGACGGGCTCGATGCAGCAATGAAGGAACTGACGCGCAAGAAGAGTTGAACGGGCCTTAGCTGCGGTAGATCAGCAGGTCCGCCACACTCTCCCGCCACGCCGCCTCGTCACGTGCGGCCAGGGCATCCAGATCGCCGGGCAGCGCGGCCCGGTCGTCGACCCATTCGCGCAAGGCCGGGCCGCCGTTGATGACGTCGATGGCCAGACGCTCGAACTCGTATTCGTATGGGAAATCGCGCCAGATCGGGTAGTCGGGCCAGAGGTTGCGGATCGCCTTGAACGCCAGGGCCTGCAGCCGCCAGGGGCGGAACGCCGCGTGATCGTAGAACGGCCCTTCGGCATGGATCATCAGGGCGCTGCACAAGGTCTTCTGGTGCTTGTGAAAGGTCGGCTCGAACCAGCATTCGCGCAAGGCGCATCCGGCCAGCCAATCGGGCGCAAGCCGCGCCATTTCGGCCAGAACGGCCCTGGCATCCACATCCGGCGCACCGAACAGCACTTCGAGCGGGCGCGTGGTGCCGCGCCCTTCCGAAAGCGTGGTGCCTTCCAGCATGACCGTGCCGGCATAAGCGCGGGCCATGTTGAGGTTGGCGGCATTGGGGCTCGGGTTGATCCAGATACGGTTTTCCGGCCAGCCGAAACCCGGCGCGCTGCCAGGCTGCCAGCCTTCCATGGCGACCACCCGGTAATCGACGTCGAGATGGAAATGGCGCACGAACCAGTGCCCCATCTCTCCCAGCGTCAGCCCATGGCGCATCGGCATCGGCCCGGCGCCGACGAAGCTTTCCTGCCCGGGCAGCAGCGTGGTGCCTTCCACCGGACGTCCGGCGGGATTGGGCCGGTCCAGAACCCAGACGCTCTTGCCCTGCGCTGAGGCTGCTTCGAGCAGGTAGAGCAGCGTCGTCACGAAAGTGTAGATGCGGCAGCCGAGATCCTGCAGGTCGAACAGGAAGACGTCCGCCGTCTCCATCATCGCCGCGCTGGGGCGGCGCACTTCGCCATAGAGGCTGAAAATCGGGATGCCGTAGGCGGGATCGGTGTCGTCCGCCGTCTCAACCATGTTGTCCTGCTTGTCGCCCTTGAGCCCGTGCTGCGGCCCGAACGCGCTGGTCACGTTGATCCCGGCCGCGATCAGTGCGTCGAGCGAATGGACCAGCCCCTCCGTAACCGAGGCGGGGTGCGCGACGAGTGCCACGCGCTTGCCTTCAAGCGGCTTGCGCAGTGCGGGGTCCGCCAGCAGGCGGTCGATACCGAATTTCATGCGGCGCTGGGTGCCGCAACCTCTTCGAGGAAGCAAGACGGGTCGTGAAAATCGGGCGCCTCGGACGCATGGGACAATGCCCAATAGCTATTGATGCCCCCTTCCTCTGCGATCACCGCCGTGGCTCCATAGCGCCATGGTGGCGCGGGCAGACCCGCTGCCGGGATGGCCGCATCGAAGATCGCCATGTCTGTGCCGAGGCGCATCGTGCATTCCGGCTCGTGCGGCATCGGCCGCTCCGCCATGCCCTCGCGCTTTGCGGAGAAGTCATAGACGTTCCAGCGCTCGGACGGCGAAAGGTTGATCTCGGTATAGGCCGGACTGCCGGGCTGTTGCAGGAAGAGCTCGAAACAGGTCGTTTGCCACAGTCCGTCGGCACGGCCCTTCCCTGCGAAGGGCGGCACCACGAGCTTTCCGCAGCCCAGGATCTTCCAGCGTGCCCGCAGCCAGTTGGCGTCGAAGCCGATGATCCGGAATTCCACGCTGCGGACAAGAGCGGGCGGATGGGCGGGATGACGGATCAGTTCGGCCATGACCAGATGCTATATGGCCGGTCATCGTACGGGCAATGCGGATTCGTCAGGATGCCATGCGTGGAGCGGCCAATCGTTGACCGGCGTTGCCCGGCAGACACAGGTCTGGCTTTGTTTCGCGCCCGCAGCGTGCTAGGCGCGCCGCTCCCGAACAAGCCGAAAAGACCCATGACCTACACTTCTTCCCTGCTCCGCCTGCTCGACGAACGCGGCTACATCCACCAGATGACCGACGCAGAGGGCCTCGATGCCCTTGCTGCCAAGCAGATCGTGCCGGGATATGTCGGCTTCGACGCGACCGCGCCTTCGCTGCATGTCGGCAATCTCGTGTCGATCATGCTCCTGCGCCGCCTGCAGCAGGCCGGGCACAAGCCGGTGGTCCTGATGGGCGGCGGCACGACGCGGATCGGCGACCCGACGGGCAAGGACGAAGTTCGCAAGATGCTGACGGACGAGGCGATCGAATCCAACATCGCCTCGATCCGCACCGCCTTCGAACGCTTCCTGACGTTCGGCGATGGCCCGACCGACGCGGTGATGGTCAACAACCACGACTGGCTGGGCAAGCTCGGCTACATCGAGATGCTGCAACTGGTCGGCACCCACTTCACCGTCAACCGGATGCTGAGCTTCGATTCGGTCAAGCTGCGGCTCGAACGCGAGCAGCCGATGACGTTCCTCGAATTCAACTACATGATCCTGCAGGGCTACGACTTCCGCCACTTGTGCAGTACGCAGGGCGTGCGCTTGCAGATGGGCGGTTCGGACCAGTGGGGTAACATCGTCAACGGTGTCGAACTGACCCGGCGCATGGACGCCACCGAGGTTTTCGGTCTGACCACGCCGCTGATCACCAAGGCCGACGGCACCAAGATGGGCAAGTCGGTCTCGGGCGCGGTCTGGCTCAATGAAGAGTCCCTGCCGTCCTACGACTACTGGCAGTTCTGGCGCAATTGCGACGACCGCGACGTCGGCAAGTTCCTGCGCCTGTTCACAGACCTTCCGCTGGACGAGATCACCCGGCTCGAAGCTCTCGAAGGCAGCGAGATCAACGATGCCAAGGTCGTGCTGGCCAACGAGGCGACCCGGCTGTGCCGCGGCGCCGAAGCGGCTGCCGCAGCCGAAGCCACCGCACGCGATACTTTCGCTGGCGGCGGGCTTGGCGAGGATCTGCCGACCATCGAAGTGGGCAGCGAAGGCATTCGCCTGGGGGCGGCCTGCACGGCGCTCGGCTTCACGGGCTCCAATGGCGAAGCGAAACGCAAGATCGCGGAAGGCGCGGTGAAGCTGGACGATCAGACAATGGACGATCCGGGCCTGCTGATCACGACAGGGGCGGGTGAGACCCGCAAGCTGAGCCTCGGAAAGAAGAAGCACGGCATCATTAAAGGCATTTAACCGGCAAAAATGCACCGCTCGTCCGGCACGAAACTGCCGGGTTTACCGAATGTTCGTGAATTGCGTTCATTGTCGCATCCTAAGGTCACGAACAAGGGCAACGACAATGAGTGCAGGAGCGCAGCTTTCTGTAACCGACAAGCGTCGGGCAGCGCGCCATCCGGTGGATTATTCCGTGATAGCCGAGCATCGCCAGCTGGGCGATCTGAACCTGCACATCGTCAACGTCTCGGCCCAGGGTTTCATGGTCCAGGGCGATCTCGGCCTCGAACGCGGTGAGCGGGTGGTCATGCGCCTGCCCGTCGTCGGCCGCATCGAAGCCCATCTGATCTGGGCGCATGAAGGCCGCGCCGGCTTTCAGTTCGAACGCATCATCCGCGTCGACGATTTCCTCAAGCTGGTCGATACCCTGCAGCCCAATCCCCGCCTGCGCCCTCGCCGCTGATCCAGTCCGATCGTCCGCCAGCTAATGGCTGACAACCGTCCATGCCCTTGATATGTTGCGATGCCGCATCAATTTTGCCGCATCTGCAAATTCCATCTTGATATAGTATAACATCACAATTACGCGAACGGGATGATCACACGCCCCCCCCGAATCGCCCTGCTGGCTTGTGCCAGTTCCCTCGCAACCCTGACTCTCCTCGCCATGCCCGGCGCGGCGCTGGCGCAGTCCGGTGCGCCGGACGACGCTGACTCTGGGAAGACGTCCTCCCATGCGCAGGAAAGCGGGCCGGAAATCATCGTCACCGGCCGCGTCATTTCCGGCAATGCCGATCCCATCGCCGCCCCGGTCGTCCTTCAGGGGGACAGTCTGACCCGCAACCTGAAGCCGCAGATCGGCGAAATGCTGGCCAGCCTGCCCGGCGTTTCGAGCAGCGGCTTTGCGCCGGGCGTTTCCCGTCCGATCCTGCGCGGCTTCGATGGCCCGCGTGTGCAGGTCCTGCTGGACGGCATCGGGGCGCTGGATGCTTCGTCAGTTTCCGCCGACCATGCCGTTTCGCTGGACACGCTCAATGTCGAACGCGTCGAAGTGCTCCACGGGCCGCGTGTCCTGCTCTATGCCAGCGATCCGGCCGGCGGTGCCGTCAATGCCATCGACAAGCGCATTCCCCGGCGCGTGCCGGACCAGACGATCACGGTGGATGTGCTGGCCTCTTACGGAACCGCGGCGAACCTCTTCAATGGCGGCGTCGCCAGCGACGTGAAACTGGCCGACAGGCTCGTTGCCCATGTTGACGCCTCCTATTTCCACAGCGACAATCTCAAAGTCGGCGGCCATGTGCTGTCGCCGGAATTGCGGGCCCAAACGCTTGCGCAAGCCGACGATCTCCTGGCGGCCGGCGATACGGCGGGAGCGGCCTCGCTGACCGAACAGGCCAACCGTACCGGCTCCATTCCCAATAGCTGGACCAAGGGCTGGTCCGTGGGCGGCGGCCTGGCGTTCATCGACGAGGGCGGGGACATCGGCATTTCGGTGCAGCGGCTTTCCACCGACTACGGCATCCCGCCCCGCCCTTCGGTCGATCCCGGTTCGACCAGCATTTCGCTGCGCCAGACGCGCGTCGATCTGCGCGCAGGCCTCAATCTCGACGGCTTTTTCAAGCGGGTCGAGTTCCGCGGTGCCTTCGGCGACTACGAACACGCCGAGATGGATGGCGGCACGGTGGGGACGCAGTTCCACAACAAGGCCGTCAAGGTTCGCCTCCAGGCCGATCAGGCGCGCCACGGCATCTGGACCGGTTCGAGCGGAGTCCAGTATTCGACCGCCCGCCTCGACATCAGTGGCGACGAACTGCTGCTGCCCGACAACCAGACCGATCAGTTCGCGGTATTCACCCTGCAGCAGATCGAAGTCGGACAGTTCGATCTCGAAGGCGCGCTGCGCTACGAAAACACGCGCATTCGCACGATTCCTGCTGCCGAACGCCGCAATTTCTCTCAGTATTCGGCGGTTGCCGGGCTGGCCTGGCACCCGATCGATCATCTGACCTTCTCGGTGAACTATTCGCATGGCGAGCGCGCGCCTTCCGCGGAAGAACTCTTCGTCGACGGCATGCATGATGCCACTCAGTCCTATGAACGCGGCGATCCCTCTTTCACGGTCGAACGCAGCAACGGCATCGAAGCCGGCATCCGCTACAACGATGCCGATTTCGCCGGGTCCGTGACCGCCTATGGCACCAACTTCGCAAACTTCATCACCGGTGTGCCCACCGGCGAAGTGATCGAGGACTTCCCGGTCTATCAGTACATCCAGGCCCCTGCCCGCTTCCGCGGTGTGGAAGCCGAAGGTGCGCTGACATTCATGCGCTGGGATAATGGCGGCTCGCTGAAGGCCGATACCGGTATCGACTATACCCATGCCCGCCTGGTCAACATCGGGCCGGTGCCCCGGATTCCGCCGCTGCGCCTGCGCGGCGGGCTGGAATTCGATTCGTCCAGCATCGACCTGCGCGGGGAAGTCGAATGGAACGCCAGCCAGAACCGCGTGGCGGACAACGAAATCCCGACCAGCGCCTTCACGCTGGTGAACCTGAGCGCCACCTGGCGTCCGATGGGGGAACAGAGCCCTGTCACCCTGATCCTGTCGGCGGACAACCTGCTCGACGTGACGGGCAGGCTCGCCGCCTCGGAAACGCGGGATTTCGTACCGATTGCCGGACGTGACGTGAGATTGACGGCAAAGCTTTCCTTCTGACGGCCCAATCGGGTATCTCTTGGCAAGGGCGGGAGGTGCTGCCATGCAGCACCGCGTGAGCACTCCCACCTCCCCCCTGCAAATTGCCAACTACCGCAAATTCTGGCTGGCCCGGTTCGCTGCCGTGCTGGCATCGACGGGGATGGTGGTCATCATTGGCTACCAGCTCTACGACGTTGCCCGCAGCGAATACGGCATGTCGATCACGCAGGCCTCGTTCCAGCTCGGCCTGCTCGGGTTCGTTCAGTTCCTGCCGGTCTTCCTGCTGACTCCCGTCGCCGGGGTGGTGGCCGATCGTATCGACCGCCGCAAAGTCGCCGCCGTGGGCGCTCTGTTCGACGTTCTGGTCGCCCTCGGGCTCGGCATTACGACCGAGCTGGAAATCCGCAGCCTGCCCGTCCTGTTCGGCTTCGCGATGATGCACGGTGTCGTGCGCGTCTTCATCGGCCCTGCCATGAGCGCGATCGCGCCCAATACAGTGCCCCCCGGCCTGATCCCGCGTGCCATCGGCTTCAATTCGATCGCGATGCAGGCCGGCGTGATCATTGGCCCCGCGGCCTACGGCTTCCTGTTCGCAGCCGGCCGCCCGTTGCCGTACTGGACGACAGCGGTGTTTCAGGTGATTGCCGCGCTTTCGATCGTATCGATCACCAACCTGCCGGCGGTCGCGCACGATGCGCGAAAGGCCCATCCGGTCCGTCAGATCATCGATGGTTTCAAGTTCGTCTGGCACCAACGGTTCCTGCTCGGGTGTATCACGCTCGATCTCTTTGCCGTCCTGCTGGGCGGCGCGACTGCCCTCATGCCGGTCTTTGCCCGCGATATTCTGCATGTCGGGCCCGAGGGGCTCGGCTGGATGCGGGCGGCAACTGCCGCCGGGGCGGCAATCGTGGCTTTTTGGCTCTCGTTCCGGCCGCTGGAGAAAAACGTCGGCGTGAAGATGCTGCTGGCGGTCGTCGCCTACGGGGCCATGACCGTAGCCTTCGGTGTTTCGAAGATCTTCGCGCTCTCGCTGCTGTTCCTGGCCCTGCTGGGCGCGGCGGACATGATCTCGGTCTTCATCCGCAATTCGCTGGTGCAGTTGCGCACGCCGGACGAAGTGCGCGGCCGCGTTTCGGCGATTTCGGGGCTCGCGATTTCGGCATCCAACGAACTCGGCGAGATGCAATCGGGTATCGCCGCAGCTTTACTGGGCGCAACCGGAGCGGTTGTTTTCGGCGGCACCGGTGCCATAGTTATTACACTTATCTGGGCGTGGATCTTTCCGGAAATCCGCCATGCCCGCACATTCTCAGCACGTTGGGAGCAAGAGCCATGAAGGCAGACAGCATTCTCGCCACTATCGGCAATACGCCGCACATCCGTTTGTCGCGTCTGTTTCCGGATCACGAAGTGTGGGTGAAAGCCGAGCGCGCCAATCCCGGCGGCTCGATCAAGGACCGCATCGGTCTCGCCATGATCGAGGCGGCCGAAGCCGATGGCAGCCTGAAACCCGGCGGTACGATCATCGAACCGACCTCGGGCAACACCGGCATCGGCCTCGCCATGGCGGCGGCGGTCAAGGGTTACAAGCTGATCCTCGTCATGCCCGAATCGATGTCGATCGAACGCCGCCGGCTGATGCTCGCCTACGGCGCCGAGTTCGACCTGACGCCGCGTGAAAAGGGCATGAAAGGCGCGATCGAGCGGGCGAAGGAACTGATCGAGGCCACACCCGGCTCGTGGATGCCCCAGCAGTTCGACAATCCCGCGAACATCGCGATCCATGTGAAGACCACCGCGCAGGAAATCCTCGCCGATTTCGCCGATACCCCGATCGACGCGCTGATCTCCGGCGTGGGCACGGGCGGGCACCTGACCGGCTGCGCGGAAACGCTCAAGCAGACCTGGCCTGACATGAAGGCTTTCGCCGTGGAGCCGACGCTTTCCCCGGTGATCTCCGGCGGGCAACCCGGCCCGCACCCGATCCAGGGCATCGGCGCCGGGTTCATCCCGGCGAACCTGCACACGCAGGCCATTGATGGCGCCATTCAGGTCGATCCGGCCGATGCCAAGGAAATGGCGCGCCTGTGCGCGACCAAGGAAGGTATGCTGGTCGGGATCAGCTCGGGCGCGACGCTGGCGGCTATCGCTCAGAAGCTGCAGGAACTGCCCGCAGGCAGCCGCGTGCTCGGTTTCAACTACGATACCGGTGAGCGCTACCTCTCAGTGCCGGATTTCCTGCCGGAATGACCATGCTCGAAGCCATCGCCTACAGCCATGCCGGTCAGGATCTGACTGGCTGGCTGGCCCGTCCGGAAGGAACGCCGCGCGCCGCCGTGGTGGTCTTTCCCACCATCGTCAATTTCAACGCGCCGATGGAACGCCGCGCGCGGATGCTGGCGGACCTCGGGTATCTGGCGATGGTCGCCGATTTCTACGGCGAAACCGCCGAAAGCTTTGAGGCCTTCCGCCCACTGGCGGACAAGCTGCGGGCAGATACGGCGCATTATCGCGGGCGGCTTGCCGCCGCGATCGAGACTCTAAAGGCGCTGCCGGACGCGGCCGGATTGCCCCTGCTGGCAACCGGATACTGCATGGGCGGCCAAGCCGCGCTTGAGGCTGCCCGCGACGGGCAGGAGCTGCTCGCAACCGTCAGCTTCCACGGTATCCTGGCGACCGGCAAGGCCGCCGAACCCGGCGCCGTCAAGGCGCGGCTGCTGGTCTGCCACGGCGATGCCGATCCGCTCGTCCCGCGCCAGCAGGTCATCGCCTTCTGGGAGGAAATGGATCGTGCCGGGGCTGACTGGCACTTCCATGCCTATAGCCAGGTGCGCCATGGCTTTACAGATCCGGGCAGCGATGCCCGTGGAGTGGACGCCATCCGGTACAACGCCAGCGCGGACCGTCAGTCCTGGGCGGCGATGGTCAGCCTGTTCGACGAAGTGCTCGGCTGACCGTTACGGTTCGATGCGGGACAGCGTTTCGCCTTCGAGCCGGCGGTAAAAGCAGCTGCGCGCGCCGGTGTGGCAGGCAGGCCCTTCCGGTGTGACGACGAGCTCCAGCGCATCCTGATCGCAATCCACACGGATTTCCTGCACGCGCAGGAAATGGCCGGAGGTTTCCCCTTTCAGCCAGAGCTTGCCGCGCGAACGCGAGTGGAAATGCGCAAGACCGGTTTCGCGTGTCTTCTCCAGCGCTTCCGCGTCCATATAGGCGACCATCAGGATGTCCCTCGTCGCTGCATCGACGGCAATCGCGATGAGCAGCCCCTGGGCATCGAAGCGCGGCAGGAAGGCGGTGCCGAGTTCGCGGTCGGCGGCGGAGACATCGGTCATTCCAGAGATTTCCTCGATCAGGCTTTCAGAATTTTAATGTTGCACGATAACCACAGCTGATGGGTAAAATCCACGCTTTCACGCGAATCCCCTTTTCAATCGCGCCGATTCATCGGAATTTGCCGTTGCAGCTGGGGGGCTGCTTCTGACCCATAGGTCGCTGTTAAACAAGCGCCACGGTTCAGGGAATAACGATCGGCTTGTGGTAGGGCCACACCGGTCGTTGCGATGAGGGATCGGCCAGACGGCATTCAGGGGTGCCGTCGAACTGCTTCGCAGGGCCTTACAGTTTCGTCACGAGGACGCCCGGAGCCACTGGTTCCGGGCGTTTTCTTTTGCCTTCACGCCAGATCCAGCGCTTCATCCAGAACCCGGGCGAAGCAGGCCACCACAACTTTTTGCGCGCCTGCCCGCTTGAGCGCCGATACACAGGCATCGCTGGTCGCGCCGCTCGTGAGCACATCGTCGACAAGGACCACCTGTGCGCCTTTCAGCCGGGCGGCCCACCGGCGATTCACACCGATCGCACCTGATAGCGCCCGCTTCCGGGCCTTCTTCCCCAGACCACCGAGCGAAGGCGTCGCCTTGCGCCGCACCAGAGCATCTACCGCAAGCCCCGCGCCGGTGCGCCGAGCAATCGCCCGCGCCAGTTCGGCAGCCTGATTGTAGCCCCGTTTCCACAAGCGCCAGCGATGAAGCGGCACCGGCACGACGATATAGCCGGCGTCCACCGACGTCAGCCTGGCCGCCATCAGTCCCGCCATCATCGGCGCCAGCGAAATGCGGTTGCCGTGCTTGAGCGAGAGCACCAGCTTGCGCGAGGCATCGTTGTAGAGCGTGGCCGCCGCAATTCCGTCGTGACGGGGTGGGGATTCCAGACAAGGCGCGCAAATCGCGCCTTCGGGCACACCGTCGCCGAACGGCCGTCCGCACGTCACGCAGGCCGGTTCGCCCGGGATCGCCAGTTCTCCCCAACATGCGGCACACAGGCCTGTCTGACCGCCAATGCCCTCTCCGCACAAAGGGCAACGGGGTGGAAAGACCAGATCCACGACCGGGGCCAGGGCTTGAACGATGCGCATGAACCGATGCTATCGGTGCCTGGCCGTGCGACAAGCCATCGCAACAACCATTGCAAGGATTTCATCGACACGGCAGGGGATGGCCATGGCCAGCAAAGCACCCCCCCGCATCTTTTCCCCTGCCCGCCGCATCGCCGCCCGCCGGCGTATGCTCGCGCTGCAGGCCCAGCCCGACGCCCCGCGCTATCTGATCGACGACATGGTCGAGGATGTGCTCGAACGCCTTGCCTTCCTGCGCTTCGATCCGGAAACCGCCCTGATCGTCGGAGACTACAGCGGCGAGCTGGCGGGCGCGCTTTCGGCGCGCGGCGTCCGCGTTACCGAGGCCGAACCGGCGAAGGGATTCGCGGAGGAACAGCCCTATCCTTTCGAAGGCTTCGATCTCATCGCCAGCCTTGGCACGCTCGACACCGTGAACGACGTACCCGGCGCGCTGCTGCACATGCGCAGGGCACTGGCGCCCGGCGGGATGGTGATCGCCAGCTTCGTATCCTCGGGGAGCCTCCCGGTCCTGCGCGATGTCATGCTCTCGGCCGATGGCGACCGCCCTTCGCCGCGCCTGCACCCCGCGATCGACGTGCGCGCCGGGGCGCAGCTTCTCCAGCGCGCCCTGTTCGCCGACCCGGTGACGGACCACCGCCCGCTCGACGTGGCCTTCCGCAGCTTCGATCGCCTTGTCGGAGACTTGCGTGCGCTAGGCCTTAGCAATGTCCTGGCCGACCCCGGTCCGCCGCTCGGCAAGGCCGGTCGGGCCCGCGCGCGCGAAGCGTTTGCGGCCGCCGGTGAGGGCGGCCGCACAGTGGAACGGTTCGAAATCCTGACCCTGTCGGGCTGGAAGCCTTCGACAGGCTCAGGCTGAGCGGAAGGCCCAGCCCAAGGATTTGTCAGGCCAGCGCGGCCTGCGCCGCGGCCAGCCTTGCGATTGGCACGCGGAAAGGCGAGGCGCTGACGTAATCGAGCCCGACCTTCTCGCAGAACGCGATCGAAGCCGGATCACCGCCATGCTCGCCGCAGATGCCGAGCTTGATGTCGGGGCGGGTAACGCGGCCCCGCTCGACCGCGAGGTCGACGAGCTGGCCGACGCCCTCGACATCAAGGCTGACGAAGGGATCACGCGCGAAGATGCCCTGCTGCACATAGACGGGCAGGAACTTGCCCGCATCGTCGCGCGAAAGGCCCAGCGTCGTCTGCGTCAGGTCGTTGGTGCCGAACGAGAAGAACTCGCCCACTTCGGCGATCTCGCCCGCCATCAGCGCAGCGCGCGGCAGCTCGATCATGGTGCCGACCATGTATTCGAGCGTCGAGCCCTTCTCCTCGAAGACCTGCGTGGCCGCGCGGGCCACCAGCGCCTTGAGAATTTCGAGCTCCTTCTTCGTCGCCACCAGCGGGATCATGATCTCGGGCACGATCGCTTCGCCATGCGCCTTGGCCACGTCGCAAGCGGCCTCGAAGATGGCGCGGGCCTGCATCTCGTAGATCTCGGGGAACGTGATGCCGAGACGGCAACCGCGATGGCCCAGCATCGGGTTGAACTCATGCAGTTCGTTGGCGCGGCGCTTGAGCGTATCGACGCCGATGCCGATTTCGTCGGAAAGCTCCGCGAATTCCTCGTCCGCGTGCGGCAGGAATTCGTGCAGCGGCGGGTCGAGCAGGCGGATCGTCACCGGCAGCCCGCGCATGATCTCGAAGATCGCGGCGAAGTCGGCGCGCTGTTCGGGCAGCAGCTTTTCGAGCGCGGCGCGGCGGCCGGCCTCGTCTTCGGCCAGGATCATCTGGCGCACGGCGCTGATGCGGCCCGCGTCGAAGAACATGTGCTCGGTGCGGCACAGGCCGATGCCTTCGGCGCCGAACTGGCGGGCCATCTTGCAGTCGGCGGGGGTTTCCGCGTTGGTGCGCACTTTCATGCGGCGGTGCTTGTCGGCCCAGACCATCAGCGTGGCGAAGTCACCGGCGAGTTCGGGTTCGATGGTCGGCACTTCACCGGCCATGATGTCGCCAGAGGCGCCGTCGAGCGTGAGGATCTCGCCTTCCTTCAGCTCGCGCTTGCCGATCTTCATCGTGCGGGTCTTCATGTCGATCGACAGGCCCGATGCGCCCGAGACGCAGGGACGGCCCATGCCGCGCGCCACCACGGCCGCGTGGCTGGTCATGCCGCCGCGCGCGGTGAGGATGCCCTTGGCCGCGTGCATACCGTGGATGTCTTCCGGAGAGGTTTCCACGCGCACGAGGATCACCGCCTCGCCCATTTCGGCGCGCTTTTCAGCGGTATCGGCATCGAACACGATCGCCCCCGAAGCCGCGCCCGGCGAGGCCGGCAGGCCCTTGCCGAGAATGTCGCGCGGCGCCTTGGGATCGAGCGTCGGGTGCAGAAGCTGGTCGAGCGCCATCGGATCGACGCGCTTGATCGCAGTCGCCTCGTCGATCAGGCCTTCATCGACCATGTCGACGGCCATCTTCAGCGCGGCCTTGGCGGTGCGCTTGCCCGAGCGGGTCTGCAGCATCCACAGCTTACCCTGCTGCACCGTGAACTCGATGTCCTGCATGTCGGTGTAGTGCTTTTCGAGCAGCTCGAAGACGGCGGCTAGTTCGCCGTAGGCGGCGGGCATCGCCTCTTCCATCGACAGCGGCTTGGCCCCGGCCCGTTCGCGCGCGGCCTTGGTCAGGTACTGCGGGGTGCGGATGCCGGCAACGACGTCCTCGCCCTGCGCATTGACCAGCCATTCGCCGTAATAGGCCTTCTCGCCGGTCGCCGGGTCGCGGGTGAAAGCAACGCCGGTGGCGGACGTATCGCCCATGTTGCCGAAGACCATGGCCTGCACGTTGACGGCCGTGCCCCAGTCGCCCGGAATGTCGTTCAGGCGGCGATAGACCTTGGCGCGGTCCGAATCCCAGGAATCGAACACCGCGCGGATCGCGCCCCAGAGCTGCTCGGTCACGTCCTGCGGGAACGCATGGCCCAGTTCGGCCTCGACGATACCCTTGTATTCCTTGACGATCTTGCGCCAGTCATCGGCGGTCATCTCAACGTCGTTGAGGTAGCCGCTGTCTTCCTTGGCGATTTCCAGCGCTTCCTCGAACAGATGGTGTTCGACGCCGAGCACGACGTCCGAATACATCTGGATGAAGCGGCGGTAGCTGTCCCAGGCAAAGCGGTCATCGCCCGAGGCCGAGGCGAGCCCTTCGACGGTCGCATCGTTGAGGCCGAGGTTGAGCACGGTATCCATCATGCCCGGCATCGACACGCGCGCGCCCGAACGGACCGAGACCAGCAGCGGATCGGCGGCATCGCCGAAGCTCTTGCCCACGGTCTTCTCGATGTGGGTCAGCGCCTGCGCCACGTCGGCGCGCAGCGCATCGGAGAAGTCGCCGCCTTCGGCCAGATAGGCCACGCACTGTTCGGTGGTGATAGTAAAGCCCGGAGGCACCGGAAGCCCGATCCCCGCCATTTCGGCAAGGTTCGCGCCCTTGCCGCCGGTGATGACCTTGTCCTTCGCCCGCGGATCGTCATGCTTGACCCCGCCGCCGAACGTATAGACCTGCGTGCTCATCTATCCCCTGACTTTCTTGCCTAAGTTGACATGGTTGACACGGTTGACACTGTCCAGAGAGGAAACAGGCCTACCCTTCGATGCGTGAGAAATCCGCAACATTGTGCACTGCAGCACGGAACCGATCAAGCAATGCGAGACGTGACGTTCTCTTGCCGGGATCGGAATCGTTCACCGTGACCTCTTCAAAAAACGCGTCGATCGGCTGCCGGAGCGAAGCCAGCGCGGCCATGGCACCGGCGAAATCTTCCTTCGCCACGGCACCGGCCGCCTGCGGTGCGGCGCTGTCGAGGGCATCGATAAGCGCCTTTTCCGCCGGTTCGGGCGTGTAGGAAAGCGTTTTCTGCGCCGCGATCTCGGCAGCGTAGATACCGCGCATGTCGGGATCGTCGACGTTTTCGAGCGGGTCTTCGTCCCCAGTGCGCTCGATCGCCGTGCCGTTGCTGGCGGGAGCGCCCTGCCAGTCTTCCTTCTTGAGGATATTCGCCGCGCGCTTGTAGCCCGCGAGCAGGTTCGCGCCGTCCTCAGTCGCGACGAAAGCCTGCAGCGCATGGACGCGGGCAAGCAGGCGGACGAGGTCGTCCTCGCCGCCAAGCGCGAAGACCGCGTCGATCAGGTCGTGGCGGACGCCGGCTTCCTTTTGCTGGACCTTGAGGCGGTCGGCAAAGAAGTCGAGAACAAAGCCAACATAGGATTGAAACGCGCCCAGCGCCAAGCGTTCAAAGCCTTCACTATCAGCAATTTCATCCCTGATATTGTTCAGCTCTCGAATACGAGAAAAGTCTGGCGCGTCTGTCTTGTAGGCATCTAGCGCCATATCTCGGAAAGTCCGATCCATCTCCGCAATTCGTGATGCGATTAGCGGTGAACCGGCCTCCATAACGGCAGGAAGGAGCCTTGCGCGGATTCCTAAAGTTGTAACTGTGGTTAAGATCGCGATTGCAGCGCGTCGCAGGGCAAACGGATCCCGTGAACCACTTGGCCTTTCTTGGATAAAGAAGAAACCAACCAGCGTATCCAGCTTATCCGCCAGCGACACCGCCACCGTCACCGGCGCAGTCGGCACCTCGTCGCCTTGCCCGACCGGCTTGTAGTGATCGCGGATGGCATCGGCCACGGCATCGGGCAGGCCCTCGGCGCGGGCGTAGTAGCCGCCCATGAGGCCTTGCAGTTCGGGGAACTCGCCGACCATCTCGGTTACGAGATCGGCCTTGCACAAGCGCGCCGCGAGTTCGGCCTGATCGGCCAGTTCTTCCTTCGTCGCCCCCGCGAAGGCGGGGGCCCCGCTTGTTGCGGCGGTACTAGAAGAAGAAGCGGGATCCCCGCTTTCGCGGGGATGACGGGGAGTGGTGGCTTCCCGAGTAGGATTCGAACCTACGATTCCTTCTTCCACCAGCCAGCGCGCCAGCTTGGCCACGCGCTCGACCTTGTCGGCGACCGTGCCCAGCTTTTCGTGGAAGGTGATGCGGCCCAGCTTTTCGGCGTGGACCGAAAGCGGCGTCTTCTTGTCCTGCTCCCAGAAGAAGCGTGCGTCGGAGAGGCGCGCGGCGAGCACCTTGCGGTTGCCCGCGACAATCGCCTCGCCGCCATCGGTCGCGTCGATATTGGCAGTGCAGACGAAGGCATTGGCCAGCTTGGGTTCCTCCCCGAGCTTGCTCGGGGAGGTGGCAGCCGCGCCAGCGGCTGACGGAGGGGCCGTGTCGCCTTCCCCCTCCACCACCGCTTCGCGGCGGTCCCCCTCCCCGAGCGAGCTCGGGGAGGAATGGCACACGAAATACTTCTGGTTCACGCGCGCGGTGAGCTGGATCACTTCGGGCGGCACTTCGAGGAAAGCCTCGTCGAAGCGGCCGAGCAGCGGCACCGGCCATTCGGTCAGGCCCGCGTTCTCGATCACCAGACCTTCGTCCTCGACCAGCGTGAGCCCGGCGGCAGCCGCAGCTTCGCGCGCCTTTTCGCGCACGATGTCCTGACGCTCCTCGTGGTTCACCAGAACGTGGCAGGCGCGCAGCTTGTCGGCATAATCGTGGGCCGATCCGATGGTGATTTCATCGGGATGGTGGAAGCGGTGGCCCTTGGTGACATAGCCCGAGGCAATGCTGCCCACTTCGCATTCGACCAGATCCTCGCCCAAAATGGCGACGATGCCTGAAAGCGGGCGCACCCAGCGCAGCGATTCCGTGCTGATCGAGGCCTTGCCCCAGCGCTGCGACTTCGGCCAGGGGAACGCGCGCACGATGGCGGGGATCGCCTCGGCCAGAACGTCTTTCACCGCCCGGCCCGGCTTTTCGACGACCGCGAAGTACGTCTCCTTGCCCTTGAGGTCGCGGACTTCGAGCTGGTCCCTGGTCAGCCCCGTCTTGCGCAGGAAGCCTTCGAGCGCTTGCTCGGGCGCGCTGGTGGCAGGTCCCTTGGTTTCCTCGCTGACGGCTTCGGTGGTTTCCGGCAAGCCGCTGGCGATCAGCGCGAGACGGCGCGGGGTCGACCACACGGTGATGGCGCCCGGCACAACGCCCGCGGCTTCCATTTCCTTGCGGAACAGCTTTTCCAGATCGGCACGCGCGCCCGCCTGCATACGGGCGGGAATTTCCTCGGAGCGCAGTTCGAGAAGGAAGTCGGTCATACGGTCCACCCCGGGAACTTGGCTTCCCACTGTTCCTTGTTCTTTTCGATCCAGGCCTGGCACGATCCCTTGGCGAGATCGCGCACCCGGCCGATATAGCTGGCGCGTTCCTGCACCGAGATCACACCGCGCGCCTGCAGCAGGTTGAAGAGGTGCGAAGCCTCGATCGCCTGATCGTAGGCCGCGAGCGGAATTTCCGCCTCGATGCAGCGCATACACTCGGCCTCGGCCGCCTTGAAGCCGGCGAAGAGCGAGTCCGTGTCGGCAATCTCGAAATTGTACTTCGACTGCTGCTGCTCGTTGGCGAGGAACACGTCGCCGTAGCTCACGCCTTCGTTGTTGAAGCGCAGGTCATAGACCCAGTCGACGCCCTGGATGTACATCGCGAGGCGTTCGAGGCCATACGTCAGCTCGCCCGCCACCGGCTTGCAGTCGAACCCGCCGATCTGCTGGAAATAGGTGAACTGCGTCACTTCCATGCCGTCGCACCAGACTTCCCAGCCCAGCCCCCAGGCGCCGAGCGTCGGGCTTTCCCAGTCGTCCTCGACGAAGCGGATGTCGTGCGCCAGCGGATCGATGCCGATCGCGGCGAGGCTCTGGAGATAGAGTTCCTGCAGGTTTTCCGGGTTCGGCTTCAGGATCACCTGATACTGGTAATAGTGCTGCAGCCGGTTCGGGTTCTCGCCATAGCGGCCGTCGGTCGGGCGGCGCGAGGGCTGGACATAGGCGGCTTTCCAGGGCTCCGGCCCCAGCGCACGCAAGGTGGTGGACGGGTGAAACGTGCCCGCGCCCATGCGCATGTCGTAAGGCTGGAGGATCAGACATCCTTGCGCGCTCCAGAAATTATGGAGCGTCAGGATCATGTCCTGGAAACTGAGCGGCTGACTGTCGGCCTTTGGGGCTGCGGTTGGCATGGAATTTCCGTAGAGGTCTTGGTTGCGCGGCCTTTGGCGGATCGGGCCGTTCAAATCAACCGCGCAGCGTGGGTTTGACGATGTCTGCTTGCATTAAGCTTGCGTTTGGCCTTTGTCCCGCATGGCTATGTCCATGACCACGATGAAGACTCTGCTGCGCGGTGCCGCCTGTGCACTTGCCCTGTTCTCCACTCTCCCCGCGATCGCGGACGATGCCGTGCCCGCGGCCCCGGCCGTGGAATCGGCGGCGCCCGCCAGCCCGGCGCTTTGGAAAGTGGCCGACGACGACACCACCATCTGGCTGTTCGGCACGATCCACATCCTGCCCCAGAATGTCGCCTGGTATGCCGGGCCGATCGCCAAGGCCTTCGATGCATCGAGCGAACTCGTTACCGAAATCCCCATCGACAAGGCGCAGGATTCGCAGGCGGCCATCATGCAGAAAAGCCTGCGCGAAGACGGCAAGGCCCTGCGCGATACGCTCGATGACAAGGAGCGCACGGCATACGATGCAGGGATGACTTCGATCGGCCTGCCGCCACAGGCCTTCGACAAGAACGACGCCTGGTTCGCTGCCCTGATGCTCACGCTGATCCCGCTCAAGGTGTCGGGCTACAATCTGGAAAGCGGTGTCGACACCCAGATCGGCGCCATGGCCAAGGCGCGCCAGATGGAGAATACGGCGCTGGAAACCCCGGAATACCAGATCTCGCTGTTCGACGACCTGCCGCAGGCCACCCAGCGCCGATATCTCGATGAAGTTCTGGAGGCCCTGCCCACTGTCAAAACCGATATCGACGCCATGGTCACGGCATGGAAGGCCGGGAAGGCCGATGACCTGGCCCGCCTGCTCAATGCACAGGAAGACGATCCGGACTTGCGCAAGGTTCTGCTGACCAACCGCAATGCCCATTGGGCAAAGTGGATCGAGCAGCGCCTGAAACAGCCGGGAACCGTGTTCATCGCCGTCGGCGCCGGGCATCTGGCGGGACAGGGCAGCGTGCAGGACCAACTGGCGCAGGACGGCATTGCGTCCGAACGGGTGCAGTAACCGGCCATGCGCCCCTGGGTCCTTGTCCTCTCGGCCTTCGCACTGCTGGGCTGCGCGCCGCAGCCGCAGAAGGCCGATCCGGCGCTGTGGCGCATCGAAAGCCCCGATGGGCACGAAGGCTGGCTGTTCGGCACGATCCACAGCGCGCAGCGTCCGCTGGAATGGGAAACGGCAACCGTTCACGAAGCGTTGAACGATGCCGGCACGATCATGGTCGAA
Source organism: Novosphingobium naphthalenivorans NBRC 102051 (assembly GCF_001590985.1). Lineage (GTDB taxonomy): Bacteria > Pseudomonadota > Alphaproteobacteria > Sphingomonadales > Sphingomonadaceae > Novosphingobium > Novosphingobium naphthalenivorans. The sequence goes on from NZ_BCTX01000038.1 coordinate 24,028, forward strand.
GTCGCCAACATTGCCGACGAAGCGGCGATCGGGGCCACTTTCGCGAAGCTGGCGAAAAGCGAAGGGCAACCGCCGCTTTCACAGCGCATCGCTCCTGCGGAGCGCCCTGCCCTTGCCGCCCTGCTCAAGCGCAACGGCTTTCACGACGGCGATTTCGCCGCGACCGACACCTGGGCCGCCGCGCTCATGATCGTGCGGCAGGACAAGGACGGAAGCGATCCGCGCTATGGCGTGGACCGCGCCGTCATTGCGCAGGCTGATGGCCGGCCGGTTGTCGAACTGGAAGGCGCGGCCAGGCAGCTCGGGATCTTCGATGCCCTGCCCGAAAAGGACCAGCGCGACCTGCTCAGTGTCGTGGTCCGGGAAGCGGACAAGCCGGACATGGACCTGCCCGCCGCCTGGCGCGAGGGCGACATGACCGCCATCGAAAAGGAAACGCGCACAGGCCTGCTGGCAGACCCCGAATTGCGCGCTGCCCTCTTCGTCGGGCGGAACCGGCGCTGGGCGGCCAGCATTGTCCAGGCGGTGCGCGCGGGCAGCAAGCCGTTCGTGGCCGTCGGCGCCGCGCATATGGCCGGACCGGACGGCCTGCCCGCCATGCTGGCAAGCCAGGGCTTCACCGTCACCCGGATCGAATAGCGCCGCACCGCTCCGGACGCTTGCCTTTCCGGCCGTTTGCGCGTAAGGGCGCGCCCTCTCCGTCATGGTCATCCCTGGAGGCGTGACGGGCGGTGCCGGCCGAATTCGCGGTCTGGCGCCGAAATCTATCCAGTTTTCGAAAGGCAAGTCCCATGAGCGATCAGCTTACCCTGCCGGCCGAGACGCGTGAACGGGCAGGCAAGGGAGCCTCCCGTGCCCTGCGTCGCGAAGGCCGCGTTCCCGCCGTCGTCTACGGTGCCAATGAAGAGCCCCTCGCCATCCACGTCGAGGAAAAGGAGCTGACCCGTCAGCTCATGACCGGTCACTTCTTCAACTCCATCGTTGAAGTCGAAGTGAACGGCCAGAAGGTTCGCACCCTGCCGAAGGACGTTGCCTTCCACCCCGTCTCCGACCGTCCGCTCCACGCCGACTTCCTGCGTCTGGCCAAGGGCTCGACCGTGCACGTCAACGTGCCGGTGTCGTTCGCCAACGAAGAGCTTTCGCCGGGCCTGAAGCGCGGCGGCGTGCTCAACATCGTGCGTCACGAGCTGGAACTGGTCTGCCCCGCGGACAAGATCCCCGACGATATCGTGATCGATGTCACCGGCTTCGACGTGGGCGAATCGATCCACTTCAGCCACGTGAAGCTTCCGGCGGGCGTCGAATCGGCGATCACCGACCGTGACTTCACCATCGCGACGATCGCGGCGCCCTCGGCTCTCAAGAGCTCGGAAGGCGACACGACCAAGACCGAAGGCGAAGAAGCCTAATAAGCCATTCAGGCTTGAAACGGCCCTTTCCGCCCCGGCATACCGGCGCGCGGAAAGGGCCTTTCTTTTTTCTACAGATACGGATTTGCCATGCAGCTTTGGGTCGGCCTCGGAAACCCTGGTCCGCAATACGCGATGCACCGCCACAACGTGGGCTTCATGGCGGCGGACACGATCGCCGAAGTACATGGCTTCGGTCCGGTCCAGAAGAAATTCCAGGGCTGGCTGCAGGAAGGCCGCATCGGCAGCGAGAAGGTGCTCCTGCTCAAGCCCGCGACGTTCATGAACGAAAGCGGGCGTTCGGTGAGCGAAGCGATGCGCTTCTACAAGCTCGACCTTGCGGACCTCACGGTCTTTCACGACGAGCTCGACCTGCCTCCCTTCAAGGTGAAGGTAAAACAGGGCGGCGGCCACGCCGGTCACAACGGACTGCGCTCGATCGGCCAGCACCTCGGCGCGGAGTTTCGCCGGGTGCGGCTCGGCATCGGCCATCCCGGACACAAGGACAAGGTGACGGGCTACGTGCTGGGCAACTTCGCCAAGGCCGAAATGGATCCGCTCGCAGACATGCTGGGCGCCATAGCAGCCGAAGCGGACAGACTGGCGGCGGGCGACGATGCGCGTTTCATGAATGACGTCGCCTTGCGCCAGCAGGACTGAAATTGAATTAGTCCATCAGCGGCATATACCACTTATTCATCATATCGAGTTACCTATCGTTAGGTATAACCAAGAGATGAAACTGTCGAGTTAGCTTACAGGTGGTAACGGCTCCGACCTGCATTAATCATTGAGACCCCCGGAAAACCGCAATTGGCACACCCTTTGCTGAAGATGGCAGCAACCAATTCTGAAAGAGGGGTAATAGACATGATCCGCAAAACGCTTTTCGCGATCGCGCTGGCCGGCGGCTCCACGCTCGCGATCAGCTCGCCGGCTTTCGCCTGGGGAAGCTGGGGCGGCCACACGCACTATTGCAACTGTGGCGACTCGACTGGCTCGTCGCTGTGCGGCACCACCAGCTCGGGTGGCACCACGACCACCTCGGGTGGCACGACCACGACTTCCGGGGGCACGACCACCACGTCGGGCGGCACCACGACGACTTCGGGTGGCACCACCACCACGTCCTCGGGCGGCACGGCCGTTCCCGAACCGGGTATGCTCGGCATTATGGGCATGGGCCTGCTCGGCCTGGGTTATGCCCGCCGCCGCAAGGCACGCCGCTGATCCAGCGCTTCCCGGTCAGCCCCACGCGCCCATCGCGGGACTGACCTCAAGGGAATTTTCCGGACCCGCCGCTCCCGTCGGGTCCGGGCATCGAAGCCGCTGCCGGTTTCAGCCGGCGGCGGCTTTCGCGCGTTCGAGGTCCTGGGCAATAACGGTATTGCGCGGATCGGCCGCCGCCGCCGCCTCAAGCAGGCGGCGCGCCCCGGGAAGGTCGGTGCCGCCATTGAGGCGGACGAGCCCGGCCAGATAGAGATAGTCCGGGTTGTTCGGAGATACCGCCAGCGCCCGATCTGCATAGCCCGTCGCGTCCCGCGCATCGCCAAGATTGCTGGCCGCCAGAGCCAGTCTCTTGAGCACTTCAGGGTCCTCGCCTTGTGCAAGGAGCTTTCCGTAAACTGTGCGAACCGTCGCCCAGTCGTGATGCATCACCGCCATATCGCCCCTGGAAACGAGCGCCATGGCCGCTTTCAACCTTGCCGGTTCGAGCCGCGCCGCGAGGCTTTCGGCCTCGGGAGCGCCCGTGGCGCGCGCGGCCTTTTCCGCGCTTTCCAGCAATTCGGGGCGCGCCAGCGTGCTGGCGGCAAGCTGTTTCAATGTTGCCCAGGCACTTTCCGCATCCCCGGACGCCAATTGCGCCTCGCCCAGCATCATGCGCGAATAGGGGTTGCCGGGCAGGACCAGCACGGCACGGCTGAACAGCATCCGGGCCTGCTCCGCATGACCGAGCCGCAACAAGGCCTCCGCATAGCGCATCTGCAGGCCGGAGCCCGGCTCCAGCTGCGATTCCCGCCCCTGCAGGCCCAGGCGGATCTTCTCCCACTCGCCCTTTTCCGCGAGCAATTGATACTTCAGCGCATCGGCATCGGGATTGTCAGGCGCAAGCTTGCCGGCTTTTTCGACGAGATCCTGCGCATCGTCGATCCGGCCCTTGGCATCGTACTGGTTCGCCAGCGCAATCATGGGAGCAACCCGGTCAGGATAGGCTTCCAGAACCTTGCGATAGGCGTCGATGGCATGATCGGTCTGTCCGCGGGCAGCGGCAAGGTCTCCCGTCAGAACCAGGGTCTCGTAAGAGCGCGGCGCCATCTTCACCATGCGCTGCAAAACAGCGGCGGCGCCCTGCGTATCGTTCGAGGTCAGTTTGAAACGCGCATAGGCTTCGGCAAGGGCGATATCGTCGCCCGCCGCCATGCCGTTTTCAAAGGCTTCGGCGGCCTTCGCCGGATTGCCCAGCGCCAGTTGGGCTTCGGCCCGGATACGCCAGCCTTCGATCGTCGTGTCATTGCCCACGAGCGCAAGAGCGTCTTGCGGCCGGGCGCGCAGCAGAGCGATCTGCGCCTTGATCCGCGCGAGGTCGGGAATCTCGGCGCCGGTCTGCTGAAGCCGCGTTACGGCCCCCTCCGCCCCGTCGGGATCACCTAGCTGCAGCTGCGTCTGCACCATCAGCGCCAGCAGCTTCGGATTCTCGGGCTGCTTGAGCAACGCGGCTGCCAGTTGCTTGCGGGCCGCGGCATAATCCTGTGCGCCGAAGCTGCCCTGCGCCTTGCCAAGGAGCGTCTCGGGACTGTCGCCACAGCCTGCTACCAGACCCAGCGCGGCAAGCGGCATGGCCAGTCGAATGATCCTGTTCATGGCCGCGCACGCTAGGGGCAAGGACTGAAATTTCCGTCAATCCGCCTGCCCTTTTCTCGCCGAACTGGCCAAGAGCGATTACGGCCGCTATGGGCGGCCAAATTTCATTTCCGGAGTTACACATGGGTTTCCGTTGCGGGATCGTGGGCCTGCCCAATGTTGGCAAGTCGACCTTGTTCAATGCACTGACCGAGACACAGGCGGCGCAGGCTGCGAACTATCCGTTCTGCACGATCGAGCCCAACGTCGGCCAGGTCGGCGTGCCCGACCCGCGCCTCGACAAACTGGCCGAAACCGCGGGCAGCCAGAAGATCATCCCGACCCAGCTTTCCTTCGTGGACATCGCCGGCCTCGTGCGCGGCGCATCCAAGGGCGAAGGGCTCGGCAACCAGTTCCTCGGCAACATCCGTGAAGTCGATGCGATCATTCACGTGCTGCGCTGCTTCGAAAACGACGACATCCAGCATGTCGACAACAAGGTCGATCCGATTGCCGATGCCGAGACGGTGGAAACCGAACTGCTGCTGTCCGATCTCGAAAGTCTCGAAAAGCGCGTGCCGGCCGCCCAGAAAAAGGCGACCGGCGGGGACAAGGAAGCCAAGATCATGGCTTCGATTCTCGGGCAGGCGCTCGAACTGCTGCGCGAAGGCAAGCCCGCCCGCCTGACGCAGCCCAAGGACGACGAGGAAGCGCGGGTGTTCCAGCAGGCCCAACTGCTGACCGCCAAGCCGGTGCTCTACGTCTGCAACGTCGAGGAAGAATCGGCCGCCGAGGGCAACGAATTTTCCCAGCGCGTGTTCGAAAAGGCCGCGGCCGAGAACGCCACGGCTGTAATCGTCTCGGCGGCGATCGAGTCCGAACTGGTCGGCATGGATGCGGACGAGCGCATGGTCTTCCTGGAGGAAATGGGCCTGCACGAAACCGGCCTTGCCCGCGTGATCCGCGCCGGATACGAACTGCTCGACCTGCTCACCTTCTTCACCGTCGGCCCCAAGGAAGCCCGCGCCTGGACCGTCCACAAGGGCGCCAAGGCCCCCGAGGCCGCTGGCGAAATCCACTCCGACATGCAGCGCGGCTTCATCCGCGCCGAAACCATCGCCTTCGAGGACTTCATTTCGCTCGGCGGCGAAAACGGCGCCAAGGAAGCGGGCAAGCTGCGGCAGGAAGGCAAGGAATACATCGTCCGCGATGGCGACGTGATGCACTTCAAGTTCAACGTCTGAGAACCTGTTTGGAAATGCGCGAATGCGCATTTCACGAACTCTGAGATCTTTTCGCCGCTTCTTCGGGCACTAAATCGGCAGTTCGGCGTTGAACATGCAATGAGGGACCAAGACGTTACCTGATTGCCTGCCCAATGACCGATCCCAACAAGAATGCCGCGCTCTATCGCATGGTGATGGAGCGGCATGTGTGCCCCTATGGCCTGAAATCGAAGGACCTGCTCAAGCGCAGGGGCTACGCGATCGAGGACCACTGGCTCACCACGCCCGAGGAAGCGGAGGCCTTCAAGGCCAGGTTCGGGGTCGAAACGACGCCGCAGACCTTCATCACAGGGCAGCGCATCGGTGGCTACAGCGATCTGCGGCATTTCTTCGGCTTGGACAGCGATGCCGGCAGGACGAGCTACGCCCCGGTCCTCAGCGTGTTCCTGACCGCCGCGCTGGCGGCGCTGGGCGCAAGCTGGGCGGCACTGGGTACGCCGCTGACCATCACGGCCGCCCAATGGTTCGTGTCGATCACCATGATGCTGCTGGCGATGCTCAAGCTGCAGGACATCGAACAGTTCTCGATCACGTTTTTGGGGTATGATCTGCTGGCGCGGCGCTGGGTGCCCTATGCCTATGCCTATCCGTTCCTCGAATGGACCGCAGGCGCGCTGATGACGGCGCATGTGCTGGCGTGGCTGTCCGTTCCCATCGCGCTGTTCATCGGCACCGTGGGCGCCGTATCCGTCTCTTACGCGGTCTATGTCCAGAAACGGGACCTCAAATGCGCCTGTGCCAGCGGCGCGAGCCAGGTTCCGCTGGGCCTTGTCTCGCTCCTCGAGAACCTGTTCATGATCGGCATGGGCCTGTGGATGCTGGCCATGGGAATTTTGGCCGGGCGCATCTGATTTTTTCCCGCGACTTCAAATAGTCACGCTTTCAGGCCAATAGGATGCGATGGGTCGTTTTCATCTGCTGCTTGCCGCGCTGCTTGCGCTTCTTCCTGCCGTTCCCGCCATGGCGGAATCTCCCCGCGCGCCGGTGGTCATCCTCGTGTCCATCGACGGATTTCGCGCCGACTATCTCGACCGGGGCGTAACGCCCAACCTCTCTGCACTGGCGGCCAGCGGGATCAGCGCGGCCATGCGCCCCTCGTTTCCCAGCAAGACCTTCCCCAACCATTGGGCGCTGGTGACGGGCAAGGTGCCGGACCATAACGGCATCGTCTCCAACCATTTCGAGGATCCCCGCCGGCCGGGCGAACGCTTCGGTCCGGGCAACTCCGATCCCTTCTGGTGGAACGAGGCCGAGCCGATCTGGGTGACGGCGGAAAAGGCCGGCATCCGCACCGCCGCAATGTTCTGGCCGGGTTCGGATGTCGCCTGGGGCGAGACCCGAGGCACGCGTCCCGAAGACTGGCAGCACTATGACCAGGCGGTCACACCCTTGCAGCGGGTCGAGACCGTGCTGGACTGGCTGCGGCGCCCTGAGGCCATCCGCCCGCGTTTGCTGACGCTCTATTTCGATGCCATCGACACGGCCGGGCACGAATACGGCCCCGACGATCCGCGCACGAATGAAGCGCTGACCAAGGCGGACCGCTATATCGGGATGCTCGTCCAGGGGCTGCGCGATCTCGGCCAACCGGCCGATCTTGTCGTGGTGGCAGACCACGGCATGGCCGCGGTATCCAGCGAGCGTGTGATCGCGCTGGATACGATTGCCGATCCCGCGCTTTACCGGGTTGTGGATACCGGACCATTCGCGGCCATCGAACCGGCGCCCGGCCATGAGCGCCAGCTCGCCGATGCCTTGCTAAAGCCGCACGACCACATGCAGTGTTGGGCGCGCAAGGATATCCCGGCCCGGCTCCGCTACGGCAGCAATCCGCGTGTCGCATCCTATTTCTGCCTCGCGCAGGTGGGCTGGCAGATTGCGCCCTCAGCGCCCACGGAGCCCTCGTCGGGCGGTGCCCATGGCTATGACAACGCGGCGCCGGAAATGGCGGCGCTGTTCGTGGCCAGCGGCCCGGACATCACTGCTTCCGGCCGCATCGCTCCGTTCGACAACGTGGACGTCGCCCCCCTGCTGCGCGACCTGCTCGGCCTGCCGCCCGCTCCCGACGCGGATGGCGACGATGCCCCGTTCCGGACTGCCCTGCGCCACTGAGTGCCGGAACGGCGGAAGGCGTCAACCTTCCCCGTCTGCTGCATCACTTTCGCCCGAACAGTTTCTCTATATCCTGATGGGCAAGTTTAACCCACGTCGGGCGGCCATGGTTGCATTGGCCCGAGCGCGGGGTGCGTTCCATTTCGCGCAGAAGCGCGTTCATCTCGGCGACCGAAAGCGAGCGCCCGGCCCGGACCGACCCGTGGCAGGCCATCGTCGCCAGCACCAGATCGAGCTTTTCGCCCAGCAGCAGGGCATCGCCGTTGCGGGCCAGATCATCGGCAATGTCGCGGACCAGCGCATGAACATCGCTTTTGCCCAGCACTGAAGGCACGGCGCGCACCAGCATGGCGCCGGGGCCGAAGCGTTCGAGAGCCAGGCCGAAGCGGGCCAGATCCTCCAACTTGTCTTCCAGCGCGTCGCAGGCGGTCTCTTCCAGTTCGACGACTTCGGGCAGCAGCAGCGCTTGCGAACGGGCCATGGCATCTTCTGCCCCGGCCGCCTTGAGCCGTTCGAGCACGAGCCGTTCGTGCGCCGCGTGCTGGTCGACGATGACGAGCCCGTCGTCCGCCTCAGCGACGATATAAGTGCCCGAGACCTGTCCGCGCGCCACGCCCAGCGGGTAATGCAACGCCTCTTCCGGCTCCTCCGCGACGGGTTCCGCGCGGGCGGCGGGTTCGGCCATGACTTCGGCCTCGTAGGACCGCCAGACGGCGCCTGCATCCGATACGCGCGGCGCCGGTATCCGCGTCTGCGGTGCGGCATATTCGCGCGCGAAGAGCGAGCCCAGTGCGGGCGCGGGCGTTGATGCGGCGGGCGCGACCGGTTCGACCTGCCAGTTGCCCATGGCACTGGCAGACGGCGGCTGGGCGCTGCGCTGCCCCGCGCCTTCCAGCGCATGGCGCAGCGCGCCGACGAGGAAACCGCGCACGAAAGCGGGATCGCGAAAGCGCACTTCGGTCTTGGCCGGATGGACGTTGACGTCCACGTCCTCGGGCGGAATGTCGAGGAACAGCGCCAGCACCGCGTGCCGGTCTCGCGCGAGCATGTCCGCATAGGCCCCGCGCACCGCGCCCACCAGCAGGCGGTCCTTCACCGGGCGGCCGTTCACGAACAGGTACTGGTGATCGGCCACGCCGCGGTTGAACGTCGGCAGGCCTGCAACCCCGGTCAGCCGGGCACTGCCCCGCTCGGCCTCGATCACCACGCCATCGTCGGCCAGTTCGCGGGCCACGAGCCGGGCGACGCGGGCCGCCAGTTCCTCACGCGGCTGGACGGCCATGACCCGGCGCCCGTCATGCTCCAGCACGAAGCCGACATCGGGCCGTGCCATCGCCAGGCGGCGCACGACATCCTGACAGGCGGCATATTCCGACCGCGGTGAGCGCAGGAACTTGCGCCGGGCAGGCACTTTGCCGAACAGGTCCTCGACCCGGATGCGCGTCCCCGGCGGCAGCGCGGCAGGCCCATCGGCCGCGACTTCGCCATGATCGACCACGCGTTTCCAGCCTTCCCCCGCATCATGGGGGCGGCTCTCGATCGTCAGGCGCGCGACCGATCCGATCGAAGGCAAGGCTTCGCCGCGAAACCCCAGCGTGACGACCTGCTCGATATGTTCGTCGGGCAGCTTCGAGGTCGCATGGCGTTCCAGCGCCAGCGCGATTTCGTCAGGCCTCATGCCGCAGCCGTCGTCGGTCACTTCGATCATGTCGAGGCCACCCGAAGCGAGGCGTACTGTTACCTGAGTCGCGCCCGCGTCGATCGCGTTTTCGACGATTTCCTTGAGCGCGGAGGCCGGGCGCTCGACCACCTCGCCCGCGGCAATGCGGTTGACGAGGTGTTCTGGCAGGCGGCGAATGGTAGGCATCGAAAAACCCTAGCGATGAAACGGCTTCAATTCGAGACGGACGCCTGCGGAAACCCACCGGAAATCGACACAAAATTTTGGCGTTTCGCGAATCGATGGGCTAAGGGGTCCCCTTCCATGCCAACCTGCCTGTCGACGCGCCCGAAGATTCTCGGACAAACGACTGGAAAAATGACGGATTTTAAATGGCCGGCCCCTTCTCGCGATTCTTCAAACTCGGCTCCCAGAACATGGCGATCGACCTTGGGACCGCCAATACTCTCGTTTATGTTCAGGACCGCGGAATTGTGCTGAACGAGCCCTCGGTGGTCGCCATCGAAACTCTGAACGGCATCAAGAAGGTCAAGGCCGTCGGTGACGATGCCAAGATGATGATGGGCAAGACGCCCGACAACATCGAGGCGATCCGCCCGCTGCGCGACGGCGTTATTGCCGACATCGAAATCGCGGAAGAAATGATCAAGCACTTCATCCGCAAGGTGCACGGCAAGAAGAACCTGTTCCGCTATCCGGAAATCGTGATCTGCGTGCCTTCGGGCTCGACCTCGGTCGAACGCCGCGCGATCCGCGACGCGGCTTCGAACGCGGGCGCCAGCCAGGTTTACCTGATCCTCGAACCGATGGCCGCCGCGATCGGCGCCGACATGCCCGTCACCGAGCCGGTCGGCTCGATGGTGGTCGACATCGGCGGCGGCACCACCGAAGTCGCGGTGCTCTCGCTGCGCGGCCTTGCCTACACCACCTCGGTGCGCGTCGGCGGTGACAAGATGGATGAGGCGATCGTGTCCTACGTGCGCCGTCACCACAACCTGCTGATCGGCGACGCCACGGCGGAGCGGATCAAGAAGGACTACGGCATTGCCGTCATTCCCGCGGATGGGATCGGCGAGATCATCCACATCAAGGGCCGCGACCTCGTGAACGGCGTGCCCAAGGAAATCACCATCAATCAGGCGAACGTCGCCGAAGCGCTGGCCGAGCCGATCGGCGCGATCATCGAAGGCGTGCGCATCGCGTTGGAAAACACCGCGCCCGAACTGGCGGCTGACATCGTCGACCAGGGCATCGTGCTCACCGGCGGCGGCGCGCTTATTCAGGGCCTCGACGATTATCTGCGCGAGGAAACCGGCCTGCCCGTCAGCGTTGCCGAAGATCCGCTGTCCTGCGTCGCGCTGGGCACCGGCCGCGCGATGGAAGATCCGGTCTATCGCGGCGTTCTGATGTCCGCCTGACAGGTCGCTAAGGGGCGGCGCCAGCCCCGACAGGGACCGCCGCCAGGAATACAGGCCAGAAATACAGGAGTGCATGGCGCATGGCACCGCCTGCAAATCGGCGCTCCGGATTTTCCCGCAGAGCGCAGTACACGACGTTCTTCAGCTATACTGCAGGCGGCCTGGCCGTCGTGGTGGGTCTGGTCCTGCTTGGCGTGTCCATCGCCAGGCCTGGCACTTTCGCAGGTCTGCGCGGAGCCGCGGCCGATGCTACGGAGCCTGCCGGGGAAGTCACGGCGGCGGGGCGTTCCTATGGCAAGCACGCGCTGGCCAGCATCACCGGCTTCTTCACCTCGGGCCGCGAACATGCCCGGCTTGAGCGGGAACTGGCCGAAGCGAAAGTCCGGCTCGTCGAAGCACAAGCGATCGAGGCGGAAAACCGGCGGCTCAAGAGCCTGCTTCACCTCAAGGGCATGGGCAGCGACCCGGTCGCGTTTGCCCGCCTGACCAGTTCGACGAGCGCCAGTGCGCGGCGTTTCGCAATCCTGAACGCCGGGCGGGACGAAGGCCTGGCCAAGGGTATGCCGGTGCGTTCGCCGGCCGGGCTCATCGGCCGGGTTCTGGAAGTGGGCGGTTCGAGTTCGCGGGTGCTTCTGGTCACCGATACCGAAAGTCTGGTGCCGGTGCGCCGCGCCACCGATGGCGTGCCCGCGTTCGCGCAGGGCAACGGCGATGGCACGATCCGCATCCGCCTCATCAATCTGGGGATCAATCCGCTCAAGAAGGGCGATGTGATGGTCTCGTCGGGATCCGGCGGCCTCTACCGGCCCGGGACCCCCATGGCGATCGTGACCAGCATCCTGCGCGATGGCGCCATGGCGCGCGTGCTCGCCAATCCTTCCGACACCGATTTCGTGATGGTCGAACATACTTGGGCGCCGAAGGAGCCCCCGCCGCCTGCCAATGCCGAAACCGGAGGGCACTGACGGTGCCCATCGGACAACGCAGCGGCGGAGCCGGGCGGCGGAACATCAACCGTGCGCCCTCGCCGCTATTGGCGCTCACCCTGCCCTGGCTGACCATCCTGCTCGGCTCGATGCTGCCGGGCTGGCTGCTGATCGCTTCGGCCCCGGTCCTGCCGCCGGTGGGATTCCTGCTGTTCCTGTCATGGCGGCAATTGCGCCCGGGGCTGTTGCCGATCTGGTCGGGCCTGCCGCTCGGCCTGTTTGACGACCTGTTCTCGGGCCAGCCTTTCGGTTCGGCGGTGCTGTTGTGGTCGCTCGCGGCCATCGCGCTGGAACTGATCGAGACACGTGTGCCCTGGCGCAGCTTTCTCACCGAATGGCTGGTGGCGATCGGCCTGATCGTTGCCTATATTGGGTTGTGCCTGGCGCTGGCCAATCTGGCGGGTGCAGGCGCTCATGTAGGAATTATCCTGCCGCAGATCGTGATTTCCGTTCTTTCCTATCCCTTGGTCGGACGCCTCGTCGCCGTTGTGGACCGGTTCCGGCTAACGCCCTTCATGGTCGTGCAATGAAGATTTCGTTCCGGCGCCTGATCCCTCAAACCCATTCGACGTCCGGCACCCTGCGCAACAGCTTCGACCGGCGCAGTCTGGTGGTGGGTTCGGTGCAGGGCGGGATCGGCATGTTGCTTGCCGCGCGCATGGCCTATCTCGCCGTCTTCGAGAACGAGAAGTACAAGCTCGAAGCCGAAAGCAACCGCGTCAATCTCTCGCTCATCCCGCCGCGCCGGGGATGGATTCTCGACCGGCACGGCACCCCGCTGGCCTCCAACCGTGCCGATTTCCGGGTCGATGCAATCCCTGCGCGGATGACCAATGTCGAGCAGGAACTCACCACGGTGGCGCAACTGCTCCAGCTCGATCCGGTGCAGCGTCAGGATCTGGGCGACAAGATCGACAAGGCGCGCGGATTTGCGGCTGTCGAGGTCGCCTCGGGGCTCGAATGGGAACGCTTTGCCTCGGTGAGCGTACGCTTGCCCGACTTGCCGGGGATCGTCACCCAGCGCGGCTTCTCGCGCGACTATCCGAACGGTCCCTCGGTCGCCCATCTCATCGGCTATGTCGGCCCCGCCACGGCCGAGGAATACCAGAAAGACCACGATCCCCTGCTCATCACGCCCGGGTACAAGGTCGGCAAGGACGGCCTTGAAAAGGTCTTCGAAAAGGAATTGCGCGGCAAGCCCGGTGCGCGGCGGGTGGAAGTCACGGCTTCCGGCCGCATCGTGCGCGAACTGGAAACACGCGAGGACACGCCCGGCCAATCGATCAAGCTGACGATCGACGGCGGATTGCAGGACTACGCCTCACGCCGGATCGGCCTTGAATCGGCCGCCGTCGTCGTGATCGACTGCCTGACCGGCGGCATCCTGGCGCTCTGTTCGATGCCCGCGTTCGATCCGAACAGCTTTGCCGACGGGATCGGCCGCCTGGAATGGAAGATGCTCAACGAGGATGACCACATCCCGTTGTTGAACAAGGCCCTGCGCGGCCTCTACCCGCCCGGATCGACCATGAAGCCGATGGCCGCCCTGGCGTTCCAGCTTCATGGGGTGTCCCCCGACGAACGGGTGAACTGCCCGGGCGGCTACCGGCTCGGCAGGCGCTTTTTCCGGTGTGACGCGGTGCACGGCTCGGTCGACATGCGCAGCGCCATCGAGCACAGCTGCAATACCTACTTCTGGAGCATGGTGCATCGCGTCGGCTACGATGCCATCGCACCCGTTGCACGGCTGCTCGGACTGGGGCAGGAATTCGATATTCCGGTTGCCCAGCAACGTTATGGCACCATTCCCGATGCCGCGTGGAAAATGCGCCGTTTTCATCAGGAATGGTCTGCGGCCGATTCGCTCAATGCGTCGATCGGCCAGGGCTATGTCTCGGTTTCGCCGTTCCAGATGGCCGTGATGACCTCTCGCATCGCCAGCGGACACAACCTCCAGCCCTCGCTGATTTACGGGCAGCCCAAGCCGTTTGGCCCCGCACTGCCTTTCACGCCGGAGCAGCTGGCCGTCGTGCACGACGGGATGTTCAACGTGGTCAATGGTCACGGCACCGGACGCGGCAGCCGGATCGACATCAATGGCGTCCTCATGGCGGGCAAGACCGGGACCGCGCAGGTGCGCAGAATGATCTCGCGCGGGCATGTGGCCGACTGGAAGTCCCGCGATCACTCGCACTTCATCTGCTACGCTCCGACCGATGCGCCGCGCTATGCCATGTCGGTAGTGGTGGAACACGGTGGATTTGGCGCCAGCGCGGCGGCCCCCATTGCCAAGGACGTGATGACCTACCTGTTCGATCCCGGTAAGGCCTGGGACACGCTGCTGGCCATGGAGAAAGCCTGGGGCGGCACGGCGCAGGAGCGGCTCGACGCCCGCTACCGGCAATTTGTGGCGCAATACGGCGTGGGAGCACCGAAAGTCTCCGCCGAAGAGGAAATCGAGAAGGCGCGCGAAGCAGAGGACGCGCAGCCGCCGGCAAACGCGCCGCAACCAGCGCCCGAGCCGGCCAGTCCTGAGAATGCAGCCGACGAACAACCGGCGCGCGCGCCGGCCCGAGAGGATGCAGGTGCAGGCCCCGCCCCCTCGAACGGTCAGGCCGCACCGAACATTTCCGGTGCTACCCCATGAGCATATCCATCGTTCCCGAAGTCGTCGCCCGTCAGCCCTGGCGGATGCTGATTCCGCTGTTCGGCCTGGTCTCGCTGGGCGCGGCGGTGCTCTATTCCGCAGCGGGCGGACACCTGCAGCCCTACGCGCTCAGCCATGTGATCCGCTTCGGCGTCTTCCTGGTCATGGCGATCGTCATCTCGCGCGTCAGCCGCGACTTCTTTCGGATGGCGGCCTATCCCATCTATGGCGGCATTGTCGCGCTGCTGGTTCTGGTCGAACTGATCGGCGCCGTCGGCGGCGGCAGTCAGCGCTGGCTCAATCTGGGCTTCATGACGCTGCAGCCGTCCGAGCTGATGAAGCCGGCGATCGTGCTGGTACTGGCGAAGTTCTACGAGACCTTGCCGCCCCCCATGACCGGGAGCTGGCGCGGGCTCGTGCCGGCCGGGGTGCTGATCGGCATTCCCGCCGCACTGGTCATTCTCCAGCCTGACCTCGGCACGGCCCTCGCGATCTGTTTCGGCGGTGCGGTGACGATGTTCCTGGCGGGACTTCCCTTGTGGTGGTTCCTGAGCGCCGGTGCGGCGGCGATCATCGCTATCCCGGTCGCCTTCTTCACCCTGCTGCATGACTACCAGCGCAACCGCGTCCTGACCTTCCTCGACCCCGAGAGCGACCCCCTCGGCACCGGCTATCACATCACACAGTCGAAGATCGCGATCGGATCGGGCGGCGTGTTCGGCAAGGGTTTCGGCAACGGCACGCAAAGCCACCTGCAATACCTGCCCGAAGCCCACACCGACTTCGTCTTTGCCACCATGGCCGAGGAATGGGGATTCCTGGGCGGGCTGTTCGTGCTGTTCGTGTTCGGCGTGCTGCTGACCTGGGGCATGAACGTCGCACGCCGTTCACCCGACCGTTTTTCCAGCCTGCTGGCCGCGGGCATGGCGGCCACGGTCTTCTTCTACGTGGCGATCAATCTGATGATGGTCATGGGGCTCGCACCGGTGGTGGGCATCCCCCTGCCGTTCATGAGCCACGGCGGCACCTCCATGCTCACGAACATGATCTGCGTGGGCACCATGATGGCCGTAAACCGCTGGAATCAGAGGTCGAACACTTTCTCGTGATTTTCTGGAAAGTTTCCCCTTCCAAAGGCTGAAACATACGTTATAGGAGCCGCTCCGCCGCCGAATCGGCGGGGCCGAAAGGCCCTCTCGGGACAGGCAGCGTGGACGCATAGCTCAGTTGGTAGAGCAGCTGACTCTTAATCAGCGGGTCCTAGGTTCGAGCCCTAGTGCGTCCACCACTTTCTCTCCTAATATCAGTATGTTGATAGGACGTCTGGTTTGAGCGGGAAGGCGTTAAGGTTCGCTAGGTAGCTCCCTAGGTAGCAGCCCACAAACCGACCCAATCGTCTTGATCATGAGATTTTCAGCTGGCGTACGTGCGGTCAGCCCCAAAAAGGCCGCTCCAGCAGTCAATCGCGGTGCGTTCCACGTTTGAAGGATTCGTGTTTTGCGCGCGCAGTCATTTCCGTCGTCCCGGCCTGTTAGTCCGTTTGGGGTCGTGAATGTCCGCGTTGGCAGTAGTCACGCTGCTTTCCTATCGGCCGCTTGACTCGGAAGGGCACGTGGCGGTGCTGCAGCAGCAAGTCATTTTTGGCCTGCCTGCTGCCAACCCGCCCATTGGACCGCTTGAAGGCGGCACGCTTGATGGGGCCATAGGCGACCACGAGAAGCCCCGATTGAGGCGACCTCAACTGTTCATAGCGGAGCCACGTCCCTATCTGAACCTTTGACGGATATGTCACGCCAGCCAAGCCTGCGACGACGCGACGAGTAGAAGGACACCGAGCACTCCTCGGTAAATGACAAATGGCCAGGCGGAGAAGCGTTCAAGGAAGCGCATCAGTGCCCAGATTGCGACGAAGGCCGAAACCGACGCGACAATCAGGCCGAGTGCCAAAACGGACCACGCGTGCATGTCGAGATTCGCACGGTGCAACTCCCACAATTCCTTAGATCCGGCGAGTGCGATGGCCGGAATTCCCAACAAAAATGAAAACCGGGCCGCTTCTTCGCGCTCAAACCCTAGTCCGAGCGCCGCAGTGAGAGTTGATCCCGAACGCGAAACGCCGGGGATCAAGGCCCCTACCTGCGCAATGCCGACCAGTAGCGCATCTGCCAGCGATGCATTTTCAACGCTGCGGCGGTGGCGCGCGAAGACTTCCGTGAGAGCCATCAGAGCAGCCATGGCAATGCACGCCCAGCCGATCACGGACAGGCCACGAAGTGGTGAATGGCACGCATTGAGGGTGCCCGACAGAGTAACGCCCGCCAGGGTGATCGGAACCGTGGCCAAGGCAATCCACATTGCAAGGCGAAGCTCCGGATCGGCGAATTGCCGCTGACGGATGGCGAACAAGGAACCGACCGCAAGACGACGAACGTCCTGCCAGAAATAGCTGATGACCGCAGCAAGTGCCGCCAACTGCATCGCCGCCGAAAAGGCCGAGCCGGGGTCTCGCCACCCCAAGAGGGCGGGCACAATGCGCATATGCGCTGTCGAGGAGATCGGCAGAAGTTCGGTGATCCCTTGAACCACGCCCAATAGGGCGACCTTGGCATAACCCAACGTCACAAAACCGGTGTCGACGCCCGTTGCACACGGCATAGTCATTTCACTGCTGTCCCCTGGCTCAGAGGCACAGCCTTGAGCGGTGCTGCCGCCTGCATTATTGTCTGACCAGTCTCAGGCCATTGGCGACCACGAGAAGGCTGGCTCCCATGTCAGCAAACACGGCCATCCACATGGTGCCGTAGCCCACGAGCGTAAGGACGAGAAAAACGGCCTTAATCCCGAGCGCCAACGTAATGTTCTCGATCAGTATGGTTCGGGTCTTGCGTGACAACCGCACGAAGCGCGCGATCTTGTTGAGATCATCGTCCATCAGGGCGACATCGGCAGTTTCGATGGCCGTGTCCGAACCGGCAGCCCCCATCGCAAAGCCGATATCGGCCCGCGCGAGCGCGGGCGCGTCGTTGATGCCGTCCCCGACCATGCCGACATGCCGGCCATCACGGATATAGCCTTCGACCGCCCGCAGCTTGTCCTCGGGAAGTTGATCGCCAAGTGCTTCGTCGATCCCGACCTGCCGGGCGATGGCGGCGGCCGTACGCACATTGTCGCCCGTGAGCATCACGGTATCGAGGCCAAGCGCGCGCAACGCCTCGATGGCGACGCGACTGCTGTCCTTGACGGTGTCCGCAACGGCCAGAAGAATTAGCGGTTGCTTGCCGTCGGTGAGGCCGATGACGGTTTTACCTTGTTCCTCCAGGTGCGCGAGCTGCGCTTCGATTGCGGGCGAGCAGACGCCGTTTTCGTGGATCAGCCGGTGATTGCCGAGCATATAGTCTACGCCGCCGATTGTGCCCTTTACGCCGCGGCCCGGGAGCGCCGTGAACCCAGTGACCTCGAGTAGCTCGATGCCCGACTTTCGACCTGCCTCGGCAATTGCAAACGAGGCCGGATGGTCGGAACGTGCGGCAAGACTGGTAGCAATGCGCAGGCTGTCGACGCCGTCGGCTTGTTCAAGCTGCACCGTGTCGGTCAGCGCCGGTTTGCCGTGAGTGATCGTCCCGGTCTTGTCGAGGGCGAGCACAGCAAGCTTGTGGCCCTCCTCAAGATAGACCCCGCCTTTGATCAGTATCCCGTGGCGTGCCGCCGCCGCCAAGCCGCTGACAATGGTCACCGGCGTCGAAATGACAAGTGCGCAGGGACAGGCTATCACCAACAGGACCAGCGCTTTGTAAATCCAGTCCTGCCAACCGGCGCCAAGCAATAGCGGCGGGACAAGGCCAATCACCACTGCGACCAGAAAGACGACAGGCGTATAGATCCGCGCGAACTGGTCAACGAAGCGCTGGGTAGGTGCTCTGGCGCCCTGCGCGGACTCCACTGCCTGGATGATCCGGGCAAGGGTTGAGTGACCGGCATCTGCGGTGACTTCATATTCGAAGGACCCGGCTTCGTTCAGCGTGCCGGCAAACACTGGATCACCCGGCCCTTTTTCGACGGGTAAGCTCTCACCGGTAATTGCCGCCTGATTAACCGTCGAATGCCCGATTACGACGGTGCCATCGAGAGCGACGCTTTGACCCGGCTTGATCCTTACGACCTCGCCGATCGCAACTGACGCTGCTGGCAGATCGATCCACGATCCGTCGGGCTGCCGGACGGTGGCATAGTCCGGGGCAAGTTGAATGAGGCTGCGAATGGCATTACGGGCGCGATCAAGCGACTTTGCCTCGATCAGTTCGGCAATCGCGAACAAGACCATGACCATGGCGGCTTCGGGCCACTGCCTGAGCAAGAGCGCGCCCGTCACGGCAATGCTCATCAAGGCAATCATGTTGAGATTGCCATGGCGCAGCGCGATCCAGCCCTTGCGGTAGGTATCGATCCCACAGCTCAGGATGGCCAGCAGAGCCAGCAAGGCAACGGCCCATTCGGGCATTCCAGCCCAATGAATGATCTCAGCTAACAATGCGGCAATTCCGCCGGCGGCATAGGGCCACCACGGCCAAATCGACTCTGGTTCGCTCGGCGCCTGCTTGGCGGTCACCTCGGACACTTCGGCTTCCATGCCCAGGTCGCGAATTGCTTCCTGAACTGCCGGTAGTGCGCCGGCCCGGTGCACTACCGTCAGACTTCGTTGCATCAGATTGAAATCGAGCGACTGGACCTCACCCATGCCGCCAAGCTTCTTGCGGATCAGCGCTTCCTCGGTCGGGCAATCCATTTGAGCGATCCGAAGGCGAGTCACGCTGCTACCGTCAGGCACGATAGATATCGCCGGAGACGAGCCCGAAGATGTCGATGCGGGGGGCGAAGATGCACCGCAGCAATCGTCAGCCATATCTTTGTATCTCCGTCATGCAGTGACCGACTTTCTGGCGAGCCGCTCATTGTACCAGCCACCCACAACGACAATTGCTAACGTCAGGATTTGTGCGCCGACGGACTCCCATGTCGGGAACAAGCCGAGCACTGGAATGCGCGGGACTTGCGAGAGCGGCGCAATGTCTATCATCCCGGCCTCCTGCAGGGCGGCTACGCCCTTCCCCGCCAGCACGACAGCGAGAACGGCGATGAGCGCAGAGCTGTATTTGAAGAACTCGCTGACCGGCAGTTTGGCGCTGAACCGCAGCATAGCCCACGCGATAAGGCCCAGTACAACCACGGCAGAACCAGCACCCGCCAGAATGACGGCGCCGCTACCTTGTGCGGTGAGCGCCGCGTAGAACAGGATTGTCTCGAACACTTCGCGATAGGCGACGATGAAGGCCAGGCCGAACAGGAACCATGCCGAGCTGCGCGACAATGCCTTGCCCAACGTCTCGTTGATATAGCGTTGCCATTCGCCTGCCTGCGACTTGCCATGCATCCAGATGCCCACGGACAGCAAAACAGCCGCCGCGAACAGTGAGCCGAACCCTTCGGTCAGTTCGCGACTTGCGCCGCTAACGCCGATAAAGAAAGTTGCAATCGCCCAGGTGATGCCTCCGGCGATCAGTGCCACCACCCATCCGCTGTGGACATGGCGGACCATTTCGCCACGGTCAGCCTTCCGTAGGAAGGCAATCATGGCGACTACGATCAGGAGCGCCTCCACGCCTTCGCGCAACAGGATCGTGAATGCCCCGATAAATGTGGATGCCGTGCTGGCCGCGCCGGGTGAGAGCACCTCTTCGGCATCGCTGAACAGCGTATCGAGAACCGCGACCCGATCCTTGACGGCAGCAAGCGGCTCGCCGCGACCGATGGCCGCACGAAGATTGCCCATCTCGGCCTCGATCCGCCCCATCAAGGTCGCATCGCGTGCCGCAAGGGCAGGCTCAACCGGCTCGAACCCATCGAGATAAGCGGAAAGCGCCAGCTTTTTTGCCGTTTCCCGGTCTCCGGCCGCATAGGCTGCGACGCTCGCCTGCAATTTCTCATGGGCGACTGTCAGTGATCCAGCCTTCTCCTCGATCACTGCTTCAGGATGCGTGCGCAAATAAGCAATGACTGCGTCAGCCGCGTCCGGACCTATTTCCCGCCCAAGCGCAGCAGGGGTCAATCCAGCGAGCGTGGCCAAATTGGATATGCGGCTCCGCAAGGCGGCGTCGGTTTTCCAAGTCTGCTCGCCCTTGTCGCTGTCCGTGAATGCGAACTGGCTTGCATAGAACGCCAGGTCCCACCGGTCTTGCGATGGCAGCTCGGAGAAACTGCGCATCGCCGTCCCATCCAGCCCCTGACCGATGACCTGATAGAGGGCAAACGGACTACGTTCGCGGGCGCGATCCGCATCCCGAAAAGCTACCGGCGCCGGATCGAGTTTGGCGGCATCGGGGCCATGCCCATCGCCCCGCACACCATGGCAGCCCGCACAATTTTGAGTATAGAGCGCCGCACCGCGAGCGAGATCAGGGGCTTTCGCTGGTGCGAGCGGAACCGGATAGACGGCCAAGAGGTGCGTTCCCAGCGCACGCGCGGCCCGCGCGACGTCATCCGGCTCCGCTTTGGCCCCAACCAGGCCCCGAAATGCCTTCGCCTCAGCTATCAGGCTCGTCCGATCGACGGAGGCGGCCAGGCCAGTGATCTTGGTCTCGATCGTGCTCGAGAACTCGGTCATCTCCGCATATTCCTGGCGGTTCTTGATCTGGCCATTGGCCACGGCGCCCCGGTAATCCACCGCCACATAGTCAAGCAGCCGCCAGGCCGTTTGCACGTCTTCATTGCTTGAACCTGCAAAAGCTGGCGAGACCAATCCCAACGACAACGCGACGATCGTCATCATGGCCCACAAAGCGCGATATGCGGCAAGAGTACTGTTTCGCACGAAAATTCCTGATTCGAGTTTGTTCATGGACACCCGATACAATCTACAGTTACTGTAGAAGCAAGCAGTTTTTTGCGAATGAATCGCAATATGGAGGGCAATGATGAGTGAGCCCACGCGTCTGGCGATAGGCGATCTGGCACGACAGACCGGAACCAAGGTCAACACCATCCGGTTTTACGAGAATATTGGCCTACTCCCATGTCCGATGCGAACCGCATCGGGACGGAGGATATATTGCGCCGCGGATGTCCGCCGACTTTCCTTCATCCGCCACGGACGCGGCCTGGGATTTTCGGTCGACGAGATACGCTCGCTGCTTGCCCTTGCTGATGAACCCGAACGCGACTGCGCCGAGGCGGCCGCAATCGCGCAGCGGCACCTGCAGGATATCGAAGCGCGAATTACCCGACTGGAAACGCTTCGCACCGCGCTCGCCAATGTTGCTTCGTCCTGTGACGGCGGGCGCATCGCCGATTGCCAGGTGATCGAGGCGATTGCCGGTGTCGATTTGCCGGTCGAGGCTTGAGGCGCTCGGTAGCTCACGTCTGCGGTCGAAAGCCGCGCATGCTCGTCGCTGTCGCGCTCGCCAACAAAATGGCGCGCACGATCTGGGCCATGGCAACAAAGCAAGAGGATTACAGGGATCCGGCTCGGGCGATTGCTGCTTGTTGACGCAACCGCAGTTCAAAGCCTGAAGCCGGAACAGCGGGAGGTGTGAGAAGACGACGACCTGCATGGGCAAAATGATCGAACAGATCTGGATTAGGAAAACCAGTTGGACACCCCGAGCCAACAAGCTCGCCTTCGAGATTTGGACCTGATCCGCGCACGACCATACCGGCCAGCGGCAATATGCTGCACCTCAAAGGCCTTACAGAAGCGCGCTCTCGATCACACTCTCTGCCAGCCAGAATCCTCTTGTACTGCGGGCGGCAACCACAGAAGGTGTCCAGCTTTGTGAGGAGAAGCGAAATGCCAAAAGCAGGAATTATTGGCCGCATCGGGCTTGTGATTGCCACCGGCTCGGCGCTTGTAGGAAGTGTCGCCATCGCGGGGAGGAGGGATATATTATTCGAACCTACTGAATTGATATAATGTAGTTTTGTCGAAAGAGAGGTAGAAAATACCCCCATCACTACCCCCGGCCTGGCAATTGAGGCAGGCTGATCTGAACGCGCGATGAGTTGACCCAGACGGCTACCGCAGAAGAAATTTCACGCGGCAGACGTTCGGGCTTCATTCATAAATCCCCGTTTCAACCTCAACGCGCGGTCGCGTTCTCC
>NZ_BCTX01000039.1 GCF_001590985.1 Novosphingobium naphthalenivorans NBRC 102051
CTGAATGTCGATTGGTCCTAAGCCCCCAGCAGCTGCTCGCGCCGCTTCCGCCAGGGTTCGGCCAGCACGGCGACCTCTCCCAGAGCTTCCAGCCCTTCGCGGTCGCGCTTGTGGTCTCCGGCGATGAGCAGGCCGAACGTGCGCGCCACGGTCCATTCGGCATGGGGCCGTTCGAGCAGTTCGATCGCGTCGCCTGCCGAAACCTCGCCTTCCTCCAGCACACGGTAATACCAGCCCGCGATCCGGGCCTTCACCATCCGCGCATTGACCGGCTGGCCATCGAAGCGGTGATCGAGCTTCCAGCAGGGCTGGCGGCCCTGGCTGACTTCGACCAGCGCGCTGCCCAACCGGTAGCGGTCGCCCAGGCACACGGTCTCTTCGGTCATGCCCTCGGTCGCGATGTTTTCGCCGAAGGCCCCGTATTGGGCGAGCAGCGGGTGATCGCCGAGCACGCCGCGCCAGAAGGCATAGTGATCGTGCGGATAGTGGTGGATCGCCTTGTCCGGGCCGCCGTGCACCCGCAGGTCCGCCTGCTCGTCCCCCGCAAGGCCCAGCCGGTGAACGCCGACAGGCCCTTCCACCGGAGTCTTGGCAATCGCGCTGGGGTTGTCAGGCCCCTGAAAGCTTCGGACCTTACCACACTGCACGGAAAGGATCGGGACAGGACTCGTCATGGCTCGCACCTTTCCTACATTGAAAGCCGCCGTTCAAGCCACGATACCGCGTCTGGCTGGCGCGTGAACCGGGATAACCGCCCGTCGCGCCGGAAACACCATTCAACCGCTATTCATGGCGTTGATTTTACGGCAGGATCGCTAGCAATCGAAGGTTCGCGCCGAGACGGGTGCACGGGGCCCTTCGAGTTCGTGGAGCTTAACAATGATGACAGATCATCCGAACTCGCATTTCGGCAGGCTCAGGCTTGTCGCAGCCGCCATGCTGCTCATGGCCCTTGCGGCCTGTGCCGCGCCGTTCAAGGCCGACGTCTCGCGCTTCCAGTCGCAGCTTCCCGCCCCCGCGGGCCAGACTTTCGCCGTGGTCGCCGAAGATCCCAAACTCGCAGGCGGGCTGGAATTCGCGCAATATGCCGGCCTCGTGCAGGAACGCCTGGCGCATCTGGGCTACACCCCGGTGAAAGACCCGGCTAAGGCCAGCCTGATCGTGCGCTTCGACTATGGTGTCGACAATGGCCGCGAGCGCGTGCGCGCCACCACCGGAATGTCGCCCTACTGGGGTCCGTGGTACGGCCCGTACTATCGCCCCCGCCCGTTCGGCTACTGGGGTGGCCCGTGGCACTATGGCTGGTACGATCCGTTCTTCGATAACGGCATCGACAGCTACACCGTCTATACCAGCGGCATCTCGCTCAAGATCGACCGCGCCGCCGATGGCGAACGCGTGTTCGAAGGCAAGGCCGAGGCTGTCTCGACGTCCAACCGCCTGCAGTATCTGGTGCCCAACCTCATCGAATCGATGTTCACCGGTTTCCCCGGGAACTCGGGCGAGACCGTGCGCATTACCGTGGCGCCGGAAAAGAAGTGACGTGACCTGATTGGCTCCCCCTCCTGCGACAGAGAGGGAGGCACCGAGGGGCGGGTCCGGCGAGAGATCGCGCGGGCCCGCCCTTTCTCATGCGAAAGACCTTCTCAGGAAAAAGACCGGGGCTAGCCGCTTGAACACCTTCATGGCCATCCTGTCGCAGCTCTTCTGGGGCGTGACCGTGGGAGCCCTGTCCTCCGCCTTCTCGCTGCTGGCGAAAGGCGTGATGGTACTCGCCGGGCTAGGCGGCGCCGGATGGTGGAGCCTGCGGCAGCGCAGGCGCAGGAAAGACGCCGAAGAGGACTGAAGCGCGGGATCTGCTGCCGTGGTGAACCGCCGAGTTCTCCGGCCAATCCTGATCGCTCAGCTTCCGAGCGAAATCACGCCCCCGGTCGAACCGAAGCCGCCTTCGCCGCGCACGGTCTCGTCCAGTTCATCGACCGGCAGCCAGCTCGCCCGCGTCACCGGGGCCAGCACCAGCTGCGCCACGCGGTCTCCCCGGCGGATGTCGAAGCTTTCCGCGCCGTGGTTGATGAGAATGACCTTGAGCTCGCCGCGATAGTCCGAATCGATCGTGCCCGGCGTATTGGGCACAGTGATCCCGTGCTTGAGCGCGAGGCCCGAGCGCGGGCGGACCTGGATTTCGAAACCGTAGGGAATCGCCACGGCCAGCCCCGTCGCCACGGCATGGCGCGCGCCGGGGGCGATCGTCACGTCCTCGGCCGAAACCACGTCCATGCCTGCCGCGCCTTCGGTGGCATAAACAGGCAATTCCAGCCCCTCGCCATGCGGCAGGACCTTGACCGGGACGGGAACTTCAACGCCGTGTTTATTATTTGGCGAATGCATCGGCCATCCTTTCGACGAGGATGCGCGCGACATCCTCCTTGGGCATTTCGGGCAGGGAAATCACGTCGTCGCCGCGCACGATGTGGACGGCATTGGCATCCCCGCCCATGACATCGCCCGAAACATCGTTGGCAATGATCCAGTCGGCGCCCTTGCGCTTGCGCTTTTCCTTGGCGTGCTGGATCACATGCTCGGTCTCGGCGGCAAAGCCGATCAGCAGCGGCGGGCGATCGGGGCGGGAAGCGACCGTGGCGAGAATGTCCGGATTCTCGGTCAGCAGCAGCGCCGGCGGAGCCGAGCCGCGCTTCTTGAGCTTTTCCTTGGCGATATTGGCCGTGCGCCAGTCGGCCACGGCCGCCACCATCACCGCGATGTCCGCAGGCAGCGCGCGCTTGACCGCCTCGGCCATCTGCAGCGCGCTTTCGACATCGACCCGGTCGACCCCCGGCGGCGTCGGCAGATGGACCGGCCCCGCCACCAGCGTCACCCGCGCACCGGCCTGCGCGGCGGCAGCGGCGATCGCGAAACCCTGCTTTCCGGACGAGCGGTTGGCGATGTAGCGCACCGGATCGATCGGCTCCCAGGTGGGACCGGCCGTGACCAGCACATGCCGCCCCGCCAGCGGACCGTCGGCGCGCGCCATACTGACCGGGGTATTACCGGCCGGATGCCCATAAGGTTCGGGAGAGGCTGCCTCCGCGTGGCGCGAGACGAGATGATTGATCGCGGCCGGATCGGTGGGCGGCGCACCGCGGGCCGCACCCTTGCTGACCATCAGCAGCGATCCTGCGGGAGCCGGCGCCTGTTGCGCCGGGGCAGGATCCTCATGCCCGAAGGTGATCGCCTTCTTGGCCCGCTGCAGCCCGCGCGAGATCATCGAGCCGGTAAGTCCGCCCAGCCCCATGCCTTCGCCGATGCCTTCGCCCACGCCCTCGGGCGCGGCCGGTTCGGGCTCCGGCTCATGGAACTGTGGTTGCCAGGCTTCCGGATAAGGCTCGGGTTCTGGCAGGCGGTGCGTCTGCGGCAGGCCCGGGAGCCCGGATTCCAGTTCACTGCCGGGAAGCGGAGCCACTTCCACCGGCCCCAGCCCCAGGACCCAGGCCATGCGCTGCCAGATGGCCACCGGATCAGGCAGACGGCCGGGGCCGAATTCGCCGCAGGCCATCGTGCCCTCGTCCGGTTCCATCACATCGACGCCCGCCTCGCGCAGCACCTGCACATTGCGCACCGTCGCGGCGTGCTGCCACATACGCACGTTCATCGCAGGCACGGCCATGACCGGCTTGTCGGTCGCCAGCAGCATCGTCGTCGCCAGATCGTCGGCAATGCCCGAGGCCATCTTGGCCAGCAGGTCCGCCGTCGCCGGGCACACCACCACCAGATCGGCCTGACGGCTGAGCTGGATATGGCCCATCTCGGCCTCGTTCTTGAGGTCCCACAGAGTTGTATAGACGGGATTTTCGGAAAGCGCGGCGAGCGCCATGGGGGTTACGAACCTGGTGCCGCCTTCCGTCACCACGCAAGTAACCTCGCCCCCTTCCTTGCGGATGGTGCGGACGAGTTCACAGGCCTTGTAGGCAGCGATGCCGCCGCCCACGACCAGAAGTATCCGGGGTCCACTCATGCTGGGGGCTTGTGCAACAGCGTGCATGGACACGCAATTAATTTACGGCCGCAACCGGTGCAGGGACCGGCAATCGTGCTGCCGACCACAATTCGGACAGGGCGCGCGGAGCGAAGACGATCCCCGCGAACATGGCAGGCGCGATCATCGCGCCCCAGTAGAAATTGTCCCAGCGTCCGGCGAACAGGAAGGCCGCGCCATAGCCCGCGCTCAGCAGGAATCCGAACAGCCCCCCGCGCCCTTTCATGCCCAGCCAGCCGAACGTCATCAGCACCACGGCGGGCCCGGCCAGGAAATGGGGCAGCCAGCGCAAGTTGCTCGACTGCACGACATTGGCGAGCCAGCCCGGCAGCCCGCGCATGACCAGCCAGGGCGAGGAATGCGGGTCGCTGGGCAGCACATCACGCGCAACCAGTGCAAGATGAACCGTGAGCACCGCGGCGAACACGGCCACCAGCGCCGACCACGCCGCCGCTTCCCGCCAGTTGCGATACCACAGCGCGGTTGCCGCCATCAGCAGCACGAAGGGCAAGCTGTGCTCGCGAATGGCCAAGGCCAGCGCGCCGGCGCAGAACGCCCCGATCCAGCGCCCGCCCTGCCCGTTCACGCCGATGCGGTGCAGGCCGAATGACAGCGCGATCAGCCCGCCCGCCCACAGTTCGTGCAACGCGAAGTAATGGCGGTTGAGACCCAGCGAGGCCCCGACGAAAACCGTGGCCGTGGCCATGCGGCGCAGGCGCGGCGAAACGCCCTCGTCCGCGAACCGGCCCCACCACGCCGCGACAATGCCCAGCATCAGCGCCAGCGCCGCCGCGATCTGCCCCGGCGTGCCCAGCCAGGCATCGAGATAGGCCAGGGTCGGAAGCCGCACGGCCAGCCCGGGATTGACCGGGTAATGCCGCGCGCGCTGCTCGGAAACGATGAAGTCGTAATAGGACTCGCCATGCGCGATGCGGTCGATCGCCGCTTCGTAAAGCGCGATGTCCTCGTCATAGGGCTTGGCCGGGGTGCCGGGTTTTGCGGTGGTGGAAACGGGCCCTTCCACGGCTCCTTCCACTGGCCCCTGCCAGGGCGAGCGAGTGCCGGGCTTCGCGACCGGAACCACTGCCGAAGCCAGCAGCAGCAGGGCCAGCACCGCCAGCACGGCACGGGCCAGATAGGGCGGCCAGAACGCAAATCTGCTCCCGCCACCGCTCGTCCTGAGCTTGTCGAAGGGCGGTGATCCCGGCGCTGCGCCAGCGTCCTTCGACAAGCTCAGGACGAGCGGCTCTTGGTTGTGATTTTCATTTCCCGGCTCTAGCTCAGGAAACTCCAGTACGTGAACGCCCATGCGACTACGCCCCCCAGGATGGCCGCCGCACCATAGCCCACCCAGTGGTTACTTTGACGTTTACGCGCGCCCCCAAGGCCCAGAATCAGGTCGATATCCGGCAGCGGCGCCTGTTCGGGCGCGCCGCCCTTGGGCGGGAACTTCTCCTCGATCCGCCGCACCAGCGCGGGCAGGCGCGCCAGCGTGCCGATATCCTCGCGCAGCCGGTCAACGATCATCGCTTCCGGGCCCAGCTCGTCGCGGATCCAGTTCTTCACGAAAGGCGCCGCCACGTCCCACATGTTGATGTCGGGATCGAGCGCAGTTGCCAGTCCTTCGACCATGACCATGGTCTTCTGGAGCAGCAGCAGATGCGGCTGCACCTGCATGTCGAAATCGCGGGTGATCGCAAACAGCCCGTCGAGCATCTGGCCGACCGAGAGTTCGGACACCGGCTTGCCGCGCATCGGCTCGCCCACCGCGCGCAGCGCCGTCGCGAATTCGTCGACATTGTGATAGCCCGGCACATATTGCGCCTCGAAATGGATCTCGGCCACGCGGCGGTAATTGCCGGTGGTGAGGCCATAGAGGATCTCGGCCAGCCACAGCCGCGCCTGCCGGTTGATCCGGCCCATGATGCCGAAATCGATCGCGACGATCGTGCCGTCCGCCTGCACGAACAGGTTGCCCTGGTGCATGTCGGCATGGAAGAAGCCGCTTGCAATCGCCTGCGTCAGGAACGTGAGCACCAGCTTGCGGGCCAGCGCGGGCAGATCGTGCCCGGCGGCGCGCAGAGCGTCGAGATCGCTCATCTTGGCGCCGTCGACCCATTCGACCGTGAGCACCGAGCCGGTGGTGCGGTCCCAGTCGATACCGGGCACGCGGTAGCCGTGAATGCCCTTCATCGCTTCGGCCAGCTCGGAGGCCGAGGCCGCCTCGCGCCGCAAGTCGAGTTCACGCAGGGTCCAGCGCTTGAGATTGTCGACCACCGCACGCGGGCGCAGGCGCTGCGCCTCGCCGCCCAGCACCTCAAGGTGCGCGGCCGCCCACTCATAGGTCTCGACATCGCGCGCGAAGTTCTCGCGAATGCGCGGGCGCAGGACCTTGACCGCGACCTTGCGCCCGTCCGTCGTCACCGCGCGATGGACCTGCGCGATCGAGGCAGCGCCGACCGGCTCCTCCTCGATGCTGGCGAACAGCGACTCGATGGGCTTGCCGAAGCTTTCCTCGATCACCGCGCGGATCTGCGCGAAGGGCACCGGCGGCAGGCTGTCCTGCAAGGTCAGCAGATTGCGCGCGGGGCCTTCGCCGACAAGGTCGGGCCGGGTGGCCAGCGCCTGCCCCAGCTTGATCGCCGCCGGGCCGATCTCCTGGAAGGCGCCGGCATAGTCGGGCTCCGCGCCCTGCCGCGCGCCGAACCGGGCGATCCGGCACAGCCGCTTGACCGGGGCGGGCGCATTGCGGTCGTTCTCGATCCCGCGCAGCGCGCCATGCCGCGCGAGCACGCGGCCCCATTTCACGAGCCGGGCGATATGAGTGATAGGCCGGGTCACGGTTAGAAGCTCAGACCTTCCACCCCGAGTGGATCGCCACCAGCCCGCCCATGATCGGCTCGACCTTGGTGTGCTTGAAGCCCGCCTTGCGGATCATCGCCTCGAATTCGGGCATCGGCGGGAAACGGCGGATCGATTCGATCAGGTAGCGGTAGGATTCCGCGTCGCCTGCGATCATCTGGCCGATCTTCGGCACCAGCTTGTGCGAATAGCTGTCATAGACTTCCTTGAAGCCCGGCCATTCGGTGGTCGAGAATTCGAGGCAGAAAAACCGCCCGCCGTACTTGAGCACGCGAAACGCCTCGGCCAGCGCCTTGTCGATATGCGTCACGTTGCGGATGCCGAAGGCGATCGTGTAGGCATCGAAGAAACGGTCCGGAAAGCTCAGCTCCTCGGCATTCTGGCGCGACCAGACGAGACCGTCGATGCCGCGTTCCATCGCCCGGTCAATGCCGACGTCGAGCATGTCCTGATTGATGTCCGACACGGTGATCGAGGCGCCGTGCCGCGCCATGCGGAAGGCGATGTCGCCCGTGCCGCCCGCCATGTCGAGGACCTGCTCGCCCTCGCGCGGCTTCACCCGGCGCACGAACTTGTCCTTCCACAAACGGTGCATGCCGGCCGACATGGCATCGTTCATCACGTCATACTTGCGCGCGACAGAGGAGAAGACCGCGCCGACGCGCTGCTCCTTCTCGCCGGCATCGATCTCTTCGTAGCCGAAGGAAACGGTATCGCTCATGCGCCGGGCTTTAGGCGGATTCGCGGCCAGCGCAAAGGGAGATGCAGCAAATGATCGTCAGCCCTGCATCATACCGGGTACAGAATGGGTCATTCGCACGCGATGCCATCGCCATCCCGGTCCAGCCCGGCCCGGTATCCGGGATCACCCCGGCGCAAGGGCGCGGCGCCTGCAGCGCGCGCGGCTGCACAATTGGGATAGTAGGTCCCACTCCTGGAAGACGATGGCGCCCGGCGCGCGGGCGGCGATGCGGATTGCCCGGAAGCGCGATGACAGTGATATTCGCCCGTCTTGCGGTTGGTATGGCAACCGGCTGCATTGAGGCCGCCCGGATGCCCGAGGGCCGTTGTCGGCAAACCCCAGACAACCAGAGCCAGAGAGGCAAGCGCGAGTCTCATTGCGCGACCTTGGAATTAACATCTTGTCATGTCCAGACCGGCGCCAACCCTCGGTGGTATCCCATTTGCAAGCCTTAGCTTTTCCTTAGCGAGATGCTGCCATCCTCCGATGCTCCCGCCGCCTGTCCGCGGACCGGGATGAAAAGCAGGGGCCGGTCTTTTTTTGAACGTCAAGCCTGACATTGCCGGGACAACGCGTCGCCGCCGTCTGCTGGTGCCTGTCGCCAGCATGACGTTCGGCACGCTCGTCCTGCTGGTCCTGCTGGCCACCGTCCTCATCGTCTGCTTCGACCTGATCGCCTCGCAGCGCGAACAGAACATGGTGGAACAAGGCTTCCAGCGCCTCGTCGAACAGTACGAGGAAGCGCTCGTGCCCCAGGCCGACTGGGATGATGCCATCAAGCATCTGGATCACGAGTTCGACACCCACTTCGCCGACGTCAATTTCGGCTCGCAGCTCTATACCTTCAACGGCGTCACACACACGTTCTTCGTCGATGGCCAGCGCAAGGTTCTCTATGCTTCGGTGAACGGCAAGCACGCCGACAAGAAGACATTCGCCCCCTTCTCACACATCGCCGGCATACTCCTGGAACCCGTCCGCAAGGCTGAAGCCCTGCGCCCGCCGATCAAACCGGCCAGCGGCAAGGAAACGACCACGACCAAGCCGATTCAGGCCAGCGGTCTCGTCCGGATCGGGAACACCGTGTACATCGTGATTGCCACGCTGATCCAGCCGGACCTCGGCCACGTCCTTCCCAAAGGCCCCCGCGCGCCGGTGGCCATTACGGCGATGCCCATCGTCAAGCCCATGCTAGACACCTTCGCATCCCGTTATCTCGTCGACGATCTGGAAATCGTGGAGGCCGGTTCGAGCCTGTTGGACAAAGCCTATTTCCGGCTGCGGTCCCCGTCCGGCACCGAGATCGCCGCGCTCGCCTGGACTCCGCGGCGGCCCGGCGCGCTGCTGTTCGAACAGTTGCGGTGGCCCTTGCTGGGAGCACTGGTGCTTCTGGCCTTTGCCGGATGGATCCTTCTCCGGCGCTGCGGGATCATCGTCGACGAACTGATCCTCAGCGAGGAACAGGCCAAGCATCTGGGCTATCATGACCAGCTCACCGGGGTTCCCAACCGGGCCTTGCTGTTCGAACGCCTGCCGGCTCTGCTGGCCTCTATCGGCAGCGAGATCCCTATGCTGGCCGTGCTCGCCATCGATCTGGACCGGTTCAAGGAAGTGAATGATACGCTGGGCCACGATGCAGGCGACTGCCTGCTGAAAACGCTGGCCCGCCGCCTACAGACGGCGGCAGCGGCAGCCAGCGACGCCTTCATCGCCCGACTTGGCGGCGACGAATTCCTGCTGGTCAGCCCCGTGCCGGACCGCAAGGCAGCCGAGGAACTGGCCCAGCGCTGTCTGGACACGATCATGCAGCCAATGCGCTGCGAAGGGTGTCTGTCCAACGCCACCTGTTCACGCAGCATGCGTTGCGCGTTCGATGTCGGCTGCTCGGTCGGCGTCGCCCTTGCCGAAGACAACACGACCGACCCATCCGTCATCCTGCGGCGGGCCGACATGGCACTCTACCGGTCGAAGGCCAACGGCAAAGGGCGCGCGACGTTCTTCGAGCCCGGCATGGACGAAGCCTTCCGGACCCGGCGTGCCCTGGAAGACAGCCTGCGCGCATCGCTGACGAACGACACCTTTCACATGGTCTATCAACCCCAGGTCACGGCGGAAGGCACCGTCCCGGCAGTCGAAGCCCTGCTGCGCTGGACCCATCCCGAGCTTGGCGAGATTTCTCCCGCGTCGTTCATTCCGCTTGCGGAGGAAGCCGGCCTCATCATGGCCATCGGCGAATTCGTCATGCGCCGCGTCTTCGAGGAAACCGCTCGCTGGCATCACTTGCACGTCGCGATCAACGTCTCGGCCATCCAGATGCGCACGCCCGGCTACGCCACGCAAGTCATGCAGCTTGTGGCCAGGACCGGGATCGATCCCTCGCGCTACGAGATCGAGCTGACCGAAACCGCGCTGCTGGGCGACGGACCGGCAACTGCGGAAAACTTCGAGATCCTGCGGCGCCTGGGCTTTTCGATCGTGCTCGACGATTTCGGGACCGGCTATTCCAGCCTCAGCCTGCTGCACCGCTTCCGGGTCGACAAGATCAAGATCGACCGCAGCTTCGTGCATGACCTCGGCAAGAGCGAGGAAGTCAACGCACTGGTGTCCGCAATCGTGAAGCTGGCCAGATCCTTCAACCTCGGCGTGATTGCCGAAGGTGTCGAGACCGAAGAGCAACGGCAGCTGCTGACGATGGCCGGATGCAGCAAATTCCAGGGTTACCTGACCGGCGCACCGATGCCCGCCGATCGCGTGACCGCGCTGTTCGAACCCGGCACCGCCCAGCGCCGCCTCGCCTGATACCAAGTCCCTGAGATGCTGACGCATCAGACTTGGAAAATGCTCAGGCGCCGCACGGGCTTACCAAAACGCCATGAGCCAAGCTCAAGGCGTTTTGGTATGAGCGCTCCGCAGCTCCGTCAGCCCGCCTGGGCAAGCGCCATGTTGCCGTATCGCGGATCGCCGGTCACTTCCGGGCCCAGCCAATCCGGCAATGCAATAGCCTCGTCCGCCCGTTCCAGCTCGATCTCGGCTACGACAAGGCCCTCCAGCGCACCGGAAAAGACGTCCACTTCCCATGTCCGTCCGCCGCTGGCCGGCACCAGATAGCGCGTCTTTTCGACGATCCGTCCGGTGCGCATCTCCATCATCGCCAAGGCATCGGCGACCGGAATGGCATATTCGAACTCGGCGCGGGACAGGGCGGGTCCATCGGCACATGCTGCTCCTTTGACCGTGAGCTTCGCGCTGCTCTCGTCGATCACCCGGACGCGCACACTCGCCGCGTCGCTGTTCGCCAGATAGGCCTGCCGCATCCGCCGGGTTCCGGCCACCTGCCCACGCCAGGCATCATCCGCGACGAGAAACTTGCGCTCGATTTCCAAAGTCATGCCGGCTGCCGCCCCCCGGTCCGCCAGATGCCCCACAGCCTGCACCAGTGATCCGCCAGCGCGGCCGTTTCCTGCGCCAGAAGCCGTGCGACAAGCGGCCCGGCGTCCTGCTCCAGCCGCTTGCGCCGGTCCGCCGCGAGCCCGCGCAGGACGGCCGCCGGCTTGTCGTAGTGCGTGCCCGGCACGAACCCGCCAAGCCGCTCCTCCAGCACGCAGATATCGTGATGCAGCCCGAGCAGATCGGCAAGGTGGCCCAGCTCCGCCGCGCGCGGTTGCATCAGTGCGGGCCAGACGGGCGCCAGCAGGCGGGTATGATACCAGTGATATTTCATGCGCTTGCGCAGTTCATGATAATGCGCCGCATCCGGCTCGCGCGCCACCTTGCTCCAAGCCTTGTCCGCTTGCCGGAGAATCCGGCCGAGCCCGGGGCCCAGCGCGTCCCAACCCTCCTCGGTCAGAGACCAGTCCGCAACTCTTTCCCGGGCCGTGTCCAGCAGCACCCGTGCCTGTTCGAGCCGTGCCCCGGCAGCTTCGTCCGCCCCCACCTGCGCCAGTTCCCCCGCGAAGTGCTCGCGCAGGCTGAGCGCCTCGACCCGGTCGAAGTCTTCCGGCGTGCCGGCAATCAGCGCGTCGCAGGTATCGAGCAGCACTTTGGCATCGCGCGTGAAGGCCAGCAGGCGCGCAATGTCGCGGAACGCGGCGTTTTCGTAAGTGTAGTCGGGGAATCCGGGCCGCACGAGGCGCAGCAGCGCGCGCAGCTTCTTGCAGGCCTTGCGCACTTCGTGGATCGCCTTGTCGCGGGGCTGGCCGGCAATGGCCGCAAGGGCGCCGTCGATCTGTTCGCGGGCAATCCGGTGTACCGCCCGCTGCACAGTGCGGTCGCCATGTCTGAATCTATAGGCCATCGGGTGCCTCAAGAAGGCGGTCTGCTTACACAAGCAAGACAATGGCCCAGATTGTCATAATATTGCAATGTTTTCGACGCGCGATCGCAGCGCAAATGAAAAGGGCGGCCCCGATGGAGCCGCCCTTCCCATTTTTCGTCCGGTGAAGAACCGGCAGAAGATTACTTGAGCTCGACGGTGCCGCCGGCTGCTTCGATCTTCGCCTTGATGTCTTCGGCTTCAGCCTTGTTGACACCTTCCTTGACGGCCTTCGGAGCGCCTTCGACGAGAGCCTTGGCTTCAGCGAGGCCCAGGCCGGTGATGGCGCGGACTTCCTTGATGACCTGGATCTTCTTGCCGCCGTCACCGGTCAGGATGACGTCGAATTCGGTCTTCTCTTCGACGGCTTCAGCAGCGGCGCCGCCACCGGCGGGAGCAGCAACGGCCACGGCAGCAGCGGCGGAAACGCCCCATGCTTCTTCCAGGGCCTTGGCGAGGTCAGCGGCCTCAAGGACGGTCAGCTGCGACAGTTCTTCAACAAGCTTGGCGATATCGGCCATGATATTTTACTCCTGATCTGTGGTCCCGGCGGGCCTCATGCCGCAAACCGGGATAAATCGTTTCGAAACGTGTTACCGAGACTGGGCTCAGGCAGCGTCCTTGTCGGCATAGGCAGCGAAGACGCGGGCCAGCTTGGCCGCCGGAGCGGTCGAGAGCTGGGCGATCTTCGTGGCCGGAGCCTGGACGAGACCGATGAGCTTGGCGCGCAGTTCGTCGAGCGAGGGCATCGTGGCCAGAGCCTTGACACCTTCGGGGGTCAGAACGTTTGCACCCATCGCGCCGCCGACGATCTCGATCTTGTCGGTCGTCTTGGCGAATTCGACGACAGCCTTGGCGGCAGCGACGGGGTCCACCGAAGTGGCGATGGCCGTCGGGCCGGTCAGGAAGTCACCGATACCGGCATAGTCGGTATCCGCGATGGCAATCTTGGCAAGACGGTTCTTCGCAACCTTGTAAGTCGCACCGGCTTCACGGATCTTCGTGCGCAGGGCAGTGGACTGAGCCACCGACATGCCGAGGTTGCGGGTGACGACCACCACGCCGACCTCGTTGAAGACCGCGTTGAGCTGGGCGACCGAATCGGCTTTCTGCGAACGATCCATGCCTTACTCCTTCACATGTGACCGCTTGGGACGGGTGCCCCGCACGGCCGGCTACGTTTGTCCACGGTGCCGAAACACCATGGGCGAGTCCGTTCGATGGGGAAGGAGTTTCGCGCCGAAACGCGAGGTTGGCACCACGCTGCCAATGGAGCGAGGGGCCGGAAATTTCCTGTTCCCCGTCTAGGCTGCAGATTAAGAGGGAAGCCCTCGGCAGCTGTCTCGGACGGATGAACGGCAAGGCGGCGATTGCTCGGGCCTGCCGGTCAGGGCGGGCCATTGGCGCAAACACGCCGAAGAGTCAAGGTGAGTCAGACCGTGGGCTGCGGGGAAAGCCCGCCCTCAGTGCCGTTTCCAGCTATCCGGACGTTGCGAAACCACTGCGGCGGATCTGCCATGCTCCCACCGCTCACGCGACCCGCGGACTTTTACGTAGATATCTGCTCACGCTCTGTTAAACCGGCTGTGTCAGCTTCCTTGACTCAAGGGGGGCATGAACAGCCAGGAGGCGGTTCGTATGCAGTCGGTCAGGTACCAGCCCGTCCCTTTTTCCATCGGCGGCGTGGCATATCCCAGGGCGATCCCCGTATCGGCCAGCCGCGCCACATCGCCCAAGCGGTTCGGGTCCGAAGATGCCAAAGGCTTCAAGCCGATGTTCTTCGCCCACGACAATGCGCTGGAAAACGATGCCGAAGCGCGGCTGCGGCTCGACTGGGAGCAGGCGGCAGCCCAGGTCATCGCCAGGGCCTATTCCGATGAACTCCCGGACGAGAAAGGGGCTCTCTTCGACTTCACAGTCTGAAAGCCCCCGTTCCTTTCCGTCAGGTTCCGCCGCTGCGCACTATTCGCCCGCGGCCTGATAACCGAGCAGATCGCCGGGCTGGCAATCGAGTTCCCGGCAGATCGCCTCCAGCGTCGAAAAGCGGATCGCCTTGGCCTTGCCGGTCTTGAGGATCGAGAGGTTGGCCAGAGTGATGCCGATGCGCTCGGCCAGTTCGGTGAGCGTCATGCGGCGGGCATAGAGCAGGTCATCGAGCTTGACCACGATCCGGGTTCCTTCCGTTTCAGCGGCATCCGCGCCCATCACACGGTCCCTTCGACTTCGTCCTGCAGGCGGTTGCCATGCCGGAACACACGGGCCAGGACGAACAGCACCAAGGCAAACGCCAGGGTATTGCCGCCGCCGAGATCGACTGAGATGTCGAAGCCATTGACGCTGCCGCCTACCGGCACGTCGAGCCAGCGCGCGATCCAGCCGATCCCCCACAACTCGGCAAGGCGCCAGCCCAGCCGCTCGATGCGGCCGGCATTGGCCCGATCGAACGGATTGCGCGCGGCCACGCTGGCAACGATATTGAGCACGTTGCCGATACCGCCGGCAATCACCGACAGCGCCACCAGCGCCAGAATCATCCCCGCCACCGGATCCCACATGGGATCGGACAAGGCATGGCCGACCGGCGGCTGCGTGGTCATCGTCACCACCAGGCCGATCAGGGCCGCACCCATCGTCAGCGCCACGCCCGCCAGCGCCGTCACCAGGACCACCACGGCCGCGACGAGCAGCGGGTCCTGCAGGCTCCGCCGCCAAGTCTCACCCGAAGGCGCGCGTTCGAACAGCATTTTCAGTCCGAATGTCATTATACGGTTCCTTCGAGTTCGGCGCGCATCTCGGCGCCCTTGCGGAACACGCGGGCGAGGATGAACAGGATCAGCATGAGCAGCAGGCCATTGGCATCGAGCCCGGTATCCACGTGAATATCGGACAGGTTCGCGCCCGCGCCCTTGGCCACATTGTGAATCCACAGGGCGATGCCGGCGATCGGCAGGCCGATGAGCTGGACCACCAGCGTCAGCCAGGCCATTCGCGTCAGGCGCCTGGCATTGACCGGCACGAAAGGATCGCCTTCGCCCACGGTGTCGACGATCTGCTTGAGCAGCTGGAATATCCGGAACAGGACAGCCAGCAGGGCCGCCGCCAGCAGGCAGACAGCCGTAACCGCCGCCATGAACTGCGGGAATACCAGGTCCGGCGCATCCTTCAGCAGCTCGGCCATGACATGATCGCGCATGAAGAAGACGGTCGGCGCGGCGGACAGGCACGCCACCACGCTCAGCGCCATGAGCCCCATCAGGAACCACAGGACGCCCTTGGCCACGGCCAGCAGCGGGTCACGCTTGATCGAGGTCATGCCCCGCCTCCCCTCACATCAGCGCCGGGGCATAAGCGCCCGGCGCGGACACGACCACGATTGCAGAGGCGGCCGGAGCCTGGCTGCGGGCCGGCGTGGTCACGGTCGGAATCCAGAAGGTCATCACGGCCGCGGCGGCCAGGACGACAGCGAAGGGGCGGAAGGCGCCCCGGGCCTCTCGGTGGGTCATTTCATGTTCTCCGATATACGTCATATCGATATTCAATAATATCGAGTCGACTTATTGTCAAACGATAATATCGAAAAACGATATGCACATGATCGACGATCAATACACAGGCCTGCCCGGCGGGGTTTCGGCGAAGACCGGAGTGGCCAAGGGAGGCAGGACCCGGCCGCCCCTCGGGACACCGTTTGACACGCCCGGAGCAGCCTCCTATATGGCCGTTTCGCTCGGCGCTTCGAGCAAGGCGGGTCCATGCGCGGGGACACGCCCGGGAAGGAAGCGGTCCGGGTATCCATCTGACGCATCAGGCTGCAGGCCGCATTGAGCCCTTTCCCAAGGGATTCCGTGCATGCCGGCGGCCTTTTGGTGTTTCCGGTGATCCGCTTTCGAGCGGAAGTATCGTCCTCGCGAAGACGAATTTTTTTCGGACCGTTCGATCGCGAATCGGTCCCTATTGAGAAGCGAAGAGGCAACAGACCCACATGGCGACCAAGCCCCTCGACACGACTGGCCGCACGGCCAAGAAGCGTATCCGCAAGATTTTCGGCGACATCCACGAAGTCGTCCAGATGCCCAACCTCATCGAGGTCCAGCGCGAAAGCTACGAGCAGTTCCTGCGCTCCGATCCCTCGGTGGGCTATGTCTCGGGCCTCGAAAAGACGCTGCGCTCGGTGTTCCCGATCCGCGACTTCGCCGGCACCAGCGAACTGGACTTCGTCCACTACGAGCTGGAAGACCCGAAGTACGACGTGACCGAATGCCGCCAGCGCGGCATCACGTACGCAGCCCCGATGAAGGTCACGCTGCGCCTGATCGTGTTCGAGGTGGACGCCGAGACCGAGACCCGCTCGGTCCTCGATATCAAGGAGCAGGACGTTTACATGGGCGACATGCCGCTCATGACCGAGAACGGCACCTTCTTCATCAACGGCACCGAGCGCGTGATCGTCTCGCAGATGCACCGTTCGCCGGGCGTGCTGTTCGACCATGACCGTGGCAAGACCCACTCCTCGGGCAAGTTCCTCTTCGCCGCCCGCGTGATTCCGTACCGCGGCTCCTGGCTGGACTTCGAGTTCGACGCCAAGGACATCGTCAACGTGCGTATCGACCGCAAGCGCAAGCTGCCGGTCACCTCGCTGCTTTATGCTCTCGGCCTCGATAGCGAGCAGATCCTCGACTACTTCTACGAGACCGTGACCTGGCAGCGCGGCGAAGGCGGCTGGCGCCTGCCTTACGTTCCGGAAGCCTGGCGCGGCGCGAAGCCGGCTTTCGACATCGTCGATGCCAAGTCGGGCGAAGTCGTGTTCGGCGCCGGCCACAAGATCAGCCCCCGCGCCGCCAACAAGGCGCAGAAGGACGGCCTTGAGGAACTCCTCATCCCGACCGAGGAAATCTTCGGCCGCTATTCGGCCCGCGACCTGATCGACGAATCGACCGGCCGCATCTGGATCGAAGCCGGCGACGAAGTGACGCCGGAAAACCTGGAAGCGCTCGACGCTGCCGGGATCGACCAGCTCGACCTGCTCGACATCGACGACATCAACACCGGCCCGTGGATCCGCAACACCATGAAGGCCGACAAGGCCGAGAACCGCGAGATGGGCCTTGAGTCGATCTACAAGGTCATGCGCCCGGGCGAACCGCCGACGAAGGAAACCGCCGAAGCCCTGTTCGACGGCCTGTTCTTCGACGCCGACCGCTACGACCTTTCGGCCGTCGGCCGCGTCAAGCTGAACATGCGTCTGGGCCTCGATGCCGAGGACACCGTCACCACCCTGCGCGTCGAGGACATCCTCGCCGTGGTCAAGGAACTGGTGAACCTCAAGGACGGCAAGGGCGAGATCGACGACATCGACAATCTCGGCAACCGCCGCGTCCGTTCGGTGGGCGAGCTGCTGGAAAACCAGTACCGCGTCGGCCTGCTGCGCATGGAGCGCGCCGTCAAGGAACGCATGAGCTCGGTCGACGTCTCGACCGTGATGCCGAACGACCTCATCAACGCCAAGCCCGCCGTGGCCGCCGTTCGCGAGTTCTTCGGCTCCTCGCAGCTCTCGCAGTTCATGGACCAGACCAACCCGCTCTCGGAAGTCACCCACAAGCGCCGCGTTTCGGCGCTTGGGCCGGGCGGTCTCACCCGTGAGCGCGCCGGCTTCGAAGTCCGCGACGTTCACCCGACCCACTATGGCCGCATCTGCCCGATTGAAACGCCGGAAGGCCCGAACATCGGTCTGATCAACTCGCTCTCCACCTTCGCCCGCGTCAACAAGTACGGCTTCATCGAGACCCCGTACCGCAAGGTGATCGACGGCAAGGTGACCGGCGAGGTGATCTACCTCTCGGCCATGGAAGAGCAGAAGCACACCGTCGCGCAGGCTTCGGCCGAACTCGACAGCGACGGCAAGTTCGTCGAGGATCTCATCTCGGCCCGCCAGAACGGCGAATTCGTGATGAGCCCGTCTGACCAGATCACGCTGATGGACGTTTCGCCCAAGCAGCTCGTCTCGGTCGCCGCCTCGCTCATTCCGTTCCTGGAAAACGACGACGCCAACCGCGCTCTCATGGGCTCGAACATGCAGCGTCAGGCGGTGCCGCTGGTCAAGGCCGACGCTCCGCTGGTCGGCACCGGCATGGAAGAGACCGTGGCCCGCGATTCGGGCGCCGCGATCTCGGCGCTGCGCGATGGCGTGGTCGACCAGGTCGACGCCACCCGTATCGTCATCCGCGCCTCGGGCGACATCGAGCCGGGCCGTTCGGGCGTCGACATCTACCGTCTGCAGAAGTTCGAGCGTTCGAACCAGTCGACCTGCATCAACCAGCGTCCGCTGGTGAAGGTGGGCGACCTGATCCGCAAGGGCGACACCATCGCCGACGGCCCGTCGACCGAACTCGGCGAACTGGCGCTGGGCCGCAACGTGCTCGTCGCGTTCATGCCCTGGAACGGCTACAACTACGAGGACTCCATCCTCATCTCCGAGCGGATCGTGAAGGACGACGTCTTCACCTCGATCCACATCGACGAGTTCGAGGTCATGGCCCGCGACACCAAGCTGGGTCCGGAAGACATCACCCGCGACATCCCCAACGTCGGCGAGGAAGCCCTGCGCAACCTCGACGAGGCGGGCATCGTCTATGTCGGCGCCGAAGTGCACCCGGGTGACATCCTCGTCGGCAAGATCACGCCGAAGGGCGAAAGCCCGATGACGCCGGAAGAAAAGCTGCTGCGCGCCATCTTCGGCGAAAAGGCCAGCGACGTGCGCGACACTTCGCTCCGCCTGCCCCCGGGCGTTGCCGGCACCATCGTCGACGTGCGCGTGTTCAACCGCCACGGTATCGAGATCGACGACCGTACCCGCGCGATCCAGAACGAGGAAATCGAACGCCTCGCCAAGGACCGTGAGGACGAACGCGCGATCCTCAACCGCGCGACCTACAACCGCCTGGCTGAAATGCTGCTCGGCCAGGTCGCCGCTTCCGCTCCCAAGGGCGTGAAGAAGGGCATCGAGATCACCGAAGAGATCCTCGCCGAAGTCGAGAAGCACGAATGGTGGAAGTTCGCCGTCGCGGACGACCACATGCAGGGCCAGCTCGAAGCGGTGAAGTCGCAGTATGACCTCACCGTCAAGGCGATCCAGGAGAAGTTCGAGGACCGCAAGGAAAAGCTGGAGCGCGGCGACGAGCTGGCACCCGGCGTGCTCAAGATGGTCAAGGTCTTCGTCGCGGTGAAGCGCAAGCTGCAGCCGGGCGACAAGATGGCCGGCCGTCACGGCAACAAGGGTATCATCAGCCGCATCCTGCCGCAGGAAGACATGCCGTTCCTCGCGGACGGCACGCCGGTCGACTTCGTGCTCAACCCGCTGGGCGTGCCTTCGCGCATGAACGTCGGGCAGATCTTCGAAACCCACCTGGGCTGGGCCGCGCGCGGCCTGGGCCAGAAGGTGGCCGATGCGCTCGATGCGTGGCGCGCCGCCAATCCCGATCCGGTCGCGGGCCAGCCGCCCGAAGCCGTCCGGGAAGTGCTGCAGGAAATCTACGGCGAGAACTACGCCGACGATATCGCTGCCCGCACCCCCGAGCAGATCGTCGAACTGGCCCAGAACGTGCGCAAGGGCGTGCCGATGGGCACCCCGGTGTTCGACGGTGCGGTGGAAGCCGACGTTTCGGCCATGCTGCGTCTCGCCGGGCTCGACGAATCGGGCCAGGTGGACCTCTTCGACGGCCGCACCGGCGACCGCTTCGACCGCAAGGTGACGGTCGGCTACAAGTACGTGCTCAAGCTGCACCACCTTGTCGACGACAAGATCCACGCGCGTTCGATCGGCCCCTACAGCCTCGTCACCCAGCAGCCGCTGGGCGGTAAGGCGCAGTTCGGCGGCCAGCGCTTCGGTGAAATGGAGGTCTGGGCGCTCCAGGCCTACGGCGCGGCGTACACCTTGCAGGAAATGCTGACGGTGAAGTCGGACGACGTGGTCGGCCGCACCAAGGTCTACGAAGCGATCGTCAAGGGCGACGACACCTTCGAGGCCGGCATTCCGGAGAGCTTCAACGTTCTCGTCAAGGAAATGCGCTCGCTGGGCCTCAACGTCGAGCTCAAGAGCCTCGACGACGACGAGGACGGCGACATGCTGCCCGAGGCTGCGGAGTAACAGGGAACCGGGCGGCTTCCAGAGTGAGCCGCCCTCCCTTTCCGCTCCGACGAATTCACCCTTCAATGGGAATTGAACTATGAACGACCTGACCAAGTTCACCAACCAGATGGCGAAGCCCGAGACCTTCGATCAGATCCAGATCGGCCTCGCGAGCCCCGAGCGTATCCGCTCCTGGTCCTTCGGCGAGATCAAGAAGCCGGAAACGATCAACTACCGCACGTTCAAGCCGGAAC
The DNA here is from genome assembly GCF_001590985.1 of Novosphingobium naphthalenivorans NBRC 102051. Classification (GTDB taxonomy): domain Bacteria; phylum Pseudomonadota; class Alphaproteobacteria; order Sphingomonadales; family Sphingomonadaceae; genus Novosphingobium; species Novosphingobium naphthalenivorans. Next base: position 20,329 of record NZ_BCTX01000039.1, read on the forward strand.
GTGACGGCCTGTTCTGCGCGCGCATCTTCGGCCCGGTGAAGGACTACGAGTGCCTTTGCGGCAAGTACAAGCGCATGAAGTACAAGGGCGTCGTCTGCGAAAAGTGCGGCGTCGAAGTCACCGTCACCAAGGTGCGCCGCGAGCGCATGGGCCACATCGAGCTGGCCGCGCCGGTCGCGCACATCTGGTTCCTGAAGTCGCTGCCTTCGCGCATCGGCCTGCTGCTCGACATGCAGCTCAAGCAGCTTGAGCGCGTGCTGTACTTCGAAAGCTACATCGTCATCGAGCCGGGCCTGACCCCGCTGGAGAAGTACCAGCTTCTCACCGAAGACGAACTGCTCGACGCGCAGGACGAATACGGCGAAGACGCCTTCTCGGCCGGCATCGGCGCCGAGGCAGTGAAGCAGATGCTCATCGCGCTCGACCTCGAACAGGAACGCGCGGACCTGCTGCAGGAGCTTGAGACCACCAAGTCGGAACTCAAGCCCAAGAAGATCATCAAGCGCCTCAAGGTCGTCGAATCGTTCATCGATTCGGGCAACCGTCCCGAGTGGATGATCCTCGAAGTCGTGCCGGTCATTCCGCCCGAACTGCGCCCGCTGGTTCCGCTGGACGGCGGCCGCTTCGCGACCTCGGACCTCAACGACCTCTACCGCCGCGTCATCAACCGCAACAACCGTCTGAAGCGCCTGATCGAACTGCGCGCGCCGGACATCATCGTGCGCAACGAAAAGCGCATGTTGCAGGAAGCGGTTGACGCCCTGTTCGACAACGGCCGCCGCGGCCGCGTCATCACCGGCGCCAACAAGAGGCCCTTGAAGTCGCTGTCCGACATGCTGAAGGGCAAGCAGGGCCGCTTCCGTCAGAACCTGCTCGGCAAGCGCGTCGACTATTCGGGCCGTTCGGTCATCGTGACCGGTCCGGAACTCAAGCTGCACCAGTGCGGCCTGCCCAAGAAGATGGCGCTCGAACTGTTCAAGCCGTTCATCTACGCCCGCCTCGACGCCAAGGGTCTTTCGATGACCCTCAAGCAGGCCAAGAAGTGGGTCGAAAAGGAGCGCAAGGAAGTCTGGGACATCCTCGACGAAGTCATTCGCGAGCACCCGGTCATGCTGAACCGCGCGCCGACGCTGCACCGTCTGGGCATCCAGGCGTTCGAGCCGGTCCTCATCGAAGGCAAGGCGATCCAGCTTCACCCGCTCGTCTGCTCGGCCTTCAACGCCGACTTCGACGGTGACCAGATGGCCGTCCACGTGCCGCTTTCGCTGGAAGCCCAGCTCGAAGCGCGCGTGCTGATGATGTCGACCAACAACATCCTCTCGCCCGCCAACGGCAAGCCGATCATCGTGCCTTCGCAGGACATGGTGCTGGGGCTCTACTACCTGTCGATGGACCGCGACGGCGAACCGGGCGAAGGCATGAAGTTCGGCGACATGGCCGAAGTGCATCAGGCGCTGTTCAACGGCACTGTCACCCTGCACTCGAAGATCGAGGCCCGCGTGCCGCAGACCGACGAGAGCGGCCAGCAGTACATGAAGCGGTTCCAGACCACCCCGGGCCGTATGCTGATCGGCGAATGCCTGCCGAAGAGCCACACCGTGCCCTTCGACGTCGTCAACCGCCTTCTCACCAAGAAGGAAATCGGCGACGTTATCGACCAGGTCTATCGCCACACCGGCCAGAAGGACACGGTGCTGTTCGCCGACGCCATCATGAGCCTCGGCTTCCGCAACGCGTTCAAGGCCGGCATCTCCTTCGGCAAGGATGACATGATCATTCCGGAATCGAAGGAAGCCCTGGTCAATGAAACCAAGGAACTGGTTGCTGACTACGAGCAGCAGTACCAGGACGGTCTCATCACCCAGCAGGAAAAGTACAACAAGGTGATCGACGCCTGGAGCCGCTGCGGCGACCAGGTGGCGAACGCCATGATGGAAGAGCTGAAGGCCCAGCCGATCGATCCCGAAACCGGCCGCATGGCCCAGATCAACTCGATCTACATGATGAGCCACTCGGGTGCCCGTGGTAGCCCGGCCCAGATGAAGCAGCTTGGCGGTATGCGCGGCCTCATGGCCAAGCCGTCGGGCGAGATCATCGAAACGCCGATCATCTCGAACTTCAAGGAAGGTCTGACCGTTCTTGAATACTTCAACTCGACCCACGGCGCCCGCAAGGGTCTGGCCGACACCGCGCTCAAGACGGCGAACTCGGGCTACCTGACCCGCCGTCTGGTCGACGTGTCGCAGGACTGCGTCGTCGTGATCGAGGACTGCGGCACCGAGCGTGCGCTGGAAATGCGCGCGATCGTGCAGGGCGGTTCGGTGATCGCCTCGCTGGCCGAGCGTATCCTGGGCCGTACCCTGGCCGAGGACATCGTCACCAAGGATGGCGAGATCGTCGTCGCCAACGGCACCCTGCTCGACGAAACCGCCGTCAAGCAGATCGAGGAATCGGGCGCGCAGTCGGCCCGCATCCGCTCGCCGCTGGTCTGCGAGGCGGAACAGGGCGTCTGCGCCAAGTGCTATGGCCGTGACCTGGCTCGCGGTACGCCGGTCAACATCGGTGAAGCTGTCGGCGTTATCGCCGCGCAGTCGATCGGTGAGCCGGGCACGCAGCTCACCATGCGTACCTTCCACATCGGCGGCGCCGCGCAGCTCAACGAAACCAGCCATCTGGAATCGATCTGCGACGGCACCGTGCAGTACCGCGACATCCCGACCATCGTCGACAAGCGGGGCCGCCGCCTGTCGCTCGCCCGCAACGGCGAAGTCGTGGTGATCGACACCGAGGGCCGCGAGCGCGCGATGCACCGCGTGCCTTACGGTACGGTGCTGCTGCACACCGATGGCGCATCGGTGAAGGAAGGCGAACGCCTGGCCGAGTGGGACCCGTTCACCCTGCCGATCATCACCGAAACCTCGGGCGTGGTGAAGTATCAGGACCTGATCGACACCCGCACGCTGACCGAGCAGACCGACGATGCCACCGGCATGACCAGCCGCGTCGTCACCGAAGACCGTTCGTCGAGCCGTTCGAAGAAGAAGGAAGACCTGCGTCCGCGCATCACCCTTCTCGACGATCAGTCCGGCGAGGCCGCGCGCTACATGATGGCACCGGGCACCACGCTCTCGGTGGAAGACGGCCAGATGGTCGATGCCGGCGACATCATCGCCCGTGCATCGCGCGAAGCTGCCAAGACCCGCGACATCACCGGCGGTCTGCCGCGCGTTGCCGAGCTGTTCGAGGCCCGCAAGCCCAAGGACAACTCGATCATCGCCAAGGTCTCGGGACGCATCGAATTCGTGCGTGACTACAAGGCCAAGCGCAAGATCGCGATCATCCCGGAAGAGGGCGATCCGGTGGAATACCTGATCCCCAAGAGCCGCGTGATCGACGTGCAGGAAGGCGACTACGTCAAGAAGGGCGACAACCTGATCTCGGGCTCGCCCGATCCGCACGACATCCTTGAAGTGCTCGGCGTCGAAGCGCTGGCGGAATACCTCGTGGCGGAAATCCAGGAAGTCTACCGCTTGCAGGGCGTGAAGATCAACGACAAGCACATCGAAGTGATCGTTCGCCAGATGCTGCAGAAGGTCGAGATCACCGACGGCGGCGACACCACGCTGCTGGCGGGCGAGCAGGTCGACTACGAGGAAATGAACGAGTACAACGCGAAGCTGAAGCCGGGCCAGAAGCCCGCCGAAGGCAAGCCGGTGCTGCTCGGCATCACCAAGGCCTCGCTGCAGACCCGTTCGTTCATCTCGGCCGCTTCGTTCCAGGAAACCACCCGCGTGCTCACGCAGGCGGCGGTCGAAGGAAAGAAGGACTCGCTGATCGGTCTGAAGGAAAACGTCATCGTCGGCCGTCTGATCCCGGCGGGCACCGGTGCGGGCATGAACCGCGTCCGCGTGGCGGCCTCCAGCCGCGACGCAGCGCTGCGTGCCTCCTACCGCAAGATGCAGGGCTCGATCATCGCGGCCAACACCGCGGCGGAAGAGCACGAGGCCGAACTGCACCGCAATCCGCTCGACGATCTGGGTGACGATCCGCTGGCAGTGGTCGAGGGCGAGACCCACGGCACCGACGCCGATGCGGGCGATTACCTGCTGAAGGGTGACGAAGCCGAGTAAGACCGGCTTTCGATCTCCGAAACGAAACGGGAAGCCCCGCCGGTCCGATCCGGCGGGGCTTTTTGTATGCACAAGAATGGCTTACGGCAGGACATGGTTACTCGCTGGTAACGTTCTCCGGTCTATGAACCGCTGTCCTCACGGGGGTTCAAGCTGGCGAAGATGGCCTGGAATTTCGCGCGCACTGCCAAGAAAAATGCCTTGCGCGGCAACACCGAGTTTGCCGCGCAATCCGCCATGTCGTCCGCACAGGCCCAGGCCTTCTGCCGGGTCGTGGAAAATCTCGATGCCATCGGCTTCTGGTCCACCGATGCGGAAGGGGCCATTGTCCACCTGTCCGGCAAGGCGATGACGCGGCTACCCGATCCGGCGGCTGCATTCGGGCAGCAATTGACCGGCCTGTTCACCGAACTCGACGACGCCGGCGAGAACGGGCGCAGCCTGCGCTTCGCGCTCTCGCGGCGTTCGCGGTTCGAGCGGCTGGCCGTTTGCACCGGTGACGACGAGAACCGCCGCTGGTGGCTGCTATCGGGCGAAGCGCAATTCGATCATGCGCAGCACTTCACCGGATTCTCGGGCATCTGCGCCGAAATCACCGACGATCGCCGCATTGCCGAGGAAAACGCCAAGGCGGCAATGCACGATCCGCTGACCGGCCTGCTCAATCGCCGCCAGATGGCGCGCAAGCTCGAACGCACGCTGAGTTCCTACAAGGGCACGAAGCGCCCCTGCGCGACCCTGCTGATCGACCTCGACCGCTTCAAGCAGGTCAACGATACCCTGGGGCACTCGGCGGGCGATGCGCTGCTCAAGCAGGTCTCGGAACGCCTGCTGACGATCCTGAAGGATCCCGAAAAGGTCTGCCGCCTCGGCGGCGACGAGTTCCAGGTGCTGCTCCCCGACGTCGAGGACCGGGGCGATCTCGGCGATCTGGCGGAACGGATCATCGGCATGATCTCTCAGCCCTATTCGATCGAGGGCAGCCGCTGCATCATCGGCGCGTCGGTCGGCATCGCGATCAGCCCGTTCGACGGCATCGAAACCGACGAACTGGTGCGCAATGCCGATCTCGCGCTCTATGCCGCCAAGCATGGCGGACGCGGTGCCTTCCGTTTCTTCTCGCGCGAGCTGCTGACGGCGGCGGAAGAACGGCGGCAGCTTGAGGAGGACCTCCACGACGCGCTGACCCGCGGCGAGTTCGAGCTCCACTATCAGCCCATCGTCCATTGCGACACCAACACCGTGTCCGGGGCCGAGGCGCTGATCCGCTGGAACCACCCGGACAAGGGCATGATCAGCCCGGCGCTGTTCATTCCCATCGCCGAGGAATCGGCCCTGATCCGGCGTATTGGCGACTGGGCCTTGCGCACCGCCTGCATGGAAGCGGCGCAATGGCCCCGCCCCTTGCGCGTGGCCGTGAACATTTCCCCCACCCACTTCAGCGATCCCGGCTTTCCGGCCTCGGTGACTCATGCCCTGGCGGCTTCCGGCCTCGAACCCGAACGGCTCGAACTGGAGATTACCGAAGGCGTGTTCCTGACCCAGGGCACCGAAGCCGATGCGCGCTTCAAGACGCTCAAGACGCTGGGCGTGCGCCTGTCGCTCGACGATTTCGGCACCGGCTACTCCTCGCTCGGCTATCTCAAGACTGCGCCCTTCGACAAGATCAAGATCGACCAGAGCTTCGTGCGCGGCGCGACCGAAGAGGGATCGCGCAACCGGGCGATCATCGCCGCAATCGTCGCACTCGCCGAAGCGCTCGACATGGAAACCACGGCCGAGGGCATCGAAACCCACGATCAGCTCGACCTGATGCGCGAACTCGGCGTCGGCCTGATACAGGGCTATATCTATTCGCGTCCGCTCGTCGGCACCGAATTCCTCAAAGGCGCGCAACAGGAATCCGGCTGGGGCATCGAGCCCGAGGGCCCAGCCCGGCAGCGGCATGACCGCATTTCGCTGTTCCGATGGATCGGCGCCATCCACGAGGATTTCTATTATCCCGTCGTCCTGCGCAACCTCTCGACCACGGGCGCGCTGATCGAGGGGCTGGAGGACGTGCCGCTGGGCACGCGCTTCGTGATCTACTTCGGCGAGGGCCAGCTCGAAGTCGCAACCGTCCGCCGCGCCATGAACGAACAGCTCGGCCTCGAATTCGACAAGACGCTGGTCAACGACGGGACGGGCGCCCTGTGCACCCGCACCCGCATCTCGCCCTACGACCTCATCAGCGCAGGCCTGCCGGCCGACTTCGAAGCGAGCACCATCCGCACGCCGATCGGCCCGCGCGACGGCAAGATCAGCGTTCCGGCCTTCACGTCGACGATCGGGCGCAAGGCGATCTGGGGCACGCAGAATTCGCAATGAGTCCGCCTGCACACCAGCATGGGACTCGATCGCCGGCGGACAGGGATCGACGAGCGTCATGGGCTTTTGCCGCCAGTGCGCCTATCTGCGCCCTACCCCCCACTCCCCCGCAAGGTCCGGACCGCCATGATCGCCCCTGAATCGAAAGCGCCCCCGTCGAAAGTCACGCAGGCCGCCCTGGCCTCGGTCATCGGCATGGGGGCTTTCGTGATCTGGTCCAGCCTTGCGGGACTTGCCGGCTGCTTCGCCTGAACCGGCGTCAGGCATCAGCTTTCGCCGCCCCGGGTCATCCGCCTAAAGTCATCCGATCACCGTCGATCCGCACGCTGGGTATGCGGGCGAGGAACGACTGACCGAGCAGCGAGACTTCCAGTCCCTCGGGAACGATCACCGCGCCCACGCCGCGCGCGCCAAAAGCCCCGAGTTCGACATGCTCCAGCCGGACCGGCACACCGTAAACAGTACCGCTGGCGCCGCGGCCCACCGGGCGCAGCTCCGACGGATCCCAGCGCAGGCCGATGGCTTCGGCATCGGCGCCGGTGAGCGCAATCATCGAGGCGCCGGTATCGACGAGGAACCGGGTCGAATGGGCATCGACATCGGCCCGCGCATAGAAATGCCCGTCGCTCTGGCGCGTGAGGACGGTGTCGTCCGGAAACACCGCCGCAGCGTGGCTGTCCACCGCTTCGCGGTTCCCGACGCCGCCTGACGCCTTCGCTTCCGGTACGCGCGCGGCCTGCGGGGACACTGCAAGGTCCGGAGCGAACCAGCCGATGCCAGCCGCAACACCGATCAGCAGGATGAGAGGGCCCATGCGCATGGGCCCATTCTAGACGGCAAAGGCTTCGGCCCGGTTAAGGCCGCCGCCTATTCCGCAGCGACGGTCTGTGCCGCCTCCGCCGCCTCGATCTCGGCCGCCTTGGCTTCGACCAGCGAGACAATGTGGTCGAGCATGTCCTCGCTCTGCACGTGGTGGTCGGTCACGCCCGAGAGATAGACCATGTGCTTGCCGTTGCCGCCGCCGGTCACGCCGATGTCGGTCTCGCGCGCTTCGCCCGGGCCATTGACGACGCAGCCGAGCACCGAGAGCGAGAGCGGGGTCTTGATGTGCTGCAGGCGCGCTTCCAGCGCCTCTACCGTACGGATCACGTCGAAGCCCTGGCGCGCGCAGGACGGGCACGAGACGACGCGCACGCCGCGCGTGCGCAGGCCCAGCGCTTTCAGGATCTCGAAGCCGACGCGCACTTCCTCTTCGGGCTCGGCCGAGAGCGAGACGCGCAAGGTGTCGCCGATACCGGCCCAGAGCAAGTTGCCGATGCCGATCGCGGATTTCACCGTGCCGCCAATCAGCCCGCCCGCCTCGGTGATGCCGAGGTGCAGCGGGCAGTCCACCGCATCGGCCAGGCCCTGATAGGCCGCGACCGCAAGGAACACGTCGCTGGCCTTCACGGCCACCTTGTATTCGTGGAAATCGTGGTCCTGCAGCAGCTTGATGTGATCGAGCGCCGATTCGACCAGCGCTTCCGGACAGGGCTCGCCGTACTTTTCGAGCAAGTCCTTCTCAAGGCTTCCCGCGTTCACGCCGATGCGGATCGCGCAGCCATTGGCCTTGGCCGCGCGCACCACTTCGGCGACGCGCTCGCTGGAGCCGATATTGCCGGGATTGATACGCAGGCAGGCCGCGCCCGCGTCCGCCGCTTCGAGCGCGCGCTTGTAGTGGAAATGGATGTCGGCAATCAGCGGCACTTGCGCGGCGCGCGCGATCTCGCGGAACGCCGTGGTGCTTTCCACATCGGGGCAGGAAACGCGGATCAGGTCCGCCCCGGCATCCTCGCAGCGGCGGATCTGGTCGATCGTCGCCTTCGCGTCGGACGTGGGGGTATTGGTCATGGTCTGCACCGTGATCGGGGCATCGCCGCCGACGGGCACGCTGCCGACCATGATCTGCCGGCTCTTGCGGCGCTCGATATCGCGCCAGGGTCTGATCGAGGACATGGCGCCCCTATAGGCGCTTGGCGTGACCGTTTGAAGCCGGTTTACACCTGCTCTTTTGCACCCGCCCTTTTTCATTGGCAGGATTTCGGGCATGCAGACATGCATGAACACCGAAGTGCTGACAGACGAGAGCGATGAGGCGCTGCCGCTGCTGTTCGGCCGCGTGCTGGATGGCGAAGGCGGCGGCCGGCCGATCAGCTGGGAAGACGTGCAGCACTGGCGGCCCGGACGGGAAGGCGAAGTGCTCTGGGTGCATCTCCTGCGCACCCACGAAGGCGTCCAGCAATGGCTGCAGGATTGCCTGGAAATTCCCGAGCCCACCGCCGAACTGCTGACCAGCGACGCCACTCGCCCGCGCGCCTTCCGCGACGGGGATACGCTCGTCGCCACCCTGCGCGGCATCAACTTCAACCCCGGCGCCGAACCGGAAGACATGCTCTCGATGCAGCTGTGGAGCGACGGCAGGCGCATCGTCACCTTGCGCCGGATGCCGCTGCAAACCCCGCGCATGGCCTGCAACGAAGTCGACGCCGGGACCGGCCCGGTCGATGTCGGCTCGCTCATCACCGCGCTTACCGAGCACCTGATCGACCGCATGAGCCATTCGATCATCGACATGAACGAGGCGATCGACGAGCTGGAAGAACGCGATCCCGATGCCGATACCGACGCCGTGCTCGGCAAGATCGCCACGATCCGCCGCAACTGCCTGGGCCTCAAACGTCACATGTCGCCGCAGCACGAAGCGCTTCTGGCGATCTGCAACAATGCCCCGGCCTGGTTCGAGGACCACGACCGGCGCGAGATCGCCGAGACCATCGACCGGCTGCGCCGCTATCTCGACGATCTCGACATCAGCAAGGAAAGCGCGCTGGTGCTGCAGGACGACATCCGCGCCCGCGCCGCCGCCAGCACCGAGCGCACGCAGAACATGCTGACGATCGTGGCAGGCATCTTCCTGCCGCTGAGCTTCATCACCGGCCTGCTCGGCATCAACGTGGGCGACATTCCGCTCACCAGCCCGGGCAGCCACGGGTTCTGGATCATCGTCGGCCTGTGCTTCGGGATCTTCGCGCTCGAACTGATGATCGCCCGCAAGCTCAAGTGGTTTTGATGCTTGCAGAGCGTTGCGGCTGATTGGCGAAGCAGCGCTGGATCATCCGGATTTCCATTCGGGCCAGGATGCCATCAGCCGTCCTGCGTTTCGATCAGAACGCCCGCCCTCTCCCTTCGTCATTGCGAACCCGAAGGGTGAAGCAATCCAGAGCGGTTTGCGCCCGCTCTGGATTGCCGCGTCGGCTTCGCCTCCTCGCAATGACGAAGCGGGAAAGGAAGCGGGCATGAAAGACCCGCAGCCCGCCCGGTGCGCCCGCCATGGCAGGCTCCGGGCAGGCCGCCGGGAAATCAGCCGACGCTGATCTTCTTCTTCGCTTCCTGGGAAGTCTTGGGCAGCGTCAGCGTCAGGATACCGTCTTCGTATTTCGCGGAGGCCTGATCGATCGCCACTTCGGCGGGCAGGGCCACGCTGCGCGAAATGGCGCCATAGTAGCGTTCCGAGTGGATCACCTTGTCGTTTTCCTCGTCGGCATCGTACTGCGACACTTCGGCGCTGATCGTCAGGACGTTGTTGTCGACCGAAATGTCGATGTCGTCCTTGCGGACACCGGGCATTTCCGCGTGAACGACGAGATTGTCGCCATTCTCTTTCACGTCGATCTTGATCTTGCCGGGGTTCGGCAAGGGATCGCCGTGCAAGGGCGCGATGGAATAGCCCAAGGGAAAATCGCGGAACAGGTCATCAAAAAGGCTGCGGCGAGCAGGATACTTGGCCATCTTCACTCTCCATCCTCCGGTTGAAGACTCGGCCTGTTTACCACGCCCGGGCAGAACTGTCGTTGCTTCAGCGCAACCTGCCTACCCTAAAGCACTTTCGCGAAGAGGAACTCCTCGTCGCGTTGCTCGCCGACCATGAAATGGATGTCGGCCGCCTTCTCGAACCCATAGCGGTTGTAGAACTTCTGCGCGCCGGGATTGTCCGAATAGACCGAGAGCTGCACTTCATCGGCGCCGAACCGCGCGGCTTCCTCCAGCGCCCAGTCCATCAGCCGCGCGCCGATGCCCTGCCCGGTCGCCTCGGGATCGGTATAGAGCTGCTTGAGCTCGATCACCCGCTCCCCGCGCGCATGTTCGGGCCAGCCACAGGCCATGACCAGCTTGCAATAGCCCAGCAGCCTGCCATCCTGTTCGGCGAGCATCACCCGCATCTGCGGATCGGCGATCTCATTCGCGGCCTTCGCTTCGGTGTGCGATCCGGCGAGGAAATTCTCCAGATCCTCCGGCCGGTAGAGATGCCCGAATTTCACGATAAAACTGCGCTCGCCCAGTTCGGCAAGCGCGGCGGCATCGGCAGGGGTGGCCATGCGCAAATCCATTACAACGCCTTCGTCATGCAGAGGGAAAAATCGTCCGACACATAGTCGCTGAACGGCGGGCATTCGGCGAAGCCATGGGCAAGATAGAGGTTCTGCGCATCCCGGAACGGCGCGGGCCGCCCGGTTTCGAGGCTGACGCGGGTATAGCCACGCGTGCGGGCTTCCTCCAGCAGGCGCAGCAGGATCGCCTTGCCCACCCCCTTGCCGCGATAGTCCGGCGCGGCGCGCATCGACTTCAGCTCGCCGTGCCCCTCTTCAAGATGCTTGATCGCGCCGCACCCGGCCAGCCTGTCGCCGTCCCACGCGGAGAAGAACAGCACGTCAGGCTGGCGCAACCGCTCGGCGGGCATGGCATGGACGCTTTCAGGCGGCGACCACTGGTGCATCTCGTCGAGATGGAATTGCAGCAGGGCCAGCACCGGCTCGCCAGTCAGATCGTCGGGCACGATCGTGAGATTTTCGATCATCATGCTTACTCGGAAAACTTGTCGGCCTTGCGGCGGCCCATCCGCATGGCGCTTTCCAGCCGCGCCCGCAACTGGGTGTAGTAATCTTCGAGGAACGCCTTCTCGTCGTTCCAGCCGTCGTTGCGGCCGATTTTCCCGGCGATGGTCTGGTACACGGTCTCGATCGAGGCCGCGCGATCCTCGCGCAGCACGCGTTCGAGCGTCTGCAGTTCGAATTCGCCATAGACCGCCAGTTCGGTGTCCTCGAACTGATAGGTCCGGCGCGGCGCGGGCAGCATATCCTCGTCCCCCCGCGCCATGGGCCCGTTCCGGGGCGGACGCGCGACCGACATCGCCGCTTCCAGTTTCTGGCGCGGGCGTTCGAGCACCCAGGACCCCGCGATCACGTCGCCCGTCCGCAGCCCGTCGCGGTTGAACAGGGGGAAGAGCATGAAGATCAGGAACCAGCCGGTCGCCGCCAGCCAGGCCCAACCGCTGTCGGCCCCGCCCGACATCAGGAACACGATCGGCAGGAACAGCTCGATATCGCGCAGCAGGTTGCGCGCGATGACCATGTCCGCCGTCAGCCGCCCGCCGTCGCGCGCGGCGATGCGAATGCCCATCAGCCGCTTGCCCGGCGTCGCGCCGCGCGGGCCCAGTTCGAAGAACAGGAAATAGGCGTTGCGGAACAGGAACATGATGACGATCCACACGATCAGCAGGAACTGCAGCGCGTGTCCCGCCGCGCTTCCGCTGCGCATCGCCTGTCCCGCCGAAACCGCGCCGCCCGCGATCGAGAGCAGCGCGATGGTGGAGCCGAGCATGAGCACGAGGATGATCAGGAGATCGAGCACCAGCGCTCCGAACCGTGCGCCCCTGCCGGCCACGGCCACAGGCAGCGCGATGCCTTCCGGCGTCACCAGCGTACGATCCCGGCCCGACCGGCGCAGGCGCGTGGGCAGAGCGCTCATGCGCGCGCGTCCCGGCGCTTCGCCCAGCGCGGCCCGGTATGCCCTCGAAACGCGAAGAAATAGGTGCTCCACAGCAGCAGCATGAACCCGCCGATGGCGAAGCGGCCGAACGTCTCGTTCACGAGCTGGCGCGCGAAGCCTTCGAGCAGCGCCGCCACCACCAGCATCAGCACCACCCCGGTCATCACCAGCGCGGCGCGCCGCCCGGCCTCGGCGGTGGCCTGCAGGATCGGGCGGTTGCCGGGAAAGGCGATTGCGCGGCCGATGTGCAGCCCCGCCGCCCCCGCCAGCAGGATCGCGAACAGCTCGGTCGTGCCATGCACTGCGATCCAGCCCGCGAAATCCACGGTCAGGCCCACCTGATGATAGACCCAGGCCATTGCCCCGAGCACGGCCAGATTGTGCACCAGCAGCAGCAGCGAGGGCACGCCGAACGCGAAACCCAGCGCGAAGGCGAGGATCGAGACTTGCGCATTGTTGCTGAACAGCTGTGCGGCGAAAATGCTCAGGCCGTCCTTCTGCTCCGGCGCGAACAGCGAATCGTGCAGCACCTTGGCACTGGCGCCCGGCACGCGGTCTCCCGCCATGCCCTTGCCGACCAGCGCGAAGTACCATTCGGGATCGTGGCTCACCAGCAGCCAGCCGACAATAGTGCCTGCCACCATCACGGCCAGCGCAATCACGATGTCGAGCCAGATCGCCCGCACCGCCGCGCTCCAGCCGCCGCCGAGGAAACCGCGCAGCCATTCCGACAGCGACGAGCGCGGCCCGTAAACGACGAACCAGGCCCGCTGCACCAAGGCTTCCAGATAGCCCAGCGTCGCAGCATCGAGCGATGTCTCGCGCGCGATCGAAAGGCTGGAGGCCACAGTGCGGTAAAGCCCCGGCAGCGCCAGCAGATCCTCGTCGGAAATGCCGCGCAGACGGCCCTTTTCCATGCGGGTGACGATCGTCTCCAGCCGCTTCCAGTCGGCCTCGCGCTCCAGCCGGAAGCGGTCGGACCGCAAGGCCGCGGTCTCGATTGCGGAAGGGGTGGCAACAGCGGCGTTCATCCGATCGCTCCCGATCGCTTGATTGCAAGATAGGCGTCGAGCAGGCGTGTGCCGATCTTGTCGAAGGGCGCTTCGATCACGTCGACGCCGAGCTGGCGCAGCCGCCCCGTCACCAGCGCGCGCTGGCGCAGCAGGAGATCGGCGGAGACGGCTTCGGACAGCACGTCGAGATCGTCCGGTGCGGCGGCGGACAGCGTTTCCAGCTCGTTGTCGGCCATGGTCACGAACAGCACGACATGGCGCTTCACCAGCCGGCCGATGCTTTCGATCATCAGATCGGCGCTGGTCAGGTCGGTGAAATCGGAAAAGACCACGATCAGCGAGCGGCGCTGCAACCGGCCTGCCAGCGTCGCCAGCGCCAGTGTGAAATTGGGCTCCTCGGCGCGGTATTCCAGCTCGGCGGCGGCGCGCTGCAAGCGGTGGAACTCGCCCGAGGCGGCCACGAAGGGCGTCGAGATTTCGGGCCGCGCGGCAAAGCCGAACAGCGACACCCGGTCCCCGCCCTTGAGCGCGACATAGGCCGTCGCCAGCGCCGCCGAGACCGCGCGGTCCATCCGCGGCATCCCCTCGACCGGCTCGCACATCGCCCGGCCGCAATCGAAGGCAAAGACGATCTGGTTGTTGCGCTCGGTCTCGTATTCCTTGGCAAAAAGGTGCGCGTGGCGGGCCGAAGCCTTCCAGTCGATGCGGCGCCGGTCCATGCCCGGCTGGTATTCGGCGAGCGATTCGAACTGCGTGCCCTCGCCCCGGATGCGGCGGGCAATCAGGCCGAACTGCGCATCCTTGAGGAACGCCTGCAAGGCAGGCGAGCGGGTGGCGGCAAGGTTCGGCCAGACCCGCACTTGTTCATCGAGATCGCCCTGAAGCTGCCGCGCGCCGAGCCCGAGCGGACCGGTCCAGCGCAGCCAGGCCCGGCTTACCGGCCCGGTCCCCCGCCGCGAGGCGCTGAAGGGTCCTTCGCCGCGCCATTCGCGGTCTTGCGCGGACAGATCGAACAGCATCCGCCCGCCCGGCACCAGCCGCGGATCACATGCGAGCGCGGCCTGCATCGCCGAAGGACGCCCGCCGGCCAGCCGCACTTGTGCCCCCATGACATGCTGCGCGCCGACTTCGACATCGCCGGGGACCAGAACCCGCAAGTCTTCCAGCCGCCCCGCCAGCAGCGCGTCGATAAGAATGAGCGCGAACACCGCGATCCCCGCCACCGGGGCAATCAGCCAGGCGTCCGGCCGCATCGCCCCGATCACCAGCGCAGCCGGCGCCGCCAGCGCCAGCAGCGCAGCCGCGCGAGCCGTGGGGACAATCGGGGCAAAGCGCAGGCTCATGCTACCTGCCCACCGCCCCTGCCGCACTGACCCGAACCCATAAGCCCGGCCTTCGTCATTGCGAGATGGCGAAGCCGTCGAAGCAATCCAGGGCCGCGCAAACCGCCCCTGGATTGCCGCGCGACCTGCGGTCGCTCGCAATGACGAAGAACGAGTCGCACCTCACGCGCTTTGGCACTGTTCCGAACTCGCTCAAAAGAGATCATGCCAGCCTACCTCGGCGCCTCGGTCTGTTCGACCAGCTGCTCCACAAGCTGTTCGACCTGCTTGCCTTCGATCTCGGCCGCAGGGCTCAGCAGCAGGCGGTGGCGCAATACGCTGCCCGCCAGCGCCTTGACGTCGTCGGGCACGACATAGTCGCGGCCATCGAGCGCGGCGCGCGCACGGGCGGCGCCTGCCAGCAGCACGGCGGCACGCGGGCTCGCCCCGTTCGACAAGTCCGGGCTTTCGCGCGTGGCGCGCACCAGCCGCACGATGTAGTCGGTCACGCTCTCAGCCAGCGTCACGCCCGCCACGGCGCGGGTCACAGCCTCCAGCTGCGCCGGGTTCGTCACCGCCTCGATGCCGAGATCCGCCGGACGCGGCGCGCCGCGATTCTCGCCGTAGCGGGCGACAATGCGGCATTCCTCCTCAAGGCTGGGATAGCCGACCAGCAGCTTGAACAGGAAGCGGTCGAGCTGCGCTTCGGGCAGCGGATAGACGCCCTGGCTCTCGATCGGGTTCTGCGTCGCCACCACGGTGAAATGCGCAGGGAGCGGATGGGCGCTGCCGTCGAGCGTCACCCGGCGCTCCTGCATGGCTTCGAGCAGGGCCGCCTGCGTCTTGGGCGGGGTGCGGTTGATCTCGTCTGCCAATAGCAGATCGCAGAAGATCGGGCCGCGCGTCAGCGTGAACTCACTGGTCTGGAAGTTGAACAGGTTGGAGCCGAGAATATCGCCCGGCATCAGGTCCGGGGTGAACTGGATGCGCCCGAAATCGAGCCCCAGCGTCGCGGCGAAGCACTGCGCGAGGAAAGTCTTGGCCGTACCCGGAGGCCCTTCGAGCAGCACATGCCCGCGCGCCATCAGCGCGATCAGCAAGTGATCGATGGTCTCGGCCTGGCCGACCACGGCCTTGGCGATCTGCCCCCGGATCGCATCGGCAAGGCCCGCCACTTCGGACAGACTCACATCGGACGGGCCCACGCCGGACAGGCCCACTGCGGCAGGATGGGGGACTTCGGACTCGGTCATCGGATCAGCATCCTTTCGAGCGCGTGAAGATCGCGCGCGGCTTTCAGGAGATCATGCGGCCGCCGCGCCGCCTTCAGGCGTGCGGTGATCGCGGTAAAGGGTTCGGCATCGGGATGGCGCGAGGCCAGCGCCCGGTCGATGGCGTCGGCAGCCTGATCGGGATCGAGCGTGCGCGGCAGCGCCAGGGCCTGCACCAGCCGTTCACGCGCACGTTCGGCATAAGGCCCGGAGAGCAAGTGCAGGCGGCCGGACCGGCGCACCAGCCCGGCGGAATTGGCCACCAGCGCGCGCTTGCCGAAAGCGATGGCGCGGTCGGGCGCGAAGGGCGGGCCGAACCGCAGGAACGCCCGCCAGCCGGTGATAAGCGCGGCCATCAGCAGACACAGCGTCGCAGCCAGGAAGGGCGGCGTGAAGGCCAGCGTCAGCAGGTTGTCGGAACGGCCCAGGCCATTGAGCGTGAGGTCGAACAGCACCGGCCCGCCCTGCTCCACTTCCAGCGCCGGGATCAGCCGGTCCAGCAATTGCGCGCTGCTGCGGCTGGCCATGCCGTAATTGTCGAGCAAGTCCGGCTCGAACACCACGACGAGCGGATAGAGATCCTCGTCCTCCACTTCGCTGTGCCTCTCGCCCTCAGCGAACCTTTCCAGCGCGGGGTAAGTTCCGCCATCATCAACCAGCGCGGCCAGGATCCGCCCGTCCTGCTCGGTGATCAGCGGCACCAGCCGCTTACCCTGCCCCCAGAGCAGGGCATCGCGATCGGGCAGCGTTCCGGACAGGCCCAGCCCGCGCCACCGCGCCGGCTGGCCATTGGCATCGACTTTACCCAGATCCACCGTCACATCGTCGAGGAAGCCCTGCCAGTGCGGCGCCATCGTACCGCCGAGGCGCACCCAGCCCTTTTTCGCGTGCTTCTCCTGATCCTGCGTGGGCGGCGCGGAAATCCACTTGGGCGTCACCACCAGCGTCGGCCCCTGATAACGGCGCGCCGAGACGATCTTCTCGATGTCCTTGCCATCGGCCAAGGCGGGCGGGGTCAGCACCAGCAGGCCCGGTTCGGCCAGCGCCCCTTCGTTGCGCACCTTGCGCACGGCATAGCCGCGCCGCTCCAGATAGTCCGCCATCGCGGCATAGCCGGTCAGGCCCTTGCTGGCCGCGTGCGCCTCCCCGTCGTTGGCCGAACCCATGCCGGCGCCGGTGCCGATCATCCACAGCAGTGCCAGGAACAGCGCACTGCCGATCAGCACGATCCCCAGCACCGCCCGGCGCGAGAACGGATTCGCCCCGACAGCGACTGAATCGGCCGTGATCGCCCCCCTGCTCATGTGCCCCCTCCGCTCATGGCGACAACGCGATCCGCGCGAAATCGGCATAGGCCGCACGCGCGGCGGCCCAGTCCTGCGCATCGAGATCACGCAAGGCGAACAGGCTGCGTTCCACCCGCGCGGCAATCGCGGCAAAGGCGCTGCGCCCGGCTTCCGGCAGCGTCGGCAATACGGCGATCTCGCGCGCGGTGGAGGCCGGAAGCAACCAGTCGGGCCGGGCATCGCGGATCTGGCGAACGGAACGCTGGAGCAGCAGATGCACGGCCTCGCCAAACCGGCCTTCGCCCGCGAGCCGGTCCGCATCTTCCAGCAGGGCGATGGCTTCGGCCCGGGTCGGCGTCCAGTGCGCGGCCTCCTCTTCCTTGCCGCAGCGGCGCAGCCACTGTGCGATGGCCGGCCCCAGCAACCGCCAGAGCAGGAACGCTGCGAGCAGCACCGCCAGGCCGATCAGCACCCACTGGAACACCGGCCAGGACATGCCGAGGAACCGCCCGATGGGGCCGAACACCCATTCCAGGAAGCGGCCGAGCGCCTTGAGCCATTCGGGAACGTGAGGAACAACCGGCGCCTTGGCGGGTGGCAGGGGGGTGAACTGGATGTCCGCGCTATGGCGCACGGCGTCCCAGTCGCTCGCGGCCCGGCCGCTCGCCGCAGCGCCGGCCGCAGCCGCGTTTCCGATCTGACCCCCGGCCACCGTCACGCGGCCTGCTTCGCATGTGCCGCCAGCGCGCGCAAGCAGCTAACAGGATGAATCTCTTGTAACCCCGGCGCCCAAGCGCTGCCCGGCCTCAGCCCCGCGGACGCGCCTGCCGGTACGTGCCGAGCGGGCGCACGTACTTGCAGTGGAACGCCAGTTCCTTGAGCGCCATGTCGATGCGCGGTTCGCCCGGCGCCCCTTCGATATCGGCATAGAACGTGGTCGCGGCAAAGCTGGTGCCGGTCTGATAGCTTTCCAGCTTGGTCATGTTGACCCCGTTCGTCGCGAAGCCACCCAGCGCCTTGTAGAGCGCGGCCGGAATATTCAGCACTTCGAAGATGAACGTGGTCATCGTCGGCTGGCCTTCGAGCGTGAACGGGTCGAGCGGCTCGCGGGCCAGAACCACGAAGCGCGTGGTATTGTCCGCCGCGTCCTCGACGTTCTCCTCGATCACCTTGAGGCCATAGAGCTCGGCCGCCAGCTTGGGCGCGATCGCGCAGGAGGCCAGATTGCCCTGCTCGCGCACCAGCGCCGCCGCGCCCGCCGTATCGGCATAGGCCATCGGCACGATCCCGCGCTCGCGCAGATAGTGGCGCGACTGGCCCAGCGCCTGCGGATGGCTGTAGGCGGCCTTGAACGGCCCGTCGCCCAGCGCCATCAGCGCGTGGTGAATCGGCATGAAATGCTCGCCGACGATCGACAGCCCGCTTTCCGGCAGCAGGAAATGGATATCGGCCACGCGCCCGTGCTGCGAATTCTCGATCGGGATGATCGCCCGGTCGGCGCGCCCTTCCTTCACCGCATCGAGCGCATCCTCAAAGGAAAAGCACGGCAAAGGCAGGCAATCGGGCGCATATTCGAGCGCGGCCCGGTGCGAATTGCAGCCCGGCGCCCCCTGCAGCGCCATGGCGCGCGAGGGGTCTGCGGCGGCCGATTCGGCCATCCGGGCAACGAGTTCCAGTGCGGGTTTGGGATAGGCGTGCATGACGCACGCGCGAGTAGGCCGGAATGACGTTATCCGCAATGGCTCTTGCACTTGCCCTTGCCCGACACTAGAGCGCGTGCGATCCGAGTATCCGAGTAACGGTAAATCATTCACGCGCGGGGCATGCACGAATGGACGATCGCTTCAACACCATCGCAGGTTGGGTCCTAGGCGCCGGCATTGTCGGCCTTGGTCTGGCTATTGTCAGCTCGCACTATTTCGAAGCCGACAAGCACGAACGGCCCGAAACCATGGGTTACGCCGTCGAGGGTGTCGCCGAGGGCGAAGGCGCGGCGAAGGAAGTGCCGCTCGCAACGCTGCTCGCCGCCGCCGATCCGGCCAAGGGCGAAGCGATTTTCGCCAAGTGCAAGTCCTGCCACACGATCAACGAAGGCGGCGCCAACGGCATCGGCCCGAACCTGCATGGCATTGTCGGCGAAGCGGTCGGCCAGGGCGCCGGCGGTTTCGCTTTCTCCGATGCGCTCAAGAGCGTCGGCGGCGAATGGACTTTCGACAAGCTCAATGCCTGGCTGACCAGCCCGAAGGCTTTCGCGCCGGGCACGAAGATGACGTTCGCCGGTCTTTCCAAGCCGGAAGACCGTGCCAACATCATCGTCTATCTCAACTCGCAGGGCTCGAACGTGCCGCTGCCGCCGCCGCCCGCCGCCGACGAAGCCCCTGCGGCTGACGGCGCTGCCGCTCCCGCGGCAGGCGAAGCGACCGGTGCTCCCGCCGAGGGCGCGGAAGCCCCGGCCACCTGATCCCGGCTTAACCGAATCGGCTCACATGCCGGTCGAAAACGGTCCGCAGGCGTCACCGAGTCGCCTTGCGGACCGTTTTCGTTAGAGCGCCTTGTTCGTGTGCTGCGCGTGCGGCCGGGCTCTCAGAGTTGGTTTGGAAATTCGCCGAATGCGAATTTCGTGGCACCGGCCCGCATCCCCCAACGAAAATACCCAAACGGGCTCTCAGCCCTTGAACCCCTTGGCAATCACATACCATTCGGACGAGTCCTTGCGGCTCGCTGGCGGCTTGGCGTGCTTCACACTGGTGAAGTGGCGTTTGAGCAGGGTCAGCAGCTCGGTATCGGTGCCGCCCGCCAGCACTTTGGCCACGAAAGTGCCGCCCGGCGCCAGCGTCTGGATCGCGAAATCGGCCGCCGTCTCTACCAGCCCCATGGTCCGCAAGTGGTCGGTCTGCTTGTGGCCGACAGTATTGGCCGCCATGTCCGACAGGACGAGGTCCGGTGGCCCGTCCAGCGCCCCTTCCAGCGCAGCAGGCGCTTCATCGGCCATGAAGTCCATCTGGAAGATGGTGACGCCCTCGATCGGGTCGGTCGGCAGCAAGTCGATGCCCACCACTTTCGCCTTGGGGCACTTCAGCCGCAGCACCTGGCTCCAGCCGCCCGGTGCGATGCCGAGATCGACCGCGCGGGTCACGCCCTTGAACAGGTCGAACTTCTCGTCCAGCTCGATCAGCTTGTAGGCGGCGCGGCTGCGGTAGCCGTCGGCCTTGGCCTTCTTCACGTAAGGATCGTTGAGCTGGCGCTGCAGCCAGCGCGCCGAACTCGTCGTGCGCTTCTTGGCGGTGCGCAGCTTCTCGCCGGGATTGCGTCCGGATCGGCTCATCGTCCCTGTCCTCTCATCTTGACGCCATGGCGCGGCGCACGCCGCCGTTCGCGCTTCGGGCCCGTCCGCCGCGCCCGTTCCCCTGTCCATTGCCATGCCCGTTCCCGTGGCCATGGGACGCGATCAGGCTGCGCAGGATACCTTCGCGAATGCCCCTGTCGGCCACGCCCAGCCGGGCCGCTGGCCACAAGTCGAGAATCGATTCGAGGATGGCGCAGCCGGCCACGACCAGATCCGCCCGTTCGCGCCCGATGCAATTGAGCTCGCGCCGCTCCTCGACCGCCATCGACGACAGCCTGCTGCTGATCTCGCGCATCGATTCGGCCGGCACGATCAGCCCGTCGACCATGCGCCGGTCGTATTGCGGCAGTTCGAGGTGGAGGCTGGCCAGCGTGGTCACCGTGCCGCTGGTTCCCAGCAGCCGCAACGGCCCTGCCTGTCCGGCGCTTTCGCGCGCGCTGGAGACACGCCTGGCAAAGCCCGCGAAGCTTTCCGCAACAAGGCCGTGCATATGGCGGTAGCGCGCCAGCCGCTCGGCCTGCGAACCACCCTCCGGCCCGCAGCTCTCGGTCAGCGAAACGACGCCCCAGGGCACGCTCTGCCAGTCAAGAATGCGCGGCACGGTGCCGGTGCTTTCAATCAGCACCAGTTCGGTCGAACCGCCGCCGATATCGAAGATCATGGCCGGCCCCATGCCCTCTTCAAGCAGGACATGACAGCCAAGCACGGCCAGCCGCGCTTCCTCGCGCGCGCTGATGATGTCGAGCGCGATGCCGGTTTCGCGGCGGACCCGCTCGATGAATTCAGGCCCGTTCTCGGCGCGGCGGCAAGCCTCGGTCGCCACCGAACGGGCAAGGAAGACGTTTCGCCGCATCAGCTTGTCGGCACAGACCCGCAAGGCCGCCAGCGTGCGCTCCATCGCCTCGTCGGACAGGCGGCCCGACTGCGCGAGCCCTTCACCCAGCCGGACGACGCGGCTGAACGCATCGATCACGGTAAAATTCTCGCCCGAAGGCCGGGCGATCAGCAACCGGCAATTGTTGGTGCCCAGGTCGATCGCGGCATAGGACTGGCGCGGCAAGACCGGCCGCGGGGCATCCGCAAGGACCGGCTCCAGGCCTGGCGCGGCCGAAGGACCGGAATCGCTGCCTGGATCACTGCCTAAATCACTGACTGCGCGCGGCGCTGCGTCCGTCTTTCCAGGCCGTGCGCCCGTAGCGGGACGCGGCTTGGCCTTGGCTGTGCCGGCGGCCGGCGGGCGCGATTTGCCCTTCCGTCCCTTGCGCCGCCGTCTGGCACGGCCCGGCACATCAACTTTCGCTGCCGGCGGATCTTGCTCCGCCATCGTATCAAATCTCGTTCATATCTTCCCGCCCCGTTGGGCGGGCACCTGACACGATGCTAACCTCCCGGCGTGCAAGGAGCAAGGGGCGTACCACGACACCACACCAAGGCGCTTGACCCGAATCGCAAGCGCTACTAGAGGGGCGCCCTCCGGTGCCCCGTCGTCTAATGGTAAGACTACGGATTCTGATTCCGTCTATCGAGGTTCGAATCCTCGCGGGGCATCCAGTTTCCCGGTATTTGGTAGCAAACGCACCAAGAGCCGGCTGGCATCTGGCAGCGCCCATTCCCTATCCTTACGGACATGGGACAAGCGAACCTCCGAGCATCGCTTCGAAAGCACGATCCCAAATCGCCGGAGGAGCAAAAAGCTCACGCTCTGGACCTTGATCTACCTCGTCGGTGCCGACATAACACGACAATGCTCTCATTTGGCCCCCATTGAAGGTAAAAGGCGATGGGCGCAATTTCATCGCAAATGTCCACGACCTAGTTATGCGCTCACGCACTTGGCTAATTTGACTCAATCAATTTCGAACGAACGGCCAGGCTAGCGAGAATGAATTTATGCAGCATCCATGAAACCGGCGGCAGACCAAGATATGAAGCAAAATAGAACTCGCTCATTGGCCGGTGGGCGCCGAAAAACAAGAGCCGATGGAACGTTCTCCTACAAAGGCCATCAAAAGTCTTCAAGGCCGCCTTTAAAGAGCGGCCGCCTTTCCTTCATTAAACTCCCCGCAATACCGGTCCTCGCTTTCGCTGTTTTTGCCGCCACAACGGCACTGACCGGCGGGTCTTCTCGTCTTGATATCGTCTGGCTGCTGATCTTGCGGCCCATTACAATTCTGTGCCTTATGGCGATGTTTTTAACGGCAAAGCGAATCCCGTGGGGCGACATCCGACCGATACCGCTTCTGTTTGCAGCATTTGCGATTACAATCGCGATGCAACTTGTGGCACTCCCTCCTGCAGTATGGCAGCATATTCCCGGCCGGGAACAATATAATGCCGTCGCCCTGGCGCTGAACGGTGGCGACCAATGGCATCCGCTTACGCTGACACCTGACCGGACCTGGAACAGTCTGATATCCCTCTTGGTGCCGTTTACCGCAATGGTTGGCTTCCTCCTGCTGAACGACCGGCAGCGCCGCGCCTTGCTTTTACCAATACTCGGATTGGTCGCCTTCAGCATGCTCCTGGGCGTTGCTCAGTTTGCAGGCGGGGAAACGTCTTCCCTCTATTGGTATTCTGTGAGCGGGCGAGGCCAGTTGATCGGTCTGTTGGCCAACCGCAATCACCAAGGTGCACTACTCGCGCTTACGCTACCCCTTCTGCGCGTATGGGTTCTGCAGGCCAATCACAGCGCCCGCAAATTGCGCGGCAGCATCGGTCTTGGAGCCGCATCACTCATCGTGATCTATGTTCTTGTGCTCGGATCGCGCGCTGGCATGGCGCTTGCCATCGTTGGTTTAGTTGGTGCCTTTATGGTCGACCCATCACTAGAGGCCAGTCGGCAGATTTCAAAACGCCAACGCCTTATTATCATCAGTAGTATAGCCGTTGGCGTAATTGTTTTATTCGCTATGACCTTGAATGCGGACAGGGCTGTGTCAATCGCACGCCTTGTTCAAAGAGACGATATTCTTAAGACGGAACCTCGCATACAAGCATTACCCACGCTGTTCCACATCATGGCTCAAACTTTCCCCTTCGGCACAGGTTTTGGCTCGTTTGTTCCGGTATACACGAGCTTCGAACCAGACTCGTTATTGGGACCGACTTATTTCAATAATGCCCATAATGACCTTATCGAATTAATCATAACCGGTGGCCTACCTGCAGTGTTTGTTTTCGCCGTATTCCTAGGTTGGTGGGGGCGAGCTTCCTATCGATGTTTTATGGCATCACCAACGCCCGCTATCCAACAACAACGCGCGACCGCATGGGCAATCCTGATATTGTTGCTCGCTAGCTTGGTCGATTATCCCTTACGCACACCAATTCTCGGCACGCTTTTTACGATTTTCGCCTGTTGGCTCGCAGCCTCGCCCAACAGCACAGAAGAAAATCCCGCATAGCTCTAACCTATGTTGCATTGACTCGAATAGGGATTCCCAAAGGCCATTGGATGTGATTCAAGATGTCTGCTGGTGATGGGCTTTGTTGCGCAAATCGGCCACAGGGTAGCAGTTGGCCTTTGAAGGCATCGATTACGCGACACGCTGAGTTTAGGGCCTTCCGAGCGCGGTGAGGCGGTTGACGATGGCCGCGCGAATTTGGATTTCGGCGACCTGGCGATCGAAGTCTCGGGCCGAGATCCGTTCCCCCAGCAGCTTGAAGCAATGCATTTTCGTCTCGACCAGACTGCGCTGGTGATAGCCGCTCCATCGTTTCCAGATTGCCCTGCCGAACCGCCGGCTTGAGCGAACGATTTCATTGCGTGCCGCAACGCCCGGCGTGCTCTCGGGCCAGGCTTTTGCATTGCTTCGGGCGGGGATGATGGCACAGGCATCGCGCGCGGCAATGGCTTCGTGACAGGCCCTGGTGTCAAAGGCGCCATCGGCGCTGACGGTCGCGATGGCTTGATCGGGTAGGATCTGCTCCAGCAGTTCGGGCAGCATGGGCGCGTCGCCGACCCGGCTTCCGGTCACTTCGATGGCGCGGATCTCAAGCGATCCGGCGTCCACACCCAGGTGGACCTTTCGCCACTGGCGGCGTTTGGACGGGCCATGCTTGCGCCTGTACCATTCCCCGTCGCCCACCGCCTTGATGCCCGTGCTGTCGATCAGCAGGTGCAACGGTCCGGAACTGGGCTGAAAGGGGATCTCGACAAGCAAGGTCTTCTGCCTCCGGCTCAAAGTGCTGAAATCCGGCACCGGCCAATCGAGCCCTGCCATCTCGAGAAGGCTGGCGAGCATTCCGGTCGTCTGGCGCAAGGGCAGCTTGAACACGCCTTTCAACGTCAGGCAGGCCTGAATCGCGGAATCCGAGAAGACAGGCTGACGCCCGCGTGTGCCGGTCGGCGCCGACAGCCACTGCATCCCGGGATCAAACCAGACCTGAAGCGAACCTCTTTGCGCCAGCGCTGCGTTGTAGGACTTCCAGTTCGTCGTGCGGTAGCGTGCGCGGGGCGGTTTGCTCATCGCCGTCTCTTAACTACCTGGTTTCACGAACGGAATCCCTTGGGCATTTGCGCAACAAAGCCCTGGTGATGGAGGCCTGCATGGCATGGTTCGAGCTTATTCGATGGACCTTCGCGAGCGCGTTCTTGGGGCGGTGATAGACGAGGGCATGTCAGCGCGTGGCGCTGCGGTCCGGTTCGGAATTTCGGGGAGCAGCGCGATCAAGTGGGTGAAGCCTCACCGGCAGACCGGGAGCGGTGCACTTGCGCAGATCGGCGGTCACAAACCCCGGCTATTGACGGGCGAGCTGCGCGGCTGGCTGCTGGATCGAACAAAGACCGACTTCATCTTGCGCAGACTGGTGGCCGAACTTGCCGAGCGGAGGGTGAAGGTCGATTACGTGCAGGTCTGGCGCTTTGCCCACGCCGAAGGGCTGAACTTCAAAAAAAGCGTTCTTCCCGCCGAATAGTTGAGACCGAAGGTGGCCCGGCGGCGCGAGCAGTGGAAGAAGATCCAGGCCCGGCCTGATCCCAGGCGTCTGGCCTTCGTTGACGAGACCTAGGGCAAGACCAAAATGGCCCCTTTGCAGGGCTGGGTACCGGTCGGCCAGCGGCTCCACGTCAAAGTGCCCTACGGCCACTGGAAGACGATGACCTTCATCGCCGCGCTGCGCTGCGACCGGATCGATGCGCCGTTCGTCTTCGATCAGCCGATCAACGCCGTCACCTTCACCGCATGGGTCGAAGAGCAACTCTGCCCGACACTGGGACCGGGCGACATCGTCGTGATGGACAACCTCTCAAGTCACAAGAGGCCCGCTGTCAGGGCTGCGATCCGGGCCAAGGGCGCGCGCCTCCTGTTCCTTCCGCCCTACTGCCCCGATCTCAATCCGATCGAACAGGTCTTCGCCATGCTCAAGCACTTGCTCCGCAAAGCCGCAGAGCGTTCCGTCCAAGCCACATGGAAGCGTATCGGTTCGTTGCTCGATGCCTTGAATACGCAAACCACCTCAGAAACTCCGGATATGCGTCAATGTAATGTCATCTGTCTCTAATCGCCACACTGAGAATGGTCCCATCGTCCTGAGCCCTACCCGCCGCAAGCGGGATTTTGGTGCA
>NZ_BCTX01000040.1 GCF_001590985.1 Novosphingobium naphthalenivorans NBRC 102051
TCGATTGGCCCTAGTCTGGGGCCAGCTCGCCGATGGGCTTGCCCTGCAGCACATCCTGCCAGAACCGCACGATGTTCCGGGCGTTCACCCCCCAGCTGAAGCGGCTGACGTTTTCAGCGACGTCGGCCTGACTGGGCGGATCGGCCAGGATGTCGGCCACCGCTTCGGCAATGCTTTCGGGCGTGCGCGAGACGAGGCGCCCGGCGCTCTTGTCCTTCACGATCTCGCGGGCGCCGCCGATGTCGGGGATCACGATCGGGGTGCCGCAGGCGAGCCCTTCCACCCAGACATTGGCGAGCCCTTCGCTGGCCGAGGGCAGCACCAGCACGTCGGCGGCGCAGAGCACATGCGGCAGGACATCGTGATTGACGAGGCCGAGGAAGTGGACTCTGTCCGCCACGCCCAGCCGCTGGGCCAGGGCCTTGAGATTGGCCTCGTCCTCGCCCGCGCCGGCCAGCGCCAGCCGGGCTTCGGGCAAGCGCGTCAGTGCTTCGATCACCAAGCCCTGGCTCTTGCGCGGGATCAGCGCGCCGGGCGTGACCAGCAGCGGCCCTTCGGACCAGATGTGAAGGTTTGGCATGGCCGAGACCAGCGCCCGCGCGGCGCCGCGCTCGATCGGGTGGAACTTGTCGCGGTCGAGCCCGGTGTAATGTACGCCGATCCGCCCGGCCGGCATCCCCAGCGCGATCATGTCGTCGCGCAGCGCCTGGCTGACTGCGAGCAGGCCGGCCGCCTGATCCGCCGCCTTGCGCATCTGCGACAGCGCGCGCGGCCGCTGGCCCCAGAAGTGAATGTCCGCCCCGCGCGACTTGATCGTCAGCGGCAGGCCCAATTCCCGCGCGACGATCGCGGCGGCCGGGCCATCGGGGAAGAAGAACTGGGCATCGACGAGATCGAAGGGCTTTTCCGCGTGCAGCTTGCGCACCAGCGGCAGCACGGCGGAGGCAATGCGCCCCGGATTGGTGTCGCCGCCGATCTTGGGCAGCAGGGTGAAGCGGGGGTAGTGGACTTTCATCCCCACCGCTTCGCTCACTTCGGGAATGCTGCGCAGCCGGGCATAGGGCGGGCGTGTGGACAGCGGCCAGGGCGGCATCCCGATCGGGCTGATCATCGTCAGATCGACATCGCCGCGCGCGAGCACCGCGCGCATCTGGTTGCCGACGAACACGCCGAACGAAGGCTTCACCGGATTCGGGAAGAGGGTGGAGATCGAAAGGATCCGCATGGGTGAGGCTGTTCGTAGTGCCTTACAGCGACCTGACAAGCATTTCGGCAACGGCCAGCCATGCGGGATGGTCGACCACCAGTTGCCGCTGGCCGCTGGCCGGGGGCAGCAGGGCGACGCGGTCCTCGTCGCCGTCGATCAGGCGCCCGAACGCGAAACGGCCGCCGGGGCGCGGTGCAAGCACATCGCGGTTCATCAGCTTGGCGGCGGCTTCGGGCGGATGCTGGCGCAGCCAGACCTGATCCCCGGCACGGTACTCGCCGCAGGGGGCCTCCACCACCAGCACCAGCCAGGGGGTGTCGGCGGAGAGCGTGTTGGGCAGCATCGGCTCGATCGGGCTGCGCGCAGCTTCGGCGCCCTGATCGCCCAAGACCGCGACGATGCGCGGCGGCTCGCTGGCCTCGCTGCGCAGGAGCAGTTCGGGCTCCACGTTCAGCGCGGCGGCGATCCGGTTCATCCACACCAGCGAGAGGTTGCGCATCCCGGTTTCGAGGCGGCCGATGGTCTGCGCCGTCGTCGGCGGGTCGCAGGCGGCGGCCACGTCGGCCAGCGTCAGGCCTTTTTGCAGGCGGATGTCGCGGATGCGGTTGATCATGGCGGACCTCGGTGGATAACCTATTTGGTTTTTCTCTTTCCTACAGGTAGCCGTGTTTGGCAAGTTTCCCGTTCCTCACAGGGAGACAGCCATGAAGCCCCATCTCGTCGAACGCGAATTGACCAGCGAAGGACCGCGCCGTTCCGGTGCCCGCCGGGGGCGGCGCAGCGTGACGGTCAATCTGGCCGAATCCCCGCTCAGCTGGCTCTACGCGCGCGGGCACCTGACCGACCGGCAACTGGCTGCGGGC
This sequence comes from Novosphingobium naphthalenivorans NBRC 102051, assembly GCF_001590985.1. Classification (GTDB taxonomy): domain Bacteria; phylum Pseudomonadota; class Alphaproteobacteria; order Sphingomonadales; family Sphingomonadaceae; genus Novosphingobium; species Novosphingobium naphthalenivorans. The sequence goes on from NZ_BCTX01000040.1 coordinate 2,071, forward strand.
GAGCAGTTGCGGGCCGACTGGGAGCGGGCGCAACTCGCTCCGCGCGTGACCATGCGCTGGGACCCGGTGCGCGTGCCGGGCGGGGCTGATCCCGGCCTGACGCCGGGCGAACGCCAGCTTGCCGCCAAGGCGCGCTTCGACGGGGCGATAGCCGCGGCAGGGCCGGGTCTGTCGGACATCCTGTGGCGCGTGGCCTGTGCGGGAGAGGGGCTGCCCTCGGCCGAAAAGGCGCTGGGCTGGCCGGTGCGCAGCGGCAAGCTGGTGCTGGGGCTGGCGCTCGACCGGGTGGCGGATTTCTACCGGCTGGGAGGCTAAGGGGTGTTCCGTGCCTGTCCCCCGGTCCCGTTCGTGTCGAGCGTAGTCGAGACACGGCAGCGCACCGTCAGCGTGTCTCGACTACGCTCGACACGAACGGATGAGGGGGGATTTGTGGCACGCAAAGTGACACATTGCGCTGAACAAGGTGACACTTCGGATGCGCAAGGTGACACATCGGTGGTGCAAGGTGACACTCAGAGCCGGCAAAGTGACACTTCGACCGCACAAAGTGACACATGCGGCGGCAAGGTGACACTTCGACCGCACAAAGTGACACATGCGGCGGCAAGGTGACACGTTTCCCTCTGGACCGTGTCACCCGTGTCAACCGGGTGTCACCTTGTGCTGGGCCAACATCCTTCGCCAAGCTCAGGATGAGCGGGCTGAGAATGAGTCTTACCGCCCACTCCGCTCGTGCTGAGCCTGTCGACGCACGCTGGCGCGGCCTCAGCCCTCGACCTGCTCCGCCAGTTCCAGCCAGCGTTCCTCGGCGGCTTCCTTGTCCGCACGCGCTTTCTCGATGGCGGCGGTCAGGGCCGCGAACTTCTTGGGATCGCGGGTATAGAGAGCGGGATCGGCCAGGGCCTCCTCGTCGCGGGCAATGGCCGCTTCCAGTTCCTCGATCCGGCCGGGCAGCAGGTCGTAGTCGCGCTGGTCCTTGTAGGAGAGCTTGCCCTTCTTCGGCGGCGGGGGAGGGGGCGGGGCGGCCCCTTCGGCTTTTGCCCTGGCCTTGCCGGGAGCGGTGCGCTGCTTGCGCTTGGCTTCCCAGTCGGCATAGCCGCCCGCGATCATGTCGACCACGCCCGATCCGTCGAGGCCGAGCGTCAGGTTCACGGTGCGGTCAAGGAAGTCGCGGTCGTGGCTGACGATCAGCACGGTGCCGTCGTAGTCGGAGATCACTTCCTGCAGGAGGTCGAGTGTTTCGAGGTCGAGATCGTTGGTCGGCTCGTCCAGCACCAGCAGGTTGGAGGGCCGGGCGAATTCGCGGGCCAGCAGCAGGCGCGAACGCTCGCCGCCCGACAGCGTGCCGACTTTGGCGTCGATCAGGCCGGGATCGAACAGGAAGTCCTTGAGGTAGCCCTGCACGTGCTTGCGTACCCCACGCACGTCGAGCCAGTCGCTGCCGTCGGCGATCACGTCGCGCAGCTTCATCTCGGGCTTGAGCAGGCTGCGCTGCTGGTCGATGATGATAGTGGTCAGCGTATTGGCGAGCGTGACGGTGCCTTCGTCGGGCGCGAGTTCGCCGGTCAGGATCTTGAGCAGGGTGGACTTGCCCGCCCCGTTGGCGCCGACGATGCCGATCCGGTCGCCGCGCTGGATTCGCAAGTTGAAGTCCTTGAGGACGGTGCGGTCTCCGAAGCGCTTGGTGACGTGCTCGGCGACGATCACCGACTTGGTCTTGCTGCCGTCGCCCGCCACGGCCATCTTGGCAGTGCCGGTGGGAGACATCATCGCCGCGCGCTCGGCACGCATTTCCCACAGCTTGGCGAGGCGACCCTGGTTGCGCTTGCGCCGCGCGGTGACGCCGCGTTCGAGCCAGTGCGCCTCGATTTTGAGCTTGGCGTCGAGCTTTTCGGCGGCGCGCGTCTCTTCCTTCTGGACTTCTTCTTCCCACGCCTCGAAGCCGCCGAAGCCCACTTCCTTGCGGCGCAGCGATCCGCGGTCGAGCCAGAGCGTCGCACTGGTCAGGCGGGTGAGGAAGGTGCGGTCGTGGCTGATGACCACGAACGCACCGTTGTAGCGCTGCAGCCAGGATTCGAGCCATTCGATGGCGGCGAGGTCGAGGTGGTTGGTCGGCTCGTCGAGCAGCAGCAGGTCGGGCTCGGAGGCCAGCGCCCGGCACAGCGCGGCCCGGCGCCGCTCACCGCCCGAGGCGCTGGCGGCCTCGCGCGAGAGGTCGATGCCGAGCTGGTCGGCAATGGCTTCCACTTCGTGGCGCTGCGGGGCACCGGGGCCGTGGAGCGTGAAATCGAGCAGGGTGTCGTGCCCCTTGAAGAACGGGTCCTGTTCCAGCGTGACCACGCGCGTACCCGGCTGGATCGAGCGCTTGCCTTCGTCCGCATCGACAATGCCGGCGATCAGCTTGAGCAGCGTGGTCTTGCCCGCGCCGTTGCGCCCGATCAGGGCCAGCCGGTCACGCGGGGCGATATTGATGTCGAGGCCCCGGAAGAGCCATCCGGAGCCCTGGATCAGGCCGAGGCCTTCCCAGCTGAGGATCGGTGCGATTGCCATGCGCGGCGCCCTACAGGGGCGGGCGGGGGGCTGCAAGCGGGGCGCGGGAAACGCGCCGGCGGCTTTGGAGCGTGGGAAATCGGCAACAGGCAAACCTGTCTGCCACCTTCCGGCCACATTCAGGACTTGTTCAACGCCCCAAGCTTAGGCACCCAGACTGTGATGAAAAAGCTTCTTGCCCCTTTGACCGCGCTTTCGGTGCTTGCGCTCGGCGCGGCATCGCTTCCCGTCCATGTCTATGCGGACAACGGCGGCGAACAGGGCGAGGCGCGCAAGGAGCGCAAGGCGGGCAATATCCTCTCGATCCGGCAGATCGAGCAGATCGTGCTGCCGCGCATGTCCGGCAAGCAGTACCTCGGGCCGGATTATGATTCCGCAGCAATGGCTTACCGGCTCAAGTTCATTCAAGACGGGAAAGTCTATTTCGTCGATGTCGATGCCCGCACCGGGCGCATCATCGGCCAATCCCGTTAAGCTGCCTCGCTTGACGCTCACCGGGTTTCGGCCCATTTCAGCCGGGTTCTTTAAGGGAGACCTGAATTGCGCATCCTGATCGTCGAGGATGAACCCACTCTGGGCAACCAGCTCAAGACCACGCTGGAGCAGACCGGCTATGCCGTGGACCTCTCCACCGATGGCGAGGACGGGCACTTCCTGGGCTCGACCGAAGAATACGATGCCGTAGTGCTCGATCTGGGCCTGCCCGAGATCGACGGGCTGACCGTGCTCGGCATGTGGCGCAAGGAAGGGCGCAATTTCCCGGTCCTGGTGCTGACCGCGCGCGACAGCTGGTCGGACAAGGTGGCGGGCCTCGATGCCGGGGCCGACGATTATCTCGCCAAGCCGTTCCAGACCGAGGAGCTGATTGCCCGCCTGCGCGCGCTGATCCGCCGCGCTTCGGGCAATACCTCCAGCGAACTGACGGCGGGCGACGTGCGGCTCGATACCCGTTCGGGCCGTGTCACGCTGGCCGGCGAGCCGGTCAAGCTGACCGCGCAGGAATACAAGCTGCTGTCCTACCTGATGCACCACAAGGGCAAGGTGGTCAGCCGCACCGAGCTGATCGAGCACATCTACGATCAGGATTTCGACCGCGATTCGAACACGATCGAGGTCTTCGTCACGCGCATCCGCAAGAAGCTGGGTGCCGATGTCATCACGACGATCCGCGGCCTTGGCTACAGTCTCGACGATCCCGCCGACGCCCCGCGCGGCTGAGGCGCCGGCCGGGCCGGACGTCGCGCCCGTAGAGGCGCCGGCTCCGGCTGCGGAAGCGCGCAGTCCCGCGCCTACCCATACCGGGTCGCTCGCCCGGCGCATGATGCTGATCGCGGCGGGCTGGATTTCGGTCCTGCTGCTGGTGGGCGGGCTGGCGCTCGACCATACGCTGACCGGCCTTGTCACGCGCAATTTCGACGAGCAGCTTGGCTATATGCTCACCGGCATGATCGGCTCGGCAGAGATCGGGCCGGACGGTGAAGTGTTCTTCATCCGGCCGCTGGGCGACCAGCGTTTCCTGGAGCCCAATTCCGGCCTTTACTGGCAGATCCGGGGCAAGGGGCATGAGGACTTCCCTTCGCGCTCGCTGTGGGACCGCAGCCTCGACGTGCCGGAAGATCATTTCGACGCGCAGCCTCATGTCTATGACAGCAATGAGTTTGCAGGCGAACCGCTGCGGGTGATGGAACGTTCGATCATCCTGCCCGGCAGCAATACCAAGTGGATGTTCACGGTCGCGGCGAGCCGCAAGGATCTCAACCAGCAGATCAAGATGATCCGCTCGATCCTGATCTACAGCTTCGTCGCGCTCGGCTTTGGCCTGCTGCTGATGGCGGGAATGCAGACCTGGTACGGCCTGTTTCCGCTGCGCCATGTGCGCCGGGCGATCCAGAAACTGCGCACCACCGGCGCCGCGCGCGTGACCGAGCCGCTGCCGCAGGAAGTCGAGCCGCTGGTCGAGGAACTCAATGCGCTGCTCGCCCATACTGAGCGGCAGGCCGAAGAAGCGCGGACCCATGCGGGCAATCTTGCCCATGCGCTCAAGACGCCGCTGACCGTGGTGATGAACGCGGCGACCGCCAGGGCGCCCGATCTTCCCGACACCGTCATTCGCGAGGCGGCGGTGATGCGCCGCCAGGTCGATCACCATCTGGCCCGCGCCCGTGCGGTCGGGCGGCGCGCGGCGGGCATGTCACGCGCGGAAGTCTGGCCGAGCCTGGAAGCCGTGCTGCGCGCGGTCGAGCGGCTTTACGAGGATACGCGCTTCGACCTCGACGGCAATCACGGGGCGGCAGTGGCGCTGGAAAAGCAGGACCTCGAAGAACTGCTCGGCAACCTGATCGAGAACGCGGCGAAGTACGGCGGCGGCAGTGTCTTCGTGACCGTTGACGCGGGCGAGAAGTCGGACCGGTTCTGCGAGATCTGGATCGAGGACGACGGCATGGGTATTCCCGAGGCCGAGCGGGTGCGCATCTTCGATCGCGGCGCGCGGCTCGATACCGGAAAGCCGGGCACCGGGCTGGGCCTAGCCATCGTGCGCGATGTCGTTGAAATCTATGGCGGCACCGTGGCGCTGGACGAAAGTGAGGACTTGGGCGGGCTTCTGGTCAAGCTCCGGCTGCCGCGCGCAGTGGCCTGACTGGCCGGGGACAAGCGGCACGAAACGGGTTGCGGAACGGCCGCGGGATCCTCATGGGACGCCCCGAAGAATTCCAAGGAGCAGCCATGACCGACACCATCTCCCTTTCCTTGACCGCCGACGAGATCGAAATGCTGGTCGACGCCCTTGAGGCCGATATGGAAGGCTATGTCGAAGCCGCCAAGGAAGCGCGCGGCAACAACAACCGCGAGGACGTGACGACGTTCACCGAGGCGGCCACTCGCATCCAGACGCTGCTGAGCAAGCTGCAGGATCTCGTCGAGGAGTGATGCGGCCGCCCGCGGGCTGGCCGTTCCGTCAGCCCGCTTTCGCCCGTTCGTGATGGCGGATCACTTCGTCGATCACGAAACGGATGAACTTCTCGCCGAAGTCGGGGTCGAGATGGGCGTCTTCGGCCAGTTTGCGCAAGCGGGCGATCTGCCGCTCCTCGCGCCTCGGGTCCGAGGCGGGCAGGTCGTGCTCGGCCTTGTAGGCGCCCACGGCCTGGGTGATGCGGAAACGCTCGGCCAGGATATGGATCAGCGCGGCATCGATATTGTCGATGCTTGAGCGGAAGCCGGCGAGAACGGGATCGGTGGCGGGTGTGTCCTGGGTCATCGTGTGGTCCCGCTAGCACGGGTTCTGGCTGTCTGCCAGCAGGACTGTTTGCCTTGCCGATGGCGTTTGCGCTTGCGTTGCAGGCGATCAGCGCGCAATGCGCGGGACGATGAGTGCAGACGTTATTACCCTGCGTTCCCGCAGGTCGCAGCCTTCCCTCGCTCCCATGCTGGCGCTGACCGCTGCTGGCATGAACAGCGTCAATTCCGTCATCCTGGACCGGATGCAAAGCGAGATTCCGCTGATTCCGGCGCTCGCCGGGCACCTGATCTCGGGCGGCGGCAAGCGCATGCGCCCGATGCTGACAGTCGCCGGGGCGGAACTGTGCGGTTATCAGGGCACGCGCCACCACAAGCTCGCAGCGGCGGTGGAGTTCCTTCACACGGCAACGCTGCTTCACGATGACGTTGTCGACGGGTCCGATCTGCGCCGGGGCAAGGCGGCCGCGAACATCGTGTACGGCAATCCGGCCGCCGTGCTGGTGGGGGACTTCCTGTTTACCCGCTCGTTCGAACTGATGGTAGAGGACGGCAGCCTGAAGGTCCTGAAGATCCTCTCGCAAGCCGCCAGCATCATTGCCGAGGGTGAGGTCGATCAGCTGACCGCCCAGCGCAAGATCGAGACGACCGAAGAACATTACCTCCAGATCATCGGTTCCAAGACCGCCGCGCTGTTTGCCGCTGCCACTCGCATTTCTGCCGTGGTGGCCGAAAAGAGCGAGGCTGAGGAAATGGCGCTCGATTCCTTCGGCCGCAATCTGGGCATTGCCTTCCAGCTTGTCGACGATGCCATCGATTACGATTCCGATGCGTCCGAATCGGGCAAGGACAAGGGCGATGACTTCCGCGAAGGCAAGATGACCTTGCCGGTAATCCTGGCCTATGCCCGTGGCAACGCTGAGGAGCGCAAGTTCTGGGAAGAAGCCATCGCCGGTTTCCGCACCGAGGACGAGGACCTTGCGCACGCGGTGGAACTGATCAACCGTCACGGCTGTGTCGAGGCAACCCGCGAGCGGGCTCGTCTATATGCACAGCGCGCCATTGACGCGATTGCCGGGTTCCCTGCGGGCGAGGCTCGTTCCGCCATGGCCGAAGCCGTCGAATTCGTGGTGGCGCGCCGCTACTGAGTGCTGTCGTGACGGCCTCGTCTTTGCCTCTGCAACAAGGCCGTAATTGCAGTGAAACCCGGGCTCACTTATTCAGCGGTGTGATGCACTTCGACTCCGATCGAGTGACGGCGGGTTATCAACCCGGGTCGCCCCGTCAACGCCTGGTTTCCACGCTGCTTTCGGCGGCGATCATCGTGCTCGCGCTGCTGGTGGCGATCTATCAGACGCAAGTTGCCCCCCGGCTGGAAAAGCAGAAGAATCCGATGACGTTCGATGTCACCGGCAACAATCAGGATGCGGGCCAGAAAGCCCAGAAAAAGACCACGCAGGAAAAAAAGCGGGAATCGCGCAAGCCGGTCCAGCAGGAAGCGCAGGTGAAAGTGCCTGTGCCGCCTGTCGAGCAGCCTGCCGCTGCCGAAAAGCCGGCCTTCACGTTCCTCAAGATGTCCAGCGCCGACATGGCCGCGGCAGACATCGGCGGTATGCGGCACGCCGGCAACAGCGCACCTGCGGGCGGCGGAGCGGTTTACGGACCGGGCGAAGGCCCCGGCGGGGCAATCCTCTACAATGCCGACTGGTTCCGGGAGCCGACCGATGCGCAACTTGGCGGCTATTTGCCTGCCAGTGCGCCGCGCCAGGGGTGGGGGATGATCGCCTGCCAAACGCTGGAGCACTACAAGGTCGATAATTGCCAGATCCTCGGCGAATCCCCGCGCGGTTCCGGGTTCGGCCGCGCCGTGCTGGATGCGGCCTGGCAGTTTCAGGTCATTCCGCCGCGTATCAATGGAAAGCCGCAGCTGGGCACCTGGGTCCGGATCCGGATCGACTATGGCGTGAAGGGCTCGGCCGCCGGCTGAACCTTGCGGCGAGCCGTCAGGCCGCGCTCCACCGGGCGGCTGAATTCTCCTGGATGCGGGCGAGCAGGGAGGGCAGGCTCATGGGGCGCGCGATGAAGTATCCCTGTGCCAGCGCGAAGCCTGCGAGGCGGGCGCTGATGAGCTGATCTTCGGTCTCGATCCCTTCGATCACGCATTCCAGCGACAGCGAACGGGCGAGGTTGCGGATCGCGGTGATGAGCCGCCGTCCGGAAGCATCGCCCAGGCGTGCGGAAAAACTGCGGTCGATCTTCACCATGTCGAGCGGCAGCTTGTGAAGCGAGGACAAGCTCGAATAGCCGGTTCCGAAATCATCGAGGGCAATGCGTGCGCCGGTATCGCGCAGCCGCTGCAGGGCAGCCTCGGCACCGTCGATGTCGGTGATGAGCGAGGTCTCGGTGATTTCGAAGAGCAGGCGGCTCGTATCGCATTCCGATGCTGCAAGGCGTTCCAGAAGTGCGGTGATCGTATCGCTATCGCACAGATTGTGGCCGGACAGGTTGAACGACATGCGCAGCGACGCGGGCAACTGCCGAAGCGTGTCGAGCGCTGAGTCGAACAGGATCAGGGCTATTTCCCGTGCTCGTCCCGCGCGTTCGGCCGAGGCGATCAGAAGCTCTGGCGACACGTTGCCGAGAGTGGGCGAGGCCCAGCGGGCCAGGCATTCCACGCCGATCGTTTCGAGGCTCTCGGTTGCAGCGATCGGCTGATAGACGAGCGACAGTTCGGTCGTCAGATCGGCACTGTGCAAGGCTGCGTCGATGGCCTGCTCGGAACGGATCAGATATTCGAGTTTGTCGGAGAAGCGCACGCATTGGCCGCGCTTCTCCTTTTTGGCATGATAGAGCGCGAAGTCGGCCCGGTCGAACAGCAGATCGGCGCTGGTCGCGGTTTCGGGATAGACGGCAAGGCCTGCCGAACAGCCGACCGAGACCAGAACATCGCCGATCCGGACCTGTTCCTGAACCGCCCGGCACAGCGTTTGGGCGATACGTTCTGCGCCCTTCGGGCTATCCATCACGATCAGCCCGAACTCGTCGCCGCCCAGCCTAGCCACGATCGCATTGTCGGGGCACAGGTTCATCATGCGCTGGCCAATGACTTGCAGAAGGCGGTCGCCGTGGGCGTGGCCATGGGTGTCGTTGATGGGCTTGAAGCGATCGAGGTCGATCAGGCCGATCGTGAAAGTCTCTTCCAGCTGCGTGCGTTCGAGCAGCCCTTCCAGCGTGGCGAAGAAATAGCGCCGGTTGGGCATGCCTGTCAGCGAATCCGTCTGTGCCAGACGGGCGTTTTCTTCACTGAGACTGTGGGCTTGCCGCCGCTCATCCTGCAATTCGCGCTGGGATTTTTCGAGGCTGACGAACGATTCGTAATAATCGCGGAGGATCTTCAGCACGACGGCTGTGACCAGCGAGATGTTCAGCGCTATGGCCACCAGAACTTCGGTCTTCTGCAGGAAGCAGTAAACGAGGAAGGTGCCGAGGACGCATACCGCCACGAGCAGGGCTGCGAGCGGGAGAAAGGTGAGGCAGAAAACGCATCCCAGAACCGTTACCGCGACGAAGATCGCGACATGGCCGTGCTCGTAAGGGCCGCCGTACTGGTCCAGCATCAGGGCCCAGCAGACATAGGCGACGGACAGGACCATGGCGAGAAGCACCGTGCGCCGGAGGCGGGGCTGCACCAGCGTCACGTCGAGGTCCTTTGCGGAAACCGGCCGCATCCATACCAGCATGCGTATCATGCACACGGTGATCATGATGGCTGGAATGGTGAGAACCAGCGGCCCTGGCGCCAAGTGGCGATGGGTATAGGCCAGGACGGCGGCGTTTACAGACAACAGTCCATAAAGCGCAGGAATTTGTTCCCGCAGCCGCAGGTATTGCGCAACTGGAAGAGGATGTTGACCGGCCCGGTTCATCGTCAGGGTATTTGAGCTTTCTTGGCGGAGATCAATAGTCTTCCGTGCTCTCGTTACGGAAGAAATGTTGAAGAAGCGTGGATGGCAGTTCTGCCATGCTGCCAAATGCCGAAAGAAAGGTGAATGTGTCCTTGCATCTTTCTTCGCCTTTCTTTCGGGAGCGAAGCGCTTTCGCGGAGACGGTTCTGCCCCTAAAGGGCACGGGTGACCGATCTTCCTATCCACGCTGTTCTTGCCGATCTGCTTCATTCTCTTCGTGAGCGGACCGGTGCCGTGCTGATTGCACCGCCGGGCGCGGGCAAGACGACGGCCGTCGCTCCCGCGCTGCTGGCGGAGCCGTGGTGCAGCGGAACCGTGATCCTGCTGTCCCCCCGCCGTGTCGCAGCCCGTGCGGCCGCCGAGCGGATGGCCGAGCAGTTGGGGGAAAAGGCAGGGGAGACGATCGGCTATGTCACGCGCCTCGACACGCGCCGTTCCACGCGGACCCGTGTCGTCGTCATGACCGAGGCGATCTTCGTTTCGACGATCCTGTCCGATCCCGAATTGAGCGGCGTTTCCGCCGTGCTCTTCGACGAGGCGCACGAGCGTCATCTCGACAGCGACCTTGGTCTTGCACTGGCCATCGAGTGCCGCGAGGTGCTGCGCGAGGACCTGCGGCTGGTGGTGATGTCCGCGACGATCGACGGTTCGAGCTTCGCCCGGCTGCTGGGGGAAAGCACGCCGGTGATCGAGAGCGCGGGCAAGGCTTGGCCGCTGGACATCCGCTGGCTGGGCGGCAGTCCGGACCAGCGGATCGAGGATGCGGTGACATCGGCCATCCTTGCCGCCTGGCGTGAGCAGCAGGGCGATGTGCTGGCGTTTCTTCCCGGCGTCCGCGAGATCGAGCGGGTGGCCGGGCGGCTCGCGGAAAAGCTTCCGCAAGCGCTGGTGCTGCCGCTTCATGGGCAATGCGAACCGGCCGCGCAGCGCGCCGCGATCCGCCGCGATCCCGAAGGCCGCCGCCGGGTGGTGCTGGCGACCGCCATTGCCGAAACCTCGCTGACGCTGGACGGCGTTTCTGTAGTCGTGGACAGCGGCCTGTCCCGCCGGGCCGAGTACGACAAGGCCGCTGGCGTTACCCGGCTTGTCACGCACCGGGCGAGCCAGGCTTCGGCCGGGCAGCGGGCCGGGCGTGCGGCCCGTCAGGGACCGGGCACGGCCTACCGCCTTTGGGAAGAGGCTGCTCATGCCGGGCGGCCAGCTTTCGATCCGCCCGAAATCACCACCAGCGATCTTGCGCCGCTGACGCTCTCTCTGGCGCAATGGGGCAATAGCGATCCCGCTGCGATGGCCTGGCTCGATCCGCCGCCGGCGCCCGCGCTGGAGGCTGCGCATAAGGAACTGGAAGCTTTCGGAGCGCTCGACGCGGCGGGACGGATCACGGATTTCGGCCGCAAGGTCGCCAGTCTGCCGATGGACCCGGCGCAGGCGGCGATGATCCTGCGCGCGGCCCGTTTCGGCGCGGAAGGGGAAGCGGCGAAGCTGGCCCTGCTGCTGCAGGAACGCGGGCTGGGCGGGCGCAGCGACGATCTGGCGCAGCGCCTCTCGCGCTGGGCAGGCGATCGTTCGGCACGGGCCGAGGCATCGCGCAAGCTGGCTGCAGGCTGGGCCAAACGGGCGCGGGCACTGGCTGCGGACCGGGAAGCGGTGGAGGACGTCCCTGTTGGTGTGCTGCTGACGATGGGGCGCCCGGACATGATCGCACGCCGCCGCGACTCGTCGGGCGAGACGTGGCTGTCCGCCGGAGGCAGGGGTTATGTGCTCGATCCGGCATCGCCGCTCGCCGCGCGCGAGTGGATGGTGATCGGCGACGCGCAGGGGCAGGCGAAAGGGGCGCGGATCCTGTCCGGCGCTTCGCTCGAACCGGGCGAAGTGGAGCAATGGCTGGGCGACATGATCGCGCGGCGTTCGGTCCTGCGCTGGAATGAGGATGAGGGACGCGTCGAGGCGCGGCTCGAACGGCGTCTGGGGGCGATCACGCTGGCAAGCGGGCCCGATCCCTCGCCCGATCCGGATGCGATCCGGGCCTTTTTGTTGGGCCGCGTGCGCGACAAGGGGCTGGCGCTGGTGCCTTTCGGCAAGTCCAGCCTCTCGCTGCTGCGCCGTGCCCGCTATGCCGGGATCGAGGCCCTTTCTGACGAAGCGCTGCTGGCCGAGGCTGATGTCTGGCTTGGCCCCTTGCTGGGGCGCCGACTCGACGCGATCGACAAGGGAGCCTTGCATGAGGCCTTGCGCGCCCGCCTGACCTGGGAGGACCAGCAGGCATTGGAGAAGCTCGCCCCGGCCGAATTCCGCAGCCCGGCCGGAACGGCGCACGCGATCGATTACGAGGACGAAGGCGGCCCCAGCGTCGAAGTGCGCGTGCAGGCACTGTTCGGGCTCGACCGGCATCCCACTTTCGGCCAGCCGCCGCAGCCGCTGCTGCTCAAGCTGACTTCGCCCGCGGGAAGGCCGATCCAGACCACGCGCGATCTGCCCGGTTTCTGGCGCGGATCGTGGCGCGATGTGCAGCGCGACATGAAAGGCCGCTATCCCAGGCACCGCTGGCCGGATGAACCCTGGACCGAAGATCCCAGCCTCAAGACCCGCAATGCGTTCGAGGCGTCGAAAGGAAAGTGATTTCGGCTTGATTTCCGGCCTGATTCGGGAGCAAAGCGCTCGTCCATGAGCGCACGCATCTATCAACGCCCGAAGAACGCCATGCAGTCCGGCAAGGCACTGCTGGCCCAGTGGATCCTCGAATTTGAGCCCGCCGAAGCCAAGAAGCCCGATCCCCTGATGGGCTGGGCCGGTTCTGGCGACACGCAGCAGCAGGTGGTGCTCAAGTTCCCGACGGCGGACGAGGCCAAGGCCTATGCCGCACGCTATGGCATCGAGGCCGAAGTTCACGCCACGCCGCCGCGCCGCCTGAAGATCCAGGCTTACGCCGACAATTTCCGCTGAGCGTGTTTGTCCGGCCGCAGGGCTGGACAAACGGCAATGCTCTCGCCATATGGCGGCCCGGGAGTCGGTCGGACGCTTGCGTCCGCCAACCTGGTCAGGTCCGGAAGGAAGCAGCCACAACGGGTTGCGGCGGGTCGGCCGGCTCCTTTACCCTACATCGCCGCGCATAACCCCCATCTCGGGCGTGACCTGATCGCGTTTGAGCCCTAGTTTGCGAAACGATGGACGATTCACGCGATACTTTCGGCGATTCCCCTCCCTGGGAAAATGGGGAGAAGGAAGAGGCCGCGCCCAGCGCTGCCGATCTTGAGGCGGCGGGGCAATCGTCGATGTTCGGCGATCCCGCACCTGCGATGCCCGCCCCGCAACCGGCCGCAGCCGAAGGGGAAGCGGCAGGACAGTCGGCCATGTTCGGCGAGACCGCGGCGCCCGTACAGCAGCCTGCAGCAGCGCCCGCTGCCGCACCGGCTCCTGCCGGAACGTCTGCACAGCCCTATCGCGTGCTGGCTCGCAAATACCGTCCGCAGACGTTCGGTGAACTGATCGGGCAGGAAGCCATGGTCCAGACCTTGGCCAACGCGATCAAGCGGGACCGGCTGGCTCATGCCTTCCTGATGACCGGCGTGCGCGGTGTCGGCAAGACTTCGACCGCGCGCCTGATCGCCAAGGCACTCAATTGCATCGGCCCGGACGGGCAGGGCGGGCCGACGATCGATCCTTGCGGCCAATGCGAGCCTTGCGTGGCGATTGCCGAGGGCCGCCATATCGACGTGATCGAGATGGACGCCGCCAGCCACACCGGCGTGGACGACGTGCGCGAGATCATCGAGGCCGTGCGCTATGCCGCCGTTTCGGCGCGTTACAAGATCTACATCATCGACGAAGTTCACATGCTGTCTCGCAATGCATTCAATGCCTTGCTGAAAACACTTGAGGAACCGCCTGCGCATGTGAAGTTCCTGTTCGCCACCACCGAAGTCGACAAGCTGCCAGTGACGGTGCTGTCACGCTGCCAGCGTTTCGACTTGCGCCGCATCCCGACGCCGATGCTGGCGGACCACTTTGCCATGGTCTGCGGCAAGGAAGGCGTCGAGGCGGAGGAAGAGGCACTGTCGATGGTGGCCGCCGCGGCCGAGGGATCGGTGCGCGATGGCCTCTCGATCCTCGACCAGGCGATCGCCCATGCCGATCTCGATGGCGAGGGCAAGGTGCGGGCCGACAAGGTTCGCGACATGCTCGGCCTCTCCGACAAGTCGGTGCAGCGCAAGCTGTTCACGGCCATTCTCGATGGCAAGGGCGCGGACCTGCTCGAACTGGTGGCGCATCAGTTCGCGCTGGGCGTCGAGCCGATCGCGATGATGCGCGGGCTGATGGAGCTTGCCCATCGGATTGCCGTGGCCCAGGTCAGCGGCGCGGCCGACGCGCCTTCGGCTGAAGAGCGCGAGGCGATAGAGGCCTGGGCCAAGGCTCTGAAGGCGGGGCAGCTCCATCGCCTGTGGCAATTGCTGCTGAAAGGGCATGATGAGGTCCGCTCCGCGCCCGATCCGCTGGTGGCGGCGCAGATGGCGCTGCTCAGGATCATGCACGCGTCCGACATGCCCGATCCGGGATCGCTGGTGAAGAAGCTGGAGGATATCGCCGCGCGGGCTCCGGCCGCTGCGCCGGTATCCGAAAGCGGCGGTACGGCGGGAAGTACGCCCTCGGCAGCGGCATCCGTTGCGCCCCGGTGGGAAGCGCTGGTCGAGGATGTGGAACATGCGCATCAGCATGTGGCCGCCAACGTCCTGCGGATGCAGGTGCGGGTGGTCGAACTCGGCGCCGGGCTCTTGCGCTATTCGCAGCCGCCGGGTTTCAACGAGGATATCACCGGCCTGATTCGCAACAGTCTGCAGGAAGCGACGGGCGAACGCTGGCAAGTGGAGCGGGTGAACGCTCAAGGCACGCCCACGCTGGTGGAACAGGCAGAAGCGGAAAAGGCGGCTGACAGCCAGGCGGTGCGCAGATCGCCGTTGGTGGAAGCCACGCTGGCCGCTTTTCCCGATGCCGAACTGATCGAAGATGACCGCCCGACCGCTGTCGGCGGCGGGTCACGCAATTGGAGACGTTGAAATGAAGTCGATGGAAGAGATGATCCAGGCGGCGCAGCAGGCTGCCGAGACCATCCAGAAGCAGATGACCGAAGCGCAGGGCAAGCTTGACCAGCTGGAGGTCGAAGGCCTGTCCGGCGGCGGTCTCGTCAAGATCCGCTGCTCGGCCAAGGGCCGCGTTATCGGCGTTGCGATTGATGACAGCCTGATGCAGCCGTCCGAGAAGGCGATCCTGGAGGATCTCGTCGCCGCCGCTTACAACGATGCGCGGGTCAAGGCCGATTCCGTCGCCAACGAGGAACTGGCCAAGGCGCAGCAGGGCATGGGCCTGCCGCCGGGCTTCAAGCTGCCGTTCTGAGCCCGGTCGCCGAAGCTCAGGCGGCGGCGCTTTCCCGTGCCTTGTTGGCCCGCTCGCCTGCTTCGGCGTGGAGAGCCTTGGTGCTCTCCGCATAAAGCGCCTCGATCGCTTCGGCTTCTACCGGCATACTGAGGTGGAAGCCCTGCAGATGCGTGCAGCCGGCTTCGCTGGCGGATTTGACGAGCAGGCCTTCCGACACGCCTTCGGCCACCACTTCCGCGCCGATCTGCCGGGCCATCTGCACAGCCGCGTCGAACACGGCGCGTGACGTGGCGTCTGCCTCGATATCCTTGACCAGCGAACGGTCGAGCTTGAGCCGGTCGAAGCGGAACGTCTTCATCATGCAAAGCGAAGAATAGCCGGTTCCGAAATCGTCGAGCGCGATGCGGAAGCCGGCATTGCGCAGAAGTTCAAGCGTCAGCAGCGCGCGCGTGTTGCGTTCGATAGAGACCGTCTCAGTCACTTCCAGAATGATGCGGTGCGGCAGGATGGCGTGCATCCGGCACCGTTCGAGCAGAAAGGCGACGAAGCCATCCTGCTGGAGTTGAAGCGGCGAGAGGTTGATGCTCATCGACAGCTCCGGCCACTGCGTGAGATTGGACAAGGCGCGCTCGATGATCCAGGCGCCCAGTTGCGGCATCCGGCCGGAGCGTTCGGCGGCGGGAATGAACTTGGCGGGGGAGACTTCGCCGAGCTCCGGATGCCGCCAGCGGACCAGGGCTTCCACTTCGCTGGCATGGTCGCTCACGGCATAGATCGGCTGATAGACCATGCGCAGTTCGCCGCTCGACAGGGCGCGGGCCAGATCGCGTTCGAGCATCCGGTCCAGATTGCGCGCTTCCTCCAGATCTCCGGTGAAGCCCGTGGCCCGGTTGCGGCCCCCGCGCTTGGAGGCATAGAGGGCGAGATCGGCCTTGGAGATCAGCACGGTAATGTCGTCGCCGTGCCCTTCGCTGCGTTCGATATAGCCCAGCGAGATGGTGACGGCGATCGAAAAGCCATCGAAATCGAAGGGCTTGCGCACTTCGGCGGCGAGCCTGCTGCACAGGGTTGCCGGCGTCTCGCCGTCCTTGCACTGCAGATAGACGGCGAATTCGTCGCCGCCGATGCGGGCGACCAAGGCATCGTCGCCGAGCAGAGTGCGGGCGCGCTCGCCGATGAGCTGGACGAGCGTGTCGCCCACGGCATGGCCATAATCGTCGTTGACGTATTTGAACCGGTCGATGTCGAAGACGGCCACGAAGTCGCCGTTCGGCGTTGCCGTGTCGCGCATACGGCGCGTGGCGGCATCGATGAAGGCGCGGCGGTTGGGCAGGCCGGTAGCCGGATCGGTGAACGCGAGGTCGCGCACGGCCAGGGCATTGCGGCGGAAGGTTTCGAGCGCATGGGCGAGCGGCCGCAGCTCGTGCAGGGTGAAGCGCTCGACGGCAAGGTCGAGATCGCCATCTGCCAGACGGCGCAGGGCGCCGTGCATCCGGCGCAGCGCGGGCAGGATATTGCTGCACAGGTCCCACAGGATGATCGCGGCAAGCAGCAGCGTCACGATGCCGATCGTGGACACGCGCTCGAACCATTGCCGGGTCGATCTCTCCAGATTGGCATAGGCCCTGTCGCGGCGACGCTCGGCCTGTTCCTGCAGGTGCACGGCCGATGCGAGCATGTGGTCGACCTCTTCAAGCGCCTGGCGCTTGGCCTTGCCGCCCGCCGTTACTGCGGCGATGACCTGGTCGAGGTTGCCGAACGTATTGCGCTGCGCGGTCCAGTCGAACATGCCGGGCGCATCCATGCGCATGGCGTTGACTGTTTCCCCGATGCTCATGGCGGCATCGGTCAGGGCATCGACCTCTTGCCCTGCGTTTCCGGCAGGCGCGCCGTCCATGTCGTTGGCCTCGATGCGGAAGCGCAGGACCTGCTTCATCAATTGGGCGCTGTGCTCGGCCATGCTGATCGTGGCCTGCAATTCCCCGCTTTCGCGGCGCAGGGCGAGGGCGCGGTTCTGTGAGACGACCTGAAGGCCGAAGGTACAGGCGATGATCAGCGAGATCGCCAGAATCAGGCGCCGTTCAAAAGACCTGAAGACCAGGCCGAGAAGCCGGCTGGCGTGTTTACTCACAGTACCGAACATAACCGTTGCGCTCCCCATGCCGGCGTTCGTGCGCTGGCATGGGGGCTCAATAAGCGGGAATCGTTGATAATATGTGAGTCTAACTGACTGAATTTATTTAGAAATATTCACAAAAGTGTCATATTTCCATCGTGTGACAACGAACGCCGGGAAAGGCATCCACAATTGGGCCGGGCTGCACCATTGCGCTGGGCTGGCGGTGTCACCATATTTCGAACAATCCGCGATCCGTCCCTGTGTGCATGGGCGCGCTTTGGAATATGGAAATACCTGTGAACCTGTTACCGCTTCTTCCGCTTCGCGACATTGTCGTCTTTCCCGGCATGGTCGTGCCCTTGTTCGTCGGCCGCGAAAAGTCGGTGGCCGCGCTTGAGGCGGCCATGGCGGGCGACAAGGATATCTTCCTGCTCGCCCAGCTCGATCCCGGCTGCGACGATCCGGATCGCGATGATCTCTACGATACCGGCGTGATTGCCAGTGTGCTGCAGCTGCTCAAGCTGCCGGACGGCACTGTGCGGGTGCTTGTCGAGGGGCAGGACCGCGCCCGTCTGGAATCGCTGCGGGCCGAGCAGACCGACGATGGCGAGATGCTGGTCGCCGAAGTCGAGACCATTGCCCCGCTTGAAGCGGAAGGCACCGAAGTCTCGGCGATGATGCGTTCGGTGGTCGAGCAGTTCAACGAATACGCCAAGCTCAACAAGAAGCTGAGCCAGGATGCCGGCGATCAGCTCGGCGACATCGAGGACGCGGCCAAGCTGGCGGATACGGTGGCCGCGCAACTGTCCGCCAAGGTGTCGGACAAGCAGGCCGTGCTGTCCGAACCCGATCCGCTCAAGCGGCTGGAAATGGTCTATTCCTTCATGGAAGGCGAACTCGGCGTTCTGCAGGTCGAGCGCAAGATCCGTGGCCGCGTGAAGCGGCAGATGGAAAAGACCCAGCGCGAGTACTACCTCAACGAGCAGCTCAAGGCGATCCAGTCCGAACTCGGCGGCGGCGATGGCGAGGAAGCCAACGAGCTCCAGGAGCTGCAGGACAAGATCGAGAAGACCAAGCTTTCCAAGGAAGCGCGTGAAAAGGCTACGGCCGAGCTCAAGAAGCTCAAGTCGATGCAGCCGATGAGCGCCGAAGCGACGGTCATCCGCAATTACCTCGACGTGCTGCTCGGCCTGCCCTGGGGCAAGAAGAGCAAGCTCAAGCGCGACATTTCGGCGGCGCAGGACATCCTCGATGCCGATCACTACGCGCTCGACAAGGTCAAGGACCGGATCATCGAGTATCTGGCGGTGCAGGCACGCACCAACAAGCTGAAGGGGCCGATCCTGTGCCTCGTCGGCCCGCCGGGCGTGGGCAAGACTTCGCTGGGCAAGTCGATCGCCAAGGCGACCGGGCGCGAGTTCATCCGCCAGTCGCTGGGCGGCGTGCGCGACGAGGCCGAGATTCGCGGCCACCGCCGTACCTATATCGGCTCGCTGCCGGGCAAGATCGTCACCAACCTCAAGAAGGCGGGCAAGTCGAACCCGCTGTTCCTGCTCGACGAAATCGACAAGCTCGGTCAGGACTTCCGCGGCGATCCGGCATCGGCCCTGCTCGAAGTGCTCGATCCCGAACAGAACGCCAAGTTCCAGGACCACTATCTGGAGCTGGACATCGATCTGTCCGACGTGATGTTCGTGTGCACCGCGAACAGCCTCAACCTGCCGCAGCCGCTGCTCGACCGCATGGAGATCATCCGGCTCGAAGGCTACACCGAGGACGAGAAGGTCGAGATTGCGCAGCGGCACCTGATCGCCAAGCAGATCGATGCGCACGGGCTCAAGAAGGGCGAGTTCACGCTCACCGAAGAAGGCCTGCGCGACCTGATCCGCTACTACACCCGCGAGGCGGGCGTGCGTACGCTGGAGCGCGAGATTGCACGGCTGGCCCGCAAGTCGCTGCGCCAGATTCTTGAAGGCAAGGCGACCGAAGTGGTCATCACGCCGGACAACCTCGCTGACTTCGCCGGTGTGCGGAAGTTCCGCCACGGTGTGGGCGAGGAAGAGCATCAGGTCGGTGCGGTCACGGGCCTGGCCTGGACCGAAGTAGGCGGCGAACTGCTGACGATCGAAAGCGTCACGGTTCCCGGCAAGGGCGCGATCAAGGCGACGGGCAAGCTGGGCGATGTGATGAACGAGTCGATTTCGACTGCCTGGAGCTTCGTGCGCGCCCGGTCGCCCGCCTACGGGATCAAGCCGAGCATTTTCAACAAGAAGGACATCCACATCCACCTGCCCGAAGGCGCAGTGCCCAAGGATGGGCCTTCGGCGGGCATCGGCATGGTCACGTCCATTGTCTCGACGCTGACCGGGGTTCCCGTGCGCAAGGATGTCGCCATGACCGGCGAAGTCACGCTGCGCGGCCGGGTGCTGCCGATCGGCGGACTCAAGGAAAAGCTGCTGGCGGCATTGCGCGGCGGCATCACCACGGTCCTCATTCCAGAGGAAAACCGCAAGGATCTGGCGGAGATTCCGGAAAACGTGAAGCAGGGGCTGGAGATCATTCCGGTCAGCCACGTCGACGAAGTTCTCGCCAAGGCGCTTACGGAGCCGCTCGAAGCCATCGAGTGGACCGAGGCGGACGAACTGGCGGCGGCGCCTGCGCCCCATCCGGCGCCTTCTGCGACGGCGCACTGATGAATAAGGCGGCGGTCCCGTAGCGGACCGCCGCCTTATTCGGAAAGATTACAGTGCAGGATTAGCCGTTAGCCGACCCGGCGAAGCTGGGGTTTCTGGTGTGTGGCCGATCGATCGGTGGTGAACTGGGCGACAAGTTGTGCCAGTTCCTGAGCTTCGTTGACGAGACGCTGCGCTGCGGAGGTGCTTTCCGAAGCGATGGCGCTGTTCTGATCGAGCATCTGGTCGATTTGCGTGACCGATTTGCTGGTCTTGTCGATTTCCCGGGCCTGCGTTTCGGCGGACCGGGAAATGGTTTCGGCAAGGCTGTTGATCTCGGTGACGCGTGCCGCAATCTGCTTCAGCATCTTGCCGGTTTCGGCGACCAGTCCGACGCCCTGCTTCACCTGTTCGCTGCTCTTGTTGATCAGCGCGCTGATCTCGGTCGCGGCAGCGGCGGAGCGCTGTGCCAGGGCCCGGACTTCCGTCGCAACAACGGCAAAGCCCTTGCCGGTTTCCCCCGCGCGGGCGGCTTCGACGCCGGCATTGAGTGCCAGAAGGTTGGTCTGGAACGAAATGCCGTCGATTACCGAAATGATCTGCGTGATTTCTTCCGACGACTGGTCGATGGCGTTCATGGCATCCACGGCCCGGTCGACGATTTCTCCACCGGCAGTGGCTTCATGTTCGGCCTGACGGATCGAGGCCGAGACATTGGCGGCCCCTTGGGCCGTCTCCTGCACCATGGCGGTAACGCGGTTCATGGCCGCAGTTGTGTCGCGCAGCACGCTGGTCGCCTGCGATGACCGTGCGGCAAGTTGATGGGTCGCCTCGTCGATGTCGGATGCGCCTGCCCGAACGCTCGTCGCCACTTGCGATACCGTGTCGATCGTGCGGCCCATTGCATCGAGCGATTCATTGAAGCTTTTGCGCAGCAGTTCGTAGTCTGCCCGAAAGGGAACGGTAATGCGGTTGGCAAGGTTGCCTTTGGCGAGATCGGCGAGGCTGTTGCGAAGCGTGTCGACCACTTGCGCTGTTTCGGCAAGATCCTGAACGAGGACCAGCAGAGCGTCGTCGCCGCCGATCCGTGCCGGGATGAGCGTTACGAGGATGCGCAGGGGAGTGCCGTTGGCCTTGAGATTATGCCATTCGAAGCGTGCATGTCCTTCGCGCATGGCTTGCTGCAACCGTTCGCCGACATGAATTTCCGATTTTCGGCCATCGCCTTGTTCAGGGGCCGAAAACGCGACGGGGTTCGAACCGATGATCCGGTCACGCGGGGCATCGTAGATACGCTGCGCAGCAGGATTGCAGGCGACGAACACACCATCGCGCATGACCAGCATGCCGTCTGGCGAGAGATTGAAAAATGCCTCGCTAGCGGCTGTTTCAGGGTTGAATTGGTTTTTTTTGGAAAAGAACATATCTGCCATTCCGGATAATGTGGCCTTTCTTGCAAGCTAAGGTGAAAAATCCGCATCTGGGGGTGTTCAGGGTTTTTCCGTAGGTGGCCTTTGAGGACTTGGCGGCCAGGCTAATGCGCGCTTGTGTTGCGGCACGCCAGCTTGTAACGGGCCGCGTTTGTGTGCCTTGATGCGCGCAAGAAGATTGCTGGAAGGATAGAAGAATGGGTTACCGGGTTGCCGTCGTCGGCGCGACCGGAAATGTCGGCCGCGAAATGCTCAACATCCTCGCCGAGCGCGAATTCCCCTGCGACGAGATCGCAGCGGTGGCTTCGCCGCGCTCGACGGGCACCGAGATTGAGTTCGGCGAAACCGGCAAAATGCTCAAGGTCAAGAACATCGAGCATTTCGATTTCACCGGCTGGGACATTGCCCTGTTCGCTGCTGGATCGGGCCCGACCGCGATCTATGCGCCCAAGGCCGCCGCGCAGGGCTGCGTGGTGATCGACAATTCGTCGCTCTACCGCATGGATCCGGACGTGCCGCTGATCGTGCCGGAAGTGAACCCGGACGCGATCGATGGCTACACGGCGCGCAACATCATTGCCAACCCCAACTGCTCGACCGCGCAGATGGTCGTGGCGCTCAAGCCGCTGCACGATGCTTACGGCATCAAGCGCGTGGTCGTGTCGACCTACCAGTCGGTTTCAGGCGCGGGCAAGGCTGGCATGGACGAACTGTTCGAGCAGAGCCGCGCGATCTTCGTGGGCGATCCGGTCGAGCCGAAGAAGTTCACCAAGCAGATCGCCTTCAACGTGATCCCGCACATCGACGTCTTCCTGGACGATGGTTCCACCAAGGAAGAATGGAAGATGGTGGTCGAGACCAAGAAGATCCTTGATCCCAAGATCAAGCTGCAGGCCACTTGCGTGCGCGTGCCGGTGTTTGTTGGCCACTCGGAATCGCTGAACATCGAGTTCGAGAAGGAAGTCTCTGCCGAGGAAGCGCAGAATATCCTGCGCGAGGCGCCGGGCGTGATGCTCGTCGACAAGCGCGAGGACGGCGGTTACGTCACCCCGATCGAATGCGTGGGCGACGGCGCGACCTATGTCAGCCGCGTGCGCGAGGACCCGACCGTGGAGAACGGTCTGGCGCTGTGGTGCGTTTCGGACAACTTGCGCAAGGGCGCCGCGCTCAACGCGGTGCAGATCGCGGAACTGCTGGGCCGCCGTCACCTCAAGAAGGGCTGACACCGGCTTCGCCGCATTCCGGCATAGATCGAAAAAAGGCTTCCGGGGCATGGGCTTCGGAGGCCTTTTTTCATGGCGTAAAGAGATTTGACCTGCCGCATGGAGCCGGGGCATCCTTTGCGGGAAGGCGGATGTGAAAGGAACCGAACCGATGTCCAAAAGCAACTTCAAGGACTGGCCCAACATGGCCAAGACGCTCAACCCGGCCGTAGGCGAGCTGAAGCGCAGCACGCCGGGGCCGATGCAGGCGTTTTCGGAGATGGGCAAGGCCGCGCTCGAACCCGGCGCGCTTGACACCAAGACCAAGGAACTGATCGCGCTGGCGATATCGGTGGCCGTGCGCTGCGATCCTTGCGTGACCTATCATGCCTCAGCCGCGCAGCGTCAGGGGGCGACTCGCGAGGAAGTGGCGGAGGCGATGGGGATCGCCGTCTATATGGGGGCCGGGCCCTCGGCGATGTACGCCGCGCAGGCGCTCGAAGCTTTCGACCAGTGGGATGAAAAGGCGAAGGGTTGAGGGTTTCGCCATGCCGGCAGGTGATCTAGCCTGCCGGTCATGACCAGAACCATGACTGGCGGCTGTCAGTGCGGCCGCATCCGCTACACCGCGCAAGTCGAAAATGACGAGGCCTACTTGTGCCATTGCCGCATGTGCCAGAAGGCTACGGGCGGTTTCGCGGCGGCCTTCGTGCAAT
Source organism: Novosphingobium naphthalenivorans NBRC 102051 (assembly GCF_001590985.1). GTDB lineage: Bacteria > Pseudomonadota > Alphaproteobacteria > Sphingomonadales > Sphingomonadaceae > Novosphingobium > Novosphingobium naphthalenivorans. The sequence goes on from NZ_BCTX01000040.1 coordinate 25,329, forward strand.
TACCGTCGGCCTCCATTTTCTGGGAGCGTGAGCCGGACTGGTACGCGAGCTCGCCGATTGCGCTGCGGCCGTTCTGTTCGCATTGCGGAACGCCGCTCGGTTTCGATTTTCTTGAGAGCGCGGACAACATGGATCTGACGCTGGGCAGTTTCGACGAGCCCGGTTTTTTCCGGCCCGTGGCCCACGCGGGCTGTGAAAGCTTGCATGAAAGCTGGCTGGATACCAAGGACTTGCCACGCCATTACAGCGCGACGACTGAGAGTGTCGCTTCGCGCTGGAAAGCGGCAGGTCTGGAGGTCCCCGAGTGAGCGAAGTGCGCAAGGATTACATCGAAGGTTTCGGCGGTACGCGGCTGGCCGTGCACACTATCGGGGCAGGGCGCCCGGTGCTGTTGCTGCATGGTCTGTTTTCCAGCGCACACGTCAACTGGATCAAGTACGGAAATGCGCAAATCCTCGCCGCTTCCGGTTTCGAGGTGATCATGCCGGACTTGCGCGCCCACGGGGACAGCGAGGCACCGCATGATCCGCGCCTCTATCCCGAAGATGTGCTGGTCGAGGATCTGAAGCTGCTCGTGGCCGAACTGGGGCTGACTGATTACGATCTGGGCGGTTTCTCGCTCGGCTCGCGGACATCGGTGCGGGGCGTTCTGGCAGGGCTGTCGCCGCGCAAGCTGATTCTGGGCGGTATGGGGCTTTCCGGTCTGGCCGGCTGGGCACGGCGGTCGGCGCACTTCGTGGACGCCATTGACCGTTTCGGCACCATCGAGCGCGGCGACCCGGCGTTCGTGGCGCAAGCGTTCATGAAGACGATGAAGGTCGACCGCGTCGCGGCGCGCCTGCTGCTCGGTTCAGTCGACGATACGCCGCCCGAGGCGATTGCCGGCGTGACGATGCCTGCATTGTGCGTCTGCGGGGCTGACGATCAGGACAACGGTTCCGCGCAGGATCTCGCCGCAGCTTTGCCTGATGGGCACTACGCCGAGATCCCCGGCAACCACATGTCGTCCGTCACCTTCAAGGAAATGGGCTACGCGATGGCGGAGTTCCTGCAGTCCTGATCCGGCGCGGAGTGTTTGCCCCCCTCGTTATCCGGCAGAGCACTCCGTATCCGAAGCCTGAGCGATATCGGGCATCCGCTTGTCGCGGCTATAGATGTCCGGCACGACCACGAAGCTGCCGTCACCGAGCAGGCCGGCGGTGAAGTAGGTGATATAGACCGGCAGCGAGGAGGGCAGGCTGATCGTTGTGGTCTGCCGGCCCTCTACGATCGTATCCACGTCTTCCGGCGTTCTGGCGCCGTCGAGCAGGGTGGTGGCAAAATTCAGGGCCTCTCCCACGCGAATGCAGCCGTGGCTGAAGGCCCTCACGTCCTTCGCGAACAGGCTCTTGCTCGGGGTGTCGTGCATGTAGACGCTGAAGGGATTGGGCATGACCAGCTTCATCTGCCCCAGCGCGTTGTTCGGTCCCGGTTTCTGGCGGAAGCCGTTTGCCGTCCGCACGTAGCCGAGCCGGGCAGGGAAGTTGCCATGTTTCTCGCGCACGATGCTGGCGGGGATTTCCCACCAGGGATTGAACGTCACGCCGGTGATCCGCGCGGAAAAGACCGGGCTCGGCGTCGAGCGCTTGCCGACGATGACGCGCCAGGTGCCGGCTTGCTTGCCGTTTCGCCACAAGCGCGCTTCGAACGTCGCGGTGTTGACGAGCACATAGGACCGGCCCAGCGACTGCGGCATCCAGCGCCAGCGTTCCATGTTGCGGGCGATGGTGAGGCGCTTCTCCGGATCGGTTTCCGCAGCATAGGCCGTGCGCAGTGCGGCATAGTCCGGGCTGGCGGGACGCAGTCCTTCGAAAAAGCCGTCGATGTCGTCCGAGGCGAGGGCCTTGTCCAGGCGGGCCTGGAGGTCGATCGCGGTATCGGTATCCGTGATATGCCAGCCGGCGCGTTGGGCCGTGGTGGCGATGCCGAACAAGTGCATACGGCCGAGCTTGAGTGCCAGGGCGGATGCGGCGGCATCGATCGCGGCATGATCGCCTGCCGAGGCTGCGGCTTCCAGCTCGCGTGCATCCGGTGCGGGAAGCGCATCCTGCGGTGCGGCTTGCACCCAGTGGAGGAGCCGGGCAACCTCTTGCGAACTCCATATCCCGGCGGCGGGAACGGCAGGTTCGGAGGTTGCCTCCGGGCTGACGGACGCCGGATTGACCGGATCCGCCGGATTGTCGGCCGCGCCGCAGGATACCAGCGCCATGACCATCAGAATCGCCGGAAGAGCTCCCCCCGCCGAATAACCAGAAACGGTGTTCCCCTTCGCCATGCGCCTCTGAAAGCACACTTCGGGACCGCAGGACAATGGATTTCAACAGATTTCCATTGGCCCGGCTTCATGGACGCCGCCGTCGCTGTCCCGGAAGGGGGAAGATGGCCGGGGAAGCAGGCGGTCTGCTTCCCCGGCATCGCATCAGAAGTTGACCTTCACGCTCGTGAAGAACGTGCGCCCATAGACGTCGTAGGTCGACGGATACGTGTTTGACTGCTCCTGGTTGTCACCCAGGACCGGCGGCTTGCGGTTGAACATGTTGTTCATGCCCAGCGCCCAGGTCATCTTCTTGCCGATGTCGACCGAGGCCGTCAGGTCGAAGTAGTCGTAGGCCTTGATCCGGGTGACGGTGTAGTAGTTGTCCGAACCGTCGTCATGTACCGGTGAGAGGTGACGCCACGCCAGCGAGAGCGTCGCCTTGTCGGTTGCCAGCGTCGCCCGGCCGTTGAGGCGCCACTTGGCATAGACATTCGTGCACAGCAGCCCGAACTTACCGGCGCAGTCGTACGAGTCCCCACTGACCGAGGTCCAGGGATCAAAGTTCCAGTGCAACAGGCGCGTGCCGCTGAACCGCAAATCGAGACGGCTGTCGCTGCTGGACGACAGGTTGAGCGGGATCGAATAGCCGGCATCGAAGTCGATGCCATCGGTCTTGACGCCGCCTGCATTGGTGAGGTTGTCGACGGCACCCTCGATCACGTAGCTCGTTGTGTTGCGGGGAAGCAGCGCGCAGTAGCTGGAATCGATCGGGGTGTAGTCGTTGTCCTCGGTGCCGTAGCAGGCATTGATGAGGTTCGACGTGCCGATGGTTGTGATGAAGTTGTCGATTTTGATGTGGTAGTAGTCGACGGTCAGTGACAGGCCTGGCACCATCGTCGGCTTGATGATCACGCCCACCGTGTAGGTGTTGGCCGTCTCCTCACGCAGGTCGGAATTGCCGCCGTTGTAGCTGTCGATCTGCGTGTCGGTCGTGTAGTTGCCGATCTTGCCTGACGGGATGCCCGAGGCCAGGCAGGAAGCATAGAGATTGGCATTGGTAGTGGCAACATCGCTGGCACACGGGTCCGACGCGGTCTCGTAGTTCTCAGCGCTGCCGCTGTAGAGATCATTGACGGTCGGTGCGCGGACGGCGCGGGAGAACTGGCCGCGGAACGTAATATCCTGCACCGGAGCCCAAGCCAGGCCGGCCGAGAAAGTGCCCACCGATTTGGCTGCGGTCGAGTAGTACGAATAACGGGCAGAGCCGTTGAGTTCGAGCCGCTTGATGAACGGCTTGTCGGCGATCAGCGGCACGTCGAACTCGGCGAAGAGTTCGGTTACGTGATAGCCGCCCGACGTCGGTTCGCTGGCGTTGAAGCCGATGACGTCACCCGAGGACAGGGCTTCGTCGGGGGCGAAGTCGCCGTGTTCGCTGCGGTATTCAGCGCCGATCGCAAAGCCGGCAGGGCCAGCGCCGAGATCGAACAGGTCGTCGTTGGTGATCGCGCCGCTCACGACCTTCTCGGTGATCGTCGAGCGATTGACTGTATCGATCGAAATGAAGTCGGCTGCTTCCTGGCTGATGTTGCCGGCCCCGAAGATGTTGAGCGGGACGCAGCCATTGCTGGTGTCGGAGCAGACCAGGTTTCCGCTGGAATCGTAAGTCGTCAGCAGCGCCTGCTGAACCCGGCTCGCCGAGACGTTGCCATACTGGTGCTCGACCTGGTGGGTCCGTGCGAACGAACCGTAGACATCGAAGTTCCAGTTACCCGCGACCTTGCCACGCGCGCCCAGAAGACCGCGATAGGCCTTGCTGTCCATGACCGAGATGCGGTCGCCCACTTCGGTGAGGCGGCGATAGACCGAGGCGGTCGTATAGCCGTCGTTGTCGGTATCGTATCCGGCCAGCAGTGCCTGCGAAGCGGACGACAGGAACGAGGAGTCCACGTCGAGCGCATAGGTCCCCGAAAGCGGGGTGGGGGCGAGCTGGTTCGTCACCCGGTTGTGGATGAACTGACCTTCACCGTAGAGGGTCAGCGCGTCGCTGACGTCGAAATGGGTCTGGGCGAACAGCAGTTCGCGCTTCTGCGGAACCTGAAGGTAGTTTTCGGACGCATAGTTGTAGGCATCGGCGGAGGTGTAGGACGAGTAGTCGCCGTTCTGGTCGAACTTGTAGCGATTGCCGTCGAGCGCGATAGCACCGGCCGGGATGTAGCTGGAGCCACCGGCGACGAGGTTGCCTTCGCCATCGTCGGTCTGCGTCACCGCGGTGTAGCTGCGGGCCGACTGCTTGATCGCGTTGCGGCGCGCATATTCGCCGTAAAGCGTGATGTTGCCGCGCCCGTCGGCGAAGTTCGTGCCGGCCAGCAGACCGCCCGAATACTGCGCGCCGTCACCATACTTGGTCAGGCGGTAGTCGGCGTTCGCCTGGAGCCCCTGGAAGTCCTGCTTGGTGACGAAGTTGATGACGCCGCTGATCGCGTCCGAGCCGTAGACGGCGGACTTGCCGCCCGTGACGACGTCCACCTTCTCGATCAGCGCGCTCGGGATCGTGTTGAGGTCGACGATCTGGTTGGTGTCGTAGGACACGTAGCGGTGGCCGTTGACGAGGACGAGATTGCGCTGGGCACCGAGGCCGCGCAGGTCGGCCGTCGCCACGCCGCCACCGGGATTGTTGGAAGCCGCCGTGGTGCCGGGAATGAGCTGTGGGAAGTCGTTTAGAATGCTCTCGATATTGACTTGGCCCGACAATTCGATGTCGCGGGCCGAAACGCTCATGATCGGCGCGGCTTGCTCCAGGTTCGGATTGGTGAGGCGGCTGCCCGTGACGATGATGGCATCGCCGGGGGTGTCCACGTCGGCGTCCTGGGCCTGTGCGACTGAGGGCAGGCCCATGAGAAGAGTGGATGCCAGCAACAGGCATTTGTTGGGGGAGGTCATCGGATGCTCCTTATTTTTTTCGGACATTTGGAGGAATGGCCGTGCGGCTTGAGGCCTTCCCGGTTACTGCCGGAACGACCTTTTGTGCCATAAGGTAGCAATAATCTTAGTTATATTTGCAACTTGAAGTGGTATATATGCAACTAATATTTCAATATATTAAATGATTATGATATATATGTGAAATATATTGAAATATTAGAGAAATGTAAGGTCGTCCTTGTTGCTGCGGTTGGCGCAGGCGCATGAGCGGCTTGCAGCATTTGGCAGGGCTGGCGCGGCTGTCTGGCCGAGTCTCGGTCAGGCAGCCGTCTTCGATCTGATAAACCAGTCTCAACCGTGCCTCTTGGGCATCACCGGAACGGTGGTTCGTTGAACGCGCGAAGCTTGCGCGAGTGGAGGCGGTCGCCCTGTTCGCGCAAGAGGTCGCAAGTGATGAGACCAATCTTGAGGTGGCTGGCGATGGCTTCCTCGTAGAAGCGGTTGGCCTGCCCAGGCAGTTTCAGTTCGCCGTGCAGCGGCTTGTCGGAAACGCATAGTAAGGTGCCGTAGGGCACGCGGAAGCGATAGCCCTGGGCGCTGATCGTGGCGCTTTCCATGTCGATGCCGATCGCGCGGCTGAGGCTGAAGCGCTTGGCCGAGGCGGTGTAGCGCAGTTCCCAGTTGCGATCGTCGGTCGTGACGATCGTGCCCGTGCGCATCCGCTTCTTGAGATTGACGCCGCCGCCGCTGACCCGTTCGGCCGCTTCGGCGAGGGCCTGCTGCACTTCGGCGATGGCGGGCAGGGGGATCTCCGGCGGCAGCACCGGATCGAGCACGTGATCGTCGCGCAGATAGGCGTGGGCCAGCACGTAGTCGCCAATCCGCTGGCTTTCGCGCAGGCCCCCGCAGTGTCCGATCATCAGCCAGGCTTCGGGGCGCAGCACGGCCAGGTGATCGGTGATGGTCTTGGCGTTCGAGGGGCCGACGCCGATGTTGACGAGGGTGATGCCCGAGCGGTCTTCCTTGATCAGGTGATAGGCCGGCATCTGGTGGCGGCGCCAGGCCGTGTCGGACAGGCGGGCGCGGGCATTGTCGACTGGTGCGTCGAGATAGAGGCCGCCGGCGCCGGACAGGGCGGTGTAGCCGTCCGAGCCGACCTGCTTGCCGGCCCAGTCCACGAATTCATCGACATAGCGGTGGTAGTTGGTGAACAGCACGAAGCGCTGGCAGTGCTCTGGGCTGGTCCCGGTGTAGTGGGCAAGGCGCGCAAGGCTGAAGTCGGTGCGCAGGCCGTCGAACAGCGCCAGCGGCAGCGGGTCGTTTTCTTCGAAGACGTGGATGCCGTCCGCGATTTCATCGCCGATCATGGCAAGGTCGGTGCTGGGGAAGTGCTGCGCCAGGTCCTGCGGCCTGACGGTGCCGATGGCGACGCCGTCGAGGACATAGGGGAACGGGATCTCCTGTGCCGACCGGCTGACTTCGAATTCCACTTCATACTCGGCTTCGAGCAGCGAGAGCTGTTCGGCGAGGTATTCGGCGAAGAGAGTGGGCCGGGTGACGGTGGTGCAGTACGTGCCTGCGGTTTCCAGCCGGCCGAAGGCGCGCGAGGCGCGGGCGGCCTTTTCCTGCCCGCGATAGGTCACGCGCAGTTCCGGATACGTCCAGAGCCGCTCGGTGCGGCGTTCGGGTGGGGGAAGGGTGCCGTTCTCGATGAAGGCGGTCATGTCGGCCTTCAGGCAGGCAACGGCGGCGTCATATACGCGGACCAATTCCGCGAGGGTTTCTTTCATCATTTGCATGGCCGTCTATCGCGCAAATCATGCTGCGCTGCAATAGCTGGGCTTTTTGCATGGAAGTGTTGCAGAAAATGGGGCGTGTTGCAGAAAAAGGAAAGGCCTCCGCTTCCCGGGGGGAGCGAAGGCCCTGAATTCCTTGACGGTGAAAGGGAAGCTCAGGCTTCCGCTTCGCCTTCGGCCGGAGCTTCTTCCTCGGCCACGATCTCGCCGGGCTCGGCATTGGGATCGTAAGCTTCGGTGAAGCCCGAGGTGTCCTGTTCGAACATCGCGGCCATGACGTCCACGCCCTGCGACTGCAGTTCGGCTTCGTCCGGCGAACGGGCGACGTTCACCTGAACCGTGACCGAAACTTCGGGGTGCAGGTTGACGCGCACGTCGAAGATGCCGAGCGTCTTGATCGGGCGTTCGAGCACGATCATCTGCTTGGCCACTTCGGCGCCCTGTTCGTTGAGAGCGTCGACGATGTCACGCACCGAAACCGAACCGTAGAGCTGGCCCGAGTTCGACGAGGCGCGGATCAGGACGACCTGCTTGCCTTCGACGTTGCCCGAGTGCGATTCGGCGGCCGAACGCTTTTCGGCGTTGTCGGCTTCGATCTTGGCGCGGTTGGCTTCGAACAGCTTCTTGTTGGCGTCGTTGGCGCGCAGCGCCTTCTTGTTCGGCAGCAGGTAGTTGCGCGCGTAACCGTCCTTGACGGAAACGACATCGCCGATGGCACCGAGCTTTTCGACGCGTTCGAGGAGGATAAGGTCCATGGGAAAGTCCTCCTTACTTCACGATGAAGGGCAGCAGGCCGATGTGCCGGGCGCGCTTGATGGCCTGGCTCAGCTCGCGCTGCTTCTTGGCGGAAACCGCAGTGATGCGGCTGGGGACGATCTTGCCGCGCTCGGACATGAAGCCCTGCAGCAGACGGACGTCCTTGTAATCGATCTTCGGCGCGTTCTTGCCCGAGAACGGGCAGGACTTGCGGCGACGGAAGAATGCACGTGCCATGGATCAGTTTCCCTCGCGTTCGCGGCGACGGCGGTTGTCGCGGTCGTTCTTGCGCATCATCACCGACGGGCCAGCTTCGTGCTCGTCGACGCGGATGGTCACATAGCGGATCACGTCTTCGTTGATCTGGGTCTGACGTTCGAGTTCGGCGACAACGTCACCGGCGCACTCGATGTTCAGCATCACGAAGTGAGCCTTGCGGTTGCGCTTGATCTTGTACGCGAGGTTCTTGAGGCCCCAGGTCTCGGTCTTGAGGACCTTGCCTTCGTTGCTCTCGACGATCTCGGTGGCGGCGGCGGCCAGCGCATCAACCTGCGACTGGCTGAGATCCTGGCGAGCCAGGAACACGTGCTCATAAAGAGCCACGGCAGCTTCCTTTCATTCATCTAACCGATCGCTGGCTTGTCCGCGGGATTGCGGGGCCCCTCCGGCTTTCTTCGGTTTCCCCGAACACGGGGAAGGCGGCCCCTTAGCGGATATACCGCGGATTGCAAGCGGTTTGGCACCCGCGGGGCCATGTGTCGCAAGGTGACAGGTTGACACGGTTTACACAGTCCAGGGGGAAAAGGTGTCACTTTGGGCTCCAATGTGTCACCTTGCAGGGCAAAAGTGTCACCTTGCGGCGCGGGAGTGTCACTTTGTGCGGGCGGAAGTGTCACCTTGCGGCGGATGCTCAAACCTGCCGTCGCGCACCGGCCCATGGTGGCACGGTAAGGCGATGATCTTCGGGCCGGGCCTGTGGCAGCAGGCGTTGGAGCGGCGGGGCGGGAGAGCAGGGGCAGGGACATGCGCCGAGAATACCGCGCGGCGGGGGCTGTAGGAAAATGGTTTCGGCCCGGGCGGAGGCGTCTGCTGTGCGGCCTCATCCCCGTCGTCGGGCCTGTTTAAGCTTCTGGCGCAGCGTCGATGGTTTTGCGGATCTGCGCCACCCAGAATTTGGCATCTTCGTCACGGAAGAAGCATCCCATCTTCACTTTGACGCCATCCGGCATTTTCAACGTGACAATTGCGGCATCGTAAGCGGGATGGTCGGCTTCCAGTTCCACTTTGGCGATTTGCAGGGCAGCGAGGGGATAGCGGGTTACGCGGTTCCGCAGCGGGGACTTCCGTCGAAGGGCCGTCTCGCCCGATCTGGCGTCCAGTCTCAGGTCCACTGCAACTCCGAACAGCGCGAGCCCGAGAATGAGACCCGAGAAGCCGAGGGGGAGGATCACAAAGCAGATGGTTGCAAAAACGGCCCCCGCGATGGGAGGATTTGCCCAGTCGACGGATTGTGCACTGTCCCAATAGAGGAAAAGGAAAGGAAGGCAGAGAAGCGCCCAGGGCATCAAGAAAATACGGAGCCAGAGCGGAAACTGCCGTTCGTAGCAGATGCCATTTTCATCGGATGTGATGGTTTCTTCCGCCTTCCGTGAAAAAACGCGCTTCGCCATGAATTCAGATCTCGCTTGTGTCTGGAAGTTTTTGCACGAGCGTTGCCGCTCGCCAAGCGGGACAATGCCGCTCCCCCCTGAAATATCCCCGCAACGCCCGCGCGGCATCGCGGCTGGATGCTTGCCGCCATGGGTTGCAGGGTGCGGGGCAGGCAGTTGGCAGAAAGGATCGCTTCGATGGCAGGGGGCAAGGACGGCAGGCAGGACGGCAGGCAGGATAGCGGCGCTCCGGTGACGGGATCGCTCACGCCGCAAGGCGCGCAGAGGGCGAAGCTCGATGCGGCGCTGCGTTCGATCGGGCTGGCCGGACTTGGTGCGCCGCGGCCCTATACCGGCGGGCCGCGAAAGGCTTCGGGGTCCGCGCAGGCCGCCGCTCCACAGGCCGCCGCACCGCAGGCGCCGTCGGGCGAGGCGCTCGCGCTTGCCCGGCGGGACTGGATCATGGGCGTGCAGGAACGGCAGCGACGGCTTTCGGTTCAGGCGAGCGCGCTGATGCGCTGCCGCGATTTGCCGGGGCAGGCTTTCCTCGATCACTTCTATGCGCCGGGCCGCCCGGTGGTGATCGAAGGGGCCGTGGATCACTGGCCCGCGCTGGCGAAGTGGACGCCCGAGTACCTCGCGAAAACCGTGGGCAGCGTGCCGGTCGAATATCAGGGCGGGCGCGAGGGGGCGGGCGATTTCGAACTGGCCAAGGACCGGCACCGGCACACGCTGCCGTTCGACGCGTTCATTGCCATGGTCACGCAGCCCGGCGGGCAAGGCAACGATGCCTATATCACGGCCTACAACAACGCCGCCAATGCCGCTGCCTTCGCGCCGCTGATGGCGGATATCGCGCCGGTCGGGGCCTATCTGACCGCCGATCCGGGGATGCTCTGGTTCGGGCCGGCGGGCACCTTTACGCCGCTGCATTTCGACCTCACCAACAACCTGCTGATCCAGGTGGCGGGCCGCAAGCGGATCCGGCTGGTGCCGCCTTCGCAGACCTGCTGGATGTACAACCACCGCCACGTCTTCAGCGCGGTGCACGATCTTGACGATCCCGCGCGGATCGCGGCCCACCCGCTGGCCCGCAACGTGACGCCTTACGATGTCGAGCTGGGCCCCGGCGATATGCTCTTCATTCCGATCGGCTGGTGGCATCAGGTGCGCGCGCTGGATTTCAGCGTGATGCTGACCTGCACCAATTTCCTCTGGCCCAATCTCGGGCACGAGGCCTTTCCGCAAGGCTGATCGTCAAGGCGCGATCCCGGCGTGGAACCGGCTGCGGTAGGCCGCCGGCGGCAGGCCCACCGCGGCGCGAAAGTGCTGGCGGAAATTGGTGGCGGAGCCGAAGCCGGCCATGGCGGCGATCGCCTCGATGGAAAGCTTCGTTTCCTCCAGCATATCGCGTGCATGGGCAAGGCGTTCGGTCTGGAGCCATTCTCCGGGCGGCATTCCGGTCGCATCGCGGATGTGCCGCTGGATGCTGCGCACGCTGACACGGGCTTCCTGCGCCATGCGTTCGACCGGCCAGGGCTCGCCGAGCCGGGTGCGGATCGTGTCCAGCAGGGCGGAGACCCGTCGCCCCGAAGGCGGAACCAGCGGGCGCTGCACGAACTGGGACTGGCCGCCATCGCGATGCGGGGCGATGACCAGCCGCCGCGCGACGCTGTTGGCGGCGCTGGAACCGAAATCCTTGCGCACCACGTGAAGGCACAAGTCGAGCCCCGCCGCGCTTCCCGCCGACGTCAGGATATTGCCGTCCTCGACGTAGAGCGCGTGGGGGTCGATCGCGATTTCGGGAAAACCGGCGGCGAGCCGCTGCTGATGCAGCCAGTGTGTCGTGGCGCGCCTGCCGTCGAGCAGGCCGCTTTGCGCCAGAACGAATGCGCCGCCGCAGATCGATACGATGCGCCGTCCTCGCGCATGGGCCCGGCGCAGCACGTCGAGCAGGGCCTCGGGGGCCTTGGCATCGGGGCCCGGCCATCCCGGCAGGACGATCGTGTCCGCCTCGACGAGCAGGTCCAGCCCGCCATCGGGATGGACCTGAACGCCGCCGCCGCCGCGAACCGGCCCCGGCGCCGCAGCCGCGGTGGCAAAGCGATACCAGTCCGGCCCCATCTCCGGCCGGGCGAGGCCGAAGACTTCATAGGCGCAGCCGAATTCGAACGTGCATAATCCGTCATAGACGAGGGCGGCGACGAGCGGGGCGGAAGGCTTTGGCATGATTCTTACGATAATGGCCAATTCAGCCACTGGCCAGGGATTCGCGGGCCCGGCTAGACCCTGGTCCTGGCTCCACCGGGGGCCGGCAGCGGCAAGGAGTAGCCATGAAACTGATCGGAATGCTGGATTCGCCCTATGTCCGCCGCGTCGCGATTTCTCTGGCGATGCAGGATCTGCCGTTCACCCATGCACCGCTTTCGGTGTTCTCGAACTTCGATGAATTCGCGAAAATCAATCCGGTCGTGAAAGCGCCCACGCTGGTTACGGCGGAGGGAACGGTGCTGATGGATTCCGGCCTGATCCTCGAACATGCCGCGCTGCTGGCCGCGCCCGGACGCAGCCTTGCCCCGGACAGTGCCGAAGACCATGCCCGTGCGCAGCGGATCATCGGTCTGGCTCTGGCCGCTTGCGAGAAGAGCGTGCAGATCGTCTATGAACACAATCTGCGCCCGGCCGAAAAGCAGCACGCCCCCTGGCTCGACCGGGTTCGCGGGCAACTCGCCGCCGCTTACCGCCTGCTGGAGGAAGAAGCCGCGAAGGCCGATCCGTGGTTGTTCGGGGATAGCCCGCTTCAGGCGGACATCACCAGTGCCGTTGCCTTCCGGTTCACCCGCGAAATGGTGCCCGATGGGCTGGATGTGCCGGCACTGCCCGGACTTGCGGCGCTGTCGGCGCGGGCCGAGGCGCTGGAGGCGTTTCAGGCCTATCCCTACGCGTGAGCGGCCTGATCTGCCGGGTTTCACCGGTGGAAGTTCACCGGCACGGTGAAGGTGAGGGCCGCGTCGTCCATGTCTGCGGGCGGCGCGGGGAAGGGGGCCGCTTTGCGCACGGCTTGCAGGGCGGTGCGGTCCAGCATGAACTGGCCGCTCGATCCCGTGACGGCGGCCGAGACGAGCGCGCCGCTGCGGTCGATGCGGAAACGGATCGTGACAGTGCCCGTGCCGGCCGTCCCACGCGGGCGGGCGGCGAGGATGCTTTGCCAGAGCTGCTGGCGGTAGGCGTCGATCTGGCTGGCGGAAGCTTCCGCCGGACGCGGTTCGGGCCGGGGCACAGCAGCGGCTGCGGGCCGTGGCGGTTCGGCCTTGGGCTGCGGCGCGGCCGGTGCGGAGGTGCTGGCAGGTGCCGGCCCCGGTTTCGGGAGCAGGACGGGCGCGGGGCTGGGTTCCGGCAGGGGCTGGCCCGCTGCGACCGCCTGCCTGGCCTCCGGCTTTGCGGCCGGTGGCGGCGGCGGGGCCGTCTTGCGGGGCTCTGGCGCCATGGAAACCGTTACCAGCGCGGACCGGACACCGGGGGCAAGGAGGTCCGGTCCGCGCATGGCGGCGACCACGCCAGCGAGCAGCAGAAGGTTCAGCAACAAACTGCCCGCCAGCGCGGCGCTCTGGCGCATGTGTGTTCCCCGGCCAAGGGTGTAGCGGCCGGAGACCCTGTCCTCGGGGAAGGCAGGGCGCATGCGCTTTCTCAGAACTTCGTGCTCAGGCCGACGTTGATCGAACGGCCCATGCCCGGCACCGGACGCAGATCGCTGGTGGCTTTGTAATCGCCGATCGAAACCCCGCCGAGCGGCAGGTAATAGCCCTTGTCGAACAGGTTCTGCGCCTCGACGCTCAGGCGCCATCCGGCGAGCGTGTAGGCCGCGCGCAAGTTGACGAGGGCGTAGGAGGCCGTTTCCGGCTCATTGCGGCGCGGATCGACGCGGTCCTTGCGGTCCACCCATTCCACTTCGCCGCCCAGTTCCAGCGCGCCGGTGCGGTGCGCCACGCCCAGCTTCGCATTGAGCGGCATCTGGTGGTAGAGCGGCAGATGCTCGGTCAGGTTCTCGCCATGGACCCAGGCCAGCGAGGCCCTGACCACCGTGCCGTTCTCGCGCGTGCCCGCCAGAACCGCCTCGCCCGAGACGTCGACGCCGTAGAACTCGGCATCGAGATTGGCGAACTGCAGCTGCACGAAGTCGGTGGGCATACCCATCGGCGTGAGCAGGTCCTGCACATAGACCGCGTCGATGTAGTCATTGACGTGGGTGTAGTAGGGCGAGACTTTCAGCGACACACCCTGCGCCGGGGCCAGCGAGAGCGTGGCGCTGACGGTATCGGCGCGCTCGGGCTTGAGATCGGGATTGCCGACATAGCCGTTGCCGTCACCGAACCAGCCGATCATGCGGCTCGCCATCGTGCCGCGGCCCCAGGAATAGCGCTCGTAGATATTGGGCGAGCGGGTCTTGTGGGCATAGCCGAGTTCGACCGAAACGCTGTCCACCGGCGCCCAGGTGACGATCGCCGAGCCGTTCCAGTTGTTGTCGTTGCGGTTGCGGTCGATGGCGTTGAAGGCATTGGCCGCCATGACGTCGGCCATCTGCATCATCGAGGTGCCGTAGGGCTGCACGTCACCGGTGTTCATTTCGACGCGGTCGTAGCGCACGCCCACCACGCTGGAGAGCGTGTCCGACCACTGGGCCTGCCATTCGGCATAGGCGCCGATGCGGTTGCGGTGGGCGGCATTGATGTTCACGAAGGTGTTCGGGCTCATCATCGCCGAGCCCTCGACCGGAGGCCAGTAATCGTCGAGCCACTGGTGGTGGTATTCGAGGCCCAACTTCACGGTGTCACGCTTCGACAGCGGCAGTTCGAACTTCGCCGCGCTGGTGAAAGTGTGGACCTGCGTGTTCATCGGCATGTCGCCGGGCAGCTTGTCGGCGAGGAAATTCATCTCGTGGTCGGTGTCGCGGTAGCTGGCCGACAAGTCGACATTGCCCCAGTCGAACACGCCCCGGTAGCGCCCCTGCACGAACCAGCTCTTGTTGGAGGTCATGTCCATCCACTGGTTGGCGAAGCCTTCGTAGGGGCTGAAGTGATAGCCGCCCTTGATCTCCCACAGCCCGGCCGCGTTCTGCCAGGCGAGGGCGAGGGCATGATCGGTCTTGGCATATTCGGTGGAGCGCACCGTGCCCATGCTGCCGCCGTCCTTGTAATTGTCCGACTGGGTGTAGGAGCCGGTGTAAGTGGCGGAAAGGTTGGTGCCCGCCGCCGTCAGCGTCACCGCGCCGCCGAAGCCGTCTCCGTTCGAGCGGTAGAAGGCGGAGGCCTCGCCGGTCAGCAGCAGGGTGCCGTCGGTGGAGAAACGCGGTTCGGGACCGGAGACCGCAATGACGCCGCCGATATTGTCGCCGCCCATGCTCACCGGCGCGACGCCGGGGATCACCGAGACCGAAGAGAGGGTCTGCGGCACGGTGTAGGACAGCGGCGAATTCATGTCGTTGGGGCAGGCCGCATCGATCGGCTGGCCGTCCACCAGCACCTTGATGCGCTGTTCCGACAGGCCCCGGATCACGGGCATCGAGGAGAACCCGCCGCCCGAATTGACACTGACGCCCGGAATGGAAGTCAGCACCCTGGCGGTATCGGTGGAGGTCGGGTCGCTGGCCTTCAGATCCGCGGACGAGAGGCTGGTGGCGGCGAGCGGACTGCCAGCCGTGACTTCACCGGTGGTTTCGACATCGACGGCCGGAAGCGCCGTGCCACTGTCCTGCGCATGGGCGCCAGGGGTGAAAAGGCCGGTGGCGAAAAGCGGGCAGGTGGCCAGAAGGGCAGCGCGCAGGGCGCGGGTATGCTTGTACATTGTCTAATCCTGAAATCGCATGGGAGTACGGCGCGGCCCGTATCCGCGCGGAAGCAGCGCGGATCAGGTGCGGCGCGTCAGCACGCCCGCGGCCTTGCCGTGGCAGGCCGGCGGACGCGTTTCAGGAAAGGGCCGGTGGTCCTCGCAGCGGCGGCGTCAGGAAGCCGATGCGGGTCAGCCGCAGCGGCGGGGTGGGTGCGAAGCCCAGCGCCAGGATGAAGGCCAGCGCGAGGACGAGCAGCCCGTCGTCGGCGCCCGTCAGCAGATGCATCGACAGCGCTGTGAACGGACAGTCCTTGGCGGCCTTGGTATGCTCGTCAGCCGCGCTGCCGTCCTTGCCCGGAATCGTCAGCTTGGACAGGACCGAACCGCCCTGGCCATCGCAGATCTCTACCGTGAAGGATTTCGACGCGGTCGAACCGATCATGTAGCCCGCGGGCACGAACGCCTTCATCGCCAGCGCAAGCGCCAGAATCACGGCAGCGACATGAAAATGCCGCTGCAGGAAGGCTCGAATCAGGTGCATCCGCAAGTCCCGTATCGTCCTTTGCCCCTCTTGTCATCGACTTGCGTCAAGAAAGGCGGAGCGCGGGGAGCGGGATCAATGCATGGCGAGAACCAGATTGCGGACTTGCGGATAGACCTGCTTTTCCCACTTCGAGCCTGCGAACACGCCGTAGTGCCCGACGCCAGGCTGCAGGTGATGGCGCTTGAGATGCGGCCGCAGGCTGGAGCAGAGCAAGTGCGCGGCGGCCGTCTGCCCGACGGCGCAGATATCGTCCCGTTCACCCTCGACCGTGAGCAGCGCGGTCTTGCGGATGGCACCGCAATCCACGGTGCGGCCGCGATGCTGCAGCTCGCCTTTGGCCAAGAGCGCGCGCTGGAACACCTTGTCGATCGTTTCCAGATAGAATTCGGCGGTGAGGTCGAGAACGGCGAGATATTCGTCGTAGAAATCGACGATCTTGGCAGCCTCGGCCTGCTCCACATCGGCGATATGCTGATAGAGCTTGCGGAACTGGCTGGTGTGGCGGTCCATGTTCATCGAGATGAAGGCCATGAGCTGGATGAAGCCGGGATAGACCTTGCGGCCCGCGCCCTTGTAGCGCCAGGGAACAGTATGGATGAGGTTGGCCTCGAACCATTCGTAGGCCTGCCCGGTCGCCAGTTCGTTGACGACAGTGGGCGCCTCGCGCGTGTCGATCGGCCCGCCCATCAGCGTCATCGTGCGCGGCTGGAGCGGATCATCGTTCTGCGCCATCACGGCGACGGCGGTGAGCACCGGCACGCAGGGCTGGCAGACCGCCAGCACATGCGCGCCCCGGCCCGCTTCAGCATCGCCGATTTCCTGCAGGAAGCGGATCACGTAGTCCGTATAGTCCTCAAACCCGAAAGGGCCGGCCGAAACCGGCACGTCGCGGGCATTCTTCCAGTCGGTAAGATAGACGTCGTGATCGCGCAGCAGGGTTTCCACCGTATTGCGCAGCAAGGTGGCAAAGTGGCCGGAAAGCGGGGCGGCGACCAGAATCTTGGGCTGCGGCGCCGTCACTTCGGGTTTGGCGAAGTGGAGCAGGTTGCCGAACGGCAGGTCCAGCGCCACTTCCTCGCGCACTTTGACCAGCGCGTTTCCGCACAGCACTTCGTCAATGCCATAGGGCGGACGATGATGTGTAATTGCTGACTTATGAAAGACTTCCGCGAGTGCGAAGAGGCGGCGTGCGAACGGCATCTCTTCCGCGCCGTCCAGAAAACGATCCCGAAAGGCGGTCGCCGAACGGGCCGCCAGACGCGCGGGCGCCATCATGTCGCAATAGGCCTGATATGCCTGATAGAGCATGTGCAACAATTTCCCCGGCGGCTCTAAATGCCGGGAATCGATTACCGGCATGCAATCCGCTCTGGATTTATGCTGCACTGCGTCATAGGCTGATGCAAGCAAAACCAAGATGCCGGAGGTAAAGGTCATGACCGATGAGGCTGCAGTCGGGGCAACGCTCACGATTTCCAGCAAGACCTATTCGGCCTGGTCGCTGCGCGGGTGGCTGCTGTGCAAGCTGGCCGGACTCGATGTCACTGAACGGCAGGTTCCCAACGACGCCGCCAACCGGGCCGAGTTGCTGCTGCTTTCGCCTTCGGTGCTGGTCCCGCGGCTGAACTACCAGGGCGCCAGCGTGTGGGACACGCTGGCGATCGCGGAGTTTCTCAACGAACAGTTTCCCGATGCGCAGATGCTGCCGGCCGATCCGATCGCGCGGGCGCATTGCCGCTCGGTCTCGGGGGAAATCCATTCGGGGTTCACCAACTTGCGTTCGGCCCTGCCGATGAACCTGAAAGTGAAGCACGAGAAATTCCCGGTCTTCTCCGGCGCGCGGCCTGATATCGAACGGATCGAGACGATCTGGACCGATTGCCTGGAACGCTATGGCGGGCCGTTCCTGTTCGGTGAAAAGCCGACCGTGGCCGATGCCATGTATGCGCCGGTGACGACGCGGTTCGTCAGCTATGCTGTGGCGCTTTCGCCGCCGTGCGAGGCCTATTGCCAGACGATCGCGGACTGGGCGCCGATGCAGGAATGGGTCGCGGCGGCCAAGGCCGAGCCGGAGGAAATGGAAGAACTCGACGTCGAGTTCTGAGCGCCGGGCGTCAGTGCGGAACGAAATCTTTCGTGCGCGCCTCGATCAGGGCGGCCAGACCTTCGCGCATCGCTTCCACTTTCTGCGCACCAAGACGGTCCAGCAGAAAGTCGTCGATCGTCTCGCGGGCGGCGGCCTGCACTTCGGCTGCGGCTAATCCACGCTCGGTAAGCGTTACAAGCAGTTGGCGCCGGTCTTTTCCGTCGGGGGTGCGCTCAAGGTAGCCGCGCGCAACGAGCGTATCGACAAGCTGCCCGGCCGCCTGCTTTGTTACCGAGAGTTCGTGTACCAGCTGGCCGATGGGGACACCGCGCACACCATGAGCCAGTCCTCCCAGAACATCGAGACCGTTGGCGGGAATGTCGTCGAACCCGGCATCGTCGAGCGCCTTGCGCATGGCTTTGCCGTATGTGGTGCGGGCATGACGCAGCAGGGCGGGGGTGGCAATATCGGCGTACCAGGGGGGCGGTTGCATCGCAGACTCCGTCAGAGACTATTGGTCAATAATATTGACTATCAATAAAATTGACAAGATGTCTGGAGGAGCAACCCCAGGGGCAAGTTTGCCTGCCGCCTGAAAACCAGTTGACCCGGCGGGCATTGTTGCCCGCCGGGTGCTTTCGGGACCTGGTTGGGTCTCGCTGGGGATTACTTGAGCAGGCTCAGGACGTTCTGCTGGCTCTGGTTGGCCTGCGAGAGCATCGCGGTCGAAGCCTGCGAGAGAATTTGCGCCTTGGACATCGCCGTCGTTTCCAGCGAGTAGTCGGCGTCCTCGATCCGCGAACGGGCGTCCGAGAGGTTCGTCACGTTGCTGGTCAGGTTGGTGATCGCCGATTCGAGGCGGTTCTGGCCAGCACCCAGCGAAGCGCGGGTGGAGTTGACGTCCGCCAGAGCGGCATCGACGTTGTCGATCGTGGTCGAGGCGGCGGTCGAGGTCGAAACGTCCAGCGCCGCCGAGGTCAGGTTGGTGCCGTCGATCGCGGTGGAAGTCAGCGTGACGGTTTCACCCGAGTTGGCGCCGGTCTGGATGTTGAAGGACACGTCCGAACCCGAAGTGGTCGAGAACAGCGTGTTGCCGTTGAACTTGGTCTGAGAAAGCACGTCGCTGATCTGTTCGGTCAGGGCCGACACTTCGGACTGCATCGCTTCACGGTCGGTGTCCTGGTAGGTGCCCGAGGACGACTGGACCGACAGTTCGCGGACACGCTGCAGCATGTTGGTGACTTCCGACAGAGCGCCGTCGGCGGTCTGGGCCAGCGAGATACCGTCGTTGGCGTTGCGGATGCCCTGGTTCATGCCCTTGATGAGCGAGGTCATCGAGGTGGCGATCGCGAGGCCGGCGGCATCATCTTTCGAGCTGTTGATGCGCTTGCCGGTGGAAAGGCGTTCCATCGAAGTGCCCAGCATCTTGCTGGCGACAATTGAAGCGTTCGAAGCGCGGATGGCGCTGATATTGGTGTTGATAACAGACATGCTTAATTCCCCAGTTTTCAGTCGCTTGTGAGCGCCGTTGAGGGGCACCCTTCGGACATGAAGGAGAACGGCGGGGGGCGCAGGGCTTTTAAGGGATTGCGGGCGATTGGTGCGATTTTGTCGCATTCCGGTCATCCGCGAGGCACCCAAAATTGCTGTTATTTCTATGGTTTCCGGCTGTTTAGCTTGATTGCCAAAAAAAACGCCCGCATTCCCTTTTTGATAACTTTCATGAACGGGGAATCATTGTTTCATGCCTTCCGGCCTCGTTGCTCTTCTCGATGACATCTCGGTGATTGCCCGTGCGGCATCGGCTTCGCTCGACGATGTCGGGGCGGGGGTTGCCAAGGCTGGCAGCAAGGCGGCCGGTGTCGTGATCGACGATACCGCCGTGACCCCCAGCTACGTCACGGGCTTCACCCCCGACCGCGAACTGCCGATGATCTGGAAGATCACCAAGGGCAGCTTGCGCAACAAGCTGCTGATCCTGCTGCCGCTGGCACTGCTGCTGAGCGCGCTGCTGCCGCTGGCGATCATTCCGATCCTGATGCTGGGCGGCTGCTACCTCTCGTTCGAGGGGGCGGAGAAGGTGCTGGAGAAGCTGGGCGGTGCAAAGCATGGCGAGACGCTGGAAGACCCGGTCGAAGATGCGGTCACGTTTGAAAACAACCGCGTCTCCGGCGCGATCCGTACCGACCTGATCCTGTCAGCGGAAATCATGGCCATCGCGCTCTCGCAAATCGAGGATGCCACGCTGCTGACGCGGGCCGTGGCTCTGGCCGTGGTGGGCGTGCTGATTACCGTGGGCGTCTATGGTGCCGTGGCGCTGATCGTGAAGATGGACGATGTCGGCCTGCATCTCGCGCGCAAGTCCGGCGCGGCGTCGCAGGCTGTCGGCCGTTTCCTGCTGAAGGCGATGCCGGTGGTGCTGCAGGTCCTGGGCAGTGTCGGAACGGTGGCGATGCTCTGGGTCGGCGGCGGGATCATCCTGCACGGGCTTGAGCAGCTGGGCCTCCCGCAACCCGCGCAGGCCGCTCACGGTATCGAACATGTGCTGGCCGCGAGCACGGGCGCGCTGGGGCCGGTTGCGGGATGGCTGGGCTATGCCCTGGCTTCGGCGCTGGTGGGGCTGGTGCTGGGCACGGTCATCGCCGTTCTGGTGCATATGATCGGCGCTCTGCGCGGCAAGCCGCACTGAGCGCCGACATCTTCCGCGTCCGGGCTATCTAG
>NZ_BCTX01000041.1 GCF_001590985.1 Novosphingobium naphthalenivorans NBRC 102051
GGCGTGACAGGCCGACACTCTAACCAACTGAGCTACACCCGCGCAGCAATGTAAGTGGTCAGGTTGACCCTGACCGTCCGCATCCCTTCCGGCTTTCCCGGTAGAGATCCCAAGTGGCGCGAGTGACGGGGCTCGAACCCGCGACCTTCGGCGTGACAGGCCGACACTCTAACCAACTGAGCTACACCCGCGTACTTTGCGGTGCGTCCGCTTGGGAGCCGCGCCACTAAGCCAGCCTTGGGGGCCTGTCAACTGCCTTGCCGGGCCCTGATGGATTTTTTGCGGGAGGCCGGTTGGGCACTGCCGCGATGAAGCTGCGTTAACCATATTTTGGCGACTGTCGGGCCATTCTGCCGGGCGCCCGCGACCGGGCGTTCAGGGGATGAAACCAGTGCATCCGAAGCGAATGATCCCTCTTGCCGCCACCTTGGCGCTGGGCCCGGCCCTTGCATCGTCCGCCTTGGCCCAGGCCCCGGCGGCCGTGGCCACCGACAGCGCTGTTTACGTCGAGCGCATCGAATCGGATGCGAGCCGCCGCCTCGAACCGGCGCGGCAGCTTGCGCCGGGAGACCGGGTCGTCACGGTCGTAAGGTGGTATCGGATGGGCGGAGACGGCGGCTTCGTGATTACCAATCCCCTCCCCGCGTCGCTCGCCTACCAGACCAGCGCCAGCAACGTGCAGGAAGTCTCCGTTGATGGCGGCCGGACCTGGGGCCGTCTGGAAGACCTGCGGATCAATGGCCGCGACGCGACGCCCGAAGACGTCACGCACGTGCGCTGGCGCATCCCCGCCAGCCTTGCAGCACGCGGACGCGGCGAAATCGCTTATGCGGGGATCGTGCGGTAGCGCGCCCTACCCCGCGAGAATCAACGCCGGCGCCTCGATCAGATTCTTGAGGTCCTGCGCGAAGCTTGCTGCATCCCAGCCATCGACCACGCGATGGTCACAGCTCATCGAGATGTTCATCAGCTTGCGCTTTTCGACCCGCTCGATGCCACTGGCATCCTTCACGAACATCGGCCGCTCGACGATGCGATTTGGGCCGATGATCGCGACTTCGGGGCGGTTGATGACCGGCGTCGTCGCAACGCCGCCCATCGGGCCAAGCGACGTCACCGTGATCGTCGAGCCGGAAAGCTCGCCGGACTTGGCCGATCCGTCCCGTGCGGCAGCAGCAAGACGGGAAATCTCGGCAGCGAGTTGCCACAGGTTGCGGTCCTGCGCATCGCGGATCACCGGCACCATCAGGCCAGCGGGGGTCTGCGCCGCCATGCCCAGATGCACCGAGCCATAACGCGCGACCACGCCCGCCTCGTCATCGTAGTGCGCATTGAGCATCGGGTATTTCGGAATCAACTTGCAGATCGCCGTGATCAGGAACGGCAGCATCGTCAGCTTGGGCCGTTCGCCCCGGCCTTCGTTGAGCTGGCCGCGCAACTCCTCCAGCGCCGTGACGTCATATTCCTCGACATAGGCGAAGTGGGGAATGTTGCGCTTGGACGCCGCCATATTTTCGGCGATGCGGCGGCGCAGGCCGATGACGCGGACCTGTTCGTCCCTGCCCCTGTGCCCGGCAGGCTGGAAGCCGCCTGCCGAGTTATAGGCCAGAAAGGCATCCAGATCAGCGTGCCGAACGCGGCCATCCTCGGCGGGACGGACTTCTCCGAGATCGATGCCCAGATCAGCAGCGCGCTTACGCACCGCCGGGCTGGCCATGACTCTCGCGTGACCGGCCGGCGCGCGCGGTGAAGGTGCCGCTGTTCCGGTAACGGCAGGCACAGGTTCAACCGGGGCTGTCGGGGACACCGAAACGGGTTCGGGTGCCAAAACCGGCTCCGGCTTTGCTGCGGGCTCTTCGGGCAACGCCGGTTCTTCGACGATCGCGGCAGGTGCGGACTTCGCAGCTTCACGCCCGGCGTCCCCGTCCACCTGATTTCCTTCGCCCTCTATCTCCAGCACCACCAGCGGCGAGCCGATGGCAATCACATCGCCCGTTTCACCGGCGACTTCGAGCACCATGCCCGCCACCGGGCTTTCCATTTCCACGGTAGCCTTGTCGGTCATCATGTCGGCCAGGCGGCCGTCTTCCTCGACCATGTCGCCGACCTTGACGTGCCAGGCAACGATCTCGGCTTCGGCAATGCCTTCGCCAATGTCGGGCAAGCGGAATGTAAAGCGACCCATCGGATCAATCCTTCATCAGCCGGTCCACCGCCTCGCCAATGCGGACGGGACCGGGGAAATAGGCCCATTCGAGGCTGTGCGGATACGGGGTGTCGAACCCGGTCACACGTTCGATGGGGGCTTCAAGGTGGTAGAAGCAGCGTTCCTGCACGAGCGCGACAAGCTCCGCGCCAAAGCCGGAAGTGCGGGTCGCCTCGTGTATCACCAGGCATTTCCCGGTCTTTTCCACGGACTTTTCCACAGCCTCTATGTCGAGCGGCACCAGCGTACGCAGATCGATGATCTCGGCATCGACGCCCTTGGCTTCCAGCACAGCTTCGGCAACGTGGACCATGGTGCCGTAGACAAGCACGGTCATGGCCGACCCTTCGCGCACCGTGCGCGCCTTGCCGAGCGGGATCGAATAATAGCCTTCCGGCACTTTGCCGCCGGGATGGGCTTTCCAGGTCTTCGAAGGGCTATCGTAATTGCCATCGAAAGGGCCGTTGTAGATGCGCTTGGGCTCGAAGAAGATCACGGGATCGTTGTCCTCGATCGCGGCGATCAGCAGGCCCTTGGCATCGTGCGGAGTCGAAGGGATCACTGTCTTCAGGCCCGCCACGTGCGTGAACAGCGCTTCGGGGCTCTGGCTGTGGGTCTGGCCGCCGAAGATACCGCCACCGAAGGGCGAGCGGATCGTGATCGGTGCGATGAACTCGCCCGCCGAACGATAACGCAGGCGCGCGGCTTCCGAGACGAGCTGATCGAGGCCGGGATAGATATAGTCGGCGAACTGAATCTCGGGCACCGGCCGCAAGCCATAGGCCGCCATCCCGACCGCCGCACCAATAATCCCGCATTCGTTGATCGGCGAATCGAATACCCGGTTCTTGCCGAATTTCTTCTGCAGACCGGCCGTCGCACGGAACACACCGCCGAAATAGCCGACATCCTCGCCCATGATCACGATATCCGGATCGCGCGCCATGGTGATGTCGAGCGCTTCGTTGATCGCCTCGATCATGTTGAGCGACCGCGTGGGAGCCTCATGGAGGCTGACGGGTTCTTCTTCCAGCATCGCCTCTACTCCTTCCACTCGGGCCATTTGGTCCGGCGCTCGCGGATGGCCTGATCGGCCTGCTCGCGAAGGTGCCAGGGCAGTTCCTCGAAGACGTCCTCGAACATCGTGTGGAACGGGTGGTGCAGGCCGTGCCCCAGGATGCCGTTCTTTTCGGCCTCCTTGGTCGCTGCGCGAACTTCCTCCGCCAGTGTCCGGTCCATCTCGGCATGTTGATCGTCGGACCATTCGCCGAGCGAGACGAGATGATTCTTCAGGCGCGTGATCGGATCGCCCAGCGGCCATTCCTCGGCCTCACGGGCAGAACGGTAGGCGCTGGGATCGTCCGAAGTGGAATGCCCCTCGGCACGGTAGGTGAAGTGCTCGATCAGCGTCGGCCCCTTGTTGGCGCGGGCACGGTTGGCCGCCCATTGCATCGCCGCATAGACCGCCAGGGCATCGTTACCGTCGACCCGCAGCCCGGCAATGCCGTAACCGGCCGCCCGGGCGGCGAACGTCGTGCGTTCGGCCCCGGCGAAACCGGAAAAGCTGGAGATCGCCCACTGGTTGTTGACCACGTTGAGCACGACCGGCGCGTTGTACACCGCGGCAAAAGTCATCGCCGCGTGGAAGTCGCCTTCCGCGCTCGATCCCTCGCCGATGAAGCTAGTGGCGATGCGGGTATCGCCCTTGATCGCGCTGGCCATGGCCCAGCCCACCGCTTGCGGGAACTGCGTGGCGAGATTGCCCGATATGGTGAAAAAGCCGTAGTCCTTCGCCGAATACATGATCGGCAACTGGCGGCCTTTCAGACGGTCCGCGCGGTTCGAGTAGATCTGGTTGATCATCTCGACCAGCGGATAGCCGCGCGAGATCAGGATGCCCTGCTGCCGGTAGCTGGGGAACACCATGTCGTCCTCGGCCAGGGCGAAGGCGCAGGCGATCGAAATCGCCTCCTCGCCGGTGGACTTCATGTAGAAACTGGTCTTGCCCTGCCGCTGGCCGCGATACATGCGATCATCGAAAGCGCGGGTCAGCGCCATCATGCGCAGGATGCGGCGCAGCGTCTCGGGATCGAGATGGGGATTCCACGCGCCGACAGCGCGGCCATCATCGCCCAGAACGCGGATCAGATCGGTCGTCAAAGGCCAAGTTTCACGGGCCTCGCACGCTTCGTCAGGGCGCGCGACCATGCCGGCTGGCGGTATGACCAGATGCGAATAATCGACCGTATCGCCGGGCCGGTAACGCGGCTCGGGGACATAGAATTCAAGCGGCGGCAGATTGCCCCGCGGCTTACCTGATCGGACCGGACCTTCGGCCATTTTATCCTCTCCCGCCATAGTCGGGCCGCGAGAATCCTGAGCATCAAAATTCTACGGTTAAGTCATAATATTACTCAACGCCGTAATGTCAATCATGCGTGGCTTGGCGTGAGCACCGCACTCCTGCACGCTCTCAAAACGCCTGGCGGCTGGCAAAGTTCATGACGCAGGCTCCAAAATAGCGATGCCCACGCGCGCCCTTTAGCGGCGGCAAACAGGTGCTCCACCGCAAGCCCGTTCCGCAATCGCGCAGGACACGCCCGAAGAAGTAAAATTAGGCAGCAGCGATGAAAACCGCCGGTCCCTCGGCCACGCGCGGCGCAAGAAAGTGGCTATACGGCCACCGGCGCGGCGATATGCGCGTGAGGCTCGTAATCCAGCACTTCGAAGTCCTCGATCCGGTAGTCGAAGATCGAATCCGGCCGGCGGCCGATCTTCAACAGCGGACGGCCGCGCGGCGTGCGGGCAAGCTGTTCGTGCACCAGATGCTCGTGATTGAGATAGACATGCGCGTCGCCCGCGCTCCAGACGAGTTCGCCGGGCTCAAGATCGCATTGCTGCGCCAGCATCCGCAGCAGCATCGCCGCCGAAAAGGCATTGAAGGCGAATCCCAGCCCCAGATCGCAGGAACGCTGCCACAACATGCCCGACAGCCGGCCGCCCGCGACATGATACTGATAGGTCATATGGCACGGCGGCAAGGCCATGCCGCCCAGTTCGGCGACATTCCACCCCGTGAACAGGAGGCGGCGCGAGGTAGGGTTGTGCCGGATGTCATGCACCAGCTGCGCGATCTGGTTGACCGGCTGCCCCTTGCGGAACAGGCCATCGCCCACCGGCTCGTAAGTGTCCCAGCTTACCCATTGCTTGCCGTAAACGGGACCAAGATCGCCCCAGGCCTGGGCAAACGCATCATCCTCCAGAACCCGTGCCTCGAAGGTATCGCGGTCGATGTCCTCGCCCGTTTCCCGGCGAAAGCGGTCCAGCGGCCAGTCAGTCCAGATATGCACTTTCTGGCGGACGAGTTCGCGGATGTTGGTATCGCCGGTCAGGAACCACAGCATCTCGCGCGCGGCGGTCTTCCAGGCGACGCGCTTGGTGGTAAGCAGCGGCACGGAGTCGCCGGACAGATCGAAACGCATACTCGGCCCGAACAGCGAACGAGTACCGACTCCCGTGCGGTCGCGCCTTTCGTCGCCATGCTCCCAAACCTCCCGCAGCAGATCGAGATACTGGTGTTCAAAGTGCGATGCGGATGCGGACGGCATGGACTTCCCCTGTCTGTGCCCCGGTCCTACCGCCGCATCGGGGGGAGCGGAAGAGACAGCCCGCTTTCATCCACGCTCCAAAGGCTGCGTTTGCCCGCCTGCTTTCGAACGCGGCTGCAAACATACCTGTAACCGCCGAGAATTTCCGTCTTTTCCGCCATCGCATGGACATCTCCGGATCGCCGGCATCCGCAACGGAACGCCGCTCTGCATAAAAAGCATAAACGCCTCTTGCCACCGCCGGAATCGCTCTCTATAGGCGCGCTCCTGCCTCGGGCCGCTTTAACGCGGAACGATCGGTCGGGGAGTAGCTCAGCCTGGTAGAGCACTGTCTTCGGGAGGCAGGGGCCGGAGGTTCGAATCCTCTCTCCCCGACCATTTCATTTCAAAAATTTGCATAAGAACCATATGCCGCGCGGCCTAGCCGCAGCGGCCGGTTCGGCGCGTCTGCGCTTCGTCAGCCGCCGCGAAGAAGCTGCACACCCCAGTCACGCTCGAACAGGTAGAGCAGCAATCGCGCGGCTTCTCCCCGCGAGCCCGACAGGCCGCCGTCGCGTTCGATCAGCAGCCGGGCATCGTCATGCGCCAGCGGCAGCAGCTTCTGGATCTGCTCAAGGCTGGCGATGCGGAACGGCGTATCGCCCGACTGACGGGTGCCCAGCAGTTCGCCGCCACCGCGCAGTTCCAGATCCTCTTCCGCGAGCCGGAACCCGTCCTGCGTCTCGCGCATCAACGCAAGGCGCTGCTTGGCCGTTTCCGACAAGGCCTGCCCGCGCAGCAGCAGGCAGGTCGATTTCTCGCTGCCGCGCCCTACGCGTCCCCGAAGCTGATGGAGCTGGGCCAGACCGAAGCGTTCGGCCTGCTCGATCACCATCAGCGTCGCATTGGGCACGTCCACGCCGACTTCGATAACCGTCGTCGCCACCAGCAATTTCGCCTCGCCCACCGCGAACCGTTCCATCGCCGCATCCTTGGCCTCGGGGCGAAGCTGGCCGTGGACCAGCACGACATCCTCGCCGAAACGCTCCTTCAGTGTCGCATAACGCGCCTCGGCCGCGGCGAGATCGTCGGTCTCGCTTTCCCGCACCATCGGGCAGACCCAGTAGGCCTGCTGCCCGGTTTCGAAATGCCGCGCCAGCGCGCCGACGACATCGCCCATCCGCTCCACCGAGACCACGCGGGTATCGATCGCCTGGCGGCCGGGCGGCAGTTCGTCCAGCTTCGACACGTCCATTTCGCCATATTGCGCCAGCGTCAACGTACGCGGGATCGGGGTCGCGGTCATGGCCAGCGTGTGCGGGGTGCGGCGGCCCTTGCGCGCCAGCATCAGCCGCTGGCCGACGCCGAACCGGTGCTGCTCATCGATCACCACCAGAGCGAGGTTCCGGTATTCCACCGCATCCTGAAAGATCGCATGGGTGCCCACCACGATCCGGATCGAGCCATCGACCAGCCCCATCAGGATGGCTTCACGCGCCCTGCCCTTGTCGCGCCCGGTCAGCAGCGCGATCTCGACCCCGGTCCCTTCGAGCATCTTGCGCAGAGTCTCGAAATGCTGCCGCGCGAGGATTTCGGTCGGCGCCAGCATCGCTGCCTGCGCTCCCGCCTCCACCGCGATCAGCATCGCCGAGAGCGCGACAACGGTCTTGCCCGCGCCGACATCGCCCTGCAGCAGCCGCAGCATCGGCGCAGCTTGCGCCATGTCGCTCTCGATCTCGCCGATCGAGCGCTTCTGCGCGCCGGTCAGCGCGAAGGGCAACCGCAGCTTGCCGCGCAGCGAACCATCTCCGCTCAGCGGCGTGCCGCGCTGCGAGCGGTTGCTCTGCCGCACCAGCATCAGCGCCAGAGCATTGGCCAGCAGTTCGTCGTAGGCCAGCCGGTCGCGCGCCGCCGCATCCGGCCCCTTGTGCGCCTCGCGCAGCGCGGCCTGCCAGGCGGGCCAGTCCGTTCGCGCCAGCAGGCCCGGCTCGATCCATTCGGGAAGATCCGGCAAGACCTTGAGCGCCTGGGCGGCGAGCCCGGCCACACGCCCCTGTGTCAGTCCTTCCGAGAGCGGATAGACGGCCTCGCGCAATTGGCCGAGCGGCGCGGACGCGCTTTCCGAGACATGTTCGGGATGCACGATCTGCAGCATCTGCCCGTACTGGTCGAGCCGCCCTGCCACCCAGCGCGTTTCGCCGACGGGAAGCTGTTTCCGCGCGGTGTAGGAGGCGCGGCCGAAATAGGTCAGCGTGCAGACATTGCCGATCGCGTCTTCCGCCAGCACCCGGAATGGCCCCCGCCCCGACGAGGCGCGATGCTCGCGCACGGTCAGGGCAACGATGACATTCTCGCCCACGCCCGCCTCGTCGAGGTTCGTGACCGCCCGCCGCTCCACGAAACGGTCGGGCAAGTGATAGGCCACGTCCTTGATCCGGGTCAGCCCCAGCTTTTCCAGCGGGCGCCGCAACTTGGGCCCGACACCTTCGAGCGCATCGACTTCGACGAACAGGGAATTGAGCGCTTCGGGCCGCATGCCCGCCTCATAGCGCGTGGCGTGCCATTTTCACCAGAGCCCGCCATTATTCCTTGTCCAAAGTTTCCGCTAACTGGTAGAATTCGGGCAAAGAGGAGGAAGCCATGCTGTTACCACACGGAACGCTCTTTGCCGTCGTCGACGGGGAACACTTCGAACTCTACCGCAACGCCGGAACCGAAGCCGCGCCGGACCTTGCCGCGATCGAAGTCCCCACCTTGGAATTGACCGACTACAGCTCGGGCGGTCAGGACCATGACAAGGTTTCCCGCCTCCAGCTTGGGGGCCCCATCGGACGCCTCGAAAAGCTGGAAGAGGCCGCGCACGCCTCGGCCGTGGCGCATTGGCTCAATTCCGAAGTGCTCGCCCACCGGATCGAGAAACTCGTGATCATCGCCGATCCCCGCACGTTGGGCGAGATGCGCCGCCACTACCACGGCAAGCTGGAAGAAGCACTGATCGGCGAACTGACCAAGACTCTCACCGGCCGCAAGCCCGACGAGATCGTCGAGGCCCTGCGCGCCCACTAGGGCCAGCCCTCACAAGTCTTGCCCATGGCCGCGCCGTGGCGTATCGGCGCGGCCATGACCGAGCTTTCATCCCGCCTCGCCCGCCTGAAGTTCCGCGCCTGGCACCGCGGCACGCGCGAGGCCGACTACATGATCGGCTGCTTCTTCGATCGCTTCCATGCCGAATGGACCGAAGCCGAGATCGACCTGTTCGAAACCATGATCGAAGAGGAAGACGTCGACATCATGGCCTGGGCGCTCGGCACGCAGAGCATTCCCGAGGAATACCGCAGTCCGCTGATGGACCGCATGATGAAGCTCGATTACGTCGAGATCCCGCGCTGAGCGGCAAACTTCGCTAAGTTTGTCCACATCGCGCACCGGAAAGTTTCTCAGGTTTACTGTAAAATCATAGACTTGTGCGGCCATGAACTTCACGCCGCCCGTGATGATTGCCAACGATGTCAAAGAACGCCGCCTGCACCGGGGCCGCAGCGAGTCTGACAGATGATGGCCCAATAGGAAAACTGGGTAGGAAAGCCCCATGCGGTTTCCTGGCCCGGCGAAAAGTCCTCTCTTATTGATGTGCCTCAAAGCGCATATGCGGGTGAACGCATATGCAGGGAACATGGACAGGCCAATCGACGAACTGCTGAACGCTCTTTCCGAACCCACCCGGCTGCGCGCGCTGCAAATGGTCTGGGACGGTGAGGAGCATTGCGTCTGCGAACTGATGGACAGGCTGGGCGTGACCCAGTCGCGCATGTCACGGCACATGGGACGGCTGAAGGCCGCCGGTCTGCTGGTCGACCGGCGCGACGCACAATGGGTGCGGTATCGCCGCAACCCGGCCCTGCCGCCCGCCTGGACAGCCGTTGTCGATGCGATTCTGGCCGCATTACCGCCGTTGGAAAATGCCCTCTGCCACAGGAAGGCCGCCTGATATGAACACGCACGCCCTGTCGCTGAAAGACATGCGCAAGTCGCAAGCCATCTGGTTTGCCGGTATCGCCGCTGCGCTCGTCTTGTGGTTCGCCCTCTACCGGCAACTCCTGCCTTCCGCGCAGTGGCTGGTGGCGCAGACTCCGATCAAGCCGGGAAGCCATCTGGCGTCCTCGGTCGAATTCTTCTTCTACGACACCCCCAAAGTGCTGATGCTGCTCACGCTCGTGGTGTTCGCCATGGGCGTGGTGCGCACGTTCTTCTCGCCCGAGCACACCCGCGCCCTGCTGGCGGGCAAGCGCGAAGGTCTGGGCAACATCGCCGCGGCGCATCTGGGCATTGTCACGCCGTTCTGTTCCTGCTCGGCAGTGCCGCTCTTCGTCGGTTTCGTATCCGCCGGGGTTCCGCTCGGCGTCACCTTCTCGTTCCTGATTGCCGCGCCGATGGTGAACGAAGTCGCCCTCGGGCTCCTTTTCGCGCTGGTCGGCTGGCAAGTCGCGCTGACCTATCTCGCCTTCGGCCTCGGTCTGGCGATCGTCGCGGGCTGGGTCATCGGCCGCCTGCATCTCGAAGGCTGGCTTGAGCCCTGGGTGCGGGAAGTCCGTGCCGGCGAGACCGAACTCGAAGACATCCATATGTCCTGGGTCGACCGCTTCGAGGCCGGCTGGGACGCGGTCAAGGAGATCGTTGGCAAAGTCTGGTACTGGATCATCGCCGGGATCGCGGCCGGGGCCTTCATTCACGGATACGTGCCCGCCGAGCTTCTCTCGCACATCATGGGCGCCGATCGCTGGTGGTCGGTTCCGGCCGCGATCCTGCTCGGCATCCCGATGTATTCGAACGCCGCCGGCATCATCCCGGTCATCGAGGCCCTGCTCGGCAAGGGCACCGCGCTCGGCACTGTTCTCGCCTTCATGATGTCGGTGATTGCGCTGTCGTTTCCCGAAATGATCATTCTGCGCAAAGTGCTCAGCCTGAAACTGATCGCCGTGTTCATTGCCGTGGTCGGCTGCGGCATTCTGGCCGTCGGCTACCTGTTCAACGCCCTCTTCTCGTAAAAGGTATCCTCTCATGAAAGACATCAAAGTGCTCGGCCCCGGCTGCAAGCGGTGCCAGACGACCGAAGACATGGTGAAAGCCGCCGCCGGCGAACTGGGGCTCGACGTCTCGGTCGAGAAAGTCACGGATTACGCCGAGATCGCCAAATACGGCATCGTTTCCACGCCCGGCATCGTCATCGACGGCAAGGTCGTCCATGCCGGAGGCCTGCCCAAGGAAGACGATCTCAAGCGCTGGCTGAATGCGTGATCTGCATGGCTGGCTGTCCTGGTTCGCAGGGGCAGCCTGCCGTATGACCCCGGATACTCCCCATGCCCGTGATCGACGGGCAGATTTTCGGCAAGTACGGCGATGTGGTGAATGACGGGAAAGTCGGACTCCCGGCAAAAGAACTTGTCGCCCCGCGAAGGCGGGGGCCCCGCTTCCTTGTCGTCACCTTGCCCAGGCCGAGCGGAAGCCGAAGAAAAGCGGGATCCCCGCCTTCGCGGGGATGACGGAAATGGGTAGGGGAGAAGAGGAGGCAGCTTTCAGAAAGCTGCGTGAGCTCGCTGGATGGCCGCTTTGTCGGGGTGAGCAGTCACGAAATCCTCCCCCATCGGGGGAGGGGAACCGCCCGCAGGGTGGTGGAGGGGGCTTGCACACGCTGGCGTTACGTTTGAGCGCGCCCCCCCTCCGTCAGCCACTTCGTGTCTGCCACCTCCCCCGGTGGGGGAGGATCTTGAAACGTCCGCTCTGTCGGCGTCTCCGGAATGACAGCTCACAGACAAAATACCGCAATAGCCGCCATCCGTTCCATCCCTCGAATTTCCCGCGCGCGCCAAGGCACCCAAGGCGATTGAATTTCGCGCCCGAGCCGCTATCTCGCGCCATTCCTGTCATGCCCGACATTCAACGCATTCTCTCGGCCACGACGCCGCTGACGCTGGCCTCGGTGACGCGCGGGGCGCAGCCGCTGGTCATGGCTGACCTGGCGCGCGCCGCCAAAGGCCGCGCCGTGTTCATTGCCGACAACGAAGCGGCGATGAGTGCCGTGGCCGAAGCAGCGCGGTTCTTCGCGCCCGAGCTGGATGTCGTCGAGTTCCCGGCGTGGGACTGCTTGCCCTATGACCGCGCCAGCCCGGCGCTGTCGGTCAGCTCGCGCAGGCTGGCGGCGCTGCACCGCTTGCAAGCGAAGCGGTCCGGTCCGCAACTGCTCGTCACCACCACCAATGCCGTGCTGCAGCGCGTGCTCACGCCGTTCCGCATCCGGGAATCGGTGCGCCTTATCAAGCCGGGCATGGAGATCGGCCACGAAAGCCTGATCGCGCTGCTGCGGCGCCAAGGCTACCAGCGCAGCGATACCGCGATCGACGCGGGCGAGTTCGCGGTGCGCGGCTCGATCTTCGACATCGTGCCTTCGGGGCTCGATGCCTCTGGATCTGCAGGTGGCCTGCGGCTCGACTTTTTCGGGGACGAACTGGAAACGCTGCGCCTGTTCGATACCGGCACCCAGCGCTCGACCGGCACGATCGATGAATTCCTGCTGCTGCCCGCCAGCGAATCCCTGCTCGACGAGGATACCGTCAAGCGCTTCCGCAGCCGCTACCGCGAGATGTTCGGGGCCAATGCGACCGGCGATCCGCTCTATCAGGCGGTCAGCGACGGGCGGCGGCTGGCGGGCATGGAGCACTGGCTGCCGCTGTTCGAAGACCGGCTCGTCACGCTGTTCGATCACCTCTCGGACGACGACCTGATCGTCGCCGATGCCTCGGCCGTTGGCGCGATCGAAGAACGGCTCGGCGACATTGCCGATTATCACAAGGCGCGCCTTGAAACCTCGGGCCAGAAGGCGGGCAGCTATCGCCCGCTGGCAATCGACGCGCTCTATCTGGGCGAGGAGGAGCTGCGGCAGGCGCTTTCCAGTTTCCCCGTTCATCAGGCCGATCCCTTCTCCAAGCCCGAAAGCGGCAAGGTCATCGATTTCGGCTTCGGCAATGCCCGCGACTTCACGCCCGAGCGGGCGCGCGGCGACAATGCCTATGAGGCTGCGGCGAAGCACCTGCAGGCGATCGGCAAGAGCGGCCGCAAGGCGATCCTTGCGGCCTATTCCACCGGCAGCCGGGCGCGTCTCGTCTCGATTCTGGGCGAAGCAAGCCAGTCAAACAAATGGGGACCGGAGCCGCGTCTGGCCGATACCTGGCAGGAAGCGCTGGGCCTCGCCGTGCAGGGCCGCTCCGCCGCGCTGGTGCTGCCACTCGAAACCGGCTTTTCGAACGATGCGATCGAAGTCGTCACCGAGCAGGACATCCTCGGCGACCGGCTCGTGCGCCGCAAGAAGAAGCGCAAGGATTCCGACGCTTTCCTCGCCGAACTTTCGGCGCTGACGCCGGGCGACCTGATCGTCCACATGGACCACGGCATCGGCCGCTACGAAGGCCTGCAGTCGATCCCGGTGGGCCAGAGCCCGCACGACTGCGTGATGCTGACCTATGCGGGCGGCGACAAGCTCTACATCCCGGTCGAGAACCTCGATGTGCTTTCGCGCTACGGCAGCGAGAGCGAGGGCGTCGCGCTCGACAAGCTGGGCGGCGAAGGCTGGCAGAAGCGGCGTGCACGCCTCAAGGAACGCATCCGCGAGATTGCGGGCGAGCTGATGAAGACCGCCGCCGCGCGCGCGCTGCGCAAGGCGCCTGTGCTGGTGCCCGAAGGCTCGGCCTACGACCAGTTCGTCGACCGCTTCCCCTGGCAGGAAACCGAGGATCAGGACCGCGCCATCGAGGACGTTCTGGGCGACCTCTCCGAAGGCAAGCCGATGGACCGCCTCGTCTGCGGCGATGTCGGCTTCGGCAAGACCGAAGTGGCCCTGCGCGCGGCTTTCGTGGCCGCCATGGCCGGGCAGCAGGTGGCGGTGGTGGCGCCGACCACCCTGCTCGCCCGCCAGCACTATGCCGGCTTTGCCGAGCGTTTCGCCGGCTTCCCGCTCGAAGTCGGCCGCCTCTCGCGCCTCGTGCCCGAGAAGGAAGCACGCACCACCCGCGAGGGGCTGGCCAGCGGCACCGTCGACATCGTCTGCGGCACCCACGCGATCCTGTCGAAGTCGGTGCAGTTCAAGCGGCTCGGGCTCGTGATTGTCGACGAGGAGCAGCGCTTCGGCGTCAATCACAAGGAAAAGCTCAAGCAGCTTCGCACCGACGTGCACGTGCTGACGCTCACCGCCACGCCGATCCCCCGCACGCTGCAGATGGCGATGAGCGGCCTGCGCGAACTCTCGACCATCCAGACCCCGCCGGTCGACCGCCTCGCGGTGCGCACTTACGTGATGGAATGGGACGACATGGTGATGCGCGAGGCGCTGCTGCGCGAACATCATCGCGGCGGGCAGAGCTTCATCATCGTGCCGCGCATCTCGGACATGCCCGAGGTCGAGGACTGGCTGCACAAGCACGTGCCTGAAGTGAAGTTCATCACCGCGCACGGCCAGATGGGCGCGGGCGAAGTGGAAGAGCGCATGAGCGCGTTCTACGAGGGCAAGTACGAAGTGCTGCTTTCGACCACGATCGTCGAGAGCGGCATCGACATCCCGCGCGCCAATACGATCATCATCCACCGCGCCGACCGCTTCGGCCTCGCTCAGCTCTACCAGCTACGAGGGCGCGTGGGCCGCTCGAAGCTGCGCGCTTATGCCTACCTGACGACGCCAGCCAGCCAGCAGCTATCCGAGGTGGCCGAGAAGCGCCTGAAAGTGCTGGGCGATCTCGACAGTCTGGGCGCGGGCTTCCAGCTCGCCAGCCACGATCTCGACATTCGCGGCGCGGGCAATCTGCTGGGCGACGAGCAGTCCGGCCATATCCGCGAAGTGGGCTTCGAACTCTACCAGTCGATGCTCGAAGACGCGATCCTGGAAGCCCGCGCGGGCGGCGTCGGCCTGGAGAAGGATACCTCCGGCCTCAGCCCGCAGATCACGGTCGATGCCCCGATCATGATCCCGGACGAATACGTGCCCGATCTGGCCGTGCGCATGGCGCTTTACCGCCGCCTCAACGATGCGGACAGCCAGCAGGAGATCGAGTCCCTGTCGGCCGAGATGATCGACCGCTTCGGCGACTTGCCCGCAGCCACCGCCAACCTGATCCAGCTCATCCAGATCAAGCGGCAGGCGATCGCGGCGCATATCGCCAAGATCGACGTTGGCCCGCGCGGCACGCTGGTCAGCTTCCACAACGACAGCTTCCCCAACCCCCTGGGCCTGATCGCCTATGCCGAACGGCTGCAGGGTACGGTCAAGCTGCGGCCGGACAACAAGCTGGTGCTCGCCCGCGCCTGGGGCGATCCGAAGAGCCGCCTCAACGGGCTGTTCCAGCTGACCAAGGGCCTCGCCTCGGTGGCGCGCAAGGCGAACTGACGCGCCCGCCGCGCTCCAACCCGCCCCGCCCCCGTCGCATCGCGCCGCGTAACGCGATCGCAAGCAATTTCCGTCATGCCGGGCCACCATGGCCATTCCCTCTCCCCGTCCGGGAACACCGCAAGGCGCCGGCACCATAGCGGCGGCGCTGCTGATCGCATCGGTCGTACTGCTGGTGCGCGGCGGCTCGTTTCTCACCGAGCACATCGATTCCGACGAATGGGCCTACATCCTGATGGGCGCCGACGTGGCCAAGGGGCACTTGCCCTTCGTCCACCAGTTCGACCTCAAGCCGCCGGTGGTGTTCCTGCTGTTCGGGGCAGTGATCGCCCTGTTCGGCAAGAGCCTGCTCGCGATCCGCCTGATCGGCGCCGCGGCAGTCTTCATCGCTTCGTTCTTCGGGTTCCTGATCGCCCGGCGGGCCGTGGGCGGATGGCCGGCGCTGGCAGGCGCCTTGATGACCGTGGCGCTGTGCTCGGGCGTGCTGGGGCTCGATACCAGTTCGGAGCTGCCCGCCATCGCTTTCCTCATGCCTGCCGTATGGCTGCTGGTGCGCAAGGACGAAATCGGCCTGCGCGATGCCGCCGGGTGCGGATTGCTGGTCGCGCTGGCAGTCCTGACGCGGACCAACCTGGCGGTCGTGGCACTCGCCCTGGGGCTCCTGCTCCTCGGGCATTCCCTCTCCCTGTCCGGACGCTGCGCCAGACGGGCCTGGCTGGCCTATGGCGCCGCCGGGCTGGTCCCGCCCGCGGTGCTGGCAGCGGTCT
This sequence comes from Novosphingobium naphthalenivorans NBRC 102051, assembly GCF_001590985.1. Lineage (GTDB taxonomy): Bacteria > Pseudomonadota > Alphaproteobacteria > Sphingomonadales > Sphingomonadaceae > Novosphingobium > Novosphingobium naphthalenivorans. Next base: position 15,988 of record NZ_BCTX01000041.1, read on the forward strand.
ATGCAGTAGCTGGAGAACTCGCCACATTCCGGCTGGCGATGATCGATGTGCCGCTGGCCTATTCGGGGCAGCTTTCCGCGCTGGAGGTGCTGCGCCTTCATGCCACGCAGTACTACTACACCGCCCAGATCGCCCCGTTCGCCTATATCCCGATGACCCTGCTCGCCGCCGCCGGCATGGTGGCAAGCCTGCTGCCGCTCCTGCCCCGCAGTTCGGCCCGGACGCGAGTGGTGCTGGTGACCTGGAGCGGACTGCTGGCCGTGAGCGCCTCGCTGCTGATCGGCGGCGCGGCCTATCCGCACTACTGGCTGCAGGCCATGCCTTTCCTCGGCATCTTTGCCGCTTTCGCGATCGCTGCAGCGGCCCGTGCCGGGCGGATGTCCATGATCGCCCTGCCCCTCGCCGCAGCCCTGGCGGCCGTCCCTCCGCTTGCCGCGCTGGCGACCGGAGCCCCGCGCACGCTCGCCTTGCTGCGGCACCCGGAATCGTCCGGTCATGACATCCGCGACGCGGCGGACTGGATCCGCCAGCACGGCGGCACCCATCCGCGAGTCTGGGCGCTGCACATGCACCTCGTGCTCTATTACCTCGACGCCCCGCCGCTCTCGCGCGCGGGCGTCTATCCCAGCAATCTCGCGCGCAAGGCGATCATCGACACGCTCAGCAAGCACGGATACGTCAGCGCGGACGAGACCGGACGGATCATGGCCAGCGCCCCGCGTTTCGTCGTGACCGACCGCATGGACCGCGGCCGCACCTGGGTACGCGAGGCGGGCAAGGACATCGACGGCTGGCTGGCGGCGCACTACCGCCTTGCCGCACGCTTCGGCGATGTGGAGATCTACGAGCGGATCTGACGCTCAGGCCGCGGCCTGGGCCAGTTCAGCGAACAGGACCGCACTCATCGGCTGCGCGCGCAGGAAGCCCTGAAAGTAGGTGCAGCCCTCGCGCGCAGCGACTTCGCGCTGGGCCTCCTCCTCGATCCCCTCGGCAATCACCTTGAGGTCGAGCGCCTCGGCCATGGCGACGATCGCGCGCAGCACCGCCACATCGCGCTTGTCGCTGGTAATGCCCTCGATCATCGAACGGTCCAGCTTCAGGTAATGCATCGGCAGGACCTTGAGATAGCGGAAGTTGCAGAACCCGGCGCCGAAGTCGTCGAGCGCGATGCGGATGCCCTGGGCGGAGAATTCAGCCATCATCTCGGCCGCCTGCGCGACATCGCCAATCAGCGCCTGCTCGGTGATTTCCAGCGTCAGCCGGCGCGGCGGAAAGCCGCTCTCGCGCACGAGGTCGAGCATCTGGCGCACGTAGCTGCCGAAAGCCAGATCGGCCGGGGTGACATTGATCGAGAGACGCAAGGTCCCCGGCCAGCCCTGCGCCGCCCACAGCGCCTTGCGGGCGATATGGCGGGAAAGCTGCGCGACATAGTCCGCCCGCTCGGCAATGGCGAACAGCGCACCCGCGCCGATCCGGCCCAGTTCGGGGTGATTCCAGCGGGCCAGGGCCTCGGCGCCGGTCAGGCTGTCATCGGTGAGACTGAACTGGGGCTGGAACAGCACTTCGATCTCGTCGCGGTCGATGGCGCCCAGAAGGTCGGCTTCGAGTTGCGCGCTGGACCGGCCCGGCGGCGTCACTTCGCCATCGGCCCAGGCGAGCCGCCCGCCCTGCTGCTCGTTCACATGCTGCAGCGTCGTGCCGAGCCGGTCCAGCATCGATTCGACACTCTCGCCGGTCAGGGCACGGAGCAGCGCGACACGGGGCGACAGGCGCAGGACGCCGGTGGGTGCCGCAATCGGGCGGGCGATCAGATCGGCGAGCTGGTCGGCGAACAGCTGCCACCGCTCGCGGCTGCAGGCCTCGTTGGCGACGATCAGGAAATTGCCGCCGCCGACGCGGGCGAATTGCCAGGGCCCGTCGAGTTCCTCGGACGCGAAATGCTGGATGCGATTGGCCACTTCCTCCAACGCGCCATCGCCCGCCGCCTCGCCATAGGCAATGTTGATCGCCTCAAGCCGCCGCAGCCCCAGCAGCATGGCGTGAACGTGCGCATGGCGCGGCGCCATCGCCGGATCGGTACGCCAGGCGGCGATCCGGTCATGCACGGCCTCGATGCCGGGAATCCCGGTCAACCGGTCCTCGATCCTGCGGGAGGGATGGTTCGTCAGGTGTTCTTGTTGAGGTGCGCCCATTTCCGCCCTCTAGCCCAAACCGCTTGCCAAACGGTTCAAAATTCTACAGCCCACCCATAATGGGACGATGGCAGCCGGGAAATTTGATGAGCAATGATCCGAAGCTGGCACTGATCGTGTCGGACAGCGCGAAAGCGCAGGCCGGCGCAAGGTCGCTCATAGACGCTTATCCGTGGGTTTCGCCGGAAGAAGCCGAAATGCTGGTCGTGCTCGGCGGAGACGGCTTCCTGCTCCATGTCCTGCACGAAATGCTCGACCGCGACATGATCAAGCCGGTGTACGGGATGAACCTGGGCACGGTCGGCTTCCTGATGAACGGCCAGCACGATCACGTGCCGATCGCCAAACGCATTGCCGAAGCCCACCGCGTGCCGGTCAGCCCGCTGTGCATGCATGCGACGACGCAGGACGGGCAGCAATTCAGCTTCTATGCGATCAACGAAGTCTCGCTGCTGCGCGAAACGCGCCAGACCGCCAAGCTGGAAGTGCGAATCAACGGCCGCGTGCGCATGGAGGAACTGGCGGGCGACGGCATTCTCGTCGCCACCCCGGTCGGCTCCACCGCCTACAACCTTTCCGCCAATGGACCGATTCTGCCGCTGGGCAGCCGGATGCTGGCGCTCACCCCGATCAGCCCGTTCCGCCCGCGCCGGTGGAAAGGCGCGATCCTGCCCGAGAGCGCCGAAGTCGAATTCCGGATTCGCGAGCCGGGCAAACGCCCCGTCGCCGCCGTCGCCGACCAGAAGGAAGTGCGCGACGTCTCTACGGTGCGCATCGCCGCCACCGCGGAAAAGGAACTGACCTTGCTGTTCGACCCTGGCTACACGCTGGAAGAGCGCATTTTCGCCGAGCAGTTCCAGGTCTGAATCGCCTTGAGAAAATTTCGATGAAATTTCCTCAAGGACAGGGTTGCCAAGCCATCAGACCCCGCTTATAGGCGCACCCCTGCCCCGCGGTGGAGACACTGCAGGGCTGCTCCCCGATAGCTCAGCGGTAGAGCATTCGACTGTTAATCGAATGGCCGTAGGTTCGAATCCTACTCGGGGAGCCATTCTGAAACATCCGAGTTTTCGGGCCCTTTTTCGGGTTCCGGGCTCGGAGTTTCAGGGGGCATTTTCTCAAGCATTCCAAAGGGTTCTCGGAAGGTAACTGTGAGCTTCCCATGAGCCCAAGTGCTGTTCAAAACCAACAGATCCAAAGCGGTGTTTTTGGCACCGGGAGACTGTATGCTGAAGGTTCGATGAGCCTTTCGAGCTAGGTCAAGCAACGCGATTCCGTCATCGACGAAATTATCTTCAGCGTTGTGGAGAAGCTCGATCTGACGTTGACACCTAGCCCGTTCTTCTCGCCATGTGGACGCCATTCGGTCATGCATGTCGGCGGTGATCCTGCCATCGAGATGATCGACGTAGAGCTTATCGAGCCGTTCCTGAAGACGATCGGCTTCTAGGCGAAGGCGTCCGACCGTCTCCACTCTCTCCCTGCTCTTGTCGGTGTGCGCTTCCCGGATAGCTCTTTCGATCAGCGAGAAGACCCTGTCATCCATGTGGAGACGCGCGAGCTGTTCCTCGAACGCCTGAACCAAGGCCTCTTCCCGAACATATTTCTCGGGGCACTTCTGCTTGAAGCCTGAGCAGTGGTAGTAGATGTAGCGGCCTCGCTGCATCTGCGCGACAACTGCGCAGCCGCAATGCCCACACGTGATCAGACCGGCGAATGCGAATCGCAGAGGCTCAGCGCGCACGTTGCTGACGCTACGGCCATCCAATACCTCTTGGACGTTCTCCCATGTCTCGGTAGTGACGATGGGCTCATGGGTGCCTTGGTAGAGCCTGCCAGCCCATTCGAACGCCCCAGCATACAAGCGATTGCGAAGCGTATAGTGGATCGTGCTCAGACCCACGGGTCGACCGCTGCGGCGATATCGCAGACCGTCGGCGCGGGCCTTCGCCGTAACCTCCTTGAGAGAATAACTCCCTGTCTCAAACCACTCGAAAACGCGTGTGACGATTGGCGCCATGTCGGGGTCGGGCACGATGATTTTTTTGCCGTGCGGACCAACGACATTGAGATAGCCGATGGGAGCGTGTGTCGGCCAAATACCTTGCTTGGCCTTCTCGATCATCCCCTTCCTGGCTTCCTCGGATAGGTTGTCCACGTAGTTCTTAGCCATCAGGACCTTGATGCCATGCATGAACTTTTCCGACGAGCGCGACTCGTGCGAAAGGACTGTTCCCTCCTTTACGAGATGGAGTTCGATATCGAAGGCGTCGAGCGTTACCCAATCCTTGATGTTTCGGTAAAGGCGATCGGTCTTCTCCACGAGGAGATGTCGGACACCGGGATGAGCCCGTAGATATTTAAGCATCGCTTCAAATTGAGTGCGTCCGGTCTTCTTGGCGGTCTCTACATCTACATATTGCTCGACAATGGCGAATCCTTGGCGCTCCGCATAATCCCGGATCAACGCAATCTGGGCGTCGATTGAAAAGCCTTCTTTCTCCTGTTCCGCCGTCGAAACCCGAGCATAGAGGACTGCTTTCTCGGCAGCCGATCTTTGACGGGCTCCCGAGTTCCTGGTTTCCTTGGCTTTACGTGGCCTCGCCATGTCTTACTCCAACCTGCAATGAAGCTATCCACCCAACACCCCCTCCCCTCTTCTCTAGATCGAATGGTGTGCCCATGGATGGGTCAGAAGGTATGTCGTCTTATCGCTGCGTTTTACGGGGTCGCCCTCGTTTTTTCCGCGGAGACGCCTTCGGGGGCATGTTAGAATTGACATCTGGCGGCGTCACCTCCCATTGGACGAGCATCCACATATAGTCCGCGAGGTTCCCCAGAAGGTTCCTAGCCTCATTTTCCGATACGGGCCGTTTCAAACGCTCCTCGAAAAGAGCCTGGGCGTCCAAGATAAGTTCCCGCGAGAATGCGCTGCGCCGAACTGTCCAGCGATCGTCCGATCGCGATTCGTCATGTGCGGAAGCGGTCGGTAAAGAGGGCCGTTCGGAAGGCGTGGTTGGCGGCACCGCTCCATAAGCCGTGGTAGGAAGGCGTAGCCGTTTCATGGCCGCACCACCTGGACCGACGCACGGGTGAAGAAGGCGTCTCGCCCGAAGCGTCGCTGGAGATGGACCGCGACGCTGGCTGCATAGCGTCGTTGCCGCCATTGAGTGGGGCTATGGTAGGCACCCACTGCCCTCCAATAATCCCGTGTCATCGCCAGGCTGGACAGGAATATCCATCGGGCGGCGTTCACGTTGAAGCAGGCGTCGTGCGTGAGCCACCAACGCACGTGAGAAGCAGGACGTCCCGTCATGGCGGCGAGCTTCGGAACCCACCAGCTATTGACCTGCAACGGGCCAAGATCATGGCTGCCATTGCTATTCTCGATCTCAGCGCCGACCCAGCCGCCTTCCTGGTCCCGAAGGCCCCATAGGGTTTTTTCAAGCCAGAGCTTGCCGGATGATGCCTGCCGGATACAGCGGGCGATCTCGCCTTCCAACATGCTCGTTGCTGGCTCCCGAGAAGCCGCCTGGGTCGGATTGGAAAGGAATAGCGAAGCGAGAACCGCCCAAGAAGTTTTAAGGGGACGTGCCCGACGTGCAAGGGGCGTGGACCGCGTGATCATATGTCGACCCCCATGATCATCAGCGGGTCGCCCTGGATCGGAGCAAGGAGCCGTTCGCCCGATATGACTTCGATATGGGTATGGTGATCGAATAGGACTCGGCTGGACGGCCCTGTCCGCCCGGTATGAATAAATAGCCCCGGCATACCCTTCGACCGGCACAGCGTGGCAAATCCGTCGACATGCTCTGGACGAATGGCGCTGGCATAGCGCTTGGCCTGGATAAGCCAGGTCCGCCCCTGAATGATAACCTTGCCGTCAAGACCGCCATCGCCGGTATAGCGGCGATTACGGACAACCCCGCAGCCACGGCGCTCGAAGCATTCGAGCAGGAGTTCCTCGAACGCGAGCGGATCCATGCCGCGCAGGCGAGAATAGATGACGCCCGGAGGCTGGCCGCGATCCGCCCCTTGCAGTTGCAGGAACATCGTTCGCGCTTGCCGGTGGCGCCATCGATGGCGGATTGGCACCCGCAATCGGCGGCCGAGCCAAGCGATCAGAACAAGCGATATGAAGAAGATCCATAGGTAATGATGATGCGGCTCCAGAAAGCCCGATTTTGCTTGGGCCGGAACGGTTGATATGGTCGCCGCGGTCAGGGTCAGGACCGCCGCGCGAATGCTCTTTTCAGCGATCATGACCGCCTCCATGTTCGTGGGTCTGGGTGTTGGGTGATTGCGATGCCGGCTCAGCCTGGCGCTCGGCCGGGTGGGAGTTTTCGGGGGCTGCCCCGCCCCGTCCGAGCAGGGATGTCAGCCACTGGTCCATCGCTTGCGCGGCGGACTGCGCGCGCCCCGCCAGAAAGGCGGCCAAGCCGTCAGGCTGCTGAGCTCGAAGGCGGAGTTCCCGCTCGGCCTCCATGCGTTCCTTGCGGGCTGCCCGATCGGTGCGCTGCCGGTCTCTCAGCTCGTCCAGTCGCTCGCTGTGCCGGATTCCCCGGTCTTTGAGGCTGTCACGATCGAGGCGGCCCAGCCCTTCGAGTGAGGAGGTCTTCTCACCGGAGCGGCGCTCCAATTTATCGATGAGCCGCTTTTCATTCTCGGTCCAGAGTTTCACGCCGTAGCGCGCGCGCGTGATGGCGGTGTAATAGTTCTGACCGGTGACCAGCGACGAGTTGACCGGCGCCAGGACATAGACGCGATCATAAGTCTTCGATTGGGCGGAATAGACGGTTTCCGCGTAGCCGTGGTCCCAATTCTTATGAAGCGAGAGATCGACGTCCTGAACCCGGCCATCCCGGTCCCAACGGATGGTGGCGACAGCACCTTCCAGCCGCTCGACGGTGCCACGCTCCGCGTTCTTCAGGTTGAGGTCGTGATTGACGAGGCGCCACTGGATGCGGTCACCCTGGGCGAGGTCGCGTTCCTCGCTCTTGAATACATTGACCTGCGAAGCCCTACCCAACCGGGGATCCCACCGGATGGTGCGACCGTTCTCATCCACGAGGTTTACAACCTGTCGACCGCGGGCATCGCGTGCGAGACCAACAACACGATATTCGGCATCGCGCACAATGCCGAGGCCGGCGACGCCGCGCGAAAAGATGAGCACCTGGCCGCCGGAATAGAAGCGAGCCATCTGCTTTTCCTGGTCGGTCATGCCGGACGGGGTCAACACCGAAAGGCGGGCTTCCTCAGCGGCAACGGCACCTTCGGTTTTCAGGGCCTCCCGAATCTTGGTGTTGACGATCAGCCGGGTGGAATTCTCCAGCACGAGGATGTTGGTGTTGGCGCGATTCTCCGGCTTCAGCCGGGTCCATTCACCAACCAGGAGTTCGGCGAGCGTCTCGCTGTTTGCGCCGCTGACCACCTTGTCGAGATTTTCGAGCGACCCGGCATAGTTGTTGAGGCGGGCTTGGGTGACCGCCGCCTTCATCGCCCGGGTCTGCTGCCGCACCGACTCTGTCAGTTCTTCTTTCGGGAGGCCGAGCCGCTGCAGGAGCCAGAAGGGCTTTCCCTGCTCGATAGCGCCGGTCTGCTTGTTGTCGCCGAGCAGGATGAGTCGCGCCCCGGTCGTGCGGCTGATTTCGAGAACGCGCAGCGCCTGCCGGTTTCCGAGTTGGCCTGCCTCGTCCAGGATCAGCACATGGCTATCATCCAGACGATGGCCGCCGCCGGCGATCAGGCTCGCCACCGTGCGGGATTCGATCTGCGCGTCTTTCCCCAAACCGGCTGCTGCCGACGACGTCGGAGCTAAAGCGATCAGCGTTGTTCCGGGAGCCGCTGCCTCGTTCAACGCTCCTACGAGGGTTGATTTGCCGGCGCCGCCGACACCATGGACTCCGACAACCCGATGGGAGGTAGTTCCTATATGGAGAAGGGCGACTTCCTGAGCGACATTCAGGCCCTTTTCAGCGCTGATTTCCTGCAATCGCTCCGCCGTCGCGATGGGTGTCGCGTCATTGAGAGCAAGGGCAAGGTGATCGGATAGGGCAAGCTCAAGACGGGCCGAGCGCCGGGAGGTGCGACCTCGTGTGAGGATCTGATCGCCTGTCTGCTCACGGGTTTCGAGCAGTTTGCGCTGCGCCTCGTGATTTTCCGCGAGCGGACGGATGTCGGAGAGCCGGACCTCCCCGACATGCGATGCCAATCCGTACTGGAGCAACCGACCAAGGTTGTTGACGGCCTCCCGACCCTCCCCCTGACGCAGCCCGAACAGCATCGCCCGAGCAGCGGTAGCGGGATCGACCGCGATCGTCCGCTCCCCTTCCCGTCCAGCTTCGATCAGGGTGAATTCGATGGTCTCTCGATACCCACCAAGCCGGTCCTGCCAGCGCGTGTGCAGAGCCTCCAGCGACACCTTTTCCTTAGGGCCACGGGTTTCATAGAAGGACTGTCGGCGGGCAGCCTGACCCGTCAGGCCGTGTTCCTTCGCATGGGCTTCGATCTGCTCGGCCCGTTGAGACAGTTCCGAGATGAGGCCTCTGGGCACTCCCCGAATTTCGAACAACCCTTTACGGGGATCGAACTGGACCTCGTAGCCGAGTTCGCGGAGACGATGGGCAAGCTCGTTGCGATAGACCTGCCCTGCGACCATCTGCTCGGCGAACATGGCGCGCGTCTCGAGGCTCACCATCTGCTCACCATCCTGACGGTTGGTGATGTTCATGACCACGACATGGGTGTGCAGATGGGGGTCGAGTTCGCGCGAGGCGTGCTCGGTAAAGCGGGCGAAGATCAGCCGCCCGGTCGTTTCATGGACAATCTTGCCCTCTGAGCGATGGCGTAGCGTCGCGTGCTCTTCCAGGTAGGAAAGTGCTACGCTCACGGCTTGCTCGTGAGCGGCAACGATCCTGTCGTCGCCGGCGACCAGCGCCATGATCGACACCGACTTGGGCGCGTTGACGGCGAAGTCCCATCCCTGGTGATGCTGAATCTGGCCATGCTTGCGGTGACGGCCCAGTTGCTGATCGCCAATCTTGCCCGCCAGCAATTCCTGAAACAGAGCGGGATCGACCTTCTCGCCCTCAAGACCAAGTTCGGCCGCTATCCGGCCACCCCATTCCGAATGCTCGTCGGATCCCTTGGTGTAGTAGTCTCCCACCGTATAGTAGCGGGCGATATTGGCGGGCGTGCCCTTGAGGCGGCGAGGATGGATCATGCCGGCCTCGCGGAATTGCGATCGCCATCGTGCCGACCATGCTGCCGCAACCGGAACCCGGCTGCCTTACCGTAGAGAGTGAGTTCAGGAGGTGTCGCCTGCTCGTCTTTGCGCTCATCGTTTGCCTGAGTCTCGCTGCCGTTCAGTCCAATCCCGGTCGGCGCTGCCGGTTTCGTCGGTTGCTGTGCGGGAGTGGACAATGGCAGTTCTGGGCTCTCCGGCCCGGCCCGCTGCCGCCGCGGGCGGGATGACGCCGGCTTCGGCCCTTTGGGCGATGGTTGTGATGGCGGAACTGGTTGTGGGGCGGGGACGGCTGGCGGCGCCGAGAGCCGAATGGGTGGCGCCGTTCGCTCCTTGAAGGCAACCCCGATGGAAGGAACCGTGTTGTAACGGTCCTCGAACCGGACCACCGGAAGGTTTCGCCCGAAGCGGAGATATCCTTCCAGGTTCGGGAGATTGGTGACCTCGGTGTGCATCACCAGCGGTCGCGTCACCTGCATGCGGCTGAGGTTCACGCCGTCGCGCATATCATTGACGCCGTAGGACATGCCTTCGTTGGCTTCGACCTGTTCGACCTGGCCGAGGTTCTCGCTGACATGCTTCGCCGTGGGAGTATCGTTGGCCCGGAGCGCCACCCAGGTCGAGCAGTAGCCGGTGATGGCAGCGGCATCCTGAATCCCGTAGGTCGCTTCGAGCTGCGGGTAGGACTGAAAGCCCAAGATGCCGCAGCCCCCGTACTTCCGCGCGCGGGCCAGGAAGTCGGAGAGCGAGGGCAGTTTCTGGAGCGACGGAAGCTCGTCGACAACACAGTAGAGCCGCCGGTTGCGATCCGGCGTCATGCTCATGATCGCGCTGATGGCGATGTCGAGCCATACCGTGATGAGGGGACGGAGCGATGGAAGCTGGTCGGCCTTCACGCTGATGAACAGCCAGCTATCGTCCTTCTCGTTGGCCACCCAATCGCGGATGGAAAGTCCGTCCTCGGTATCGTCGAGATAGGAAAAGCTGCGCATGACCGAAGCCAGCTCCGCCTGGATACCGGCTGAGGTTCGCTCCCCCTCCATGCTGATGAAGGCGGCAGCGTCCGTCCCTTGCGCGAAGGCCGCAAGGTCGGGGAGTTTAGATCTCAGCAGCGTATCGAGGAGAATGGAAACGAGAGTGCGTTGCTGTCGGGCAAGCTTGCGGAGAACCGCGACCAGCGTCCCTCGCGCGGCCTTGGCCCAGAACGGATCTCCGGTTTTGTCGGGGATCGTGGACTCGGCGATCTGATCGTATTGGTAGTCTTTTGGGACATCGACCCAAGGCGACCAGCAATCGGATCGCTCATCGAGCGGATTGAGGAGAACGTCGATTCCCGGCCGATAGAATTTCTCTACAAAGGTGCCGGCGGTGTCGTAGACGATCGCCCTGCGCTTTGCCTTCCTGATGCCGCTCAGCATCTTCACGATCATGTTGGTCTTGCCCGTGCCGGGTGCACCGCAGATCAGGATATGCTCGGGCTCGAAGGCATCCGGGACATTGACGCCTCCGATCTCGAAGCTGCCGCGAGCATGGCGCCACAGCGCGCGGCGGATTTGCCGCACTGTCCCGAAACGAGCCCCGCGGAGGAACTGGTTGGACCCCAGCCCCTTCCCCGTCCGGGTGAAGTAGAACCAGGCCCAGGCGAGCATCGCCAGCGCGAAGATGCCGGAGAGAATGGCCCCATGAAGAAGCGATGTTTCGAAACTGTGGAGCGTCTTGTGCGCCACTCCGGAAGCCAGAAGCCCTTTGGGCGTGGTCCAGTATTGATGGCCACCGGGAGTTTTGAAGAGGATGGGCGCGGCGTTTCCGGGAACGCTGTCGCCCATCATTGCGGCCTGGCCAAGCTTCAAAAGGACGAAGCGCTGGTATGCGTCGGTCTTCTCGAGAGCATACCAAAGCGTTCCGCCGATCCAGATGACCAAGCCGGCAAGAGCGGTCTGGTAAAAGACCTGGGTGGTCATCCTGACGTTGTGGACAATGGCTTGCCCACCTCTGGTCCAGGAGCCCAGCGTGTCGTTGCGGAAGATGCTCACGGCCGGTCCTGCTCGGGATCGAGCAGCCCCCTTTCGCGGAGCAGGCGCTTGGCATCGGCAAGGCCCTCTTCCAGGACGTCCGGGGTGCGCCTGCCGACCGACTTGGCGAGGATCGCGAGGGTCTGAATGAGGGTCGCGTGAAGTTCATCGAACCGGGCGTGATAGCCCGCCGGATCACTGCCCTCGTCGCGGTCGAGGACATCCCGAATATAGGCTGATGGCGTGATGCCAACTGCACGTGCCCGGTCGATCAGACGGTCATGCCGTGGATCGTCGAGGCGGATCGAAATGCGGGCCATGCGCTGTTCCTGAACAGCGCCGACACGTGATGAAGCACCGCCTTATTACCAGAATAGCCCCACGATCTCAAGAATTTATCGCGTCTGACGCGTCTGACGAAAGATGACGATGACGATCAACAGCTTAATCGGATCGGATAATTTCATGTCTGACGCCGTCCGACGACCGGCGACAACCCGTCGGACAGATCGGGACGCCTGAAACCCGCAGAAAACCGCTAGATTCGCGCTCGCAGCACCCGTGCGTACGGTGCATTACAAAATTGCCCCTCGGGGCATGAGTGACGACAACACGCAAGAGCTTGCTCTTGCGCCCCCTGATCCTGGCCCGGGAGGGTCAAAAGGCTGAAGGTCATGGACTTTTTCTTGTCCTCCTTCCGTCCGGATCAAGGGACTCGGTGTCGGCACAATCGTGCGCGCAATGCCTGTCCATGAAGTTCCCCGCGTGTCCCCGGGAACTTGCCCGGTGACGCGCTTCTTCCCCGGCGCACGGACGCCGGAGACATGGAGTGCTTCAATGCGCAGGACTAAAAGGATCGACCTTGCCGGGGTCGACATTCCCTCACTGCCCTTGCCCTCAACGGGTGAAAAACTGATCCACGACAGCGATGCCCTGGGCCTCGCCCTTCGTCTTCGAGCCTCCGGTTCGAGAACCTGGATCATGTTTGAAAGCCGCAAAGGTAAGACCCGCCGGAAGACCCTGGGGGATGCGTTCTCTCTTCCCGTTCAGTCCGCGCGGGCGTTCTGCACGGCGCCCCTGCCCACCCCGCAAAAGGACAACCCTGACCTCTATTCCGAGACGGCGAGCGTCGCGGAAGTGATGGCGGGCTATCTCGCCTTCGGTGAAGACCGGCGATGGAAACCGTCCACGGGACGGATCATGGAAGGGGCGGCACGCCTCCACATTCTACCCGCGCTCGGTGCTCGCCAGGTCCGGGCGATCACCCGAAGCGAGGTCATGAAATGGCATCAGGAGCTCACCCGGACGACGAGCGCGGCACGCATGGCGCTCTCGACTCTTTCCGGAATGATGCTCTACGCCGAGGACCACGGACTGCGCAAAGGCGGCTCGAACCCCTGCCGAGGTTTGCGAAAGAAGGCCCGGGGCGAGCGAGGCGGTCACCTCACGCCTGCCACCATGCGCCTCCTGTGGAAGGCGATCGAAGGGCACACTGACGCGTATCCCGATCCGTGCGACGTCATCCGGCTGCTACTTCTCACAGGAGCCCGCAAGAGCGAGATCCTGACCCTCGAATGGGATCGTGTCGAAGACGGCCGAGCGGTCCTGGAGGACTCGAAATCGGGGCCGAGGACGATCTGGCTCTGTGCTCCTGCCGTAGCCATTCTCGATTGGCGGCGTTCCCTGTGCGGCGGCCGCTTCGTGTTCCCCGGTATGAACGATGATGCCCCGAGATCGTCGGTGGATTTCGCGTGGAAGAAGATCAGGAAGGCCGCAGGAGTCCCCACCTTGCGGCTCCATGACCTGCGCCATCACTTCGCCGCAGTCGGGGTAACGAACGGCCTTGATCTCAAGGTGGTTGGCGCCCTGCTCGGGCATCACGACATCGACAGCACGCTCGTCTATGCGCACATGCCGACCTCCGCGATCAGGCGATCAGCAAACCGCGTATCGCAACTGATCGATGACGCCCTCTCCGATCCGGGCGCCCCCTCACCCACCCGACACCGTCCCTCCCGCGCACGTACGCAGCAGCGCGTTCGGTCGTTTGAGGTCAGCCTCACGGAGGTGGGAAATGGCTAACCTTAAGACGCGCCTCACCGACGCGATCTGCAGCAGGGCTCGACCGGGAACACGGGAATATGCACTGCGCGACGAACGTCAGGTATGCCTCAGTCTGCGTGTGCGCCCATCCGGCACCAAGACATGGGAAGTTCGGGAACGAACCAATGGAGTTCCCATAAGATCGACGCTCGGGATCTTCCCTGCCATGGGGGTGAAAGCCGCCCGCATGGCGGCGGTCGCATTCCTGGCCGGAGACAGAAAAGCCGTCAGGCGATCTGTGACTTTTCGGGAATTGTGCGCCCAGCACGAACTGCGTCATGCGACAAACCTGAAGCCATCAGGCCTCCGAACCTATCGCAGCTACGTCCGGCTGCAACTGCTCCCGGCATTCGGATCATCCCCAATCGATACCATTACCCGCCGCGATGTCGTGTGCTGGTTCCAGCGATACGGGCTGACCAGCCCGGGCGGCGCGAACCGGGCGCTCGGCATTCTGAGCCAGATGCTCACATCGGCTCAGCGGTGGGACATGCTGCCACCGGACTGGTCGAACCCGGCGGTTGGAATTCGGCTGAACCGGCGGCGTGCTGTCGGTACGTTCCTCTCCAAGCCGCAGATGGCCCGCCTCGGTAGCGTCCTGACGCGTAGGTCGAACATCGGTTGTCCTGCGGCCGGTGTCCTCGAAGCCCTGCTCCTCACCGGCTGCCGGGTGGGCGAGATCCTGTCCCTGCGCTGGGAGGATGTCCGGCCCGAACTGCTCCGGCTTCGTGACAGCAAGACCGGCGCCCGCGATGTACCGCTGGGAACCGCAGCCCGCCGGTTCTTCACCTCGTACAGACGGCGACGAACGGCCGCGCGCAGACGCCAGAAGGTGTTCCAGTTCGGAGAGGCAGTGCCCTACGAACGGGTCAGGACCGTGTGGCTCTCGGTGAGGAAGGAGGCACAGCTTCCAGCGACGCTGCGCATCCACGACCTCCGGCACAGCTTTGCCAGCCATGCCATCATGGCGGGCGAAAGCCTGTTCACCGTCTCGCGACTGCTGGGACATAAACGCATCCAGACGACTGCGCGCTATGCCCATCTTGCTGACGACACGCTCAGGGCCAGCGCCGAACGGATCGGAATGTTGATCCTCGATCAGGTGAAGCCACCAACGCGGCGGCGGGAAGAGCCAACCACGCGGGCGAAAACCCATGGAGGCGCGTCATGACCGGTGGCGATCATGATCATCGCCGAACTGAGCCAGGCCGAGCAGGAGATGGGTCAAAGGATATGGCGTCAGGCAGCGCCGCGCATGACCCGGTTAGCGACGATCGTCATCCGGCTCAGGGTCAACCGTGGCTGGAGCCCGGAACGGATCTGTCGAAGGCTGCGCATTTCACGGCGCCGCTTCCGTCGGCACCTGCTCATAGCGGTGCGGGAGATCGCCCGCGCTGCAGCCGACATCGACAGATAGAAGCTAACAACACCCTTCCGGACGTGGCACTGCGCCATGGGCGTGCATCGTTCGGAAGGGCTTGCTAAGGAAACGCCCGTGAGAACCAATATCGATCATCTTCCTCCGGCAAAGCAGCGCGAACTGGAACGTGTTGTCCAGCTCATCTTCGAGGAATTCGAGGATGCGCATTCGTTAGTCACCAGCGACCGCAAGAAGCGCAGCCGCATAAAGAAGATCGTGCTCTACGGCAGCTATGCGCGCGGCGGCTGGGTCGATGAGCCGCACACGTCAAAGGGTTATCAGTCAGATTTCGACATCCTCATCGTTGTCAACGACAGCAAGCTGACCGATCGCGCCGAACACTGGGCAAAGCTTGACGATCGCCTCCTGCGTGAATTCAGCATTACCGGGAGCCTTCGCACCCCGGTCAACTTCATCGTCCATTCGCTGCAGCAGGTGAATGACGGCCTCGCTCATGGCCGATACTTTTTCATGGACATCGCGCGCGACGGCATCGCCCTGTATGAATCTGACGATGTCGAATTCCATCAGCCCAAGCCGAAGGCGCCACAAGCCGCGCTGAAGATGGCGCGAGAATATTATGACGAGTGGTTTCCGGCGGCGGCCGGCCGCCGTGACACCGCCTTTTACGTCACAAAACAGGGGCGGTTAAAGGAAGCGGTGTTCAACCTGCATCAGGCCGCAGAGTTCCTCTATCATGGCACGCTGCTCGTTTGCACTTTCTATACGCCCCACAATCACAACCTCGCATTTCTCAGAACGCGTGCGGAAACGCTGGATCTCCGGCTGGTTGACGTATGGCCGAGAGAGAGCCGCAAGGATCGGGCGATGTTCAGCAAGCTCCGGGAAGCCTACGTCAAAGCGCGCTACAGCAAGCACTACCGTATTTCGATCGAAGAGATCGAGTGGCTGACTGAAAGGATCGAAGCGCTGGGACAGGTCGCGAGCGCCGTGTGCGCAGAACGACTTGCCGCTTTGGAACAGGCAGTGGAACTCGAACGCGGCGTGTGAAAGGCTATCAAGCGAGCCGGGGCGATCACACGGATGCGCGGGAGAGAGCCTGGCAGGCCCTCTCCCCGATCCGGTCAAAACTCGTCGTCGAGCTTGCCGGTGACGGCGTAAACCACTCTGTCGATCATCTCCATCGGCATGGGGCTGTAGTCCCCCTCGTCCACCGCGAGATAGCCGAACTCCCGGTCCATGATCACGTACTGCGTGAAGTAGCTGCTGCGCGCGCGGTGCTGTGCCCGCGTGCAGGCTGCAAAGTAGGCGGCGTTGTCGGCCTGTGCCGTGTTCGAAATCGTATGCATGCTAGCCTCCTGTCTTCTTGAATGACAGGGGCGCCGGCTCATGCGGCGTGCGGCCGGGTCAAGGACGCCCGGGCTCTGCCCGGGCGCCGCGCAGCGGGGAGTGGGGGAGCCGATTTTGCCGGGGCTGGAGCGCAGCGCAGCGAAGTGGAGGCAGCGGCAAAATTGGGGGAACCGCTCATCCTTGAGGCGGACGCGGGGCGCATGACACCATGGGCATTCTGAGAGAAGTATTCCAACCTCTCGTGCAGGGCGCTGTCTATTGGGGCGGTTTCAGCCCCCTTCCCGCGCGACCTCCAATCTGTCGGAATGAAGCTCCCCGGCCACACGGCCGGGGAGCAATCTGCCTGTCAGTCGGCGGGGTTCCAGATGATCGCGTAGGTTTCCTCGTTGTCCTGACCGGCGGCACGGCCGAGGTTCGCGTAGAGCCTGCGGGGACCGAACTCGGGAGCCGCCAGGGTCAGGGAAACGTATTCGTTGCCGGAAGCTTCGCTGCGCCGCTGCCAGCCTGCGCCGACCTCGACGCCTGCGGAAGTGACACGGAAATCCGGCTGGCTATCTGCGGTCTTGTTGGTGTTGGGCGAAATTTCGATTTCCGCGCGAACGGAAATTGTGCGGAGCTGACCCTTGAAGGTCGAGCCTGAGCGAGTGACGAAACCGATTGCGGGCATGTTCTTTCTCCTGATGGTCGCCCGAACCATCCGGGCGATGGGCAGACCGTCGGAGCGGCGCCAGCGCGGCTGCTAACCGTCAGGCCGTAGCGGCAGCGAAGGACCGGAGCCCGCAGGCTTATTTGAAAGCGGAGCGGCCGCGAGGAGCCCGCCAAGGCGGGCGGGGAAATAAGCCGGAGGCGATGGTTTGGCAGACGTGCGTGCTGTTCCAGGTCGTTGCCTTCGGAGCCGATGGCTTCGGGATCATTCAAGTGGAAGGCGAACCTGCATCTCAAAGGCTCTGGATCTGTGCTGCCACATTCAAGAGAAGCACTGCATCATGAGGGCCTCGTTCGGACGAAGCTATGATCGCAAGATCAGGAGCCAGATCCACCCAACTTTTCGAGCATCTGCCGCACGGTGACGATCGGCGTTTCGCGATGCCGGCCAAGGCTCAGCAAGTCTGATTTATCTCCTGTAACCAGGTAATCGGCGCGGCCTTCCTGCGCCAATGCGAGAAGATAGTTATCCCAAGGGTCAGGCGAGACATCAAGCGAGGGAAGCCGATCAACCATGTCTGCCAGACCACGCAGTTCATTGACCAGTCGTCCTGCAATCGCTGGGGCAAGGCGTTCGCGAATTTTAGGATAGCGCGTCACACGCCGCACTTCCTCGAGTTGCTCCTCGCAGCAAAGCAGACGAAAGCGGCCCTGCCGCCAATATCCTAGCAGCTCACTCGGTGGAGAAGTCGCCGACAAGAGGCCGCTCACCAAGACATTGGTGTCGAGAACGATGCGCATGCCTGGGAAGTCAGATTGTCAGTTCGATCGCGCCGCGCTGACAGCCTCGTCGATGAGAGCGTCCAGTTCAGTAGCATCGGCATCAGCGAAAGCTTCGCGCGTCTCGGCCATTGTCAAATCCAGCAGCCGCCACTTGACGGCGTCTTCGATGAATTTCGAGAGATCGCCCTTCTTCATGCCGCGCTGGGCGAGATAAGTGCGAAGGTCGATATCCGTGCGGCTATCGACGTTGACCGACCAGCGTGTGATTTCTTCGCCCATGGCGTGCATCTCCTGACGGTAAGCGTATATCAACATAAGCGCTTAAGTGCAATTATTGACCGACTATTAGATCGGAGGGACCTTGCCATCAGTGAACTCCAATCGAATGGGGACCCGACGTCATTCAGGGAAGGCTCGATTGGCGTCCGCTTGGCGGATCGCTTTCGACCTGCAGGAAAAAAGGATGTCCGGTTGGGCCGGTGTAATCCCAATGATCCAATTCCCGTGCGAGCATCTGTATCATCAAAGAGGCGGGCAAAGGTAACGCGCGCCCGGATGCAGAAATGACTGAAAGCCCGAACAGATCGATGCGCTCGTCAGATAAGGGGATAAAAGTGAGTTCCCCAGCCTCAATTTCCTTCAAAGCGTTGATTACTGTTAACAATCCTAGCCCCACCCCACGCGCAGCCAAGGACTTGATCAACCCAATGCTGCTGACTTCAGCTACGGGGCGAAGCACTCCTCCTATCGAACGAGCCCAGGCCTCATCGACGACTTTCCGAATGGAGATGGTTTCATCGGGAACGATCAGCGGAAATTCGGCGCATTGGGCCAGTGAAACTTCGGTTACAGACGCGAGCGGGTGATCAGGCCGCAGAATGATGCCGAGGCGGTGAAACATGGTCTTTTCCACCCGCAACGCCCGTTCATCCGGCGGATTGAAGGTTACACCCACATCGGTGTCGTGCGACATGACCCGGTCGATCACGCTCTGTGATCCCATGACTTCCATGCTGTACTGAATGGCGGGGTACTTCTCCTGAAAGCAAGCGATTGCCGAGGCAACGATGTCGGTTGCGCCTTCGACCAGCCCGATCGAGACATGGCCCCGACGCAGACCGACGAGGTTGTCGACCTCCGAGCGGATGCGCTCGAGGTCACGGCGCCAGCGCCTGACACCATCTACCAAGAGTTCACCAGCAGCGGTCATTCGCATGCCAGTCGAAGTCCGCTCGAAAAGCTTTGTGCCAAGGTCTTCCTCAAGCTGGATGATTTGGCGGTCTATGGCGGAAGGCGCGATGTGGAGCATTTCCGCAGCCCGACGCAAGCCCCCGCGCCTCGCCACTTCATCGAAATAGATGGCCGCTCTACCAAGAAGCATTTCAACACTCCTGTTCTCATTTCGCGAACACCATATCCAAAATTTGGCGATAGAAAAGGACAGGATTGGATGTCACTTGATCTTCGACGCCGCCGCCGGGGGCGGCAGCATCGGGCGGCAAGGACGCCGCCCGTCTAATTGGGGACGCGTGATAGAGATGAAGCTCAAGATCAAGTTCATGCTTCTGGCGGGCCTTGCCGTTCCGGCGGCATTCGGTGTTGCTTCAACCGCCATGGCGGCCTCCGAAGCGGCTGGCGCCGAACTGGAAACCTCCACAGGCGATATCATTGTCACCGGCGAGAAGAAGGAAACCACGCTTCAGAAGGCGCCGCTGGCGATCACGGCGCTCTCGAACGAGGCCCTCCAACAGTCGAACATTACTCAGCTGATCGACATGAACGGCTTCGTTCCTGGTCTCACCGTGGCGAACAGCGGCAGCTTCGTGCGGGTCGTTTCCATTCGCGGTATCGGATATGAGGCTTCGGACAACCTGAGCGCAGAGCCGGGAACATCCTTCCATATTGATGGGGTCTATGTTGTCAGCCCCTATGCGTTGCAGCAGGACTTCCTTGACTTGCAGCGGGTCGAAGTCCTCCGCGGACCTCAGGGCACGGTTTTTGGCCAGAGCGCGACTGGCGGCATTATCAATGCCATCACCACGAAGCCGGATACCGGGAGCACCTCAGGTTCCGTGCAGCTTGAACTGGGCAATTACGATCTGTTTCGCTCTACGGCCACACTCAACATCCCGGTCTCGGACACACTGGCCGTTCGCGGCACAGTCCAGCGTTATTATCACGAAGGCTTCGCACGTCAGACCAGTCTGGGTCCAAATTACGGACGATATGGCCTTGATGATGCAGACCGGGTCTCCGGCAAGATCTCGCTGCTCTGGACACCGAACGACCGCTTTTCCGCCCAGATCACGGCGCAATACTTCAACGCCGACGAACATGGTGCGGCGCAGAAGAATCTGGACGACCCTGATCCGAATCCGCGCCGAATTTCGCAGGATTACCCCAACAAGTACAAGCTCGACTTCTTTTTGGCTTACGCGGACCTGCGTTATGATTTCGGGGCTGCGACCTTGAAGTCGCTCACGTCGTACCAGACGACGCGCAACCACAATCAAATAGACGTAGACCGGCTCGATTATGCCAGCACCGGTGAATACGATGCGCAGCCGTACTGGAACAACAGCGTCGATGCGTTCAGCCAGGAGTTCAATCTCACATCGAACGGCGACGGGCCGCTCAGCTACATTGTGGGCGCCTATTTCCTCTACCAGAAACTGGGGCAGGATATCCTCGAGTACCGCGGGACAGACGCCGTTCCCAGCTATGATCTGACGTTGCCGCTGACCTTTGCGAACTACCCCTACAATCTCGACTACGCGTTGAACTCACGCCAGAGCCGCTACAGCTATGCCGCTTTCGCGCAAGGCACGTACAAGCTGTCCGACCGGTTGAGCGCGACGGTGGGTCTGCGATTCAACCATGACAATTTCAAGAGCAGAAACAGCACGCTGTTCGACATATTTGCCCCGCCGGTCCAAGCCCGGACGCGGGAAGATGCTGTAACCGGCAAGGGAGAGATCGACTTCGAAATCACGCCGGCCAATATGGTCTACGCGAGCATTTCACGCGGCTACAAGCCCGGCGGCGTCAGCAACAACAGCACGCCGCTCCTGGTTCCGCTGACCTATAATTCCGAGCATGTATGGGCGTATGAGCTGGGAGCGAAAAACCGTTTCGCCGGTGGCCGCGCGACCTTCAATGCAGCAGCCTTCTTCTATGACTACAAGAACCTGCAGTATCAGGAGGAAGATCCGATCCCCTATCAGGGCGGCGTCTCGAACGTCCCAAAGACCCGGATCTGGGGTGCCGAAGCCGAAGCCACGGTGGACCTGACCGACCATCTCAGGCTCGACGGCAACGTGACCTACCTCGACGGTGAACTGGTCGGTGATTACATTACACTCGATCCCTCGCGCGCGCATGCGGCGACGCTGGCGGCTGCGGCCCTGGGTTACGGGCCGTTTGATGCCTACACAATTGGTTTGCGTGCCCTGCAGACGCGCAATACCAAGGGCAACCTGCCGCCAAAGCTGCCAAAGTGGCAAGGCACTATCGGCGCGACCCACACTCTAGAGCTTGGCGGATTGGGCACGCTGCGTTCCCATGCAGAACTGATCTATCGCGGCAAGTTTCAGTACCGCATCTTCAATGACGGTGCGAGGGACGTGGTGCCTGGCTACACGCAGGTGAACGCTAATGTGGTGTTCATGCCGCAGGATACCCGCTGGACGATCGGGCTTACTGTGACAAACATTTTCGACAAGGCTGGCATCGCCTCGCGATATTCCAATCCCTTCGGCAGCTTCACCACAAGCGACATGTACATCCCGCCGCGCCAGGCGATTGCTTCGGTGAAGTACGAATTTTGATTGGGTGCCAACGTGCAATCGGTTGGTGCGGCGGCCGGTTGACTATTTGCGTTGCCACAACATTCGACGGCAACGCAGGAGATTGATATGAATTTCGACGGAAGCGTAGTGCCCATCATTGACCTCAATCCTGCGAGGACCGGGACGCCTGCAGAACGCCAGGCAGTGGCTGAACAGGTGGGGGAAGCGGCCCGCAGCATCGGCTTTCTCGTGGTGTCGGGACATGGCGTTCCTGCCGGGGTGATCGAGCGGGCGGAGAACGTCAGCAGGCGATTTTTCGATCTGTCCGGCGAGGACAAGGTCAAATACACCGCGCCAAGCGCGGATATCTATCGCGGTTATTTCGGCATCGAGACCGGGAATCTGGCCAGCACGATCGGCCAGGACGAGGCCAAACCCGATCATCGGGAATATTTCAACATCGGTCGCTTCGATCTCGACAAGAGCGACCCTTACTTCACCACGCCAACGGCAATGCGGATTTTCCGCGACAACATCTGGCCCGATCCAGACGTTCCCGAATTCCGTCCTGCGATCATCGATTACTATCGCGAGATGGAAGGCCTGGCAGCGCTCCTCATGGAATTGTGCGCGCGGGCGCTGCACCTGCCGCCGGACTGGTTTCAGGACAAGATCAACAAGCACATCACCAACATGGTGATCAGCAACTATCCCGACCAGCCGGAGATGCTGGAGGAAGGCCAACTGCGGGCAGGCGCGCATACCGATTACGGCGGGCTGACAATCCTCAAGACCGAGAACAAGCCGGGCGGTCTTGAAGTACAGACCGCTGATGGCCGCTGGGTGCCCGTGCCCATCGTGGCGGGAACCTTCATCATCAATCTGGGCGACCTCATGGCACAGTGGACTAACGACCAGTGGGTTTCCACCATGCACCGGGTCGTCAATCCGCCGCACGAAGAGGGCGTTGGCAGCCGCCGGCAGTCCTTGGTCTTCTTCCATCAGCCCAACTACGACGCGGTAATCGAGTGCATCCCGACCTGCGCCATCGGTCAGCCTGTGAAATATGCGCCGACCACATCGCTCGAGCATTTGGAAATGAAAATGAACCAAATGAACGACACACCGAAATTCAGGCAAGCGGACGCGGTTTGAGCACCCTCTGTACAGGAGTCTTCTCCAATGATCGTCTATACACCGCCCAAACCTGCCGAGTTCATTCCTGTCATAGATCTCGCACCGAGTTTCAATGGCGACAGCTCTGCGTGCAAAGCCGTTGCGTGGGAAATCCACAAGGCTGCCCGCGATACAGGTTTCTTCTACATCTCCGGACATGGCGTGCCCCGCGCCTTGATGGACGGGCAATTGGAACTCGCGCGGGAATTTTTCAGCCTGCCTTTGGAGGAAAAGCTGAAAGTCGATGCCCGTCATTCCAATTGCACGCGCGGATACGAGGCTCCGGGAGTGCAGACGCTTGATGACGGATCGCCGCCGGACCTCAAAGAGGGGTTTGTGATCGGGTGCGATCTGTCCGATGACCATCCTTATGTGCGCGCCGGTGTACCCAATTGCGGGCAAAACCAGTGGCCCCAGAATCTTCCGCATTTCCGCGAGCGGTACGAAGCCTACATTGCCGAAATGTTCCGCGTCGGCCGCCACCTGATGGGTCTGATTGCGCAGTCGCTCGATTTGCCCGGCGACTATTTTGAAGATTGCCTGCGAGAGCCACTCTTCAATGGCAGGCTGCTCAAGTACGGTCCTCAGCCGGTTGATGCCGCTTTCAACCAAATTGGTGCTGGTGCGCACACTGATTGGGGAATGATCACCATACTTCTGCAGGATGATGTTGGCGGCCTGGAAGTACAGAATGCAGCCGGGGACTGGATTTCCGCACCGCCGATCCCCGAGACTTTCGTCATTAACCTGGGCGAGATGGTCCGGATACTTACCAACGGCCTCTATCACTCCAACATGCACCGCGTCCGCAACAACCACAGCGGCCGTGACCGGTACTCGGTGCCGACGTTCTTCGATCCTGACTACTTTTACACGGTCCGCTGCGCCCCGACCTGCATGCCGGAAAACGGCAAACCAGATTTCAGAGAGATGACAGTCGGAGCCCACATCGCGGAAATGTACCGCAAGACCTATGGCCTGACCGCATAAGGAATCCACGCATGGTTGCGCTTACCTATGCCAATATATTCACTGCCGATATCGACCGGCTGGCTGACTTTTACAGTGGCCTTTTCGACCTTGATGAGATCCTGGAGAGCCGCTCGCCAATCTTTCGAGGTTTCCTCACCGGAGGATCATCGATTGGTTTCAGTGCGCCGGATGCCTACGATCTGCTTGGTCTGAAAGAGCAAGAACTGCCAGGTGACCGGGTACTCCTGACATTCGATGTCGAAAGCGAAGAAATGGTTCGCTCACTTACCGCCAAGGCCGCCCGGCTTGGAGCAAGCATTCTGAAGGAGCCATTCACGACCTACTATGGGTGGTTTCAATCTGTCCTGCGCGATCTGGATGGGAATGCATTCCGGATAAATTTCCACGGCTAGTTACCTTGGTTTTTGCCTATGAAGGCGAGCAGGACTGGGCTGCAAGTATCCCTGCTCGCCTCTAAATCCAACGGCAATTTATTATGCCTTGGAGTGGTGTATCATCTCGAATTTTCGTATCGGAAAGGCTCTATATCGTAGTTAGATGGCGTGATCGTAAATCTCATGAGGTTCAAATAATGCAGGCAGCTAGGGGTCCGGGCATGACTGCGGCGCTTGTCCCTAATCTCGCTATCCCTCGCAATTGCACTTTCGCACATGACGACTGGTTCATTCTAGCTCGTCATTGGTATCCCATCGCTCTTGCGCGCGAGGTGGGGCAGCGGCCTGTTGGAACCAAGCTGTTGGACCAGCCCCTTGTCATCTACCGCGCAGATGATGAACTCGTGGTCGCACCCGACATTTGCCCTCACCGCGGCGTGCCGCTTAGCATGGGCAAGCAAGTCCCCAGCGGCGTTGAATGTGCCTACCATGGGTTACGGTTTGGGCCGGCAGGTCAATGCACACACGTACCTGCCCATCCCAGCCGCGACATCCCGGCGCGAATGCACCTCGTCCCTTTTCCACACATCGAACGGTACGGCCTGATTTGGACTTGCCTCGACAGGTCAGTTGAGTGTCCGGAACCGGGAATGATTATTGACATGCCCCACTGGGGCGAGGCGGGCTACCAGTGCGTTGTCTGCCCTTCAGTTGACATCCACGCTTTCGCCGGGAGGCAAGTCGAAGGCTTCCTGGATGTCGCGCATTTTGCCTTTGTTCACAAGGAAACGTTTGGCGACCCAGACATCAGCGAAGTCCCGCCCTATTCACCGGTGCGAACCGAAAACGGCTTTGAGGCAGAGTATTGGAGCAGTGTGAGCAACTACCCCGTTGAGGATCACCGGCGTGCAATGCCGACGTTTCAATGGCTGCGTCACTTCCGTTGCCATCTGCCATTTAGCGCAACAATTGAGATTCACTTCCCCAATGACGGACGATTCGTAGTCATGAATGCGGCCTCCCCAGTCTCGGCGAAGGAAACGAGACTATTTGCGCCTACCTGCCGCAATTTCGATACAGATCGCCCCGAGGACGAAATTTACGAGTTCACCCGGAGGATTTTTGAGGAAGATAAGGCAATCGTAGAGGCACAGATACCGGAATGCCTTCCGCTTGATCCTGATCTGGAAGCCCACATTCCCGCCGACATGAGCTCGTTGATGTATCGCCGTGGTCTACGCGCGTTGGGGCTCGGTGAATTTTTCTATTGCTAGATGGATCAATTTAATTTCGACCCTTTCAAGACGCTCAGCAGGCGTTTTCAACGCTTCAGGTGCCGACAGTCTGCAATCCGATTTCTGTCTCCGTGCTTGCAAGCACGGACATTGAAATGTCAGTCCGGGAAGGTGGCTCACCCCGGCAACCGCGATACAGCCGCTTTCGGGGTGTGACACTGGCCTCGCTTAGCCCAGGTGCTTCACGAAGAACGGGATGAGCCTTTCCAGCGCCTGTCCGACGGGTTCGGTCTGATCGTAGAGGTCGTAGTGCGACCAGCCTTCGACGACGACCAGTTCCTTGTCTTTCGAGGCGGCGCGGCTGTGGATTTCGAGGCCATCACGATAGGCGCCGAAGCCGCCGGGCTTGTCGCCGACCACGACCATCATCGGCTGCGTCAGCAGGGTCTCGGCAAAGGCGAAGGCGTCCCACGCGATGGCTGGCGCCGCATGCGAGACCAGCATGCGGGTCCCCGATCCTTCCGCCACGCAGCGGTTGCGATAGTAGTCGGTCGCCTCGAGCACATCGATGTCGGTGATGCCGGCGGCCTTGCCCTCTTCGACACTGGCGGGAAGGAAGACGTTGACCAGTTCATCGCCGCCGGCGTTCTGGGCCGAACGCTGTGCGGCCATCCCTTCGAGCGCCGCGACGGGATCGAAGGCGCTGAAACCTTCGCGCATCAGGCGGCCGAAATTGACGCCGGTGATCGTGACCAGCGCCTTGATGCGCTTGTCGATGATCGTCGCCTTCACCGAGTAGCCGCCACCGCCGCAGACCCCGAGGATGCCGATCCTTTCGGGATCCACATAAGGGAGCGACTGGGCGTAATCGATGACGTCCCGATAGTCCTTCACGCGTTGTTCGGGGTCTTCGATCCAGCGCGGGCTTCCGCCGCTCGCACCCTGGAAGCTGGCGTCGGGCACGATGACCACGAAGCCGGCCCTGGCCAGCGCCTCGCCATAGACGTTTCCGGCGGTCTGTTCCTTACAGCTACCGATTGGGTGGTTGGATATAACCGCCGGATAGCGCTTGCTGGCGTCAAACGCGGGCGGGAAGTGGATGTTGGCGGCAATGTCCCAGTACATGCCGGGATTGCGAATGCTGACCGTTTCCATGAGATTTTCCTGTCTATTGGCCGAAGTCTGCTCGGTCACTGTGCGGCGGTCTCAACCGCTGCGCCTGCCGCAAGCCTGGCGTTGAAGAAGGTGCCGAGCACGGCAACCGCCTCTTCGACGAAGGCCGCGCCGTCATAAAGGTCCATGTGGTTGGCCCCTTCGACGACATACATCGCCTTGTCCGTTGCTGCGGCCCGGCCGAACAGGTCATCGCTCATCCACTTGCTACCCGCCACGGAGCCGGCGACGATCTGGAGCGGCTGCGTAAGGTAGACGTCAGCCATGTGGTAGGCATCGTAGGTGATGATCTGGTTGAGGCTGCGCAGCGTCGCGAAGCCTGGCGCGGTCGGATATTCGGCGCGCGGCGTATGGTAGTATTCCCAGGCCTGGCGCAGCTCCTCGTTCGGCGCGTCCGCTTCGCTCATCGGTGCTAGCGGCATGGTGGCAATGTTGCCACCGGCAGCATCGGCCGTGCGGGCGTTCGAGCTTGCCTCGACATAGGGCAGCGCATCGATCGAGCGGACGGAATTGTCCCAGCCGTTGCGGAACATCGAGCCGATATTGACCGCGCTGACGGTGCCCAGGGCCTTGATCCGGCGATCCTGGATGGCCGCGTTGACGGTGTAGCCAGCGCCCGCGCAAATGCCCATGGCGCCGATGCGATCCAGGTCGATGTAGGGCAGCGTGGAAAGGTGATCGATGACCGCGCTGACATCCTCGGTGCGGACATGCGGATTTTCGAGCTGGCGCGGCGCGCCGCCGCTTTCGCCCTGGTAGGACGCGTCATAGGCGACGGTGACGAAGCCGAGTTCGGCGAGCTTGCGCCCATAGGTCCCGGCCGTCTGCTCCTTCACCCCGCCACCGGGATGCGAGACGACGATAGCCGGGTAGCGGCGACTTGCGTCGAAGCCCTCGGGGAACGCGATGACGGCCGACATGATGATCGTCGGGTTGTTCGAATTGACGAAGCTGATCTTTTCCATTTCCAGTCTCCTGCGGGTCCCTCCCGCCTTGTTCGGCATGTGACCGGCATCTGGTCTGCATCTGGCCGGTTCCCTGCTGACGAGAGGCAATCTAGACCTTCGGAATTGATCCGATTAGACGGATAATTTGTATTGGTTCCATCATTGAGGTGATGAATGAGGCGCGACGAGATCGCCGATCTTGCGACGTTCGTGGTCGTGGCGGAAGAACGCAGCTTTACGCGTGCAGCCGCGCGTCTTGGCATGGCGCAATCCGCCGTCAGCCAGATCGTCCGACGCATCGAGGAGCGGCTTGGCGTGCGACTTCTGTCGCGCACTACGCGCAGTGTGGCGCCTACGGAAGCGGGAGAGCGCCTGATCGCGACACTGGGCCCAATGCTGCATGATCTCGATACTGCAGTGGCCTCACTCAGCGACTTGCGCGACCGCCCGACTGGCACGATCCGCATCACCAGCGTCGAGCATGCCGCAAAGACCATTCTGGTTCCGGCCATGAAGCACCTCCTGATCGACAACCCCGACATCACCGTGGAGATCAACATCGACTATGGCCTTGCCGATGTCGTAGCCGATCGCTTCGACGCGGGCGTCCGGCTTGGTGGCGAGATCGCCAAGGACATGATCGCCGTCCGCATTGGCCCGGACACGCCGATGGCGATTGTGGGGGCGCCCCAGTACTTCAGCCGATGTCCTCCACCAGCCTCGCCGGCCCGGCTCATCGACCATCGCGCCATCAATCTTCGCCTGCCGACCTCGGGCACACTCAACGGATGGCGTCTCGTCGGCGGAGGTCGGGAGACGCGCGTGCGCATCGACGGCCCGCTGGTGCTGAACTCGATCGACCTCATCCGGGATGCTGCCATCGACGGCCTCGGGCTTGCCTATCTCCCGCTAGACCAGGTCCAGCGCGACCTGAACGAGGGCCGCCTGATGCGGGTCCTCGATCGGTTCACGCCGGACCTACCGGGCTATCACCTCTATTACCCGCACCGCCGGCATGCCTCCGCCGCATTCACGATGTTGATCGATACTCTACGTCACCGAGGCTAGCCGAGGTCGACCCTTCCCGGATGCTCAGAGACATTTTGTTCATCCCCGGCTGCGGACCGACAGCTATTGGTTCCGGCAT
>NZ_BCTX01000042.1 GCF_001590985.1 Novosphingobium naphthalenivorans NBRC 102051
CCTCTACCGGGCCTACCTGACACCCGCCTATGCCGCCGCGCAGCAGGCCGTCGCGGGTTGGATGGAAGCGGCAGGCATGGCCGCGCGCCGCGATGCCGCCGCCAACCTTGTCGGCCGCTATGAAGGCGATGTGCCGGGCGCGCCGGCACTGATGATCGGCAGCCATCTCGACAGCGTGCGCGACGGCGGGCGCTATGACGGGCCGCTCGGCATCATGCTCGGCATCGAATGCGTGGCCGCGCTTCATGCGCAGGGGCGGCGCATGCCGTTCGCCATCGAGATCTATGCGTTCGGTGACGAGGAAGGCTCGCGCTTCCCCGCCGCGATGCTGACCAGCCGTGCGGTGGCGGGCACGCTTGATGCCACCGCGCTCGATATGGCGGATGGGGATGGCGTGGCGCTGGCAGATGCGGGCGTGGACGTTGCGGCGTACCTCACCGCCGCCCGCAAGCCGTCCGAATTTCTTGCTTACCTCGAAGCCCATATCGAGCAGGGCCCGGTGCTGGAAGCCGATGGCCTTGCCGTCGGCACCGTCACCGGCATTGCCGCGCAGTTGCGCTATGCGGTGACGGTGAAGGGCATGGCCGGGCACGCGGGCACCACCGCGATGCGCCTGCGCCGCGATCCGCTGGCTGGAGCGGCGGCGATGGTGCTCGCGGTCGAGCAGGTCGCGCGCGGGGACAATTCCGATGTGGTCGCCACCGTGGGTACGATCGAGGCACGGCCCGGCGCGGCCAATGTCATCCCCGGCGAAGTGCATTTCACCATCGATGTGCGCTCGGGCGTGGAGGAACGGCGCAACAGGGTGGCCGAAGCCATTCTGGAACGCCTTGCGGAGATCGCCGGCGCCCGCGATCTGGACCTCGCCGTCGAACGCATTCACGATCTGCCCGCCAGCCCTTGCGATGCCGGGCTGATGGTCCTGATGGACGAGGCCCTCGCCGCCGCCGGGCAGCCGGTGCGGCGGCTCGTTTCGGGGGCGGGGCACGATGCCATGAACATGGCCGCGCTCTGCCCCACCGCGATGCTGTTCATCCGCTGCAAGGGCGGCGTCAGCCACAATCCCGCCGAGCATGTCGAGCCGGAAGACGCGGAGATCGCGCTTCGGGTCATGCTCGGCTTTATCGAGCGCCTGGGAGAGCGCGCCGGAGACTGCAATGCCGCCTGAACTAGACCCCATGCTCTTTGGCGAGATCGATCCGCCCCAGCGCCTCCTGATGGGCCCCGGCCCGATCAACGCGCACCCGCGCGTGCTGCGCGCCATGAGCGCGGACCTGCTGGGCCAGTTCGATCCCGAGATGACCGGGTTCATGAACCAGGTCATGGCGCTCTACCGCCCGATTTTCGGCACGGCAAACCCGTGGACCATGCTGGTCGACGGCACCGCGCGCGCCGGCATCGAGGCGGCGCTGGTATCGATGGTCGCGCCGGGCGATACCGTGCTGGTGGTCAACTTCGGCCGCTTCGGCCTGCTGCTGACGGAAATCCTCGCCCGCATCGGTGCGCGTATCGAGACGGTGGATGCGCCCTGGGGTGAGGTCGTGCCGATGGAGGCGATCGCCGCGGCGATCCACCGCACTTCGCCGCATCTCGTCGCGACGATCCACGGCGATACTTCGACTACCATGGCCCAGCCGCTCGAAGGCTTCGGCGATCTGTGCAAGGCGGCGGGGGCGCTCAGCTACGTCGATGCCACCGCGACGATCGGCGGCATGGAACTGGCGGCGGACCGCTGGGGCGTCGATGTGGTGACGGGCGGCTTGCAGAAATGCATGGGCGGCCCCTCGGGCTCCGCGCCGATCACGATTTCGGACCGCGCGGCGGAGCACATCTTCTCCCGCCGCCATGTCGAGGCGGGCATCCGCATGGATGGCCTCTCCGACGGGCAGGGGCCGCGCATCGGCTCCAACTATTTCGATCTCGCCATGATCATGGACTACTGGTCCGAAAAACGCCTCAACCACCACACCGAGGCAACCTCCATGCTTTACGCTGCCCGCGAATGCGCCCGCATCGCGCTGGGCGAGGGGCTGGCGGCGCGCTATGCCCGCCATGCCAGCGCGGGCCGGGCCATGACGGCGGGCCTGCGCGCGATGGGCCTGACGGTCTTCGGCGATGATGCTCACCGCATGACCAATGTCACCGGCGTGTACATTCCCGAAAGCGTCGATGGCGAGGCTGTGCGCAGGGCCATGCGCGAGCTGTTCGAGATCGAGATCGGCACCGCCTTTGGTCCGCTGCAAGGCAAGATCTGGCGCCTGGGTGCGATGGGCTACAACGCCATGAAGCACAAAGTGCTGCTGACGCTGGCGGCGCTGGAATCGTGCCTGCGGATGCAGGGCTTCGCCTTGCCGCTGGGCGAGGCGGTGCCCGCGGCGATGGAGGCCTGGGAGGCATGATGGGCGCGACGCCTTTCCCTTCCCCCTTGATGGGGGAAGGATACGCAGGCTTGGCGTCGCAGACGCCTAGCCGGAGTTGGATGGGGGTGCGCTCTCGTCCCAACACTACGCTGCGCCGGGCGCTCACCCCCATCCAAGCTGCGCTAGCACCCTGCGGGCGCAAGCTTCGCTATCCTTCCCCCATCGAGGGGGAAGGGGAAAGCGCTTGGCTAGAATCGCGTGCCCGGCGGGGGCTTCGACAGGCTCAGCCTGAGCGGGATTTGCCGCTCCTTTTTACCCAAACCCCGCTCGTCCTGAGCTTGTCGAAGGACGCTGGCGCAACGTTTGAGGACCAGTGGTGACGCTCCCCCGCGATCTCGTCGGCTATGGCCAGACCCCGCCCGATCCGCGCTGGCCGAACGGTGCGCGCGTGGCGGTGCAGTTCGTCATCAATTACGAGGAAGGTGCCGAAAACTCTGTCCTCAATGGAGACAAGGGCTCCGAGGCGTTTCTGTCCGAAATGGTGGGCGCCGCCAGCCACCCGGACCGCGCGATGGCGATGGAATCGCTTTACGAATACGGCAGCCGCGCCGGGTTCTGGCGGCTGCACCGGATCTTTACCGAGCGGGGGGTGCCGCTCACGGTCTTCGGCGTTGCCAGGGCCATGGAAATGAATCCCGAGGCGGTCGAGGCCATGCTCAAGGCCGATTGGGAAGTGGCCAGCCACGGCTACCGCTGGATCGACTACCAGTACCAGCCCGAAGAGGTGGAACGCGCCCACATCGCCGAGGCGATCGCGCTCCACGAAAAGCTCACCGGATCGCGTCCGCTCGGCTGGTATCAGGGGCGCACTTCGCCCCAGACCGCGCGGCTCGTGGCCGAAGAGGGCGGGTTCGTTTATGACGCGGACAGTTATGCCGACGACTTGCCCTATTGGGACACGAAGTACGGCAAACCCCAGCTGATCGTGCCCTACACGCTCGATGTGAACGACATGAAGATCGTCGCGCTCAATGGCTTTACCGAGGGCGAGCAGTTCTTCCGCCACATGCGCGACACCTTCGACCAGCTGCGCGAGGAAGGCGGCCGCATGATGTCGGTGGGCCTGCACGGCCGCATCGCCGGCAAGCCCGGCCGCGCCCGCTGGCTGGCGCGCTTCCTCGATCACGTTCTCGCCAGCGGCGATGCCTGGGTGGCCCGCCGCATCGATATCGCCCGCCACTGGATGGAGGTGCACCCCCATGCCGGTTCGTAACGTGGTCAGCCCCATTCTCGTCATCCCCGCGCAGGCGGGGATCCCGCTTTTCTTCTCCAGCGCCGCGTTTGCGCACAACAAGCGGGACCCCCGCCTGCGCGGGGGTGACGATGTGTTTTTAGATGTCTGTTGCCAGGGAGTGATGGCATGAAAATTGACGACCCCGTCCTCCACGCCGAGATGACCGAGGCGTTCTACGAATACGAACGTGCGCTGATGGAAGACGATGTGGAGGCGATGGACACGCTGTTCCACGATGCCCCCACCACCAATCGCTTCGGCGTGGGCGAAGTGCTCTACGGCATCGAGGAAATCCGCGAGTTCCGCAAGGGACGCGGCGGTTCGCCGCAGCGCAAGCTCGGCAAGGTTTCGATCACGGTCTATGGCGACAAGTTCGCCACTGCCGACGCCGAATTCTTCCGCGAAGGCTCCGACCGGCGCGGCCGCCAGACGCAGGCCTGGGTGAAGTTCGACGAGGGTCCGTTCGGGGGCTGGAAAGTCGTCTCCGCGCACGTCAGCCTGGAGGGGAATACCCACTGATGACGGCGCTGTTCGAACACAGCCCCTGGGTGGAGCAGCGCGCCGATGCGCGGCCTTCGTCGGGCAACCGGCATACCGATCTGATGGCGGTGGTGCATGACGCCACGCCGGAAGAACAGCTCGCCCTGATCCGCGCCCACCCGGAGCTGGCGGGCAAGGCGGCGATCGACAAGACGCTGACCGAGGCCAGCGCCGCCGAGCAGGCGAGCGCCGGGCTCGACCGTCTGACGCCCGAAGAGTTCGAACAGTTCCATGCGCTGAACGCCGCCTATCGCGAGAAGTTCGGCTTTCCTTTCATCATCTGCGTGCGCCTGACCGACAAGGCTGGTATTCTCGCCGCCATGCAAGCCCGCCTCGCCAACGACAGCGAAGCGGAAATAGCGGCAGCCATCGCGCAGATCGGCGAAATCGTCCGCTTACGTCTTGAGGACCTGTCATGACTCAACCTGACGCCATCGGCCTTGCGGCCCTGGAAACGCGTCTCGATCGCGAACTGGCGCTGACCGGCTTTGCCAGGCCCGAATGGGTGCGTCCGCGCACGTTCGAAGGGGAAACGGTACTCGATGTCGCGGTAATCGGCGGCGGGCAGTGCGGCCTTGCCACCGCGATGGGCCTGCGCCGCGAAGGCGTGACTAATGTCATGATCTTCGATGACAGCCCGGCAGGTTATGAAGGGCCTTGGGAAACCTACGCGCGCATGGTGACGCTGCGCACACCCAAGACGCTGACGCCGATCGATTTTGGCCTGCCTTCGCTGACCTATCAGGCCTGGTGGGAAGCGCAGCACGGCGCGGCGGGCTGGGACGCGGTCGACAAGATCCTGCGCGGCGACTGGATGGAATACTTGCGCTGGTATCGCCATGTGCTGGATCTGCCGGTGCAGAACGAGGCGAAGCTGGTTCGCATCGAGCCGGTTCCGGGCGAGGATCTGCACCGCCTGCACTTCGCCGATGGCGCGGTGGAACTCGCACGCAAGGTCGTGCTCGCAACCGGCATTCAGGGCGGCGGCGAGTGGCATACGCCCGCGATGGTGCGCGACAATCTGCCCAAGAGCCTCTGGGCGCACACCAGCGAGCCGATCGATTTCGATGCCTTGCACGGCAAGCGCATCGGCATTCTCGGCGGCGGGGCTTCCGCGTTCGACAATGCTAACTATGCGCTTTCGTGCGGCGTTGCCGGGGCCGAAGTGTTCATGCGCCGCAAGGAATTGCCGCGCGTCAACCCGATCCGCTTCATGGAAAAGGTCGGCTTCGCCGCACGCTATCCGGCGCTCGACGATCAGACCAAATATGCCGCGATGGATTGCTTCCTCGGCCACAACCAGCCGCCGACCAACGACACCTTCGAACGCGCCGCCTCGTGGCCGGGCTTTCACCTGCACCTCGGCGCGCCCTGGCTGGACGTGACCGAGCACAACGGCATGGTGCGCGTGACGACGCCGCAGGGCTTCCACGAATTCGATTTCGTGGTGATCTCCACCGGCCTGCTGAGCGATCCCGGCCTGCGTCCCGAACTGTGCGATGTGGCGGATCTGATCGCGCGCTGGGGGGACAAGGTCACGCCTGCCAGCAGGCGCAATGCCCTGATCGATGCGCATCCCTATCTGGGTTCCGCTTTCGAGTTCCTGCCCAGGGACGGCGTGGACGGTGCGCCGCTGCATGGGATTTTCGCGTTCAATTATTCGGCCCTCATCAGCCTGGGCCTGTCCGCCTCGGCACTCTCGGGCCTGCACAATGCCCTGCCGCGCCTGATCAAGGGCGTGGCCGACCAGCTTTTCCTCGACGATCAGGAGGAACTGGTCGAGGCCTTCCTCGCTTACGACGATCCCGAGTTCCTTGGCGAATGGCCGGTGCCGGAGCAGGCGGCATGAGCACGCTGTCCACCCATGTGCTCGACACCGCTCACGGCTGCCCGGCCGCAGGCGTTGCCTTGACGCTGGCGGACGGGGCGGGCGCCACGCTGTTCGAAGGCGTGACCAATGCCGACGGGCGCTGCCCCGGCGTGCCGGAACTCGCACCGGGCACTTATCGCCTCACTTTTGCCGTAGCGGACTATTTCCGGGGGCAGGGCGTGAGCCTGCCCGAGCCGCCGTTTCTCGATGTGGTGCGCATCGATTTCGGCATTGCCGATCCGGCCGGGCACTATCACGTGCCGCTGCTGGTCTCACCTTTTGGCTATTCGACGTACCGGGGAAGCTGATGGCGGTTAAGTTCATCCTCGATGGCGAAGTGATCGAACTGGCGGACGTGGACCCCACCGCGACCGTGCTCGACCACTTGCGCTACCGGATGCGCCGCACCGGCACCAAGGAAGGCTGCGCGGAAGGCGATTGCGGGGCCTGCACAGTGCTGGTGGGTTCGCCCGATCACTCTGGGGGCGGCGGCGCGGTGCAATGGCGCGCGGTCAATGCGTGCATCCAGTTCCTGCCGATGCTGCACGGCAAGGCGCTGCTGACGGTGGAGAGTTTGACTTGCGCCTCTAGCCCCTCCCCTTCAGGGGAGGGGTTGGGGTGGGGCCTTTCGTCCGAAGGCAGTGCTTGCGGCAAGGCCCCACCCCCGGCCCCTCCCGTGAAGGGGAGGGGAGAAAGCGCCCTCAATCCCCTGCAATCCGTCATGGCCGAAAACGGCGCCTCGCAATGCGGGTTCTGCACGCCAGGCTTCGTGATGTCGCTCTATGGCCGCGCGATCGGGGCGAGTGGGGCGGACATGCCGGTGGCGGACGTGCTCGCGGGCAACTTGTGCCGCTGCACCGGCTATGGCCCGATTCTGGCAGCGGGCGAGGCGGTGGACAGCCTCAGGCGTGACGATGCCGCGCTCGCCGCGCAACTGGCCGCCATTGCGGGCGAAAGCGCCTCGGGCGAATGGCAGGGCCAGCGCTGGTTCGCCCCGAAGAGCTGCGGGGAACTGGCCGCGCTGCTGGCAGACTATCCCGATGCCCGTCTGGTCGCCGGCGCCACCGATGTCGGCCTGTGGGTGACGAAGGGGCTGCGCAGCCTCGGTGCAGTGATTTTCCTGGGCGATGTGGCGGACCTGTCCGGCATCGAGGAGACGGACGAGGCGCTCACCATCGGCGCGGGCGTGCGCTATGCCGATGCCCATCCGCATTTTGCCCGGCTCCATCCCGATCTCGGCGAACTGGTGCGCCGGATCGGCGGCTTGCAGGTGCGCAATGCCGGGACCGTGGGCGGCAACGTGGCCAATGGCTCGCCGATCGGGGATGGCCCTCCCGCGCTGATCGCGCTCGGTGCGGAGCTGACGCTGCGCAGTGCTTCCGGGCGGCGGACAATGCCGCTGAAGGACTATTTCCTCGACTACGGCAAGCAGGACCGCCAGCCCGGCGAATTCGTGGAATCGATCCGCATCCCCCGTCCCGGCCCCCAAGCCGTGATCCACATCGCCAAGCTCTCGCGCCGGTTCGACAGCGATATCTCGGCCGTCTGCGGCGCGTTCAACCTGACCGTCGAGCAGGGCACGATCACGGCTGCGCGCGTGGCCTTCGGCGGCATGGCGGCCACGCCCAGACGCGCGGCGGGCTGCGAAGCCGCGCTAGTGGGCCAGCCTTTCAGCGAAGCCACCATCGAGGCGGCGGCCGAAGCGCTCAAGGCCGATTACACGCCGCTCGACGATGTGCGCGGTTCCTCCGCCTATCGCCTTGAGGCTGCCGCCAATCTGCTGCGCCGCCTGTGGCTGCGCGAACAGGGCACGGTGATTTCGGTGTTGGAGGCGCTCGATGGCTGAACGCGATCCCGCCTGGAAAGTGCTGGAAAAGCCCTCGCACCCGCACGACAGCGCGCGTCTGCATGTCGCAGGCGAGGCGCGCTATGCCGATGATCTGGCCGAGCCCGAGGGCATGTTGCACCTCGCGTTCGGCCAGAGCAGCGAGGCCCATGCGCGGATCGTCTCGATCGACTTGTCGGACGTGCTGGCGGCAGAGGGCGTGGTGGCAGTCTATACCGCTGCCGATATTCCCGGCGCCAACGATGTCAGCCCCTTTGCGGGCGATGACCGGCTGCTGGCGGACGGCGAGGTGACGAGTCACGGCCAGCCGGTGTTCCTTGTCGCCGCCACCAGCCAGCGCGCGGCGCGCAAGGCGGCGCGGCTGGGCAAGGTGGAATACGAACCGTTGCCCGCCGTCACCACCATGGCAGAGGCGCGCGCGCGGCAATCGCTGATCGAACCCACCCAGCGCATGGCGCGCGGTGATGCCGCTGCCGCGCTGGAGGGGGCGCCGCGGCGCGTTTCGGGCCGCTTCGAAATGGGCGGGCAGGATCACTTCTACCTCGAAGGGCAAGTCGCGGTGGCGACGCCGGGTGAGGACGGGCAGATCCATGTCCTCAGTTCCACCCAGCACCCCAGCGAAGTGCAGCATCTCGTGGCGCACATGCTGCACCGCTCTACCGCCGATGTGACGGTGGAAGTGCGCCGCATGGGCGGGGCTTTCGGCGGCAAGGAAACGCAGGCCGCGCTCTTCGCCGCCGCCGCCGCGCTGGTAGCCTCGAAGACCGGGCATCCCGCCAAGTTCCGCTGCGACCGCGATGACGACATGGTCATGACCGGCAAGCGCCACCCTTTCGAAGTTGCCTATGAAGCGGGCTTCGACGACGAGGGGCATCTGCTGGCGCTCAAGCTGTTCCTCTCGTCCAACTGCGGCGCCACGGTGGACTTGTCGCCCGCGATCAACGACCGCGCGATGTTCCATGCGGACAACTGCTATTACCTCCCCGATGTCGAGATCGTGTCCGAGCGGCTGAAGACCAACACGGTTTCCGCCACCGCCTTCCGGGGGTTCGGCGGGCCGCAGGGGATGCTGGCGATCGAGCGGATCGTCGATCACGTCGCCGCCGTGCTGGGCAAGGACCCGCTCGCGGTGCGCCTCGCCAATCTCTACCGCCCGGGCCGCGAAGAGACGCAGTACGGCATGACCGTGGCCGACAACATCGCTCCCGAACTGATCGCCCGCCTGTGCGAAAGCGCGCGCTATGACGAGCGGGTGAAGGCGGTTGAGGCGTTCAATGCGAAGAGCCCGGTGATCAAGAAGGGCATTGCGCTCACCCCGGTGAAATTCGGCATCAGCTTCACCACCACCCACCTCAATCAGGCGGGCGCGCTGGTGCATGTCTATGCCGACGGGTCGATCCAGATCAACCACGGCGGCACCGAGATGGGGCAGGGCGTCTATGTGAAAGTGGCGCAAGTCGTGGCGGACGTCTTCGCCGTGCCGCTCGGCACGGTGCGTATCACTGCTACGCGCACCGACAAAGTGCCCAACACGTCAGCTACGGCCGCCAGTTCAGGCGCGGATCTCAACGGCATGGCGGCCCACAACGCGGCCATGGCGATCCGCGACCGGCTGACCAATTTCCTGGCCCGCACTTATGGCTGCGGCGAGGACGCGGTGCATTTCACCCCCGGCGGGGTCCTGGCGGGCGGCGAGACGCTCAGCTTCGCCGAGGTGACGCACAAGGCCTATATCGGGCGCGTTTCGATGTCCTCGACAGGCTTCTACGCCACACCGGGCATCGAGTACGATCGCGATGCCCACAAGGGCCGCCCGTTCTATTACTTCGCCTATGGCGCTTCGGTCAGCGAAGTGGCGATCGACACCCTGACCGGCGAACACAAGGTGCTGGCGGTGGACATTCTCCACGATGTCGGCCGTTCGCTGAACCCGGTGATCGACAGGGGGCAGATCGAGGGCGGCTTCGTGCAGGGGCAGGGCTGGCTCACGACCGAGGAACTGGTGTGGGACGGCAAGGGGCGCCTGCTCACGCACAGCCCGGCGACTTACAAGATCCCGACCGCCTCCGATCGTCCGAAGCATTTCACCGTGGCTTTGTGGGACGGCGAGAATGTGGAACCGACGATCAACCGCTCCAAGGCGGTGGGCGAGCCGCCGTTCATGCTGGCGAACTCGGTGTTCTCGGCGCTGGGCCGCGCGATTGCCGCCACCGCGCCGGACAAGCGCGACCTGCCGCCGCTCGATGCCCCGGCCACGCCCGAGCGCATCCTGAAAGCCATTGCGGGGCATAAACTGTCATGACGCAGTGGGTCGGCTGGCTGCGGCGGCTTCCTCAGGAGCCGTGCGCGCTCGTTTCGGTGCTGGCGACCGAAGGCTCGGCACCGCGCGGCGCGGGCACGCGAATGCTGGTCACGGCAGAGGGGCAGCAAGGCACTATCGGCGGCGGGCAACTCGAATTTCGCGCGGTGGAGCAGGCGCGCGTAATCCTCGATCATCCCAAGGGGACGTGGCGGGTGCAGGACTATCCGCTGGGGCCGCTGCTGGGGCAGTGCTGCGGCGGACGGGTGCGGCTGCTGATCGAGCACGTCGATCCGCAGGCGCTGGACTGGCTGCACGATGCCGAACCGGGACGAATGCTGGAAACCGTGCTGGAGGAAGGCCGCGTCGCCCGCCGTGTGTTCGAGCGCGAGACCGCCACGCGCCAGTCCGCACGCGGCGAACGTCCCGGCACGGGCACGCGCATGATCGAGCCAGTGGGCGAGCGCCCGCGTCCGGTCTATCTGTTCGGCGCGGGCCATGTCGGGCAGGCGATTGCCCGGCACATGACCGGGCTGCCGCTCCAACTCGCGTGGTTCGATACCCGACCCGAGCAGGCGGCGATCGATGGCGTCACGGTGATGCCCGAAGAGGAGATCGCCCACTGCATAGCGGAAGCCCCAGCCGATGCCGCGATCGTGATCCTTACCCACGATCATCCGCTCGACTATCATCTGACGCTGGCGGCGCTGGGGCGCGATCCGGTGGCCTTCGTGGGGCTGATCGGGTCCTCCACCAAGCTCGCGCGGTTCCGTTCGCGGCTCAGGGCCGATGGCATTTCCGAAGAGGGCCTGTCCCGCCTCACCGCGCCGATCGGCGTGCCGGGCGTGCGCGGCAAGGAGCCGGATGTGATCGCCATCGCCGTGCTGGCGCAATTGCTGCAGTTGAGGGGGCAGTGATGGGTTCGTCCTGTCTCCAAAATCCTCCCTGTTCCCGTAGGGAATGGGGAGGTGGCAGCCCGTCAGGGCTGACGGAGGGGTTTTTCCCCCTCCACCACCCGCTGCGCGGGCGGTCCCCCTCCCCATCGCTGCGCGACAGGGAGGATTGGGTATGATCCACGCCTATCGCGGCGAACTGCTCTCCGTCGCGCAGGACCCGCGCGATGCGCCGGGCGCGGTGCGCCATGAGGCGGACGGCCTGCTGGTGATCGAGGATGGCGTGGTCATCGCGCGCGGGGCCTATGCCGATCTGGCGAAGCGCTACGCGGACATTCCCGTCGAAACGCTCCCCGGCCTTGTCGTGCCCGGCTTTATCGATGCGCATGTCCACTACCCGCAGACAGACCGCATCGCCTCGCACGGAGAGCAATTGCTCGACTGGCTGGACCGGCACATCTTCCCGGCGGAGAAGGCCTTCGTGGACAAGGCCCATGCCGATGTGGTGGCGGCCTTCTTCTTGGACGAACTGCTGCGCAACGGCACGACCAGCGCGCTCGTGTTCCCGACCGTGCATGAACAGTCGGTCGACGCCCTGTTCGAAGCCGCGCTCGAACGCCGGATGCGGATTGTCTCGGGCAAAGTGCTGATGGACATGGGGCCGGAGGGGCTGAAGGACACTGTCGCTTCGGGGCGCGCCGAAACCGAAGCGCTGATCCGCCGCTGGCGGGGGCGCGGGCGGCTGGGCTATGCGGTGACGCCGCGTTTCGCGCTGGCGTCCAGCGATACGCAACTGGCCGACGCCGGGGCCTTGCTGGCCGAGCATCCCGATGTGCTGATGCACACCCATCTGGCCGAGAACGTCCACGAATGCGCGGCGGTGGCAGCGCGTTTCCCCGAAGCGGCGGACTATCTCGACGCCTATGACCGTTTCGGCCTTGTCACCCCGCGTTCGGTCTTTGCCCATGGCATCCACTTGTCGGAGCGCGCTTGTTCGCGGTTGCACGAGAGCGGTGCGGGGATCGCGGTGTGCCCGAGTTCGAACCTGTTTCTGGGCTCGGGCTTCTTCAACTTCGGGCAGGCGGACAAGCACAAGCTGCGGCTGGGGCTCGGCACCGATGTCGGCGCGGGGACATCGTTCTCGATGCTCTACACCGCGGGCCTTGCCTATCAGGCCGCGCTGGCGCGCGAGGAGCGGCTCGATCCGTTCCGCGCGCTCTGGCTGGCGACGGCGGGCAGCGCCGCGTTGCTACACATCGGCGACAAGGTAGGCGCGCTGGAAGTGGGGCAGGAGGCCGACTTTGCCGTGCTCGACCCTGCCGCCACGCCGCTCATGGCGCGCCGCACCCGCGAGGCGGACCTTGCCGAACGGCTGTTTGCACTGCAAATCCTCGGCGACGACCGCGCGGTTGCGCGCACTTATGTGCTGGGCCAATGCGCCTGGCAGAGACCATGACTTCTACCTTCGTCATTGCGAGGCCCAAAGGGCCGCGGCAATCCAGAGCGAGCGTAAATCGCCCTGGATTGCTTCGCCTCCGGCTCGCAATGACGAAGGGCCAGGGACAAAATTGCCGAAAGCATGACCATGACTGACCTCGACAGCTTCATCACCGGCCTGCCCAAGGCCGAACTCCACCTTCACATCGAGGGTAGCCTCGAACCCGAACTGATGTTCGAGCTGGCCAAACGCAACGGCGTGGAAATTCCCTTCGCCACGGTCGAGGAGGTGCGCGCGGCCTATGCCTTTTCGAACCTGCAGGACTTTCTGGACATCTACTACGCGGGCGCCAACGTGCTGCGCACACGGGCGGATTTCCACGATCTGGCCGCCGCCTATTTCGCGCGCGCGGCGGCGGACGGGGTGGTCCATGCCGAGATCATGTTCGATCCGCAGACCCATACCGACCGGGGCATTCCCTTTGCCGATGTGATCGAGGGCCTGCTCTCCGCCATGGCCGAGGCCGAGGCGAAGTTCGGCATGACCTCGAAGCTGATCCTCTCGTTCCTGCGCCACTTGTCCGAAGAGGCCGCGTTCGAGGTGCTGGCGATGGCCGAACCCTGGCTCGACCGGATCGAGGCGGTGGGGCTCGACAGCTCCGAACTGGGGCATCCGCCGGTCAAGTTCGCGCAAGTCTTCGAGGCCGCGCGGGCCAAGGGGCTCAAGCTGACGGCCCATGCGGGTGAGGAAGGGCCGCCCGAATATGTCTATCAGGCGCTGGATGTGCTGCATGTCGATCGCATCGATCACGGCAACCGCTCGCTGGAGGACCCGGTGCTGACCGACCGGCTGGCGGACATGGGCATGACGCTGACGGTCTGCCCGCTGTCCAACCTCAAGCTCTGCGTGGTCGATGATCTCGGCAACCATCCGATCGACCGGATGCTGGCGCTGGGCCTCAAGGCGACGATCAACTCGGACGATCCGGCCTATTTCGGCGGCTATATCGGCGACAATTTCCGGGCAGTGGCGCAGGCGCGCGGGCTCGATCGCGAGGAGATCGTGACGCTGGCACGCAACAGCTTCACGGGTTCGTTCCTCCCGCCCGCCGCCATCGCGGCGCACCTTCAGACACTCGAAACTTACGTGGCAACTTACGCATAATGCAGAAAATTATCGGATTTCTCGCCACGGTCTGGCTCGCGGCGGTTCTTTCGCTGGGGACGGCCCATGCCGATGCGGCGAAGCGCAAGGTCATCATCGATGACGAAGGCTTCGCCCTGATGCACCTGATGCTGCTGGAAAGCAGCGAGGTGGATGTCATCGGCATCACCACCGTTTCCGGCAATACCTGGGCGAACCGGGCGACGGCGATGGCTCTGCGCGGCCTTGAAATCGCGCACCGGCCGGATATCCCGGTGGTGCAGGGCGCGACCTATCCGCTGCTCAATTCCGAGGCGCTGACCGAACGCTGGGAAGCGCTCTACGGCAAGCTCACCTGGAAAGGCGCGTGGATGAAGCAATGGGTGGAGTCCAGCGTGCAGAGCGCGCCTGTCTATTACGGGCCGAACGATCCGGTGAACCTGCCCGGCGGCAATCCGAAGCTCAAGCCTTCGCCGGAAGTCGCCGCGAATTTCCTGATCCGCATGGTGCACCAGTATCCCGGACAGATCACCATCGTCGCCTGCGGGCCGCTGACCAATCTGGCGCTGGCGCAGCGGCTGGACCCACAGTTCGCTTCGCTGGCGGGCGAACTGGTCTATATGGGCGGCAGCTTCAATCCGCAGCAGGTGCTGGATAACGTATCGGCTGCCGAGTTCGCGCGGGAATATGCCAATTCCCCGCGGCGCGAATTCAATGCGCGCTTCGATCCGGAAGCGGCGAGCATCGTTTCGCACAGCCCCTGGCGCAAGCTGACGGTCATTCCGGCCGATCCGTCCACGGCGACGCAGCTCACCCCGGAACTGATCGCGCGGCTGGTCAAGGCCGCGTCGCCCGACGTCGGAAAGTTCATCGCCTCGATGGAGCCGGGCTTTCCGCTGTGGGACGAGATCGCTGCGGGCTATGTGCTCGATCCCGGCATCGCGACCGAGGCGGAAGACCTCTACGTTGATTACAACACCCAGTTCGGCCCTGACTATGGGGACACTGTGAGCTGGCGCGAACACTACCAGCCCGGCCTCGGCGAGCGGAAGGCCCATGTGGTGCGTGCGATCGATCCGAAGCGGCTGGAAGCGCTGATGGTGGAAGCCATGGCGGAAGGGGCACATGCGGGCGCGGTCGTGCCGGCCGGGCGGGCCGCGAGTTCGCTCCCCTTGCGTCATTCCCACACGCCTGTGCGGGAATGACATAATGCCAGGATGCAGGGATGACGGTGCATCCGTATCCTGAAATGCTGAGGCGCGGCGCGCGCTTATACCAAACCCCGGTGAGTCCAGCTCATCGGGGTTTGGTATAAGCCGGGATCAGAGGTCCTGTTCGCCCAGCCAGTGCTCGGTTTCCGGCGCCATGTAATGCATCATCCGGTCCAGCAGGGCTTCGGGTTCGCGCTCGATCATCAGCATCGCGCGGTGACGTTCCTGGAGGAAGCCTTCCTCGACGATCTTGTCGATGAACTGGGTCAGGCCGTCGTAGAAATCGCCCACGTTGAGCAGGCCGACCGGCTTCTTGTGATAGCCAAGCTGCGCCCAGCACCAGGCCTCGAACATTTCCTCGAAGGTGCCGATGCCGCCCGGCAGGGTGACGAAGCCGTCCGCGAGGTTGGCCATCATCGCCTTGCGTTCGTGCATGGTCTTCACCACGTGCAGTTCGGTGATGCCGTGGTGGTCCTTTTCGCGCGCGCGCAGCGCCTCGGGGATGACGCCGATCACTTCGCCGCCCGCCGCGCAGACGGCATCGGCGATCACGCCCATCAGGCCGACTTCGCCGCCGCCATAGACAAGGCCGATACCGCGCTGGGCCAGCAGCGTGCCGAACTGTTCGGCGGCGTCACGATAGAGAGGGCTGCGGCCCGGTGAGGAGCCGAGATAGACGCAGATGCGCATGAGTGGGGGCTTCTTTCGTTTGGAGTACCATACCAAAGCTTGCTGACGGTGATCTTCTCCCCTTTCGTCATTGCGAGGAGGCGAAGCCGACGAAGCAATCCAGGGCTGGCGCGAACCGCCCTGGATTGC
Source organism: Novosphingobium naphthalenivorans NBRC 102051 (assembly GCF_001590985.1). Taxonomy (GTDB): domain Bacteria; phylum Pseudomonadota; class Alphaproteobacteria; order Sphingomonadales; family Sphingomonadaceae; genus Novosphingobium; species Novosphingobium naphthalenivorans. Next base: position 15,714 of record NZ_BCTX01000042.1, read on the forward strand.
TTCGCCCTTCGGGCTCGCAATGACGAAGCAAGGGGGTATGAGTTCCCATCAATAAAGCGCGGGTCAGGAGAGGCGTTCGGGGACCGACAGGGCCTCTTCGACAATGCTGTCCTTGGTGCCGACGGCTTCCCAGGGGAAGACGAACCAGCGCTTGTCCTCGGCGCGGTCGATCATGTCGGCCCAGAAATCGACTTCGGAGCTGGAGCTCTGGTTGTTGATGACGACGGCAAAGCGCATGTTGGCGGTATCGCCGCCCGCTTCCACGAACTTGCCGCGCAAGTACTGGATCGTGCCGCCGCTGTCGTTGATGTCGTCGACGAAGAGCATCCGCTTGCCCTCCGCGCTCATGCCGGCGACCTTGGCCAGCAGTTCGTCGGCAAAGCCCGGAACTTTCGAGGAATGGTCGATCGAAAGCATCGGCAGTTCGAGCTGGTGGGAAATATAGACGCCCGGCGCCAGGCCGCCGCGTCCTATGCCGATCACGAAGTCGGGCACCCAGCCGTCTTCACGCACCTTGCGGGACAGGACACGGACCTTGGCAAGGAAGTCTTCGTAATATTCAAGGTAGTGGAGCTCGGGCTCGGCGGTCGGGTCCATACGTCGCGAATCCTGTGCGCTGAATGTTGGGAGAACCGGTTACGCTATTGCGTTCCCGCCACGCGTGCAATCGCGCTCATGCGATTTACGGGCGGTTTTCCTCGGCTCGCTTCATCGAGGCGGAATAGCTGAGTTCGGCGAACCCGTTCTCGATTTCGCTGAGCACGAGCCCTGCCGCATAGGAAGGCGTGCGCGCCGAGTTGGTGCACAGCGCTAGCGTCATCGGGCGCAGCAGGGCATCCGATATGCGCGTGAAGGACAGCAGGCCCGCCTGCACTTCGGTGATCACGTCGAGCGAGGTCAGGATGCCGATGCCGCTGCCTTCGAGCACCAGCGAGGTGATCATCTGGATATTGTCGGAACTGGCCATGCGGTCCAGCTCCAGGCCGGTCGCGCCTTCCAGGACCGCGACCTGCTGGCATACCGCCAGCGGCTCGGCCGGGACGATCAGCGGCGAGCCGGTGCAGGCGGAGAAACGCGTTTCGCGCAGCTGCGCCAGGGGATGGCCGGGCAGCGTAACGAAGCCGAGCACCACTTCGACGAAGGCACGCACGGACAAGTCGCGGTAGGATTGCGGCTCGAACAGGATGCCGAAGTCCACTTCGCCGCTGGTCACGGCCTTGCGGACCTCGTCGTTCTCAAGGACTTTCACGCCCACGGTGATGCCGGGATAGCGGGCCTGGATCGATCGGATCGCGGCGGGAATGTGGCCTTTGGCCAGCGCGTCGATGATCGCCATGTCGACATGGCCGCGCTTCAGTCCGCGCAAGTCCTCGATCTGCGCACGCACGTCGACCATGTTCTTGTTCCAGCGGTTGCCGGCCGCCATCATGATCTCGCCCGCCGCCGTGAGCCTGAGGCCGCTGGGCAGCCGCTCGAACAGCGGCGTGCCGATTTCCGCTTCGACATTGAGGATCTGGCGGGCGATCGCGGAGGCCGAGACATTGAGCTCGTCGGCCGCCTTGCGGATCGAGCCGAGGCGGCCGACTGCCATGAAGTAGCGAAGGAAACGGGAAAACGCGGGCATTGGGGGGTCTTTCTGGCCTGCTCTAATTTTTGCAACGCACTGTGGGATTCATTGCGTTTGCTCGCACCAAGTCAAGTGCCTACGACCGATGACAATACCGAAAGGTGCGTCAGGTCCGGCATCCGTTGTCCGATTCCTCCCCGGTGACGGATGCCGGCCATTTGTCGCACGTTCGGGGTGGGGGCGCGAATCCACATCAAGTCTTTTGGCTGGTCCGGTTGCGTCTCCTGTCACGGGGTCTGGGGAATGTTGACGAGTCTAAGCGAGCGCCCTTCGGGGTTACGTCTGCGTGCGCTGGCCTGTGCGGCCGGGGCAGCGCTGTCGCTCGTTCCGGCCGTGGCCAGTGCCGATGCCGCCAGCGAGGCGGCGGCTTCCGCGATGCTCGATCAGGTTTCCGGCAATGCCGCGCGGCTGCGGATGTTCCTGCAGGCGATGCCCAAGGGCGGAGACCTGCACAATCATCTGGGCGGCAGTGTCTATGCCGAGGACTTTCTCGGCGTCGCCGCGCAGAAGGGCATGTGTGCGGACGCCGATATCACTCGCATCGTGCCCGGCCCCTGCGGCGATGATCTCCAGATCGCGAAGATGGCGGCAGAGCGGCCGTTCGTCTATGCCCGGCTGGTCGATGCGCTTTCCACGCGCGGCTATCAGCGCGGCGTGGGGGCTGACGAGGTTTCGGGGCACACCCAGTTCTTCCGCAGTTTCGACCGGTTCGGGGCCGCCTCTGCCGGCGAGAACGGGCGCTGGCTGGCGCTGGCCCGGCAGAGCGCAGAGCGCAACGGGGTCAGCTATCTTGAGCTGATGCTCGATCCGCCGGGGCTCGCCGCTTTCATGCGCGGGGCCGGGAGCGGGCCGGTCGACGAGGCCGGAATTGCCGCGCTTTATGCCAAAGACAGCGCTGAACTCGCGCCGTTGCTTGAGGGTTTCGTCCGGGAAGTCGACGGCATCGAGAGCGAGGCGAACACGCAGCTGTCCTGCGGCAAGGCACAGGCCGATCCGGCCTGCGGTGTCGCGGTGCATTACCTGACTTATGCCTTGCGCGGGTTCCCGCCGAAGGTGGTGTTCCGCACGCTGCTGGCGAGCTTCGCCCTGGCGCATCGTGATCCGCGCTTCGTCGGTGTGAACATCGTCATGCCCGAGGACGATCCCGTCGCCTTGCGCGATTACGCCCTGCACATGGCGATGTTCCGCTTTCTCGAAGCGAAGTATCCGGACGTCAATGTGACGATGCACGCCGGCGAACTGGCACTGGGGCTGGTGCCTCCGGCCGACCTTGCGGGTCATATTGCCAGCGCCGTCGCCTCGGGCGCGCGGCGGATCGGCCATGGCACCGATATCGCCTATGAAGACAAGGCGCCCGAAACGCTGGCCCGCATGGCCCGCGAAGGCATTGCCGTCGAAGTCAATCTCACCAGCAATGCGGTGATCCTCGGCGTGAAGGGCGGGGAGCATCCGATCGCATTGTATCGCAGCATGGGCGTGCCGGTAACGCTTTCCACCGACGACGAGGGCGTGCTGCGTTCGGACATGACCAACGAATACCGCCGCGCGGTGACGGATCAGGGATTGGGCTACACCGATCTCAAGGATCTGGCGCGCGCGAGCCTGGAATATGCCTTCGTGCCGGGCGCCAGCCTGTGGCGCGAGGGAAAGCCGGGTGTCGCAGTGGCGGCCTGCGCCGCCTCGCTGACCGGCAAGCGCTGTCAATCGTTCCTCGCATCGAGCGAAAAGGCCCGCCTTCAGGCCGATCTGGAAGGCCGTTTCGACCGGTTTGAGCACGGCCTCGGCCGCTTCAACTATCCACAAGGTTCCTAGGAGGTCGCCAGCTTTACGTATTCGTCCATTCGACATTCCATGTATTGATGCACCGCACAAGATAACGATTGCAGGGAGAGGTGGGTCACAATCACACAAGCGGCGGGAAGAGCGGAATTTCCGTATCTGCCGCAATCAGGGGGTTAGACACGATGGCTAAGCACCATTCCGTTGATACACCGTTTGGCATTGCAGCGCGGCGCAAGCCGTTCCTCGCAATCGCGACGGGTCTTTTTTGCTGTACTGCACTGACAACGCCGGCCTTCGCCGACGATGCTGCCGACGAACCGGCCGACGGCGAGATCGTCGTTACCGGCTCGCTTGACGCTTTGCCCGTTACCGACGTCGGTTCGGTCTTCGGTTTCGAAAAGACACTGGTGGAAACGCCGCGCTCGGCTTCGACGATCAGCTCGGAGCAGATGGAGCGCTTCGGCATCACCGACATCTATGACCTCGTCGCGCAGTCGCCGGGTGCCTTCACCAACTCGTTCTTCGGTGTCGGCGGTGCGCTCGATATCCGTGGTACTCCGGGCGAAACCTACTTCCGTGGCATGCGCCGCCTCGACAACCCGGGCAACTACCCGACGCCGATCGCCGCCTCCGACCGTATCGACATCGTGCGCGGCCCGGCCTCGCCGATCTACGGCCCGTCCAAGACCGGCGGCTACATGAACTTCGTTCCGAAGACCGCGCGCGTGAAGGGCGGTTCCTATCTGTCGGAGCCCGAAGGCAAGGTGACGTTTACCGGCGGCAGCTGGGAAAAGGCCGATCTCTCGGCCGAAATTCGCGGTCCGGGCAAGCTGGGCACGCAGGAGTTCGGTTACAGCCTCTATGCCGAGGTTGAGGATTCGGGCAGCTACTACCGCAACATGTCGACCAAGCAGACCATTCTGCAGGGCTCGTTCGATACCGACCTGGCCCCCGGCCTGCGGCTGGAATTCGGCGGTATGTACCAGAACTACAAGGGTCAGCAGAACGGCGGCTGGAACCGCGTGACGCAGGACCTTGTCGATAACGGCACCTACATCACCGGCGCGGCGCAGCCGCTGGATCTCAATGGCGACGGTCAGATCTCGGCCAGTGAAGTCCATTCCCAATATGGCAGCCTGTCGGTCTTCGGTGGCTACGGCTGCGGCAACTACAGTTCGTTTGCAACGGCCTTCACCGATGCCTGTCTGACCGACTACTACCCCCAGCTTGCTCTGACCGACGCCGGCACCGCCAAGCTGAGCCGCAAGGACACGCTGACGGGCAAGAACGATCGTCTCGATAACCGTTCGACCACGTTCTACGCCGACCTTATCTACAAGGGCGACGGTCCGTTCTCGATCAAGAACCAGATGTTCTACGACAGCTATGAGAACTACAACGAGAATTCCTACGGCTTCTCGCAGTTCCATGATTCGTGGGTGTTCGAGGACAAGATTGTCGCCCAGCTCGATATCGAGAACAGCGCGGGCAAGTTCTCGATCCAGGCTTCGCCGTCGATCCGCTACACGCACTTCAAGCACGGTGACGACTACACTTACGAGTACTTCAATCGTGTTGACCTGACGGTCGGCTACAATGCCCTGTCCGACCGCCTGCTGGCGCTTGAGTGCCCCTTTACCGATCAGGCGGGCTACACGGCGTCTGATTGCGGCTTCACCAACTACGTGACGGGGCACTACACCGACCTGGCGATGGCCGGTCTCGTGGACCTCGACTTCAACTTCGGTCTCGATATCACGGCAGGTGCCCGCTACGACCGCGTCAAGGCAACCTCGCGTTACCTGACCCAGTACATGCTGGACGAAACGCAGCCGGATGTTCCGTCGGCAAGCGGCAGTGATGGCGGCTGGTCGTGGACGGCCAGTGCTTCGTACAAGCTGCCCTTCGGCCTGATTCCCTACGTGACGCTCGCCCGCCAGACGACGCTGATCGCCGGGCAGGGTGCGGAACTCTACGCCGAAGATATCGCCAGCGGCACCTTCATGTCCGCCTCGAAGCTGAAGGAAGCGGGTATCAAGGGCTCGTTCCTGGACAACCGCCTCTATGCCGCGCTGTCGGTCTATCAGCAGGAGCGCACCGACTACAATCGCCAGTCGATCACGGTGAACCAGGCGGTCAAGACCAAGGGTCTCGAAGCCGAAGTGCGCTGGTCGGTTGATGACCACCTGCTGCTCACCGGTGCCTATACCCGTACCAAGGTTTACAACCTGACGGCGCTGGAAGGCGGTACGCTGTTCAGCTTCTTCGGTGCCGAGGACCTCGTCAACGTCACCGATCCGTCGCTGTACTTCGGTGGCCAGCCGATCGGCCTGGTGGCGATCCCCGACAAGAACGCCTCGCGTCGCGCGGGTATCCCGACCAACCTTTACTCGGCGACGGCGACTTATGCCTTCGACAACGGCCTCGCGCTCTCGGGCAGCGTCGTGAAGGTGCCCTCGGTCTATTCCGGTCAGTCGCAGGTTGTGAAGCTGCCGGCCTATACCCTGGTCGACCTCAGCGCATCCTACGAGACCGGTCCGTGGCTGTTCCGTCTCGTCGTCAAGAATGCGACGAACGAGAAGTACTTCCGTGCGAACTTCACGGAAATCTTCGGTTCGACGATCGTCCTGCCCGAGAAGCCGCGCAGCTTCCAGGGTACGATCTCGTACAAGTTCTAAGAGCCAACCACCGCGGGGGGGCGCCGGGGAAACCCGGCGTCCCTTGCGCGTTTATGTGTGTTTTTATGAGGTATCCGATGCATTTTCTGAACCGCGCCGCAGTCATCGCCGGGGCTTGCCTTGCCCTGTGCCTGTCGGGCGGGGCGGCGCTTGCCGAAGCGCCCGTGCCGGACATCTCCGCCTGTGATCCGGGCGCCCCCTGTGCCACGCCGCTGCCGGTCAAGGTGGTGGTCGTCTCGCTGTTCGAGATCGGCAAGGACGAGGGCGATACCGCGGGCGAATTCCAGCTGTGGAAGGAGCGCCGGGGGCTGACCATGCGCATCCCGTTCCCGCAGTCGTTCCACGATCTCTACTACAATCCCGAAACGCAGGTGCTGGGCATGGTGACCGGTATCGGCACGGCCCGCTCGACCGCCGCGACGATGGCGCTGGGGCTCGATCCGCGTTTCGATCTGTCCAAGGCCTACTGGCTGGTGGCCGGCATTGCCGGGATCGATCCCGAGGACGCCTCGATCGGTTCGGTTGCCTGGGCGCGCTATGTGGTCGATGGCGATCTGGCGCACGAAATCGATGCGCGCGAAATTCCGGCCGACTGGAAGTTCGGCTATTTCCCCCGCCAGACCAAGGGGCCGAACGACATGTCCGGCAAGCCCGATCCCTCGGGCGGGGAGATGTTCCAGATCAATCCCAGCCTCGAAAAGTGGGCCTTTGATCTCACCAAGGGGATCGAGCTTCCCGATTCCGAGGAGATCGCCCAGGAACGCGCCAAGTTCACCGAAACGCCGCCTGCGCAGGAGCCGCCGTTCGTGCTGGAGGGCGAGCAGCTTTCGGCGATGACCTTCTGGCACGGCAAGCTGATGACCGACTGGGCCAATTCCTGGGTCCGCTACTGGACGAGCGGCAGGGGCGATTTCGTCACCTCGGCGATGGAAGATACCGGCGTGCTCACTTCGCTGACTTATCTCGACAAGATCGGCCGGGCCGATCGCGACCGCGTGCTGGTGATGCGTGCGGGCTCCAACTACACGATGCCCCCGCCGGGCGTCGATGCCGCGACTTACCTGCTGCGCGAGAACGAAGGCTATGCTGGGCTCGAAGCGGCCGTCGAGAACCTCTATACCGTCGGCTCCGTGGTGGTCGACGAACTGCTGGGCCATTGGGACAAGTACGAGGACGCGACGCCTTGATAGTCCGTTCTACAGTCCAGTGAACGGAGCCGTTCTCTCGTCATTGCGAGCGGCCGGAGGCCGCGCGGCAATCCAGGGGCGGTTTACGCCGCCCTGGATTGCTTCGTCGGCTTCGCCTCCTCGCAATGACGAAGGATGTTTTGAGCGAATAACAGGCAGAGCCGCTGCATGACCCTCACGCTCGTCCGCCATGCCGACAGTCTCGTCACCATGGACGATGCCCGCCGCGAGATTGCCGATGGGGCCATGGCCTTTCGCGATGGCGTGATCGTGGCGGTGGGGACCAGCACGGAGCTGGCCCCGCTGGCCGATGAGGCGGACGAGGTGATCGAGGCGCGCGGCTGCGTGATCACTCCGGGCCTCGTCAACACCCACCACCACTTGTTCCAGACGCTGACCCGCGCGCTGCCCGGCGCCATCAATGTCTCGCTGTTCGGATGGCTCAAGCGGCTCTATCCGATCTGGGCGCAGTACCGGCCCGAAGACGTCTTCGCGGCGACCCAGCTTGGCCTTGCCGAACTGGCGCTGTCCGGCTGCACGATGAGTTCGGACCATCACTACCTGTTTCCCGAAGGCGTGCGGCTCGACGATTCGATCCATGCCGCGCAGGAAATGGGCCTGCGCTTCCACGCTACCCGCGGCTCGATGAGCGTGGGCGAGAGCAAGGGCGGCCTGCCGCCCGACAGCGTGGTGGAAGAGGAAGAGGCGATCCTCGCCGATACGATCCGGCTGATCGATATGTTCCACGATCCCGCCGACGGCGCGATGCTGCGCGTGGCGGTGGCGCCCTGCTCGCCTTTTTCGGTGAGCACCGACCTGATGCGCCAGTCCGCGCTGCTCGCCCGCGACAAGGGCGTGATGATGCACACCCATCTGGCCGAGGATGCCGACGATGTGGCCTTCTCGCTGGAACGCTTCGGTTGCCGGCCCGGCCAGTATGCAGAGGATCTGGGCTGGACCGGACCGGACGTGTGGCACGCTCACTGCGTGCAGCTCGATGCCGCTGAGATCGGTCTGTTTGCGCGCACGCGCACGGGCGTGGCGCATTGCCCCTGTTCGAACTGCCGTCTCGGCTCGGGCATCGCGCCGGTGCGCGCGATGCTGGATGCCGGGGTGCCGGTGGGGCTGGGCGTGGACGGTTCGGCTTCCAACGACAGCGGCCACCTGCTGAACGAGGCGCGCCAGTCGATGCTGCTGCAGCGGGTGCACTTGGGCGCGGACCGTTTCGATCCGCGGGAGTCTCTGTGGCTGGCGACGCGCGGCGGCGCGCAAGTGCTCGGGCGCGGGGATTGCGGCTTTCTCGAACCGGGCAAGCGCGCCGATTTCGCCGTGTGGGACATGGGCGACATGGCCTCGGCCGGAGCGTGGGACAAAGTGGCCGGTCTGGTCCTCGCCCCGCCGCTCGCCGCGCGCGACGTCTTCGTCGAGGGGCGCGCCGTGGTTCGCAGCGGCGATCTGGTGACGGTGAAACGCGAAGAGGTGCTGGCAGCTGCCACGCGCTCGCTCGAAAGACTGATGGACGCGGCATGAGCAGGCGCGCGCCATTCCCCCTCCTCTTCAGAGGAGGGGCAGCGAGACTTGGGCCTGCAAGGGAGGCCTTAGTCGCAGCGGGGTGGTGTCTGCGGGAAAGCCCGGCGTTTGCGGCACGCCACCACCCCCCGGCCCCCTCATCTGAAGAGGAGGGGGAGTGCGTTAACAGGAAAGGGTGCGGATGACGGCTTCAGCCACGAAAATGACGCCGGAGCAGGCGCGTGATCCGGATTATTTCCCGGGCCTCGCAACCGCCATACCGCTGGGCATCCAGCACGTGCTGGCGATGTTCGTCAGCAACATGACCCCGGCGATCATCGTCGCGGGGGCGGCCGGGTTCGGATACGGCTCGGGCGATACGTCCGAGATGATCTACATGATCCAGATGGCGATGCTCTTCGCCGGGATCGCGACGCTGCTCCAGACGATCGGCTTCGGCCCGGTCGGCGCGCGGTTGCCGCTGGTGCAGGGAACCAGCTTCGCTTTCATCCCGATCATGATCCCGATTGTCGCGGGCAAGGGCGTGGAGGCGATGGCGGCGCTTACCACCGCCGCCTTGTTCGGCGGGCTTCTGCATGCGGGACTGAGCTTCTTCGTCGGCAAGATCCGCTTCGCGCTGCCGCCGATGATTACCGGGCTGGTGGTGCTGATGATCGGCCTCTCGCTGATGCGGATCGGCGTGCAGTATGCGGCTGGTGGCGTTCCGGCGATAGGGACGCCGGCTTTCGGCGCCTGGCAATCCTGGCTGCTGGCAGGCGTGGTGGTCGTGACGACACTCGCGCTCAATTTCTTCGGCCGGGGCATCTGGTCGACGGCGGCCGTGCTGCTGGGCCTGATCGCGGGCTATGTGGCGGCGCTGGCCATGGGACGCGTCGACTTTGCGCCGGTCGCTTCGGCCGGGCTGGTCATGCTGCCGATGCCGTTCCACTTCGGCTTCGCGCTCTCGGCCTCGGCGATTCTGGGCTTCTGTCTGACCGGCTTCGTCTCCTCGATCGAATCGATCGGCGATGTCGATGCGATCTGCGAGGGAAATGCGGGACGCCCCGCCACCGATCACGAGCTACAGGGCGCGGTCTGCGCGGATGGTGTCGGCACGGCGCTTGCCGCGGTGTTCGGCGCCATGCCCAATACCACGTTCAGCCAGAACGTCGGCCTGATCGCGATTACCGGGATGATGAGCCGCCATGTGGTGACGCTGGGCGCGCTGTTCCTGATCGCCTGCGGACTGCTGCCCAAGGTCGGGGCGGTGATTACCACCATCCCCATCGAAGTGCTGGGCGGCGGCGTGATCGTGATGTTCGGCATGGTCGCCTCGGCCGCGACCTCGATGCTGGCAGGCGTGGAATGGACGCAGCGCAACATGCTGATCTTCGGCGTGTCGCTGTCGCTGGCGCTGGGGCTTCAGCTGGAGCCGGAGGCCTTGCAGCACTTGCCCGAGACTTTGCGCATCCTGCTCGGCTCGGGCGTGCTCCCCGCAGCGGTGACGGCGGTCATGCTCAATCTGCTGGTGCCGGGGCGAACCGACGTGCGCAAGATGCAAGGTGTCTGACTTATGGCCCTCTCCCCTTCAGGGGGGCGGGTTGGGAGAGGGGGGAGTGCGTATGGCGGGCCCCCTCTCTACTTCGGCTAGGCCGCCAAGCCTTCGTATCTCTCCCCTGAAGGGGAGAGAGCATTATTGCGGAATTTGTCTAAAACCGGAAGCCGGTCGAGGCGGCCCAGGCGATCGCTACGCCGATGGCGAGGCCGATCAGCGCCAGCACCGGCGACCAGCGCAGGTCCTGTGCGGTTTCACCGGCTTCCAGCTTGCGCTTGCCGGTGATCATCGCGGGCACGAGGCGCTGGCGTTTCCACACTGCGTAGAAGGCGATCGCCACGATATGCAGCGCGACGAGGGTGAGGATCACGTTGAACACGGTTTCGTGAAACTCGGCGAAAGCGCGGCCCTGATCGAACGTGATGTAGTCCGACAGCGGCCCGCCGTCGAAACCATCGACATCGATGGCGAAGAGACCGGCGACAACCATCACGAGCAGCGCGCCGAGCATCGCGATGACGCTCCAGCCGCCGAGCGGGTTGTGCCCGTCGGCGGCATGGGCACTCTTGCTGCCGAGCGTCTTCGCATAAGCGGAAACGGCGCCCGGCCCTTTCACGAACTGGCCGAAGCGCGCTGTCCGCGGGCCGGTGAAGCCCCAGAACAGGCGGAACACCAGCAGCGCGAGGATCGCGTAGCCGGAGTAGCGGTGCCACTCCATGTCATGCTGCTCGCCGGTCCACCATGAAAAGCCCACGAAGCCGACAAGCAGCCAGTGAAACAGGCGGATCGCCGGATCCCAGATCCGCGTGCTGGCGGTTGCGGCTTCGCTCATGGCCTCTCGTCCGTTCAGTCGTCGGCGCGGAACTGCTTGTGGCACGAACCGCAGGTTCCGCCCACGGCCTTGAACTGGGCCTGCATCGCGGCAGCATTGCCGGTGTTCGCGGCGGCGACCAGCTTGTCGGCTTCGGTCACAAGCTTGGTCATGTCGGCATCAAAGGCTGCGCGGTTGGTCCAGATCGCGGGGAGGGCGTCCGTCTCGACACCCGACGAAGGACCGGTTCCGGCCGGGAACAGCTGCCCCTGAACGCGGCCCGTGGCAGCGATGGTCTTGGCGGCTTCGAGGACCTTGGCCTTGTCCGGCGTGCCCGAAAGCTCACCCTTCAGGGCCTTCATCGCTGCGCCCATCTTCTTGAAGTTGGCCTTGCGCGTTGCGATCGTGGTGCTGGCGGAAGGCGCAGCGACGGCAAGCGTGGCGCCGCCGGCCATGGCAGCGGCGGCGAGGCCAAGAGCAGTAAGGGCAGCGATTTTGGATCGTGTCATGGTCTCTTCCTGAATGAAGGGGGGCAGGGTGTTACGGCCTAACAACCTAAGGGTTGGCTGCAAAGACATGATTATAAACATCACGCACTGTCGTCAGCCCGCTTTCTGCGGCCTGAACGGCAGTCTTGCCATAAGTGTTGGGAAGGTCGGTGCGCGCGCCATGATCGGCGAGCACGCGCAGCATGGCTTCCAGCTCCGGATGCCAGCCGCCGTTCAGGACAAGGTGCAGCGGCGTCATGCCATTGCCGTCGGCCACATTGACGCCGGGCGCCAGGCTGAGCGCATAGGCGAGCGTCGCGGCGCTCTGGCCATGCGCGGCGGCCAGCACGACATTGGTGCCGTTTTCGGCAACGAAAGCGGTATTCGCACCCGCCGCGACGAGTTGCTTCATCACTTCCGTCTGGCCGCTCTGCGCGGCGATGAGCAGCGGCGGCGTGGGCGGGACGGGAGGGGGCGGCATACCGAAGTTGGCCTCCGTCACCCATTTGATCCGCGAAGGGCCGGTCAGCCCGTTGGGATCGGCGCCTTTTGCCAGCAGCAGCGCGACCAGCGCCTTATCGCCCCCGGCTGCTGCGGCATGGAGAAGCTGGTTGCCATTGCGGTCATGCGCGGCAAGGTCGGCGCCGCGCTCGACCAGCAGCGCGGCGGCGCCCCAGTTCTTCTGGTAGATGGCAAGCTGCGCCGGGCTGGTGTTCTCGGGGCCGCGCCACGAAATGTCCGCACCGGCATCGAGCAGCAGCTTCGTGGCTTCGGGAACCCCGCTCTTGATCGCGAAGGCCAGCGGCGTGAACTGGCCCGGCGTCACCCGGTTGACTTGCGCCCCGGCTTTCAGCAGCGCGGCCATCGCTTCCAGATTGCCGGACGAGGCCGCCCACATCAGCGGCGTCTGGCCGCGCGCATCGGCGCTGTCGGGCTTGGCGCCCATCGCCAGCATCCGCGTGACCGTGCCGGCCGGTGCGAAGCGGGCGCAGATGGCGAGCGGGCTGGTGCCGCCGCGCCCGCTCTTGCCGACATCGGCGCGCGCATCGAGCAGGGCATCGACGATGGCGCCATTGCCGCGCTCGCAGGCAAGGCCAAGCGGCGTCAGGCCTTCGGTGTCGGCGGTGTCGGGCTTGGCGCCGTGGCGCAGCAATGTGGTCACGAGCGCTGGGTCCTGCGTCTCGATCGCGCGGGCCAGCGGGCTTTCGCCATAGGCCAGCGCGGCATTGGCGCTGGATCCCGCTGCGAGAGCGGCCGCCGTGCCTGCGGCATCGTCAGCCCCGATCGCGCGGGCGAGGGCCTGTGTGTCGCCCGTGGGGCGCGCCTGCGCGGGGGCAGCCGCAGCCAGCGCCATGGCAAGCGCGGAACCGAGAGGCGCCAGGTTATTACGCACTGAGGAGTTCCTTGAGCGGCCCGGTGCTGTCTCCGAACGACGTCGCCGGCACGTCCAGCAGGTTGAGCCCCGCCAGCAGCAGGTTCGACATGGTGGTGCCGTGCTCGACTTTCACATGGCGCCCGCCTTTCACCAGCCCGCCCGAGACGACGATGGGCAAGTCCATGAAATCGTGCTGGTTGGAATCGCCGAAGGCCGATCCGCGGATCACCAGCGTGCGGTCGAACAGCGAGCCTTCGCCATCCTTGGTGTCCTTCATGCGCTGCAGGGCATAGGCGAAGAAGGTCATGTGATAGCGGTTGATCTTGGCGAGCTGCTTCATCTTTTCGGGATTGTTCCCGTGGTGGCTCAGCATGTGGTGCGAATCCGGCACGCCGATTTCGGGATAGGTGCGGTTCGACAGCTCGCGGCCGATCATGAACGTGCCCACCCGCGTCATGTCCGCCTGCATGGCCAGGATCTGCAGGTCGATCATCAGCTTCACATGCTCGGCGAAGTCGTCGGGAATACCGGCGGGCTGCGTCATCGAGGCGGCCTGCGCGGGCGGGGGAGAGCTTTCCGCGCGCTGGATGCGCTTTTCGATGGCGCGGGTGGCGTCGAGATATTCGTCGAGCTTGTGGCGGTCCTCCATGCCCAGCTTGCCGGAGAGGCGGGCGGTATCCTCCATCACGAAGTCGAGGATCGAGGCCTGCTTGCGCAGCCGGGCGAGGCGGCTCTTCTCGTCGAGCGCCTCGCCATCGCCGAACAAGCGCTCGAACACCGCGCGCGGATTGGCCTCGACCGGCAGCGGCACGGTCGGCGTCAGCCAGGAAATGCCGTTGGTATAGGCGCAGGAATAATTGATGTCGCAGCTTCCCGCCATGCTCGGCAAGTCGATGCTCAGCTCCATCGAGGGAATCTGCGTGGCATCGCCCAGATGCGCGGCGAAGACCTGATCCATCGACGTGCCCGCGCGGATGTCTGGCCCTTCGGTCTGCTTGACGTGGGTGCCGGTGAGGAAAGCCGGGCAGGAACGGCCGTGCCCGGCCGCCGCATCGCCCATCGCCGCTGCCTGCGGGTGGCCGAGCCCGGTGAACACCGCGATGCTGTCCTTGTGCGCCTCCAGCGGCTCCAGCGTGGAAGGCAGCGTGAAGTCCGCGCCTTCGCCGGTGGGGCGGTATTCGGGCATGGTCATGCCGTTGGGCGAATAGAACACCTGCAGCCGCTTGGGCCGCGCGCCGATGTCCGCCGCGCGGGCGCTGGGCATCATCGCTTCGAGGAACGGCAGCGCCATGGCCGTGGCACTGCCGCGCAGCACGGTGCGGCGGGAGAGGGGCTTGCGGGTGATCCTCATTTCACGGGGCTCCCTGCATGGGGGATCGTCTTGGGTGTAACGCGTGCCTCAATCCTCCCTGTCCCCGCAGGGGATGGGGAGGTGGCATTCGCGGAGCGAATGACGGAGGGGTTTTTCCCCCTCCACCACCCGCTGCGCGGGCGGTCCCCCTCCCCATCGCTGCGCGACAGGGAGGATTGTACGGACGCATAGGCCGCTTTGAACGGTTCCGGCGTCTTGCGCATGGTGAAGGCCGGGCTGGCGGCGATGCCCTTGATGATCGTGCGCACGCGGTAGCCGTCCGCCGCGGCATCGCTGGCGATCTCGCGCACTTCGGGCATGTCCTGCGGACCGAGGCCGCGGGCGAGGGCGTAGATCATCAGCCGCTCGGCAAAGGCCTGCGCGAACTCGTCCTTGCGGTCCATCAGGATTGTCTGGAGGCCGCCGATCCCGGCGAATTTCGTGCCGTCGGGCAGCACCGCGCCGCTGTCGATGGGCTGGCCGGCATCCACCGTGCGCCAGCCGCCAACGGCGTTGAAGTTCTCCAGCGCGAAGCCGAGCGGGTCCATCTTCACATGGCAGGCGGCGCAGGACGGATCGGCACGGTGCAGTTCGAGCTGCTCGCGCGCGCTCAGCAGGCGCCCGTCATGCTCGGTCTTGAGCGCGGGCACGTTGGGCGGCGGCGGGGGCGGCGGCGAGGCGAGGATGTTGTCGAGGATCCACTTGCCGCGTTTCACCACAGAGGTGTGGTTGTTGTAGGACGTGACGGTCAGGATGCTTGCCTGTCCCAGCAGGCCGCCGCGATGCCACTCGGGCTTGAGCATGACCTTGCGGAAGGCGGTACCGGTCACGCCGGGGATGCCGTAGTGCTCGGCAAGGCGCTGGTTGAGGAAAGTGTAGTCGGCCTCGATGAAGTCCGTCACCGGGCGGTTGCCGGACAGCACGCTGGCGAAGAACATCTCGGTCTCGGTCGCCATCGCCTGCTTGAGGCGGGTGTCGAACTTGGGGAAGACGTCGATGTCCGGCTTCTGCTGGTCGAGATTGCGCAAGTAGAGCCACTGGCCGGCGAAATTGTCGGTCAGCGCCCCGGCCCTGGGATCGGCCAGCATCCGGGTGATCTCGCCATCGAGCACGCCCGGCGCGCGCAGCTTGTTCTTCTCGGCCAGCGAAAGCAGGCGCTCGTCGGGAATGCTGCTCCACAGGAACAGCGAAAGACGAGTGGCCAGTTCCAGATCGGAGACCGTGTGGACGCTGCCCGGCAGGCTGCCGGCCGGATCGTGCTCGACCACGAAGAGGAATTCGGGCGAGACGAGGATCGCCTCCAGCGCCGCTTCCACGCCGTGCTCGAAATCCGATGCCGCGCGCTCCTGCGCATAGATCCGCATCAGCGGCGCGATGTCGAATTCGCCGACCGGGCGGCGCCAGGCGCGGCGGGCGAGGGTGGACACGATCCTGCGCGCGCAGGCCTCTTCCTGAGAGGCCTTCTTCGGATGGCACAGGAACACCGCGCGGCGGCTCGGCGTGTCGGGCACGCCGACGGCGTCATAGGGACCGGCCACGTCGATCTGCAGCACGTCGCGCGGGAAGTTCTGCTGCGAATAGCGCTGGTGCATCCGGTAGGACGGCACTTCCAGTGTGGAGACCCGCTGGCCGTCCACCCAGACGTCGAGCGGCAGCATTTTCGGCGGATCGAGCGGCAGCGGTACGGCGTCGGTGCTGTTGTGCAGCGTCTGCACGGTCTCGTCCGGCCAGAACTGGCGGCGGAACGAGAGGCCGACCCGGTGTGCGCCAGCCTTGATCGGCACGCGCACGCTGTAACGGTCCTCGGTCAGCCGGTCGGTTTCGTTGTTGGTGTTCGAATTGAGCCAGGCGGCGATTTCGTAAGTGCCGTCGTAGCGGGCGAAGTATTCGAAGGCCCCGCCGCCGCGCGAGGCCAGCGGCAGGTCCGCGCTCGCCCGCTCATTGTAGGCCGGCACGCCCGAGTTCTTCACCGACCCGTCCTTGGGGACCTGGTAGGTCGTCACGAATTCGGGGCGCGAGGTCAGGCCCGTCGCCAGCCGCCCGACTTTGCCCGCCACCGCGATGTAGCGCTCCATCAGGGTGGGCGAGACGGTCAGCACATCGGCGATGTTGTCGAACCCGAAGCCCGAATTGTCCTGCGGCAGCTCGCGGCTGAAATCGACATCGAGCGAAAGCAGGTCGCGGATCGCGTTGGCGTATTCGTAGCGGTTGAGGCGGCGCAGCGTGGCCTGGCCCGGATCGGGATTGGCTGCGGCAAAGCTGGCGCGCGACTGGCCGAGCCACTGCACGAAAGCGGCGCGCTTTGCCGGATCGGGCTGGGGCTTGGAATGGGGCGGCATTTCCCCGGCGGCGACGCGGCGCAGGATCTTTTCCCACTGCTCGGCATGTTTGCCGGTGCGCAGATCGCTGGCCTTGAGGTCATCGACCGACAGGTTGGCGGCCATGTCGAAATCGTTGTGGCAGCGCGAGCAGTATTTATCGAGCATCGGCTCGATCATTGCGGCCTGTGCTTCGGATGCGGTTGCGGGGAGGGTTTCGGGCGCGTTCCCTTGCGAGGCGGCGTAAACGGCGGCCGCCGTGGCAAGGGCGCTGAGCGCCAGCGCGCTGCTGCCGATAGGAAGTCGCCTTATCAGGCTCATTGTGATGTCCGACCCTGTTTGCATGACCTGCCGCCGTTGTAGCGGCGCCCGCCCGCCTGTTTCCGCCGTGGCAGGGCTGCTGTCGGGCTTTTGGACTATCGGTTGGGAGTGGCAGCGTCCATTGCCATTAACCGGACACAGAGTGCGCATAATTCGCACGCCCTGCGGAATGGGCTGGAGATTTTTCGATCAGCCACCGGAGGCGGGCCCCGGCGTATATCCCTCTTCTCGTCATCCCCGCGAAGGCGGGGATCCATCTCCGGCCTTATCGTATTGATCCGCCTCAGGAGATGGGTTCCCGCTTTCGCGGGGATGACCAAGGTTCGTTTGTTGCTTCGTTCCGGGCGGGCTTACAGCGCGCCGATTGCCAGGAACCGCTCTTCACGCTGGCGCAGGATATCGGCCGGAGCCACGCCTTCCAGCCCCGCCAGCTCGCGGCCCAGCGCATCGGCGAGGGCACGCGCGGTGCGGGCCGGATCGCGGTGCGCGCCGCCGGTGGGTTCCGGCACGATCCCGTCGATGACGGCAAGGTCGAGCAGGTCCTGCGCCGTCACTTTCATGGCGGTAGCGGCATCGGCGGCCTTGTCGGGCGTGCGCCACAGGATCGAGGAAGCGCCTTCGGGCGAAATCACCGAATAGACCGCGTGTTCCAGCATCAGCACTTTGTTGGCGCTGGCAATCGCGACCGCGCCGCCCGAGCCGCCTTCGCCGACGATCGCGGCGACCATCGGCACCTTGAGGGCCAGGCAGGCTTCGGTCGAGCGGGCGATGGCTTCGGCCTGGCCGCGTTCCTCGGCCTCGACGCCGGGGAAGGCGCCGGCTGTGTCCACCAGCGTCACTACCGGCAGGCCGAATTTGCTGGCCATTTCCATCAGGCGGATCGCCTTGCGATAGCCTTCGGGCTTGGCCATGCCGAAATTGTGCTTGATGCGGCTGGCGGTGTCGTGGCCCTTTTCGTGGCCGATCACCATGACCTTGCGGCCGTCCAGCTTCGCCAGCCCGCCGATGATCGCGGCATCCTCGCCATAGAGACGGTCGCCGCCGAGCGGCACGAAGTCGGTAAAGGCCAGCCGGATGTAGTCGACGAAGTGCGGGCGCTGCGGATGGCGGGCGACCTGCGTCTTCTGCCAGGGCGACAGCCTGGCATAGGTCGCGGCCAACATGCCGGCGCTCTTCTTCTCCAGCTTCTGGATTTCCGCTTCGATATCGAGGTCGCTGCCATCGGCCGTGGCGCGCAGCTCAACGATGCGCGCTTCCAGCTCGGCGATCGGCTTTTCGAAGTCCAGGAACGAAATCATACTAACCTAGTCATATTGTGTTGGCTGCCCGCTGTCTCCGTCATTGCGAGCCGAAGGCGAAGCAATCCAGGGCGGCCGGCGCCGACTCTGGATTGCCGCGGGGCTTCGCCCCTCGCAATGACGAGGTCAAGGGGAGAGGAACCCATCGCTCCTATGCCGTCCCGTTTCGTTTCGCCAGCCACTCTTCGAGCCACTTGATCGTGTACTCGCCGCTGTTGAACTCGGGGTCTTCCAGCAGCGCCTGGTGCAGCGGGATCGAGGTCTTGACGCCGCCGATCACCATTTCCTCCAGCGCGCGCTTCAGACGCATGATCGCGCCCTTGCGGGTGCGGCCCGAGACGATCAGCTTGCCGATCATGGAATCGTAGTAGGGCGGAATGCGGTATCCGGCGTAGAGCCCGGAATCGACACGCACGTTCATGCCGCCCGCTGCGTGGTAGCTGTCCACCAGACCGGGCGAGGGCGTGAAGTTCCACGGGTCTTCCGCATTGATGCGGCACTCGATGGCGTGGCCCTTGAACTCCAGCTCGTCCTGCGTGAACGACAGCGGCTTGCCGTCGGCGATGCGGATCTGCTCGCGCACCAGATCGACGCCGGTGATCGCTTCGGTGACGGGATGTTCCACCTGCAGGCGGGTGTTCATCTCGATGAAGTAGAACTCGCCGTTTTCCCACAGGAACTCGATCGTGCCCGCGCCGCGATAGCCCATGTCGGCCATGGCCTTGGCGACAATGCCGCCCATGCGCTCGCGCTCTTCGGCGGTGATGACCGGGGAGGGGGCTTCTTCCAGCACTTTCTGGTGGCGGCGCTGCAGCGAGCAGTCGCGCTCGCCCAGATGCACGGCATTGCCGTTGCCGTCACCGAAGACCTGGAATTCGATGTGCCGCGGATTGCCGAGGTACTTTTCCATGTAGACCGTGGCATCGCCGAAAGCCGCCTTGGCTTCCGAGCGGGCCTGGCCCATCTGGCTTTCGAGTTCCTCGGCCGAATTCACGACCTTCATGCCGCGCCCACCGCCGCCCGAAGCCGCCTTGATGATGACCGGGTAGCCGATCTTCTCGGCCAGCGCGCGCGCCTCGTCGAAGTCCTCGATCGCGCCGTCCGAGCCGGGCACCAGCGGCAGGCCGAGCGCACCGGCGGTACGCTTGGCTTCGACCTTGTCGCCCATCGTGCGGATATGCTCGGGCTTGGGGCCGACCCAGGCAATGCCGTGGCTCTCGACGATTTCGGCAAAGCGCGCGTTTTCGGAGAGGAAGCCGTAGCCGGGGTGGATCGCGTCGGCATCGGTGATCTCGGCGGCCGAGATGATCGCGGCGACGTTGAGATAGCTGTTCGCGGCGGACGCCGGGCCGATGCACACGGCATGGTCGGCCAGCCGCACATGCATCGCGTCGGCATCGGCAGTGGAGTGC
Source organism: Novosphingobium naphthalenivorans NBRC 102051 (assembly GCF_001590985.1). Taxonomy (GTDB): domain Bacteria; phylum Pseudomonadota; class Alphaproteobacteria; order Sphingomonadales; family Sphingomonadaceae; genus Novosphingobium; species Novosphingobium naphthalenivorans. Next base: position 35,426 of record NZ_BCTX01000042.1, read on the forward strand.
ACCGCGACGGTTTCGATGCCCATCTCGCGCGCGGCGCGGTGGATGCGCAGCGCAATCTCGCCGCGGTTGGCAATCAGAAGACGTTTGATGGCCATGAAGCGCCCCGTTCTCAGCCGATCACCACCAGCGGCTGATCGTATTCGACCGGCTGCTGGTTGTCGACGAGAATGGCGGTCACGGTGCCGGACTTGGGCGCGGTGATCTGGTTCATCACTTTCATCGCCTCGACGATCAGCAGCACATCGCCCGCCTTCACCGTCTTGCCGACCGAAATGAAGTCCGCCGCGCCAGGTTCGGGAGCGAGATAGACGGTGCCGACCATCGGCGACTTCACGGCATCGACCGGCGCGGCGGCCGGTGCAGCCTCGGCCGCCGGGGCTGCGGCGGGTGCGGCTACAGGCGCAGATGCCATCGGCATGGCGGGCATACCGGCGGGATAGGCGGCGGCCGTCATCTGCTGGATCATCTGGCGGCTGACACGGATCTTGCGGTCGCCGTCTTCCACCTCGATTTCCGAGAGGCCGGTTTCCGCCAGCAGTTCGGCCAGCTCGCGGACCAGAGCGCTATCGATATTCACGCGACTTCCTTTCGTTCCAGATACCCGAGCAGCGTTGCCAGCGTGGTCTTCAGGTCCTTGCGGTGGACCACCATGTCCACCATGCCGTGGGCATGGAGGTACTCGGCGCGCTGGAAGCCGTCGGGGAGTTTTTCACGGATGGTGTCCTGGATCACGCGCTGGCCGGCAAAGCCGATGAGCGCGCCCGGCTCGGCGATCTGCACGTCGCCGAGCATGGCATAGCTCGCCGTGACGCCGCCGGTGGTGGGATCGGTCAGGACAACAATGTAGGGCAGGCCAGCCGCGGCAAGGCGCCGGGTGGCCACAGTGGTCTTGGGCATCTGCATCAGCGAGAGGATGCCTTCCTGCATACGGGCGCCGCCCGCAGCCGTGCAGATGACATAAGCGCAGCTTTCGGCAATCGCGCGTTCGACGCCGGCCACGAAAGCCTCGCCCACGGCCATGCCCATCGAACCGCCCATGAACCTGAAGTCCTGCACGCCGAGCACGGCCTTGCAGCCATCGACCGTGCCGAAGGCATTGGTCAGCGCATCAGGATAGGGATTGGCGGCGCGGGCAGCCTTCAGGCGGTCCGGATATTTCTTGGTGTCGCGGAAATTGAGGGGGTTTTCCGGCACTCTCGGCGTCGCCAGGATGGCATAGCCGGGATCGAGCAGCAGGTCGAAGCGCGCCTGCGTGGCGATACGGCCATGGTGCTGGCAATGCGGGCAGACCGACAGGTTGGCTTCGAAATCCTTCGCGAACAGCATTTCGCCGCAGCTCGGGCATTTCATCCAGAGATTGTCGGGCGTGTCGCGTTTCGCCAGACTGGAAAGCGAATTGCGGACCTTGCTGAGCCAACTCATTTTGGTGCGTACCGATCTCGTTGAACAGGGCGTCAGACCGGCCGGTGAGGCCGCATCTTCCGGAACAACGATCCGCGCGACGACGTGCAAGCCCCTCTGTTCTGGTGCGCGCTGCCGGACCGTAGAAGCGGCCGTTTAGGGGAAACCGCTCTCCTGCCGCAAGCCAATTTGGCGCCGTCTGTGGGCAACTGGGGATACGGCGCATCGCCGGGATGCAGCGCTTGTGCGGTAGATGTCATTAATTTGTGCATGAAATCCGCATTTTCAGCATGAAAGTTTCAATTTGTCGTGATGGCTGGATATAATTGCAAATTAACACCTCTAATGGCGATCCGCGAAAAATTCTGCTGCCAGGCTCTCTTGTGAATGCGCATCCCGCTGCCCCATGACCTTGCCGCCACGGCAGGTTATGACGGCGCCCGCGGCCGCTCCGGTAGCGGCCGGGCTGAAGCAGGAGCGAGAAACTGGAACATCGGGAAGCCGCATCGGGGGCTGCGCAAGTGCAAGTACAGCGCAGCGCATACCGCGCTCCGGCAGAGGATCCGCGCCCGATGGAGGTGCCGGTCGAGGCGCCGGTGGCGATCGAGACCAATGGCATCGCTTATGCCGTGATGATGGCGACCCCGCTCGATCTGGAGGATTTCGTGACCGGCTTCCTCATGGCCGAAGGGCTGGCGGGGGCCGGCGAAGTGGGAGAAGTCGCGCTGCACCGGGTGGAGAACGGCGAATGGGGCGCCGGGCATGTTGCCCGCGTCAATCTGCCGCCCGACCGCCTCGGCCCGATTCTCGAACGGGCGCGGCGCCGGGTGGGCGACAGTTCCTGCGGGATCTGCGGGATCGAGGGCGTGGAGGCGGCGCTGCGTCCGCTTCCCCCGCTGCCCCGCCGCAGCGAGGCCGCTCCGGAGGCCATCCGCCGCGCGCTCGATGCCTTCGCCCAGCGCCAGCCGCTGGGCCGGCTCACCCGCGCCACCCACGCGGCGGCGTTCTGCAGCGAAGCAGGCGACGTGCTGCTGGTGCGCGAGGACGTGGGGCGGCACAATGCGCTCGACAAGCTCATGGGCGCGCTGGCGCGGCAGGGGATGGCGCCGGCAGACGGCTTCGTCGTCATGACCTCGCGCTGTTCCTACGAACTGGTCGAGAAGACGGTGCGGGCGGGCTGTCCGCTGCTGGTGACGATCTCCGCGCCCACCGATCTGGCCGTGCGCCGGGCCAGGGCCGCCGGGCTTTCGCTGGCGGTGGTGGCGCGCGACGATTCGATGCTGCTGGTGTGCTGACTAGGGCGTGCTGCTGCCTAAAGGCGCAGCGAACGCCCCTTCAATCCGGTCGCCATGGCTTGGAGGCATCGACACGACGAGGAATTCAACGGGTTCGGCCGTGCGGTTCATCGCCTGATGCAGTACGCTAGGCGCAATCTCGACGCCTTGGCCAGCCTTGATTGTCAGCATGGCCGCTTCCGTTCTTATCGAAAGCACGCCTGCAAGGACCTGGAAAAATTGGCGTGACTTTGCGTGGCTGTGGGGCACTTCCGCTCCGCCCGGGACCATCCGTTCACGAATGATGCTGAGATCGGGCCGTTTCAGGAGATGCCATCCGTCGTTGACGCCGCCCCAGACATAATGTTCGGCATTGCTCTGATCGATCACTGCCGGAGTCTGCATGTCTCCACCACTGCCTTCCTGTGCGCTGATCGATTGTGCGGCTGTGAGGGCCAGAATTCCCGCTGCGACGATCCGCTTCATACTTGCCCGTTTCATGCTTGCGGCCCCTTCCGTTGGAAAATCCATCAGGCCCGATCTGATGGAACTGCGGCCTGTAGCCTAGTGAACAAAGGGGCGTTGGGGGAAGCCCCGTTCGGGAAACGAGCGGGGAACTCCGGTTTGCAACCGATGTCGATCCCCATTTGGCGTTCGTCGAGTAGCGCAGGCGCCCGGGTCCGGTTTTGCTTGTAGTCGGGGAGTGGTAATCCTAGGTTTCCCGCTATTCCGGGGTTTGAAAGACAAGGATTTCCCAACATGGCCGTAATGACCGACCAGGATACCGCGGGTGAGCTGAAGCTGACCCCGCCCGATCCCGTGCCGGCCGTAAAGCCCGAGCGCGCCGCCGGTCTCGTGCCGGTGGGAGACGAGCAGAAGACGAAGCTGCAGGTGCGGGTCGACGAGTTCGTGAACGATCTGGTCTCGCAGGATTCGAACTCGCCCGAGTTCGGCCGCCGCGTCGATCAGATCACCAGCATGGGCCGCAAGGAGATTTCGGAAGCGGCGGGCCAGTCCAATCGCTTTCTCGACCGTCCGGTCCGCGCGATGGACAAGGACGCGGGCGTCGGGGCGGATCTGGCCGAGTTGCGCCGCACGGTGGAGGATCTCGATCCCTCGACCAAGGGCGACCTGCTCAGCAAGCGCAAGCTCTTCGGGATCATCCCGATGGGCTCGAAGCTGCGGGGCTATTTCGACAGCTACCAGAGCGCACAGGGCCACATCAGCGCGATCCTCACCCGTTTGCAGAACGGCAAGGACGAGCTGCTGATGGACAATGCCGCGATCGACGTGGAGCGGCAGAACCTGTGGGCGGCGATGGGCAAGCTCGAACAGATGGTGTTCATGTCCAAGGCGCTCGACACTGCCCTGGAGGACAAGGCCGCCGATCTCGATCACACCGATCCCGCCAAGGCCAAGGCCGTGCGCGAATCGGCGCTGTTCTATGTGCGCCAGCGCACGCAGGACCTGCTGACGCAGATGGCCGTGTCGGTGCAGGGCTATCTCGCGCTCGATCTGGTGAAGAAGAACAATGTCGAACTGATCAAGGGGGTCGATCGCGCCTCCACCACCACCGTCGGCGCGCTGCGCACCGCGGTCACGGTGGCGCAGGCGATGGCGAACCAGAAGCTGGTGCTCGACCAGATCACCGCGCTCAACACCACGACTGCGAAGATCATCGACGGCACTGGCCAGATGCTCAAGGACAACACTGCGCGCATCCACGAACAGGCGGCCAGCGCGACGATCCCGCTGGAGACGCTGAGCCGCGCGTTCCAGAACATCTACGACACGATGGATTCGATCGACACGTTCAAGCTGAAAGCGCTCGATTCGATGAAGCAGACGGTCACGTCGCTGGAAGGCGAGATCGACAAGTCCAAGGCCTATATTGCCCGCGCGCAGGGGCAGGCCGAAGGCGTGACCGCCGATGGCAAGGCAGCGCCGTCCTTGCTGGAGGCGCTGAATTAGGGCGGTGGGGGACCAGTAAGCGATGGCCTGTCGTCAATCTTTCAGATCCTCCCTGTCGCGCAGCGATGGGGAGGGGGACCGCCAGCAAAGCTGGTGGTGGAGGGGGAAAAGCCCCTCCGTCAGCCCTGCGGGCTGCCACCTCCCCATTCCGCAAGCGGAACAGGGAGGATTGGTGTAACATGCCCCAGCTTCCCGTCCCCGTCTCGCGCGGCGTCTCGCAGGAGATCATCCGCGCCGCCCGCCGCCAGCGTGCCGCCCGGCTCTACAACGCCCGCAAGGAGCGCTGGCGCTTTCGCCTGCGGCGCATCCGCCGCGCGTTCCTCGCGCTCTCGGGCATCTGGATCGCCGCGCTGGTGGCCGCGCTGGCGCTGGGCGGCTTGTCGTTCGGCGTGTCGATGAGCGCCGTCCTGCTGGGGGTCGCGGTCTTCGTGGTGCTCTCGATCTACCCCGCGGCTCCGCGCACCCATGCCGGGGACCTTGAAAGCGCCAGCCTGCCCGAACTTGCCGGTTCGGCCGAGCTGTGGCTGGAAGGCAAGCGCCGGGTGCTGCCGGGTGCCGCGATCGATGCCATCGACATGATCGGCGTGCGCCTCGAACAGATCGCCCCGCAGCTCGCCACGATCGAGGAAACCGGCCCCGCCGCGCGCGAAGTGCGCAAGCTGCTGTCCGAGCATCTGCCGGGGCTGGTGGACAGCTATACCCGCATCCCGGCGGCGCTGCGCAACCAGCGGGGCGCGGGCGGCACCAGTCCGTCCGAACAGCTCGTCGATGGCCTTGGCGTCATTTCCGACCAGATCGAGGCGATGAGCCTCGACCTTTCGCGCAATGACATCGACGCCCTGGCCACGCGCAACCGCTTCCTCGAAACCAAGTACGTGGACCGTGATTGAGCTGCTGACCGAGCCGGCCAGCCTGCCGTTCTCGGTGGCGCTGGGCGTGGTGCTGCTGCTGGCGGTTATCCAGCTCGTGGGGCTGGGCGATCTGCTCGGCCACGATCTGGATGCGGATGTGCATGTCGATCTCGATCACGATCTGGCCGTTGATGCCGGACTGCTCTCGCTGATCGGCGTGGGGCGGGTGCCGTTCATGATGTGGCTGATGATCCTGCTGTCGATGTTCGGCGTGGTGGGGCTGGCCGGGCAGCATTTCCTGGAGGCGCTGACGGGCGCGCCGTGGTCCGCCTGGCTGGTGAGCGCCGGTGCCGCGCTGGTCGCGCTGCCGGCGACGGGTGCGGTCTCCCGCCCGCTGGGCCGCATGTTGCCCAAGGACGAGACCACCGCCATCAATGTGGCCGCGCTGATCGGGCGCGAGGCGGAAGTGGTGATCGGCACCGCCACGCCGGGCAATCCGGCCCGTGCCAAAGTCACCGACCATTTCGGGCAAGTGCACTACGTGATGCTGGAGCCCGACAATGCGGACCAGCGCTTCGTCCAGAACGAAAAGGTGCTGCTGGTGCGGCGCGAGGGAGAGCTGTTCAAGGCCATCGCGCGCGGCGATCACTATCTGCCGCGGCTGGATTGAGGCGCAAATGCGCGTTGCTGCACGCACGTGGCTGTCGATCGCAGGCTTTGTGGTTCTTGCGGCCGGGCCGATAGCGTTTTCCTACCCGTTTCTTCTGGCTTGGAATCATGGCGGGGTTAGTGTGAATCCCTATTCCGCATGGATGCCAGTCGACTTGTTCGTTGCGCTGCTCATCGGGTGCACAGGATTTATCCCGCTGCGATTTCGAATATCAACGAAGATCCTCATGTTGATATTCTATGTGCCCGCAGTGGCATTCAGTCTGTTGGTGTGGTCCTATTATTGGTGCCCGCTTTGCGACTTCTGAGCGAACTTTGCTCGCAACGCGCGCGTCACTTATCCTCGGCATCGCTCATCCAGGCTGGGATGTCCCGTCGGGCATGGAGCACGCGCCAGGCATCCACATGGGTTTCGAACTCAAGGTAGAATACCAGCCACGGAAACCCTTTGAGCCGAATGGATCTCAAGCCCGGCAGGTTGAGCTCATGAGACCATCGTGGAGAGCCCGCCGCCGGCGTCTCTCCAATGTAGGCATGGGCCTGTTCGAGCGCATCGATGAAGCCGATCGCCACATCTGTACCAGCCTCGTTGATGTAATGCTCGATCGCATGATCGATATCCTCGCGCGCCTTGGCGCGCGGTACGACGGGTTTCGCCGTCACGATGCCTTGCGCTGCGTCACACGGTCACGAAGGTTCTGGAAATAACCGGTATCGACAGGCGCTGTGGCGGGCGAACTGGCTCCGTCGAGAAGCATTTCCCGAAGGCGCTGGGTGTCCTGATCTCTGCGGATCAATTCCCGCACATACTCGCTGCTCGTGCCATAGCCGCGCGCGCCCACCTGCTGGTCGACAAACGCCTTGAGCGCTTCGGGAAGCGAGATGTTCATCGTCGTCATGGAGTGGAAAATAACATCTTTGGCAAAGATTGCCAACGCTTGGGTGCTGCACCGAACACCTGATCAGGCCCCATACCCTCGTTATTATATTCTCGTCATTGCGAACCGAAGATGAAGCAATCCAGGGGTGGTTTGCGCTGCACTGGATTGCAGCGCCCCCTGTGGCTGCTTGCAATGAGGACGTGCGTGGGGAGGCAAGTCACCGCAATCGCAGGTTAAAATCTTGCAATCCTAAATGCAATCGACTCGCAATAATCCGGTTTCGCTATGAGGGGCCTCCGCCTTTCGCTATATCGCCTCAAGACAAGATGAAATCGAGAGCGGGGCGAAGTGCCGTCCGCAGCATCTTGGTTCGGAGAAGTGGAAGATGAGCGCCAGTATCGAACATGGTTCGTGCAGGCCGCGATCCTATTTTATATTGCCATGACCGTTGCGGTCTTGAGGTGATGTAAATTTCATCCGTAAGGATTGAGTGTTTCCCGTGATGATGCCGGTGTTCGATTGAATCTGGCCTGTTTCCACGCGCCTTCCTGAAATGCAGATCGAAGTCATTTGAGCTCAACTGCGTGCGCGCATTTGAGTTGGGATGAAATCGAGAGCGGGGCACAGTGCGCCGCGGCATTCCCTTGAAGGAGAAGTGAAAATGAACGGCCTTTCCAGTGGCCTGTTGGGCATCGGCATGATCGCCGGTGGCATCGTGATCCTGCTGATCGTGTTCGGCGTGATGCTGGCGCGGCTCTATCGGCGCGCGAGCAAGGAAATCGCGTTCGTGCGCACGGGCATCGGCGGGGAAAAGGTCGTGATGAACGGTGGCGCGCTGGTGCTGCCGATCTTCCACGAGACGATGCCCGTCAACATGAACACGGTGCGCCTTGCGGTGGAACGCAAGAACAGCGACGCGCTCATCACGCTCGACCGGTTGCGGATCGACGTGAAGGCGGAGTTCTACGTTCGCGTCCGTCCCGATGCGGGGGCCATTGCCATGGCCGCGCAGACGCTCGGCGCGCGCACCATGCACCCCGAGGCGCTGAAGGACCTTGTCGAAGGCAAATTCGTGGACGCGCTGCGCTCGGTCGCGGCGGGCATGTCGATGAATCAGCTTCACGAGCAGCGCGCGGACTTCGTGCAGAAAGTGCAGCAGGTATCCTCTTCGGACCTGGCGATGAATGGCCTGGAACTGGAATCGGTCTCGCTGACCGGCCTTGACCAGACCTCGATCGAGCACTTCAATGCGAACAATGCCTTCGACGCCGAAGGCCTTACCAAGCTGACCGAGCAGATCGAGCTGCGCAAGAAAACGCGCAACGACATCGAGCAGGACACGCGCGTGCAGATGGAGACGAAGAACCTCGAAGCCGACCGGCAGTCGCTGCAGATCCAGCGCGACAATGAATTCGCGCGCCTTGAACAGGAACGCGAAGTCGAAATGCGCCGGGCCGAGCAGGCGGCGGAAGTCGCCCGCGAGCAGGCGCTGCGCGGCCGCGAGGCGGAAGAAGCCCGCATTCAGGCCAAGCAGCAGGTGGATGCTAAGCAGATCGAGGCGGACAAGACGATCCAGGAAGCCCGCATTGCGCAGGCGCAGGCGGTCGAGCTGGCCCGTCAGGAACAGCAGATCGCGATCCAGAACAAGAGCCGCGAGGAAAGCCAGGCCAAGTCCCAGGCTGACGAAGCCCGCGCCAAGGCGGTTGCCGCCGAGGAGCAGGTCACGACCAGCCGCGAGACCGAAGTCGCCGAGCGTGCCAAGAGGATCGAGCTGATCGAGGCGGCCAAGGAGGCCGAACGTCAGGCGATCTCGGTCAAGGTGGAAGCCGAGGCCGAAAAGGAAGCCGCTGCCAACCGCGCCGAAGCTGCAAGGCTGGCGGCGGAAGGCGAGGCCGAGGCCGAGAAGCTGCGTGCGGAAGCCGCGCGCGTCCGCTTCGAGGTCGAGGCTGCCGGCCAGCGGGCCATC
>NZ_BCTX01000043.1 GCF_001590985.1 Novosphingobium naphthalenivorans NBRC 102051
CTGAATGTCGATTGGCCCTAGCCCTAGTGTCGATCGGCCCTAACGCGTGTTCGCTCGCGGTGCCTTCCCGAAAGAAGCCCCGGAAAACGGACCTTCCAGAAACGGCTTGTTCCAGGTGATACGCGGCATCCGGCCCGGATGATCGAGAGTGAGCAGCGGATCGTAGCCGCCATGGCGCACCGCATAGACATGGGCGAAACCGCCAAGCCTGCGGCGCGCGGCCGCATCATCGAGCAGCGCCGTGCCGGCGAGGCCCAGCGACCAGTAGTCCGAGGGCAAGCCGGACCGGAGCGGAACGAGCGCGAAAGGGCACGGCCCCTTGAAGCGCAAGGCACAGGCTTCCCTTGCCACCACCAGCATCGCTTCATGCTGCACCAGCAGCGCACTTGAGGGCCGCGCCGCCGCGCGCGTCAGCGCGGTATCCCAGTCCTCGATCACGAAATCCTGCCGGTGCGATGCCAGGTTCAGGACTAGCACTGCGGCCGTAACCGCCACCACCGCCCGCCGCACCAGAACCAGACGCAGTTCGGCGATACCGCAGGCCATGATGATGGCGAGCATACTCATCGGCCACTGCACGGTGCGCTGCGTCACAACCGGCTGAAACACGGAAGCCCCCCACCAGGCCAGCGGACACAGCGCCACGATCACGCAGCACAGGCGCACCAGCGGCACATGCCGGCCAAACCCGGCCATGGCGATGATAAAGGCAGTCCCGGCCACCATCAGCGGAAACTCGGCGGCGCTCACAAAGCCCAGAAGCTGGCCGTTCTGCAGGAACTTGAAAACCGTCTGGACGAAATTGAAATGGACAATCCACGACGTGTTTTCAGCCGCCTCCGCCGGGCGGTGCAGCAGAACCCAGATCCACCAGGATGCCCCCAGACACGACACCGCGACCATGGCGGCGAGGTCTCGCCAGAGTGCACCGCGCGTTCGCATCCCCGCCACCATCCGCACGCCATCGCGAAAGAACGCGCGCCAGTGGCAGAGCACCAACGCGGCCGGGCCGATCCCCAGCCAGAGGATCAGGGTGGTATGCGTATAAAAGGCGAGGAGCGAGCCCAGCACGAACAGCCCCATGCCGGGCAGCCGTCCACGCCCGCCGTCCCACCACAGCAGCAGCCCGGCAAGCGCGACGGACGATCCCAGCATCGCAAAGGTATATCCGCGCACCATGTGGGTCACGAGGACATGCTGCATCGACAGCGCCAGCAACAGCGCCGCCACCAGAGCGGCCGTCCGGCTGTGCCAGCGCTGGCAGATCCAGGCGACCACGGCCACGTGCAGCGTCCCGGCAGCGATCGGCAGCAGCCGCAAGGTCACGATGCCGTCAGCGCCCAGACCGCGCCAGATCCGCAGCAGGGAATAGAACAGCGGCGGGTTGGCTTCCCGCGCCATCCACAGACTCCACAGGCGCGATTGCGGTTGATCGGCAAAAATCAGCGAAGCGTAGTCATCGAACCACAACGAATAACCGGCCAAAGCCAGACGCACCGCGAAGGCCAGGAGCAGAAGGCCTCCCAAGGCAAGGCCAAAGGCCCATTGCCCCTTCACGGGAGGCCGGATGCCCGTGCCATCTGCCAGCCTGTCTTCCCCCGGCAAGCCCACGCACCGGGCTCAGGACTTGGAGCCGCGCTCCCGCGTCAGACGCTCCTGGCGCTCGATCGCCGATTCGGTGGGCACGAAGCTGTCACCGCTCACGCCCAGCCAGATCAGGATCGGCGCGGCCATGTAGATCGAGCTGTACGTACCCACGAAGATACCCAGCACGATCGCCGCAGTCAGCCCGAACAGGCTTTCCGGCCCGAAGAACAGCAGCGGGATCAGCGCCACCAGCAGCGTCGCCGAGGTCATCACGGTACGCGCCAGCGTCTCGTTCACCGACATGTCGAGCAGCTCGGGCAGCGGCATCTTGCGGTACTTTTTCAGGTCTTCGCGGATACGGTCATAGACGACGATCGTATCGTTCAGCGAATAGCCGATGATGGCCAGGATCGCGGCGATGATCTGCAGGCTGAATTCGAGCTGGAACAGCGCGAACATGCCCAGCGTCAGCGAGACGTCGTGGAACAGCGCGAACAGTGCACCCACGCCGAACTGCCATTCGAAGCGAACCCAGATGTAGATCGAGATCGCCAGCATCGCCGCGCCTAGCGCGTAGATCGCGGTCTGGCGGAATTCGCCCGAGACCTTGCCCGAAACGGTGCTCACGCTTTCGATGCGCACATCGGGATTGCTGGCGCGGATCGCGGCGATGATCTTCTTGGAGATCGCCTCGGCCGCGCCGGGGTTGCCCTCAGCGCTTTCCGGCAGCTTGGTGCGGATCGAGACTTCATTGGGCGCACCGAAGCGCTGGATCACCGGATCGCCGTAGCCCAGCTTGCCCACCTGCTCACGCAGCGCGGCGACGGGGGCTTCGGCCTGTTTGGTGAAAGTGGCCTCGATTTCCTGACCACCGGCGAAGTCGACGCCGTAGTTCAGCCCCTTGGTCATGATCAGGCCCCAGCTCGCGGCGATCAGGATCATGCTGACCACGTAGAACGGAACCCGCCAGCGCAGGAACTTGATGTTGGTGTTGTCGGGGACAAGCTTGAGAAGACGCATGGCAGCAGTCCCTTACACGTTCAGTTCGGTCGGCCGCGCCTTGCGCAGCCAGTCGGCCACCCACATGCGGGTCAGCGTCACGCCGGTGAAGACCGAAGTGAACAGGCCGATGATGAGAACCACCGCAAAGCCGCGCACCGGACCCGAGCCGAAGGCAAAGAGCAGCACGCCTGCGATGAAGTTGGTGATGTTCGCGTCGTAGATCGCGCGGCTGGCTTCCTTGTAGCCGTTCTCCACCGCCGCGATCACCCGCCTGCCCTTCTTGCGCTCCTCGCGCATACGTTCGTAGATCAGCACGTTGGCGTCCACGGCGGCACCGATGGTGAGCACGAAACCGGCGATACCCGGCAGCGTCAGGGTCGTACCCATCACTGCCATCACGCCCAGGATCATCATCAGGTTGAAGATCAGCGCGATCGTCGCATAGATGCCGAAGCGGCCATAGACCGCGATCATCAGCAGCACGACCAGCCCCGAACCGACGCCCATGGCGATCAAACCCTTGCGGATCGAGTCGGCACCAAGGTCCGGCCCGACGGTGCGCTCTTCGACCACGGTGAGATCGACCGGCAGCGCGCCGGAACGCAGAGCGATCGCGAGCTGCGTGGCCGACTGCACGGTGAAGCTGCCCTGGATCTGAGCACTGCCGCCCATGATCGGTTCGTTGATGGCCGGGGCCGACAGCACTTTACCGTCAAGGATGATGGCAAAGCGCTTGTTGACGTTCTCGCTGGTCAGCTTGGCGAACTTGGCGCCGCCCTGCTGGTCGAACGTGATCGAGACGACCGGCGTGTTGTTGCGGCTGTCGAACGACTGCTTGGCATCGGTGAGCTGATCGCCCTTGATGCCGCCCAGACGCTTGACCGCCAGCACCGGCACCCCGCCCGAACCGGGCGCGTTGGGATCGGCCCAGGGCACGATCTCGTCGCCCGGAGGGGCAATGCCCTGCTTCACGTCATTGGGCGCGGCGGTCTCGTCGACCATCTTGAATTCGAGCTTGGCGGTCTGGCCGAGCAGGTTCTTGAGCGCGGTGGGATCGTCGAGGCCGGGAACCTGCACGACAATGCGGTTCTCACCCTGGCGAATGATCGTCGGCTCGCGGGTGCCCAGCGCGTCAATGCGCTTGCGGACCACTTCGATGGCCGAATCCATCGCATTCGAAACGGCCTGTTCCAGACCTTCGCGAGTCGGCGTCAGCACGAAGCGGCTGCCGTCCTCGACCGCGATGTCCCAGTCGCGCTGGCCGGTCAGGCCCGCGCCAGTGGTCAGCGGCAGGATCTGCTCGCGCGCCGCATCGACTTGCGAGGGGTCCTTGAGCATGAACGTGAGGCGGCCGTTAGCGCTGGAGATGTCGCCGATGCCGATCCGCGGGTCCGCCAGCTTGAGGCGGCCGCGGACCGATTCCTCCATGTTCTCCAGACGCTGCTGCGCCACCTGCTTTTCATTGGCTTCGAGCAGGATATGGCTGCCACCGGCAAGGTCAAGCCCGAGGCTGACTTGCGGATTGGGAAGCGCCGAGGGCCAAGAAAGCCCGGCCACGGAGAACAGGGAAGGCAGCGCGGCGGCGGCGATGACAAGCGTCAGCCCCCAGTACCAGAGCTTCTTCCAGAGAGGAAATTCGAGCATTGCCTGTGGCTTCTCTCCAAGCGGGCTCTCACGCCGGAGAGCCCTGGAATGGTCTGCGTCGCGAAAGCTCAGTCGTTCGCGGGCTTGGATCCCGCAGGCGGGATCACGTCGACGATCGTCGACTTGAGCGTCTTGACCTTGACCCCCTGCGCGAGTTCGACTTCGGCATAGTTCTCGTCAACCTTGAGAACCTTGCCGACGAAACCACCGCCCGTCAGCACTTCATCGCCCTTCTTGAGCCCGCCGAGCTTGGCCTTGTGTTCTTTCTGCTGCTTCATCTGCGGACGCAGGATGAGGAACCAGAAGATCAGCGCCATGGCGACGAACGGCATGTACTGGATCCAGACCGGCGGCGATCCGGCAGGAGCGGCGGCGGCGAGCTGGTTGAGAATCGAGGTCTGCATTGAATTGAAAGGCCTTCTCGTAATCGACCGGTTGACGGCTTGGGGCGCAGCATCGCGGCATCGCACATGCCGCACAGCTCACCCGGAAATCCGCAACCGGCTTTTTCCGGATGCGGGCGGTTAGCAACAAAGCGCCGCACTGGCAACGCGTGCGCCATTTTGCGCCCCGCCTCCGTCAGGGGCGACAGATAAGGCTGCAGGCGGTGCAATCAAGCGCAGTGCAAAACTCTTTATCACACCGCTTGCGCTAGCCGCACGACCTGCCTATAGGCCGCGGCTCCGGTCGGGACGTAGCGCAGCCTGGTAGCGCATCACACTGGGGGTGTGGGGGTCGGAGGTTCGAATCCTCTCGTCCCGACCAATTTTCCGAAAGCCCTGATTTTCCGCAGCCTGCGGCCGCTTTCGAAAACCATTTTCCTACACGAACCGTTATGGTTATCTGATTGCGAGTCACCAACCGGAAACGGAAGACTCGCTCATGCCCCTGCTCGATTCGATCCTTGGCCCCGCCACCCGCATCATCGACAAGGTGATTCCCGATCCCGACGCGCGCGACCGGGCCAAGCTGGAACTGCTCAAGCTCGACGCTTCGCAGGAACTGGACATGCTGCGCGCCAGCCTTTCGGCCGTGATCGCCGAAGCCGGCGCGCCCGATCCCTGGACCAGCCGCGCCCGGCCGAGTTTTCTCTACGTGATGTATGCGCTGATCCTGTGGGCGCTGCCCATGGGGCTGATCGGCGCATTCAGCCCCGGCACGGCCAAAGCTATTACAGCCGGCATGAGCGCCTATCTCTCGGGCATTCCCGAACCGCTCTATGCCCTCTTCGGCACGGGCTATCTCGGCTATTCGGCGATGCGCCAATGGGGCAAGGTCAAGGGCTCTGACCGTTGAAGCACAGGAGCGCCAGCCGCGCCGCCGCGCTTGCGCCGCCCTGCACGGCCGCTAAAGGTCACGGCATCGGTTCAACCGCGTTCCAGGGATTTCGCGCATCATGGCAAGCAAGCTGGTCTATGTCCTCAACGGCCCCAACCTCAACCGGCTGGGCAAGCGCGAGCCCGAAATCTACGGCTCGCAGACGCTGGACGACATTGCCGCTATGCTGGCGGAACGCGGCGAGGCGCTGGGCTGCGCAATCGAGATGCGCCAGTCCAACCATGAAGGCGACCTCGTCGACTGGCTGCACGAGGCGCAGGACGAAGGCGCGCACGCGGTGCTGCTCAATGCCGGGGCCTATACCCACACCTCGGTCGCGCTGCTCGATGCGATCCGCTCGATTTCGGTGCCGGTGATCGAGGTCCACCTGTCGAACCCGCACACCCGCGAGCCCTTCCGGCACACGTCATGGGTGGGTCAGGCCGCGAAAGGCACGATCGCCGGATTCGGCGCGAAGGGCTATCTTCTGGCGCTGGAGGCTGCGGCGGGGCTCTGAGTTCGCTCCACACATGGCACCCGGACGCCATCTTCGTTGCGCACGGCAATGATTGGCGTGACTCCTGAGTCGTAGGTAAGTGCCGTTTCGTCAATCACTGCACCGACGGCCGTTGCACCATCCTGCGCAACAGCCACTTCACATATGCCCGAGCGCACCAGAGAAAACAGCATCGCGCGCATGTCAGCGGATGAAGCATCACGTGCCAACGCGACCATGAGCACATTCTTCCCCAGAACAGCCGCGTCACCCGAAACTTCGTAGCTCGGACGAAAAAACGCCGAAAGGTCAGATATCGGTGCGCCTTTCACCATCCAGATCCGGCGCGCGCCATCAAACCTTGGCAAATCAGGGAGCTGCTCCCTTTCGATGGATACGTAGGCTCGACTTGAACCCAACTCGAAATCCATATCCGGGGCGGGCTTTTCACTGGCAAACCACCAGATATTTCCAGCCAACAGAACCGTCGCGACACCAATAAGGCTGGCACGCCGCACCCGACCCGAGAAAGGCATGCCCGTCTGGTTCAGCCCAGCGGCACGCCCGGCACGTTCTTCGAGGTCCGGATCGTCAGCGAGGTCTTCACGCTGTCCACGTTCGGCGCGGGGGTCAGCTTGCTGGTCAGGAATTCCTGGAAACTCTGCAGGTCGCGGCTGACGATCTTGAGGATGAAGTCGATCTCGCCATTGAGCATGTGGCACTCACGCACTTCGGGCAGCGTCTTCATGTGGTCTTCGAAGGCCCGCAGCGATTCCTCGGCCTGGCTCTTGAGGCTGACGAGCGCGAAAACGGTGATCGTGAAACCCAGCTTCGAGGCATCGAGATCGGCATGATAGCCCTGGATGATGCCCGCTTCCTCCAAGCTGCGCACGCGGCGCAGGCACGGCGGCGCAGTGAGGCCCACGCGCTGGGCCAGTTCCACGTTTGTGATCCGCCCTTCCGCCTGCAGCTCGGCAAGGAGCCGGCGATCGATTTCGTCGAGATTAATCATATATGTTCCCTGGCGAGTGCCCTTCGCTTCCATTCAATGCAATATCCACATCGAAAACGCCAGCGCACCGTAATATTATTATTCCTTAGCGTAATCGTCCCGCTTTGCAACGCTACAAAGCGAACACTTCCGATCATCCACGGCTTTGCTAGTAGAGAGGCTTCCCCAGCCCGGCTGGCTGGCTAGAATGCAAAGTTCGTGTGCCTGCACCCGGTTGCCACCATGGCCGGGCGGGGCCGCTCTGGAGTTCAGATGCACTTTGACGATCGCCTGGATACGGTCTTGCGCCTCCCCGATTCCGGGGATGGCCTTGCGCGTATCCAGTACCGTCAGCTCATCGACATCCTCGGACGGCTGCCGACCGGCGCCGTGTCCGAAGCGCTCGACGCGGGATTCGCCCGGCTCGCGGCGCTGTCCACGCGCATCCCGGCGGCCGATCAGGCCCGGCTGCTGCGCCAGCCGCTCCAGCCGATCACCAATCCGCGGCTGATCGCGATTCTGGCGCAGGCCGAACCCGGCGTCGCCAGCGCCGCTATGGGGGCCGCGCAGCTTCGCGATTCCGACTGGCTCTCGCTGATTCCCGAATTGCCCGTGCGCGCTCGCGGCATCCTGCGCCACCGCCGCGATCTGTCGGCGCCGGTCGAAGCGCTGCTCGAACGGTTGGGCGTGCATGACCGGGGCCTGCCGCCCGCTGCGGTCTCTGCCGCGGATGACGAATACATTTCCGGGGACGTGCTGGAACTGCTCGACATGATCGAGGATCCGCCCGCCCCCACCTCGCTGCACGAATGGGCGCAGGCGCGCGCGGCCAGGGCCCAGGCCTCGCCTCCCTCCCCTGCGCCTTCCGCATCGGCCGAGGCCGGTATCGGCGCCATCGTCCGGCGCATCGAGGAATTCCGCAAGGCCCGCGAATCGCAGGGCCATCCCGAAACGGGCACCGATGCCCCGCGCCTGCCGCTGGGCGATGCCGTGCCGGCGGCGGACCGGCGCGCCAGGGCCATCGATTTCGCCACCGACGCGGAAGGCCGCATCAACTGGGCCGACGGCCCCTTCGCGCCTGCCGTTTTCGGCCTCAACCTCGCCGCCAACGACGACGACACCGGCTCCTCGCCGAACCCGGGCGCGGCCATGCGCAAGCGCCAGCCGCTGCGCGCCGCGCGCCTGTGCGTCAACGGCGCCCCGGCGGTCTGCGGCGAATGGCAGGTCGATGCCGTGCCGCGCTTCGATCCGGTCGGCGGCCACTTCACCGGCTATTACGGCCGCCTGCGCCGCCTGCGCCCCCGCGCGGCCGACGAAGCGGCAGCCGCGGCACGCCGCGAAGCCGGGCGGATGCGCGAGATCCTCCACGAACTGCGCACCCCGGCCAATGCCATCCAGGTCGCTGCCGAGATCATCCAGCAGCAGCTCTATGGCCCGGCCCCGCACGAATACCGCGCGCTGGCCGCCGCCATCGCCAGCGACTGCGCGCATATCCTTGCCGGCTTCGAAGAGCTGGACCGGCTGGTAAAGCTGGAAACCGGGGCGCTGCAGCTCGAAACGGGCGAATGCGATCTCGCGCAGGTCCTGGCCGAAACCGTCGCCCGCCTGCGTTCATGGACCGATCCGCGCCGCAGCGGCTTCATCGTCGATCCCGGCGCGGCACCCGCCTCGCTCCCGGTTCCGTTCGACAGCATCGAGGTCAACCGCCTGATCTGGCGCCTGTTCGCCGTGCTGGCCGGTGCCACCGCGCCGGACGAGCCGCTGGCCCTGACCTGGTCCTCCAGCCCCCAGGGCATCGCCCTGCACGTCGCCCTGCCTGCTGCACTGGCCGTCCGGGAGGATGGAGACCTCTTCGGCACGAACCCCGGCGAGCGCGGACAGGCGCTGACGGCCGGCATGTTCGGGATCGGTTTCACCTTGCGCCTCGCAGCGGCGGAAGCGGCCGCGGCCGGCGGCAGTCTGCAACGGGAAGGCAATGGTCTCTGCCTGCGCCTTCCCCGGCTGGACACCGGATTGGCATCCGGGCAGGCCACTGGGTTGACCAGTGCAAATACAGGCAATAGCACTGTTGAGAGTTACTCGCAGTAATTCAGATCCTCGCAGCCTTTGCTTGGTGACGATTTCTCAAAGGGAACGGGCTAGCATCAGCACAGCACGGGCCAGAGGGGCAATTTGCCAATGCCAAGTCTCAATCTTCTGGAAACCCCAGAACCGGGGGCCAGAACCGTTTTCCGCGAGGATTTCGGGCAGCGGTTCATGGTCACGGTCGATACCGAAGAGGAATTCGACTGGGACGCGCCGCTCGACCGGTACAAGCACAGCGTGGTCACAGTGCCTGCCCTGCGCAAGTTCCAGCAGTTCTGCGAAAGCTTTGGCGTCGTCCCCACATATCTGGTCGACTATCCCGTCGCCTGCTCTCCCTATGCCCCCGAAGCCATCGGCGAGGCCGTTGCGCAAGGCCGCGCCGATATCGGCGTGCAGCTCCATCCCTGGGTAAGCCCTCCGTTCGAGGAGGACGTCACCGAATTCAACAGCTATGCCGGCAACCTGCCCTTCGAACTGGAGCGTGCGAAGTTCCACACGCTGCGCGACCGTATCGAAGAGGCCTTCGGCGTCGCCCCGCTGATCTATCGCGCCGGGCGCTATGGGCTGGGCCCGCGAACCGCCGAGATCCTGCGAGAATGCGGCATCGCCATCGACACTTCGGTACGCGCCCGCTTCGACTACAGCGGCACCGGCGGGCCGAACTACCGCGACCATCCGCTGCATCCCTACTGGGTCGATGAAGACCACAGCCTGCTCGAACTGCCGCTGACGACCGTCTATTGGGGCCCGCTGCGGCAGGTCGGCAATGTGATCTACCCGCATTTGTGGCGCGCCCCTTCGATGCGCGGCGTGCTGGCGCGCGCGGGCCTGCTGGAGCGCATCCCGCTTACGCCCGAGGGAATCACCGCCGAAGAGGCGCTGCGCGGCGTCGACATCGCCATCGACGAGGGGCTGCCGGTGCTGATGTTCTCGTTCCACAGCCCTTCGCTGGCACCGGGCCACACCCCCTATGTGCGCAGCGACGAGGATCTTGATGCTCTTTATGACTGGTGGCGCACGCTTTTCGGCCATCTTGCCGAGCGCGGCGTGAAACCGGCGAGTGTTACCGACATCATGTCGTCCGTGACGCTTGCCTGATCGCAAAAGCCAAGCTAACGCGCACCGGCCCGGCCGGCTCGTGTACCGCCGGGCGCACGGCGGTTGGGGCCTGTAGCTCAGCGGTTAGAGCTGGCCGCTCATAACGGCTAGGTCGCGGGTTCGAATCCTGCCGGGCCCACCACCGTGGACCTACACGCCCGAAGGGTCGGGGAGTGGCGCAGTCCGGTAGCGCGCCTGCTTTGGGAGCAGGATGTCGCAGGTTCGAATCCTGTCTCCCCGACCAACTTCCTTTTCCCTATCAATGCGTTCCGGTTCCCGTCGCAACTCCGGGGCATTCCGCGCGGATGCGGGCGATGATGTCCTCGCCGGTGGCGGTGAAGCTCGCCTTCGAAAAGCGCGTCAGCATGTCGGTGCGCGCGGCGCGGCCCATCGCGGCCAGGCGGGAGGGATCGGCAAGGGCCTCGCGCAGGGCGTCCGCAAGCGATGCCACATCGCCCGGCTCGACCAGCCAGCCGGTTTCGCCCGGGATGATCGAATGGGGCATTTCGCCCACGCGCCCGCCGATCACCGGCAATCCGGCGGTCAGCGCCTCGTGCGCGGCGATGCAGAACCCCTCGGCGCGCGAGGGCTGGAGATAGAGATGGAGGTCCGACAGGAACGCGCGCGGCGTCTCGGTATAGCCGGCCAGCGAGAGTTCCGTGATCCCGGCCTCCCGCATCGCCGCTCGCAGCCGTTCGGCCTGTGCCCCCTCGCCCGCGATCGCGATCGTAAAAGGCACTGGTGGCACAAAGCCCTCGGCGCGCAGGCGGGCCAGCGCGGCGATGAGCACGTCATAGCCCTTGGCCGGATGCAGGCGCCCCAGACTGCCCAGGCGCAGCTGCTCCCCGGGCGACCAGGGCCGCGCCTCGGGCATGGCCGGATCGGCGAAATAGATCGGCCAGGTGACGAGCTTGTCCGGCGCGACGCCGAGCCGCTCGACCGTGAGATCGGCGACCGAACGCGAATCCGCCACCCACAGCGCAGCCCGCGACTTGAGCAGGCGCATGAGCCTGCGGTTCCAAGGCTTGAGGAACGCGTTGTGCTGCCAGGCAATGACCGGCAGGTCGAGCGAAGGGCCGACCAGCAGGCCGAGGATGGTGGCGCGGCTGAGCGAGGTCCACAGGTGCGTTGCCCCCCAGGCGCGTACCTCGCGCCGCAGCCAGCGCGCGGCGGCGAAGTGGTCGGCGTCGCGGCCCTCGCGAATCGTGACGTCGAGCCCGGCGTCGAGCATGGGCGCAAGCGCGCGCCCGTCGCGGCGCAGAAGGGCAAAGATGCGCACCTCAGCCCCCGCATCCTGCAACACCCGCACTATGGCCGGGACCGGCAGCGCAGCGCCGCCTCCTTCGAGCGAGTTGATCACATAGGCGATACGGAGCGGTGTCATCGCAGGCTGCCGCTCCCGCGCCAGGTCAGGAAGACGAGCACCGCGCTCGCCAATATGGCCTGGCCAAGCGCCTGAAAGCCCGCCCCCATCAGGTCGAAGCGATGGAGCAGCCACGGCAGGATCGGCAGGAAGGCCAGACTGGCGAAGAGATTGGCCGCCATCGAGCGTTCCGGATGACCGAGCGCGGAAATCGCCGAACTGCACGGCGGACCGACCAGCGCAATGGCGCGCGCCGCGACGAGCAGGATCATCACCGTGGCCGCCGCCGCAAAGGCCGGGCCAGCCAGCAGGCCGACAATCGCCTGGGGAAACAATGCGACGATCAGGACCACCGGCGCAGCGGCAAGCAGGCTGATCCCCGCGACTTTGGCGACCGTCTGGCGCAGCGCGCTGGCGCTGCCGCCTTCGGCGACGATGTGCGAGAGCTCGGCATAGGAGGTATTTCCCAGGATCTGCGCAGGCTGCGAGATAACCACCGTCGCCCGCTGGGCCACCGCGAACAGGCCCGCCGAGGCCGGCCCCAAGACCCAGCCCACGATCAGGGGCGCGATCCGTCCGGTCAGATCGCGCAGCGTCACATCGGCATTGCTGGCGATCAGGAAACGCCAGATGCCGGGATTTTCCTGCCGCACCTCGCCCGCCTCGGGATTCCACAAGCTGGGTCCGAGCCGGCGCGCGGCAAACCACAGGCCCATGGCCCACAGGACCGCGAACTCGGCAAGTGCAGCCAGCAGCCAGGCGACCAGAAACGACTTCAGCCCCCATCCGCAGGCGATGACCAGCAGCGTGCCGCCGATGCGCACGAGCGGCTGGACCAGGTTGTGCAGCCCGATCAGGTCGAAGCGGCCGATCAGTTGCAGATAGCCCGAGGGCGTCGAGCGGATCGAGCCGAGGACCGCGAAGGCATAATAGGGCGCAAAGGCCATCGCCTTTTCCGACCAGCCCAGATGCGGGCCGACGACAGGCGCAAGCGCCATGGCCGAAACGATCGCCAGCGCCCCGCCGGTCAGTTCCACCCCCGCCCCGAAGCGCAGCAGGCGCGCCATGCGGTGGCTGGCCCCGCCGCGTTCGGCTTCCGCACCGTAGCGCAAGATCGCCTGCCAAGAGGGAAACTCGATCACGCCACACACCGTAGTGACATAAGCATGGACCAGCACCAGAACGCCATAGTCGGTCGGGCCGAGGTAGCGCGTGGCCAGAAGCAGGTAGATGAGACTGAGCAGCCCGGCACCGGCCTTTCCGCCCAGAACCAACCCCAATCCCTGAAAAATCCTGCGGATGCGGCCATCCGCGGGGGCCGCTGCAACCGGCACACCATACTCCAAGTCTGCGTCTTCCCGCCCCGAAGGGGGATCCGGTTAGCAGCTTATTTCATGTCCGTGTAGTGAATTGCCGACGCCGGAGATCGGGCTCATGTGCCGACCAGCCGCAAGTGCGGGCGCACAGGCTTGCGGCCTTGGGCAAAGTCCACGATCGCGGCCGCCGCCCGCACCGATGAAGGCAGCGCGGTGATATCGAAACTCTCCGCGAACATCTCTTCCTGCACGGCGCGGTAGCGCGTCTCGTGGAGTTCGCCGGCGCGGGCCAGGGCACCGGGCAACTGGTCGGGATGGACGATCACTTCGCCCGCCTCCCAGTGACGGAAGTTGGGATCGCCCGCCCAGGCGTACCGATTCGAATTGAGGAAGATGCAAGGGCGCGGGTGGAGCAGGAACTCGTAGACCTGGCTGCTGGCATCGCCCAGGTAGATGTCCGAGCCAAGGGTATAAGTCATGTCGGTAGAGGCCCGGCTGCCAAGGTCGAACTTCATGTTGTCGCCCCGCAGGAACCGCTGCGGGATTGTGCCTGCGCGGTTGATCCTGAGCTTGTCGATGGTCACCACAAAGCTGCGCTGGAACAGCATGACATGGGGCGCGAAGATCATCCCATAGCGCGGTTCGTCAACGAACTTGTCCAGCACGTCGATGCCGTGGCGATACCATGAAGACAAATGGGGCGAAGGGTGCGGGTTGTAGAGCACGGCCTTCTCGGTGGTCGGCAGGAAGCGGTGAGCCGGCTTGTCGCGCGCCAGATCGAACTTGGGATAGCCCACGATCGTGATTGCCTCGGGCGCCACCCCCGCCTCGCTGATCAGACGCTCGCGAATTTTCCGGCCCGAGCACAGCACATGGTCGAAGCCGGCGCTTGCCTTGTCGAAGCCGATCGCCCGGTCGCCCGCGCCGTGGCGGGTGTGAATGATGGCCAGCTTGTCGAGACCATAGCGCGACTTGAGGATAAGCGAGGTCTTCTCGGCCACGACGAGAATGTCGAGCCCCCGGAAGAACTCCAGGTTGTCCCGATAGATAAGCAGCTTGTGCGCGGGAACGACTTTGCCGAGCACGGCATCAAGCCCGCGCGAAAAGCCCGACGGGCGCAGCTCGACGTGTTCGATCCGGCTGCCGATGAGATCCCCCGCGATCCGGTGCACTTCAAGCGCCAGCGCCGGGGTGGTCGTGGCAACGATGATCTCGCCGGCAAAGCCCCCGTTGGCAAGCGCCATGGCAATGGGCAGGCTGTGCCCGATCTGGTGGATCTGGTCGTGGTTAAACAGGAAACCGATGCGCATGAGCATATGACGCCGCGCGCGAGAGACCTCCCCAGTTACCATGAACAAATATTCAGGATCGGACATCTGACGCCAGTTTCGTGGGGCTCTGGCCGAGGCTGATCCGCTCAACTAAGGACCGCGGCTCTTGTCGTTGCGTGTCCCGGTTCCTTGATGCGAGACGCCATCGCGCCCCTCTGCCGCGATGCAACTTTGGCCGTCTGGATCGAGCGCGACCGGGTTTCGCCCCCGGAACCGCCGAAATCCTTACCTCTTCCTGCCGGACACCCCCTCCGGCAGGGTCTCCAGTCAAGTACTTATTCGCAGTTGCACAAGACCGCGCTGCCCGCAGGCGCCAGATTTTCCGGCAAGCGGCCAATCCCACAACCAGGAGCCGCGCGCCGGGAATGTGGTTCTGACGTCAAGACTCGGGGAGCTTTTCATGATCAGCAAGACTCACTTCGTCCATGCCCTGGCCTGCAGCGCTTCGCTGCTTGCCTTCACATCGGGAACTGCCCGTGCCGCCGACGCCGATGCGGCCGCAGCGGCGGACTCTGCCGCCGCGAGCGATTCCGGCACTGGTATCTATGACATCGTCGTCACCGCCGAACGCCGCGATGTGAGCCTGCAGGACGCCCCGCTTTCGGTCAGCGCGGTGACGTCGGAAATGCTCAAGTCCGCCAATATCAACGACATCACCGGCCTCAACGGCTCGGTTCCCGGCCTTGTCGTGGCCCGCAGCGGCGGCGGCGAGCGGATCATCACGATCCGCGGCATCGGTTCGGAAACGCCGGAGAACACCAACACCCAGCCGGGTGTCTCCTATCACATCGACGGCGTCTATATCTTCAACTCGATCGCTGCGAGCGCGGCCTTCATCGACGTCAAGCAGGTGGAAGTGCTGCGCGGCCCGCAGGGTACGCTGTTCGGCCAGGGCTCGACCGGCGGCACGATCAACGTCGTCACCAACGATCCTTCGACCGATGCGGTCAGCGGCAATGTGAGCGCGGGCATCGGCAACTACAATTACAAGGAAGGCAATGCCGCCCTCAACGTGCCGCTCTCCGACACGCTGGCCGTGCGCGGCGCCTTCCAGTTCACCAAGCATGACGGCTATGCCTATGCCACCAAGGTGCCGGGCGTTGCCAAGTACCAGCTCGACGACGAGGACAACACCGGCTGGCGTCTCGGCGCCAAGTGGTCGCCCGCGTCGAACTTCTCGATCACGCTGAACACGATCCAGTACGACAGCAACACCAACGGCCCCGCGCAGAAGAACATTCTCGATCCCGAGACTGATCCGCGCGTCCTGACCCAGGACTATCCGGGCCGTTCGGCGGTGAAGACCCAGTTCTACTCCGGCACGATGCGCTACGAGACGCCGTTTGCCGTCATCAAGTCGATCACCGGCTACCAGAAGCTGCATTCGGAACAGGCGTGGGATGCCGACGGCCTCGACACCTCGACGTTCTATGCCCTGACTTATAACCCGGCGTCCTATACCGGCTATACTTACGACCACGTTCCGCTCTGGGCCTCGGACACCAAGAGCTGGAGCCAGGAAATCAACCTGACCTCCAACACCACCGGCCCGTTCAGCTGGGTTGCCGGCGGCGTGTACCTGCATTCGAAGAACAGCCAGTACATCAACGAATACAATGGTTCGGACGATCAGTTCCTGCGCGCGGCGCTTCCCGTCGACACGGCCTACGACGATCCCAGCATCGCCTACCTGAGCTATGCCGAGCTTTCGTCGATTACCCGCGAACTCTATGCGTTCTATGCGCAGGGCACCTATGAACTGACCAGCAACCTCAAACTGACCGCAGGCGCCCGCTACAACCACGACAAGTCCTCGGGCACGTTCGACAGCGTCGCTGGCGGCAGCGGCAGCCAGACCTCCGGCGCCTATCTCCAGCCGGTCTCCACCGGCAGCCGTTCCGCCCACGCCTGGACCGGCAAGGTCGCGCTGGATTACCAGTTCACGCCCGAAAACATGGTCTATGCCAGCTGGACCCGCGGCTTCAAGCCGGGCGGCATCAACAGCGCCGCCGCTTCCGGCAGCAGCGCCTACTACATCTTCGGCTGGGAAGACGCGATCAAGCCCACCTACAAGCAGGAAACCGTCGATTCCTTCGAGATCGGCACCAAGAACCGGTTCCTGGACGACACGCTGCAAGTCAACGCCTCGGCCTTCCTCTACAACTACAAGAACATGCAGTTCCTTGAGGAAGACCCGGTTCTCTACGGCGAGGGTATCAGCAACGCCCCCAAGGCGCGCGTCTACGGCATCGAGCTGGAAACCACCTGGGCACCCAGCAAGCACTTCCGCGTCGATGCCTCGGGCTCGTGGCTGGAAGGCGAGTTCACCTCGCACTACTATGCTCTCGATCAGGCGGCAGCCTCCGCCGCGCAGAGTGCAGCGGGCTATCCGGACTGGCTGTTCTGGACCAACTTCTATGACGCATCCGTTGCCCGCGAAGGCGCCCGCGCCGACATCAAGGGCAACCGCGTGCCGAAGCTGCCGCGCTGGCAGGGCACCATCGCCGCCACTTACACCGGCGAAGTGGGTCCCGGCGAGCTTACTGCCCGCGCCCAGCTGATCTATCGCGGCCAGTACCAGTACCGCCTGTTCAACGACGGTGCCGTCGACCTCACGCCGTCCTACACGCAGGTCAACCTGATGGCGAAGTACGAACCCGAAGGCACGAACACCGACATCACCCTGCGCGTGATCAACCTGTTCGACAAGAACGGCGTCAACTCGCGCTTCTCCGACCCTTACGGCTCGGCTCAGGTGTTCGACACCTACATCCCGCCGCGGCAGGTGATCCTGTCCTTCGGCTACAAGTTCTGACCCAGCCGGACCTTGTCAGCCAACAGGGAGGTGGGCGCGGTGACGAAAGTCGCCGCGCCCTTTCCGCATGAACGGCCCTGTGTTGAGCGATGTGTTCAGTGATGTGTTCAGCGATCAAATCTTAAGGCGCGCATCATCAAGAGTCTGCACGCGTGGCATGACAGCCTGCGCAATGTAAAAACCCGCGCCGTTTGCCCCCAACGCCTGCAGGAGAATTCATGCCCCGCAATGCCCAGGTCATGCTGGCCGCGTCGCTCGCTTTCTTTTTCGTCACGGCCACGACCTTCACGTCGCTGGGGTACGTCCTCTACACCATGGTTGCGGAACTCGGCTGGTCCAAGGCTTCCGCCGGTCTCAGCTTCTCGCTGCTGGGCCTCACCTGCGGGCTTGCCAGCCCGCTGCCGCCCTTGCTGATGAAGACGATCGGCACGCGCTGGACGATGGTGGCCGGCTGCCTCGTGCTTGCCGCCGGGTTCCTGCTGGCCTCGGTCATCACCGATCTGAACTTCTTCTTCGTCGCCACCGCGCTGATGGGCATCGGTTTCACGCTCGCCGCGCCCTCGCCCGCCGTCTATCTGCTGGCGACATGGTTCCCGCGCACGTCGGCGCGGATGATCGGCTTCTATTTCATGATCGGCTCTTCGGGCGGCATTGCCGGGCCGCTGATCGTCGGCACCATCGTCGGCCTGACCGGCGACTGGCGCCTGCACTGGCTGGTGATGGCGATCTGCTCCACGCTCCTCGCCGTCATCTGCTTCGTCTGCGTGCGCGACGCGGTGAAAGTGGAAAATGTCGACCAGGTCAAGGAAGCCGGCGGCCAGGGCGAGAAACCCGCCGCCTCCGGCACATGGACTGTTCGCAAGGCCTTGCGCACGCCGACTTTCCTGGTTCTGGCCGCCGTCATGACGGTCGTGCAGATGGTCGTCACCAGCACGCATTCAATCCTCGTCGCCCACATCGCCAACCTCGGCGAAGGGGCCGCGCCCGGCGCCATCGCGATGAGCCTGCTGGCCTTTGCCGGAACCGGTGCCAAAGGCGTGACCGGCGCCGTGTGCGAACGCTTCGATCCGCGCCACATCCTCGTTTTCGGCCTGATACTGCAAGCCGTGGCCATGGCCATCCTGTGGTCGACCCCGCTGGTGCTCGTCGCCTGCGCCGCCGCCGCGCTGTTCGGCACCGGCTGGGGCATGGCCTGGCTCTCCGCCCACGTGCTGATCCTGCGCTATTTCGGCGCCGCCATCGCGGGTGACATGGTGGCCATGGCGACCACCGCCACGACTCTCGCGGTGTTCGGCCCGGTCGGCGCCGGCCGCATTGCCGACGTGACCGGCAGCTATGCCCCGGCCATGCTGGTCTTCTCGCTGCTGCTCGCCGCCGCCACGGCCATCGCCGTCCTGTTCCTGCGAGCACCGGATTCCACGGCGGCCGAAAGCGATGCGGAGTCGGAAAAAGAAAGCGCCGGGCAGGACGCCGAACTGGTGACGCAGCTCGTCCCCGCCGAATAAGCGCACCTGCCAAGAAACACTGCGTCCAGCGCAAAGCCAGCCCCGGACGCAGCGCCTAACCTCGCTCCCATCATCGGCAGGCACAAAGCCTGTCCGGGTTCGCATTCACACGGTTCGCCGAAGAGGGAAACATCCGGAAATGACCCTGCTCACCGACCAGTTCTTCGACAGCTTCGCCAGCTCCATCAAGGAGATCGAGGAAGCCGACACGCTTCCCGCCGAATGCTATGTCGACGAGGAATTCCACCGCTTCGAGAAGGAAGCGCTCTTCCAGCACGAATGGCTCTGCGTCGGCAGGGTGGAATGGCTCGAAAATCCGGGCGATTTCTTCACCGTAACTCGCGCCGATGAGCCAATCGTGGTGTGCAAGACGCGTGACGGCGTGATCAAGGCCCTGTCCTCGGTCTGCCAGCACCGCGCCATGCTGGTGGCCGAGGGGCATGGCAATACCCGCGCCTTCGTGTGCCCCTATCACCACTGGACCTACGATCTCGACGGCGCGCTGGTCGGCGCACCGGCGATGAACAAGACCTGCAATTTCGACAAGAAG
The DNA here is from genome assembly GCF_001590985.1 of Novosphingobium naphthalenivorans NBRC 102051. GTDB lineage: Bacteria > Pseudomonadota > Alphaproteobacteria > Sphingomonadales > Sphingomonadaceae > Novosphingobium > Novosphingobium naphthalenivorans. Next base: position 19,101 of record NZ_BCTX01000043.1, read on the forward strand.
GCCGCCTCGCTGCCCGAGATCCGGCACGAGATCTGGCACGGCTTCATCTTCATCAACCTCGATCCCGAGGCCGAAGCCCTGACCCCGCGCCTGGCCGGACTGGAAGACGTCGTCGCCAACTACGACTTCGCCTCGCTGCGCGGCCCCCGGCCCGACGAGCCGACGATCTTCCCGTGGAACTGGAAGGTCATGCTGGAGAACAACAACGACGGCTATCACGCCAGCCGTCTCCATGCCGGGCCGCTACACGACTTCATCCCGAGCGGCCTCGCCAGCTTCCCGGAAATGCCGGAAGGTTCGGCCGGGTACTACCGGCTCAACGGCACGCTGCACAAGAACGCCGCGTTCAATGCCACGCAGCGCGCGATCTTCCCGGTCTTCCCCAAGCTGACCGAGGAAGAGCAGAACCGCCTGCTGTTCGTGAACCTGCCGCCCAGCCTCTCGCTGGTGGTGACGAACGACACCGTGCTCTACCTCATCATGGACCCGCGCACGGCGGAATCGCACGCGCTCACGATCGGTACGCTGATGGTACCCGAGGCGATGGACGATCCGCTGTTCGAGCTGAAGGTCAAGATGGCCGACGAAGCGGTGGAACGCATCGTCGCGCAGGATTTCCATGTCGACGAACTCGTGCAGCAGGGCCTGCGCTCCAAGTTTGCACCGCGCGGCCGCTATTCCTGGCAGGAAGGCGCCCAGCGGCTGCTCAATGTGTGGCTGGTCGAACGCTATTGGGCCGAATGGAACCGCCGTCGCGGTCCTTCGGCTCCGGTGACGGCCATTCGCGGCGGCGGGGCGTCCTGACCCGCAGTTTTTCAATTCATTCCTGACGCCTGCGGCGCCCGGTTCCGATCGGGCGCCGCTTTTTTGTGCGGTGCGCATCCTCCCTGCTCCCCAGCGCTCGCGATCAAGGTTTTGTGCGCAGCGCGCCGAGCAAACATTGCCCGCCGCTCTAGGCAGAAAGAAAGGACCAAAAGGAGCCCTTCGATGACCAACAGCCTGATCTTTTTCGACTTCGCCACCGACGATCCGGACAAGGCCGGCAAGTTCTACGCCGAAGTCTTTGGCTGGGAAGACGATTCCCGCATGGGCGGCCTCTATCACCGCATGGTTCCGGGCGGCTTCTTCAAGAACAAGGACGGGTCCGACAGCGAAATCGGCAACCTGCACTTCGGCGTGTTCGACGCCAAGAACGCCCGCCCCCATCCCGAACCGGCCGGCGTCGAGCCCCGCACGCTGTCCAGCCAGGGCCGCAAGGCGCGCATCTGGGTTCTGGTGAGCGAGGACGATTCGCCCGAGCGCATTCTGGACACCGCCGAAAAGCTGGGCGGCACCGTGCAGTGGCGCAACCACTACTGGAAGGAGTTCAACGGCTACAACTGGTGCTTCTCCGACCCCTGGGGCAACGAGATTCTGCTCTGGGTCAAGGCTGGCGAAAATCCGCAGGTTCCCGAGGATTTCACCCGCGAGTAATCGCCACCGGCCTGCGGCGGCGGCGAACGGCGCGACAAGTTCTTGTGCGCTTCCCCGCAAGACCCGCAGGCCCACCCTACCTAGCGTCGACAAGGTAAAGACAAAGCAGAGTCCTTCGGGCCGCAACTGAAGGATCGAAATGGAGCACCAAGTCATGCGCCGTCTTCCGATCGTCTTTTTCGGACATGGCAGCCCGATGATCGCGCTGGAAAAAAATGCCGTCACGCGCACGTGGCACGAAATGGCGCAGCACATCGGCAAGCCGAAGGCGATCCTGTGCATCTCGGCCCACTGGCAGACGCGCGGCACGGCCGTGACCGCCATGGCCCAGCCGCGCACGATCCATGACTTCGGCGCTTTCCCGCAAGCGCTGTTCGACATGCAGTATCCCGCGCCCGGCGATCCGGAACTGGCCGCGCGCGTACAGGAATTGCTGGCCCCGATGCCGGTCAAGCTGGACGCCAACTGGGGTCTGGACCACGGCACCTGGTCGGTGCTCGTCCATGCCTATCCGGAAGCGGACATTCCCGTCGTGCAACTCGGCATGGACATCGGCAAGACGCCTGCCGAGCACTGGGAAGTGGGCCGCCTGCTGCGCCCGCTGCGCGATGAAGGCGTGCTTATCATGGGCACCGGCAACATCGTCCACAACCTTCCGGCGATGGACTGGGGCAACCCGAACGCGGTGCCCTATCCCTGGGCCGAACAATTCAATTCGGTGATGTGCGAGGCGATTGCCACGGACACGCCGCAGACGCTGATCGACTATGAATCGCTGGGCGATGCCGCCCGCCTCTCCGTGCCCGGCGCCGATCATTTCCTGCCGCTGCTCTATGTCCTCGGCGCGCGGCACGAGGGCGAGACGGCCGAGTTCAATCCGCATTTCATCCACCACAAATCCCTCAGCATGACGAGCGTCCTCATCGGCGCCGCATGACTTCGGGTCGCCCCCTTCAACCTGCGTCACAGGAGTTCAAATGGCACTGGTCAGCCTAAAGCCCGATTCCGCCAAGGCAGCCGTTCAGCCGAGCGCGCTGCATCATCTCAGGGCCACGCCTGAAACGGTGCACTGGGGCTATTTCTCGCCGGACATCAAACCGGCCCTTACCGTCAAGAGCGGGGACCTGATCCAGGCCCAGGCCGTCACCCACCACGCGGGCGACGATCCCGAACTGATGTTCGACGACGACATCCGCCGCATCTTCACCGAGATCGATCCGGCCACCCGCGCGCCGGGCTGCCACATCATGACCGGCCCGATCTACGTTGAAGGCGCGGAGCCCGGCGACATGCTGGAAGTGCGCTACTTCCAGATGAAGCCGCGCTTCAACTACGGCTCTAACCTCGCGGCCAACTGGGGCCATCTCTACGAAGAATTCGGCGAAACCGAGCGAGTGACGATCTACAAGATCGATCCCAACGCCAATACCGCCAGCGCGCTCTACGCCTACGACGTCGAGGAAAAGTACGTCGTGCCCGGCCGCATCACGCATTGCCCCGAATGCGACCGCTCGCCCGCCCTGCCCGGCATCACCCTGCCCGCGCGTCCGCACCTCGGCACTGCCGGCGTGGCGCCTGCGGTCAACGAGCCGGTCAGCACGATCCCGCCGGGCCTCCATGGCGGCAATATCGACAACTGGCGCATCGGCGCGGGCGCAACGATGTACTATCCGGTGCAGGTCAAGGGCGGCCTGTTCTCGATCGGCGATCCCCACGTCAGCCAGGGCGACGGCGAGATCAGCGGCACCGCGATCGAATCCTCGCTCGACGTGCTGTTCCAGATCATCCTGCGCAAGGACTTCTCCTTCCCCTCGCCGCTGCTCGAAACGCCCGATTGCTGGATCGTCCATGGCTTCGGCGAAGACCTCGATCAGGCGATGAAGGGCGCATCGATGGACATGCTGCACCTCCTCACCGAGCATCAGGGCCTTTCGCGCAACGACGGCTATTCGCTGATGAGCGTCGCCGCCGACTTCGGCGTGACTCAGGTGGTTGATGGCACGCAGGGCATCCACTGCCGGATCGAACGGCGGATCTTCCCCGACAAGGGGACGGTCAAGGACCCCGAATAAGACTTGGTGCGCCGGGTCCCGTCCCAACGGCCCGGCGCGCCATCCGGCACGACCAAGAACTGGTAAGGCGCAGGAACAGACCAGATGGCCTACGAAACGATCGATGTCCGCCCGGTGACAAAGCGGATCGGCGCCGAAATCTTCGGCGTCGACCTCACCAAACCCCTGGGCAATCAGACCTATGCGGAAATCCGCGAGGCGCTGATGCAGCATCAGGTCGTCTTCTTCCGCGATCAGGAAATCGATCACGAAGCTCACCTTGCGTTCGGCCGTGCCTTCGGCAAGCTGCACATGCACTCGGCCGTCAAGGGCCTCGACGACTACCCCGAAGTGGTGAAGATCCACGCCGACGCCCAGAGCAAGTACATCGCGGGCGACAAGTGGCATTCAGACCTGTCGTGCGATCCAGAGCCCCCGATGGGCTCGATCCTCTATATGCACACCATGCCCGAGGCAGGCGGCGATACGCTGTTCGCCAGCATGTATGCAGCTTACGATGCCCTGTCCGCGCCGATGAAGGCCTTCCTCGAACCGCTGACCGCGATCCACGATGCGAACCCGGTCTACAAGGCAATCTTCCCGGACGTGGACAAGACTTACGAGTGCAACACCCATCCGGTCGTGCGCACGCACCCGGAAACGGGCCGCAAGCTGCTCTTCGTCAACTCCTCCTACACCACGCGCATTCCCGAGCTGTCGAAGGAAGAAAGCGCCGCCGTGCTCGCCTTCCTCTATGAGCACGTGAAGGACGCGAATTTCCAGGTGCGCTTCCGCTGGCAACCGCACTCGATCGCCTTCTGGGACAACCGCTGCACCCAGCATTTCGCGGTGTGGGACTACTTTCCGGAAACGCGCTCCGGCTACCGGGTGACGATCGCGGGCGACAAGCCGTTCTGAAGGTGAAAACCGCGCTGCGCCTTGCCGCGACGGCACTGCTGCTTTCCGCCACGGTTCCGGCCGCAGCGCAGGCTGGAACAACGCCCGCCCAGGCCACCCGATCGCTGAAGGCAGAGCTGGACGCGATGGTGTCCGCAGGCGAATTGCCCAATGCCCTCGTGCTCATCGAACAGGACGGCAAGCCGCTGATCGAGGTTTCGACGGGCTACAGCGACATCGAAAAGCGCACGCCGGTCACGCGCGATGCGATCTTCCGGCTCTATTCGATGTCGAAGCCCATCACGACGGTGGCCATCCTGCAACTGGCGGAGCGCGGGCTGATTGCGCTCGATGCGCCGGTTGGCACCTACCTGCCGGAACTGTCGGACCTGCGCGTCTGGGACGGCAGTCCGGACGAGCCGGTCCGCACCGTGCCTGCCGACCGCCCCGTGACCATCCTCGACCTGCTCACCCATACCTCGGGCATCACCTACGAGTTCATGGGCGATACGCCGGTTCACCGTTATTACCGCGCGCACGGCGTTGGCCGCGTGACGCTGGCGAGCAGCGAACAGCCGCAGGCCCGGCCCGCGGATTCGCTCGGCGAACTGGTGGCACGGCTGGGCAAGGCGCCGCTGCTGCACCAGCCCGGCGCGCGCTTCAGCTACGGTTTCTCGACGACCGTGCTCGGCGCCGTGATCGAGAAAGTCAGCGGCGAAACGCTGGACGCCTATTTCCAGACGCACATCTTCGCGCCGCTGGAAATGAAGGATACGACCTTCGTCGTCAGCGATGCGCAGGCCCCTCGCCTCGTCGTCGAGTACAGCGCCAGCGCGCAGGGCCTTAAAGCTGTCGACCGGCCGGAAACGTCTGAATACCGGCAGCCAGACCGTCTCCGCGACGGCGGCGGCGCGCTGGCCGGGACGCTGGAAGATTACCGCCATTTCGCCGAGATGCTCGCCAACCGGGGCATCTGGCACGGCAACCGCGTGGTGTCCGCCGCCAGCGTCGATGCCATGTTCTCGCCCCGGCTGCGGACCGGCGGCGGGCCGGACTTGGATATTCCCTTCGGCCTTGGTCTCGGCATTGGCGATGCCGGAACGGAAGCGCGCGGCGGCGTGCCTGTGGGTGCGGGAAGCTGGTCGGGGTCCGCCAATTCCTATTTCTTCGCCGATCCGGTGCACAAGCTCGTTGCCATCGTGATGACCAACGAACTGACGCCCGGCGCGTTCATGGCACGGACCTGGAAACTGCGCGCGGCGCTGGACCGGGCCGCGCTCGCGGTGGCGAAACGCTAGCCCCAGCCTCTCCGGATCCCATCATAATTCCCCGTCATCCCCGCGAAGGCGGGGATCCCGCTTCTGTCGGCGCGGCGCAGGCAAAGGCAGCGGGGCCCCCGCCTTCGCGGGGGCGACGGGTTTGGGAGGTCAAAAGAGCGCTGCCCTTCGACAAGCTCGGGGTAAGCGGGTCCTAATGGACGTAACGCGCGCCGAACGTCAGCTCGTGAACAGCGCCTTGCGGATCACTGCGTGCACGCCGAAGTTGCCGTTCACCACCTGGCTCACTCCGAAATCGACACCCACGGACAGCAGCGAAATCGCTTCGTCCTCGCTCAATTGCTTGGCCGTCATCAGGAAGCGGCGCGCCTTGCGGAACGCATCGCGCATGGCGGCATCGATCGAGCTTTGCTTGTAAACCTCGCTCTGCGCATCCGGGCCCAGTTCCTTGAGATAGTCCGGATGGCTGAAGCCCATGATGACCCATTCGGTCTCGGTCTCGATCAGCGGGTAATCGACATCCCGAAGCTGGTCCATCAGGCCCGAGGCCGGGTGATGGATCACCTGGATCAGCGCCGTCATCGAACACTCGATGGCCGTGCCGCACAGTTCGCTGTCCCCCTGCGAGGCATGGGGATCGCCCAGCGAGAGCAGTGCGCCCGCCACCTGCACCGGCAGGAACACGCGCGCGCCCGGCCCCGTGCGCCAGTTGTCGAGATTGCCGCCGAACGAGGCCGGCGGCACCGAGTCCACCAGACCGTCAACTGCCGGGGCCACCGCGATCACGCCGAAGTGCGGGCGGATCGGGATTTCGACGTTGCGCAGCACATCGTAATTGCGCTCGATCGTCTCCGGATCGACAGGGACGCCCGGATAGTCATAGCGCGCGTGCTTGCGGCCCGAGGGGTCGGTCTGCTCGGTCCAGCGGTAGGAATAGACGGCGTGGGCAATCGGCGGCCGTGCGCCGGAGGCTTCCACCTCGTAGATCGTCACGACCTCGCGGCCCTTGGGCTCGGTCAGCAGGTCCTGATAGTGGAAGCCCCAGAACGTCGCCGCATTCGAGCCGAAACACTTTCCGGCAAAGCGCGAATTGCCGCTGGGGCGCGGCTTGAGATCGAGGATGCGCACTTCGATCAGATCGCCCGGCATCGCCCCTTCGAGCGCGATCGGACCAGTGCAGATATGCACGCCGAAGCCCTCGCCCGGCCCGCGTCCGAACGCCGATGCATCCATCGGCCCGGCGCCGCGCCGCTCGATGGCCTTGCCGCACTCATCCCAATGATAGACGCTTTCCGCCCCCGCATCGCCCTGTACCATGCGCTCGGGATCGTCGTTCGCGTGATGGGTCAGCGTCTCGATCGTAATGAAATCGCCCGAACGGACGTGCAGCGCGGGCTTCAGATCCTTGCTGAGATAGCCCCAGTGGACGGTTTCGGGAGAGACCGGCAGATGATGATGCCGCACCGGTTGCCCGTCGGCCGCGCCATCGGGAACGGCCGGCAGGGCCAATGCCGCATCGTCATCGCTGTCCGCCTCGGGCAGGACGTCCGGCTCTGCGCCTGCGTCCTCGTTTTCCTCTTCGCCTTCGGCTTCGAGTTTTGCGTTAGCCCGCTCGCCGCGTGCGGGGCGGCCGCGCCGCAGCAGTTCGACGGCTTCCTGTTCCTGCGGCTGGGCCTTGCGGTATTCGCGCGGGGAAATGCCGTACTGCTCGCGGAAGGCGCGGCTGAACGAGGCGGAATCGTTGAAACCCCATTCGAACAGGATGTCCGAGATCGACTTCTGCACGTGGAGCGGACTGCGCAAGTCGAGGCGGCAGCGTTCGAGGCGGCGCACTTTCACATAATGCCCGAACGAATCGTTGATCGATTCGAACAGCTTCTGGAGATAGCGCGGCGAAATGCCGTGTTCGGCCGCCACCTGCTGGTAGTTCAGGTTGGGATCGGAGAGGCGGATCTCGATCGTCTGGAAAATCCGCTCCAGCAGCGCCGCGCGCATACCGGCCGCGCCGCCCATCGCCTTGGCCGGCGCATTGTCGAGCAGGCTGGTGACGAGAAATTCGGGAAAGGCCAGTTCGACCGGGCGGGCCTGATCGGGCGTGATGTCGTTGATGGTATCGGCCAGCGAACGCAGCATACCGGCAAAGACACGCGCGGTGCCGCTTTCGGTCGCAATCTTGCGCGGCGCGCCGCCGATCGGCGTCTTGAGGCGCATCGACAGCTCGCTGTGCGGCACCTGCACGATCAGGCTGCGGTTGTCTCCGGAAAACGTCAGATGCACCGGGGAATCCCCGCGCCCGCAGATCATCTCGCCGTCGCCGAGCCGGATTTCCTGATTGGCATCGCGCATCACCGCGCCGCCGTCGAGGATCATCGCCAGCCAGTAGGTCTGCGGCTTTTCGCGAAAGTCGATCGACCACGACTGCGGGGTGCCGGTAATCCGGATGAAGTCGATATTGGTGCTGGAACGGAACTGGATCAGTTCGCCGTACAGCGTCGCCTCATCCGCCTCGTCGAGCGTGATCGACTGGCGCTTGAGCGCGAACCGCCAAGCTTCGCGGCGCTGTTCCTTCGGATAGACGTTTGTTGTTATTCGCAATCGAGGACCACCCCAAAATGGTGGCACCCTTCCCGGGACCTGAACATATTTTAACCTAGCGACCTTGTGCCTGATCTATGCAGCCCAGGCGCCATCGGCAAGGGGCATGTCCCGTTCCGTCAGAAGGGTGTCTCGTTCCCATACACGCTGGTTGCGCCGCCCAGCCCCGCTGGTGCCTCTCCCCGGCCGCAGACCGCCAGCATCGTCAGCGCATAGACGAGCGCGCTGGAGGCCATGTCCTCGCCTGTCGGCCGCCAGCGCGGCATACCCGTGGTCACGGCCGGAATCCGGTGCATGTTGAACACGTTGTGATCGCGCCACATGCTGGAGAACACGGGATGGGCCGGCTCCAGCGGCGCCCCCCGCGCCAGCCGCGTCGCCGCATCGACCGCCCCCACCAGCGGCGCGACTTCGCCCGGCCGGGCCTCGAACCCGTGGCGCACGACAACCGGCTCGACGTCGAATTCGTCCACATCCACCCCGCGCATCGCCTCGACAATGCCATGCCAGGCATCCGCCGCCTTCTGCCGGGGATTGAGCAGGACTTCGAGATAGAGCGCGCAGACTTCCGTGCCCGCGCCGAAGTCGATCGGCATACCGCCGCGCACCGAAGCAATCTGGACCTTGGGCATGATCCTGCCGCTTGCGGTTTCCATCGCGCTGTCGCGCTCGAAAGCGAGGCCCCAAGCGTGCAGCGCATCGATCACCGGGCCGAGCCGGTAGATCGGATTGGGATGCCGGTGCGGGTTTTCCGGCGCATCGAGGATCGGGGAGAACATGCCCTGTCCGAAAATGCGGATGCGGAACAAGGCATAGCCGCAGCCCTGCCAGGTCAGCCCGAAATCAGTCCCTTCGGCAGCAATCGCATAATCCGGCGCGACCCCGCCGTGATGAAACAGGTAGTGCGCACCGATGTCCTTGCCGTTCCAGCCGATGCCGGAGAATTCCTCGATCGGTTCCGGGCCGATCTCACCGGGACAGGCCGTCAGCCAGGTCTTGCCGGCAAGGCCGATCCCCGCCTTGCGCAAAGCCTTGGCCGCGATCAGGAAGCAAGACATCGGCCCCCGGTCGTTCGTGACCGGATAGCCGCGGATCCTGCCGTCCTCGTCCAGCCAGCACTTCGTCCATTCGGGATCGGCCAGCGTGCTCTCGCGATAGCGGAACTTGTCGTGCTCGATCATGCCCGTGGGGCTCTCGGTATCGAGATGGGCAGTGAACAGCAGGTTGGCGCCGCGACCGGTGCCGCCATATTCGCCGATCACATTGGGCCGCTCGGGCGTGGCACCGACCTTGCGCGGACGGAATCCCTCGCGCGCCATCCAGTCGTGGACGAACTCGGCCGCAGCCAGTTCCTCGCGCGAGCGGCTGGGAATATTGCCCAGCGTCAGCGCGAGCTCGACCAGTTCATCGGTATCGATGGCAGCCGCGATCGCCGCACGCTCTTCTTCGCTGACGGTATAGGGCGCCTTGGCCGGATCGGCGAAGCCAGTGCCCGGTTCGGTTTGCGAATAATCGGCCACGAAAGTCTCCCGAAATCTCTGTGTCAGCGGCTTGTTGTCAGTGGCCCGGCGCCAGCAGGCCTTCGTCCGCCACGGCCTCGCGGCTGTAGCGCGGCAGCAGCATGAGCAGCAATGCGCCTGCCAGCAGCGCCCCGCCCACGCCGACCAGCGCCGGACGGTAGGAATGATGCGCATCGAACACCGCGTCGAGCAGGATCGGCGTCGTGCCCTGCGCCGCGATCACGGCCGAATACATCGCACCGATGATCGAGCCGAAATGGCGGACACCGAAATAGCGGCCGACGAAATAGGGCAAGGCGCCGAACTGGCCGCCCAGACCAATCCCGAGCAGCGCGCCGCCGGTCACAAGCATGGTCATCCCCTGCCCCGTTTCGAGCAGGACAAGCCCCGCGACGGCCATCAGATACATCGGCACGGCCACGCGCGGCGACTGGATCATGTCCATGATGCGCCCGGTGGCGATCTGCCATCCCGACGTCACCAGCGCGAACACGCCGACCACGGCCGTGCCCGTCGCCACCGAAAACCCGCGATCGCTCAGGATCGGCACGACATGGCTGAACACGGCGGTCGTCCCGCCGGCACCGGCGGCCAGCGCGATCAGCACCAGCCAGAAGGCAGGCGTATGCGCCGCTTCGGACAGGGTCATACCCTCGCGCCCAGCCAGATCGCCGTCATGCCCCTGCCCGCTGCGGTCGCGCAGCAGCAGCCAGAGCAGCGGCAGCGCCACAATCAGCATGAAAGCGCTGATGCCCAGGTATCCCGTGCGCCAGCCCCAGGTTTGCACCAGAACGGCAGCCAGCACCGGCAGCACGACAGAGCCCAGCCCATTGCCTCCGCCTGCACTCACGCCCAGCGCGGTGCCCCGGTTGTGATCGAACCAGTCGGCAATCACTTTCTGGAAAATCGGCGTCCCGGCCATGGCGCCAAATACCGCGATCGCGGCAAACGTGGCGTAGAACTGGATCAGGCTGCCGCGGGTCAGGGACAGCGCGGCGATCGACAGCGCCAGTCCGAACACGCCCGCCAGCAAGGTGCGCCGCGCGCCGTGCTGGTCGACATGGCGGCCGATCATCGGGTAGCTCAGCGCCCCGACGAGCGCCAGCACGCCAAGAACCCCTGAAATGCTGGCACGCGCCCAGCCGAACTGTTCGGACAGCGGCACCAGGAACAGGCCGAAGACTGCATGGACTGCCGGCGTCACGCTGACGGAATTGCCCATCGTGCAGGCGGCCAGAACACCCGCAGGCGTTCCACGAGTCCATGTTCTTATCTTACCGGTCATAGGCTGGAACCCTCCATATAGGCCCCACAGGACAAAGCAGCGGCAGGCGCCGTCACGCCCACGCCGCGATTACCGCGTCGCTTGCAGTCAGCAGCGCCACGTTCTTTTCCAGCACATTGAGCGTGCCGGCATGCAGTTCCGGCTCGTAAGCCGCGCAGGCATCCGACACGACGAAGACGTTGTAGCCGTGATGGAACGCTGCGCGCGCCGTGGAATCGACACAGCATTCGGTGGTGATCCCCGTCACCACCACTGTATCGATCCCGCGCGCCTTGAGCTGCGCATCGAAGTCAGTGCCGTGAAAGCTGTCGAACAGCAGCTTTTCGATCTCGATGTCGCCGGGTTCAGGCATGACGCGGTAGTAATCGGCGCCGCCGTCATCGGCGCGGCAGATCACCTCGCCGCCGGGGCTGCCGCGCCGTGCCATCAGGGTCTTGAGCGCTTGCGGATCGGTTTCCGGCCGCGTTACCACCCGCATGAACGCGACAGTTGCCCCGGCCTTGCGCGCAGCGGCGATAAGATCCTCGATCCTGTCGATCGCCGCTTCGGCCGGCGAGAGGTCGACACCGAAACTGCCCATCAGGCCATCGGGCGCGGCAAAATCCTTCTGGATATCAACCACTACAAGCGCGGTCGTGGCGGGCGGCAGCATGGCCGCCAGCGCATCCGGCGCGACGTGCGGCAGGTCCGCGGCCTCAGCCATGGTTGCCCACTTTCACCTTGCCGGGAAAGCGCTCGCGCAGGACGGGCAGCACTTCGCGGCCGAACTTGGGAATGCCCGTCAGGTAGTCCGGGAAGATCAGCATCAGCCCGTCGGTCTCGGCAACCGCGAAAAGTTCGGTGAGCTTGTCGATCACCGTTTGCGTGGAGCCGGTGACATAGGCGGACATGAAGCTGGAGCGCGACTTCTTGGTGAAGGCGTTCTCCTTGCCGATCTCGGCATCGAGGAAGCCATAAGCGCGCATCATGCCGTGCAGCGCCCCTTCGTCGAAGCCCTCGGCGTAGTGCTTGGCGGTCGCTTCGGCTTCCTCGTCGGTATCGCCGAAGACGATCGTCATCATCGAATAAGTACGCACATAGCGCCCGATGCCCGCTGCATCCGCCTTGGCATCATGGCTGGCCTGCGCCAGTTCCTCGGGATCTGCACCGCTCAGGAAGATCGCGTCCATTTCCTCGGAAGTGAAGCGCATCCCGCGCTGCGACGAACCGGCGCAGACGAGGAACGGGCGCTTTTCCGGCTTGGGCCAGGATTCGCATTCGTCGAGCTGGAAATACTTGCCGTCCATCGTGACCGAGTCCTCTTTCCAGAGGCGCTTGATCGCGGTGATCCATTCCTGCGCAAGGTCATAGCGGGCATCGTGATCGACCCCCTCGGGCCAGGCACCCATCTGCGAGAACTCGCCCTTGTAGGAGCCAGTGACGACATTGAGACCGGCGCGGCCCTTCGAAACCTGATCGAGCGTCGCCAGCATCTTGGCCACGACGGCCGGGTTCTGCAGGATCGTGTGAACCGTGGTCCAGCACTTTACCTTGCTGGTCACTTCGGCCAGCGCGGCCATCAGCACGACGGGATCGAGCGAGCTGTCCCAGTGGTGGGTTTCGCCGCCGTAGCCGCGAAACTTCGACATCGACATGATGAAGTCAAAACCGGCTTCTTCGGCCAGCACCGCGCACTGACGGTTGTAGGCATAGGAACCGTCCAGTTCGGGCTTGTTCTTCGAGAGGATCCAGCCGCCGTTGGCGATCGGAAGGAAGATGCCAAGGTCCTTGCCGCCGACGTCCGACGGAATGCCAAAGGGTGTGGGTTCGAACGCACTCATCTTCAGATCCCCAAAATTGCGCGGCCAGATGCCATGACCTCAGCTTACGGCGGCAGTGCGCGGGTTCTTGATCGGCGGCGCATGTTCTGTTGCCGCACCCGAAAGCAGATCTTCCACGGCCGCACGCGAAGGCATCGAAGGCGCGGCGCCCTGCCCCAGCGTGCTCAGCGCGGCAGCGGCGCTGGCCTTCGGCAAGGCCTCCGCCAGACAATAGCCCTCATCAAGCAAAGCCGCCAGCGATCCGCAGAAGCAGTCTCCCGCGCCGATCGTGTCGACCGGGACGACCGGGACGGCGGGCACATGGAAATGCCAGTCTCCACGAACGGCCAGAGCCCCCTCGCCGCCCAGCGTGACAACGATCGCCTGTTCGGGCCGCGTCAGCAGGCTGCGCGCGCGGGCCAGCACGTCGCCGTCGCCGGCAGCGTCCGTATAGACGGCCAGTTCGTGCTGATTGAGCACAAGGATGTCGACGTGCGGGAACAGGCACTGCGCCTCGGCCACGGCAGGCGCCGTGTTGAGGATGCGGATCGCCTTCGATTGCGCGAACACCGGCAGGAGCGCAGCCACCGGAACCTCAAGCTGCGAAAGCAGGACGCCTTCGGATACCGGCTCCACGCCGGACAGATGAGCATTGGCGCCGGATACGACGATGATCTGATTCTCGCCCTGCGCATCGACAGCGATATAGGCCGTTCCGGTCTCGTGCTGGTTCAGGACGGAAACGCCCGAGACGTCGATACCTTCGGCCGCCAGCCGCTCGCACATCCAGATTCCGGCATCGCCTTTGCCCACGGCGCCGATCATGCGCGTTGCAGCCCCCATGCGGGCCGCGGCCACCGCCTGATTGGCGCCCTTTCCGCCGGGCAACCGCGCGGTCGCCCGCGCCAGTACGGTTTCGCCCGGCAACGGCAGGCGTTCGAGCGAAGTGATGATATCGAGATTGATCGAACCGGCAATGTGAACGGCCAAGTCTGCGCCCCGTCATTCTGCTTCTTGGCCCTTGATGGACCACGAGCCTGCGGGCCGGGTCAAGCAGGAGCATGGCGCGTGCGCCTCCACGCAACAATTGCGGCAACCAGTGCCAAGAGTGGGAAGCCCCGTGCCTCCTAGGCTGCCCTGGCAATCAAAGAGAGCGAAGGTGGCAGGAATGACGAGTTGGCTCATCACCGGAATCGGCGCAGGCCTGGGCCGGGCGCTGGCGCAAGCGGCGCTCGCGCGCGGGGACACAGTCGTCGGCACGACACGCAAAGCCACTGACGAGGCTTTTACCGGCCTCGCTCCGGGCCGGGCCCATGTGCTCAGCGTGGATCTGACCAATCAGGCCAGTGTGCATGAAGCCGTCGCCCGGGCCGAAGAACTGACCGGCGGGATCGACCGCCTTGTCAACAATGCCGGTTACGGCATGATCGGCGCGATCGAGGAAGTCTCGATCGCGGAAGCCAGGGCGCTGTTCGAGATCAACGTCTTCGGGGCGATGCGGATGATACAGGCCGTGCTTCCCGCCATGCGGGCGCGCCGCGCGGGGCATATCGTCAATGTCACCTCGGTCAGCGGCCATGCGCCCTGGGCGGGCACAGGCATCTACGGCGCGAGCAAATATGCGCTGGAATGCCTCGGCCAGACGCTGGCGCAGGAAGTCGCGCCGATGAACATCCGCGTCACCAATGTCGCGCCGGGCGGAATGCGTACCGAGTTCGCCGCCGCCGGGCTTCGCATCGCCGGCAAGGACATTGCCGACTACGACGAGGTCGCCCACTTCGCGCGCCGCAGCCTCACCGAGAACGCTGGCAAGGAAAAGGGTGATCCCCGGCGCGCCGCCGCCGCCATCCTGACCGCTCTCGATGCGCCGGAACCGCCCTTGAACCTGCTGCTCGGCGAAGATGCCCTGCACTACGCCACGGACCAGCACGCCTTCGTCGCCGCGCAGATCAAGCAATGGGAAGCGCTTTCGCTTTCCATCGCCTTCGAAGACGCCTGATGCATCCCTGCGAGCTGCCCGAATGGGCGATCGCGCGCGGGCGGGGCTACAACAGTTTCGACACGATCGACCCGGCTCGCACGGCATTGGTGGTGATCGACATGCAATCGGTGTTCGTCGCCGAGGAGGAAATCTTCGGCAACCGCCATGCGCGCGCGATCGTGCCGCAGATCAACCGGCTGGTACGCGGCCTGCGCGATACCGGCGTGCAAGTGATATGGACCCGCCAGACCGTAAGCGATGCGCCGCCTCTGGCCATGCCCGAATGGCAATACGACATGACCGACCCGGTGGTGCAGCGCGCGGTCGGGGCGATGCAGGTTGGCGCGGCTGCGCGCGAACTGTTTCCGGAAATGGCCCTGGAGCCGAACGATCTGGTGCTCGACAAGTACCGCTACGGGGCCTTTTCATGCCCGGCCGGCGCGCTGGCCAAAGCGCTGGAACTGGCCGGTATCGACACGCTCATTCTGACCGGCACGCTCACCAATGTCTGCGTCGAATCCACCGCCCGCGAAGGCAACATGCGCGGCTACAAGGTGATCGTGGTGCCGGACGCCTGTGCCGCCGTGACCGATGAGGAACACCTGGCCGCGCTGCTCAACCTGCGGCTGAACTTCGCGGACGTGAAAACCGCGGATGAAGTTTTAGCGCTGGTGTGAAGTCAGAGAAATCCTCCCTGTCGCGCAGCGATGGGGAGGATTTCGCGACGTGCTATCCTCCTACGACAGCAAGCGCGGCACTGAAACCGAGTAGATGTCGAAATGCGCGTCCGGATGCTCTGCCGCTCCGTCGCGCGGGGCCGAGCGGATCTGCACCACGCCGTTCTTGCCGAAGCCGGGCACCACTGGACGGCCCGCGTCGCGGCTCAGCCACAAGCGCAGCAGGTGGCGGCGGCGCTGCGGTTCCGGCCAGTCCCAGAACGTGGTGCGGGCATGGAGCGCGGCGTAGTTCGACAGCCACTGGATGTCGCCCGGACGGAAGTCCATCGCGATCGCCATGCCCTCTTCGTAAGTGATCTTGTCGAAGAGTTCGAGCACTTCGATCTGCTCGGGCGTGAGCTTGGGCACGCCTTCGTATTCCTGCGCGGTAAGGATGTAGAGCGAGCCCGCGTACATCGAGAACACCCCGTCCACGAGGCTGACGATCGGCGAGGTATAAGTATCGGCCGGCGCATTGTGGTCCTGGCGGCGCCAGTCCCAGTGGAACGGCTCCAGCAGCAGCGGCGCGAGATCGGGGCGGCGCTCCAGAATCTCGTTGTAGATCTGCGCGCCGGAAACGAGGCAGGACAGCCCGCCTTCCCGGGCCGGGCGCAGGCACATCAGCGCGACGACATCCGAGCTGTCCGAGTGATAGACCAGCTTGTCGCGCACTTTGGCGGAAAGCGCGGTGGGATCGTCCATGGTCTTGTCCGACGTCGCATAGACGTGGTCGATCAAGTCGCCCATTTCGTTCTGGCGGATCGGATCGCCCATGTGCAGGCCCAGGATGTAGTAGATCGCCGAGGACAGCGCGTCCGAATAGAGATGCGTGCGCAAGCCCCGCACAAGGACGAAACCGCGGCCATAGTCCACGTCGCGGCCCCATTCCTTCACTGCATCGGCGCAGGCCACCAGCGGATAGTCTTCCGCCTGAACCGTGCGCAGATCGGGGTTCTCCTCAAGGAAGCGCGTGCCCAGCGCTTCGAGTTCGGCGATCTGCTCCGGTGAGAGCAGGAAGACCCATTCACCGGTCTTTTCAAGCGCATCACCGCGCCAGGCCGCTTCCGTCGTGACGGGCGGAACGACTTCCAACGATGCGCTCGGATTGCTGGCCATGGACTGATCCTTCTGTGCAAAAACTCTGTGGCTAGGCCGCAAGCTTACGCGGAGCGAACGCGGACGACTTGTCGCGCCATGGCATAAAGTTTTTCGCACGGCGAACGGCGGAACTCCGGCGTCATCCCGGATGACCACCCGCGTTTCGACTGAGGCTGGCGCACCTCGCCGTTTACGAAATCTGAACGCTGATCGTCCAGAGAGGAGGCAAGGAGACCCTCAGGTGGCGATCTTGCGTAATATCATACGTGCCCTGAGGGCCGTTCGCCGATTTGGCACGCCCCTGCGCAAAGACTGCCGGGGCGCGACGATCATCGAGTTCGCCATAGTCGGGCCGGCGTTCATCGCACTTCTGCTCGCGATCCTGTACACGATGCTCATATACCTGGCCCAGCAGATGCTGGAGACGGCAGCACAGAACGCGGGACGCCTGCTGCTGATCGGTACGGCGCAAACGGCGCAGATGGCCAGCGGCAACACCGGCATGTCCGAAAGCGAGTTCAAGAACGCCATCTGCAATGGCACGACAGCCACCGATTCCGATGGCAATACCATCACCATTCCCAAGCTGCTGCCGCCGATGCTCTCGTGCTCCCGGCTGACGGTCAATGTCACGACTGCGAGCAGCTACAACGTGGCAAGCACTGCCGCGCCGACATTCACGTATGACAGCAACGGCGTTCTGACGTCGACAGGCACGGGCTACAGCTACCAGTCGAGCGGCAGCGGTCAGAACCGTATCGTCGTCCTGCAACTCATCTACCTGTGGCCGACAGGAACCGGGCCGCTGGGCCTGAACCTGATCGATCAGCCGAATGGCAATCACATGCTCGTGGCGACATCCGTTTTCACGACAGAGGACTATTCATGCAGCGCGTCGCAAACCTCTTGCTGAAGCGTTTCGCACGCGACACCCGCGGCGCGGTGCTCGTGGAATTCGCGCTCGTCCTGCCGGTGCTTCTGCTCCTGTACACGGGTGGGTGCAGCCTGTCCGACATGATCGCCTGCAAGCGCAAGGTCACGGTCGCGACCCGCTCGCTGACCGATCTGGTCAGCCGGACGATGTCGCCCGCGATCATCTACAATGCCCCGCAGAACGCCAGCGCCAAATCGTACCTCAGCGCCAGTGCAGTGGTCCTCTCGCCCTACAAGCTCAACAATGCGGTCGAGCAGATTTCGCTGCTCAGGGTCTGCGATGCCACTCATGCCTATGTCGTCTGGACCCAGGCGCAGACGCAGAATGTCGACGGCAGCACCGTCACCGCCACGACATCCAGCCATACGGCCGGTACTCTCCCCGTAAATGAGACGCAGTCGTCCAACAGCGTGATCTCGATCCCCAGCGACATGATCACCTCGACAATGGTGCCGACTTCACCGGACGGCACCAACGTGTGCGGCAACCTTGCCCCGGGTGACAGCAACAAGACCCAGGTCGGCACGGCCGGCGGCTGGCTGTTCATGGGCAAGATTACCTACAGCTTCACGCCGACGCTCGGCTTCACCTCTCTCACGACCACGCAGCTGACCGACACCATCTACATGCTGCCCCGCCTTTACTAGGTACGTACATGATGAAGAAATTCCTCTCGCTCACGTCTCCGGCGGCATGGCGCAAGGTCATGGCCCGGCTGAAGGCCGATCAGCGAGGCAACGTCCTGATTGTCGTGGGCTTCACGATCGTTCCGCTGACTTTCACCGTCGGTTTCGGGATCGACTACGCACGCGCCATGAGGCTCCAGACGCAGCTGAACGCCGCGGCCGACGCCGCCGCGCTGGCCGCTGTCGCCCCCTCAATGATCCTCCAGTCGGACAGTGAGGCGGCCCTGGCCGCCACGAAGATGTTCAATTCGCAGGCTGCGCTGGCGAGCGGCTACCAGGACCTGCAGATGACCCCCACCATCACGGCCAGCACCTCCGGCAGCAGCGGGGCTCTGGGCTATCTGCGCAAGGCCACCATCAGCTATACAGTCAAGTCGATCAACATGTTCGGCGGGATTCTCGGCGCCGACACACTGACTGTGAACGGGACGGCCTCGGCCAGCGCCCAGCAGCCGCCCAACGTCGATTTCTACCTGGCGATGGACAATTCGCCTTCAATGCTGCTGCCCGCGACATCGGACGGGATCACCAAGATCCTCAACGCTACTGGCTGCGCCTTCGCGTGCCATGCGCAACTTCCGCACACGGACGGCATCTACGTCAACGACACGCAAAGCCGTAAGGTGCTGTTGTCGACCAGCTACTATACTTCGGGCTCCTCAAAGGAAAACGTCTATTACCGCTGGAACTCGTCAACCAACACACTGTACGACAGTTCGGGGAATTCGATGAATTCGACGAGCACGTCGGTTTCCGGACCCACGACAACGACTACGGGGAATGGAAACAACAGGCGCACCATCCAGACGACGACCACCACGGTAACGACCACGACCTATTCCATCTCCGACAGCACGAGCGGCCCGGTAACGATCACCAAGCGCGTGTCATCGACGCCGACCACGACCACAACCACGACTTATATCAATAGCGGAAGCTCAAGCACTTCCACGAGCACCGGCAGCACGAGCACGACCACTTCGACCTACGACACCGGATGGTGGGCGGACGGCTACTGGCTCACGCACAATTATGGCGAAATCTACGGCAGCCCGTCGAGTCTTGTCCTGCGCAAGGACGACGTCGTCTCGGCCGCCTCGCAGCTGATCCCGTTCGCGGCCAACCAGGCCTCGGAGTACCAGGTTACATACCGGGCGCAGATGTTCTCCTTCGACTGGACCCGGTCCGGCAGCAGCACGCCGGTCAAGACGCTCAACAGTCTTACTGACGTTTCCTCGTACGGGAGCACGTCAGTGGCCGCCCTGTTCCCGGCAGACGACTACTGGTGGAAGAACTCGATGCCCACCAGCAGCACCAACATCAATGACCGGGCCTCCGAAGTTACCAACATGCTGACAACGATGAAGAACCTCATCCCTACGGCAGGTACGGGGGCCCCCGGCGCCACGCCGCAGAAGATCCTGTTTCTCATTACCGACGGCATGCTGGACCAGCCGAATGGAAGCGGCCGCTATTTCGGACCGTTGCGCAGCAGCGACCTGACCGAATGCACGGCGATCAAGGCCAAGGGCATCAAGATTGCGGTCCTTTATACGCAGTACCTTCCGGAATCGCTTGTCGGTGACTCCTGGTCGCAGTCGAACGTCGCTCCGTTCCTGCCCGCTCCGCCCTCGCCCTATCCGGCCGGCAATGCAGGGACTTCCGATCAGGTTCTCACTGCACTGGAGAGCTGCGCCTCGCCGGGCACCAACGGTTCGCCGCTGGTTCAGACCGTGACGGCAGACGACGACATCACCACGGCCCTCCAGCAGCTGTTTTCCACGGCCCTTCAAACGTCCCGTCTGGTGCAATAGCCGCGGCAAGAGCGCTGTTCTGAACGGACGCGAGGCCGCTAAACCGGCCTCGCGTACCGGCGCCTGTATGTTCGCCTCGTTCCTGAGGCTTCGGGATCAGAACCGGCGCAGCCAGTATTGCATCGGCTTGGGCGTATCGGCCGCGTCCCGGTGGTCCTTCCAGGCCAGATGAGTGACGAGCCCCTCGACAGGCGCATAGCCGCGCTTGCGCCAGAAGGCGTCCAGGGGGACATAATCGACCGGCCGGTCAGGATGATCGGCCGGTCGAATGACGGCTGCAAAGGTCGCGGCACTGGCATTGCATTTTCGGGCCTGCGCTTCACGGTGATCGAAGAAGGCATGGCCGATCCCCTGCCCGCGATATTCGGGCAGCAGAACGGATTCGCCAAAGTAGAACAGCCGCGAAACATCGAGGCCGCGTGCCTCGAAAGGGGCCCGGAATTCCGCCTTCTGCGCCTGCATGGGCGAAGCGGTGGCGGCGCCCACCACCCGGCCGCCATCGCAGGCTGCCACCAGGATGCCGTCCGGCGCCTCGACGAATTCGCGCAAGTATCCGGCCTCGTAGGCGGGATCGCCGTCGTAGAGGTAGGGCCACTCGGCGAAAACCGTCATGCGCAGCGCGGCAAGATCGTCGATCGCTGCCAGGATCTGGTCTCCGGTCAGGGCTCTGACAGTAACAGTCACGATCGTTTGCGCCTTTCAGGTCAGGTATCGCGCCGCCATGGGGCTGCGTGGCAGGCCGTTTCCGTCCTCCGTTACCGGCCTGGCTGCATCGCCACAATCTCCCGCGCCAAGGCCATGTCTTCCTTTCTCCCGCTTTATGGGCCGCCATCGTGCCGGAAAGGCGGATGTCCACCGCCTGCAGAGAGGGCAGTTTGCTTTTGCCCCCGCTTGCACTATATGGCCGCCGAAATGCCCCGGCCCGTGCAGTCGCCCGAGACTCGACGGGCCGGGGCTTGCTCTTTTTGCCGTTTGAAGGACGAAAACCATGTCCCGTCGCCGTCAGATCTACGAAGGCAAGGCCAAGATTCTCTACGAGGGTCCGGAGCCGGGCACGCTGATCCAGTACTTCAAGGATGATGCCACTGCGTTCAACGCGCAGAAGAAAGGCACGATCCAGGGCAAGGGCGTCATCAACAACCGCATCAGCGAGTACGTCTTCACGCGCCTCAACCACATCGGCGTGCCCAACCACTTCATCCGCCGCCTCAACATGCGCGAGCAGCTGGTGCGCCAGGTCGAGATCATCCCGATCGAAGTCGTGGTGCGCAACGTCGCGGCCGGCTCGATCTCCAAGCGCCTCGGCATTCCCGAAGGCGAGATGCTGCCGCACACGCTGATCGAATACTACTACAAGGACGACGCGCTCGGCGATCCGATGGTGGCCGAAGAGCACATCCGCTGCTTCGGCTGGGCCGGGCATGACGAGATGCAGGACATCGCCGACATGGCGATCCGCGTGAACGACTTCATGTGCGGCATGTTCGCGGCGATCAACATTCGCCTGATCGACTTCAAGCTGGAATTCGGCCGCATCTGGGACGGTGATTTCAGCCGCGTGATCCTGGCCGACGAGATCAGCCCCGACGGCTGCCGCCTGTGGGACATGCACACCGGCGAAAAGCTCGACAAGGACCGCTTCCGCCGCGATCTGGGCGGTGAGGAAGAAGCCTATCAGGAAGTCGCCCGCCGCCTCGGGCTGCTGCAGGACGACAACGGCCCGAGCGAAGTCTTCGACCTGTCGAAGCACCGCAAGCTGCGCGGCAAGTAAGATAAAACTCCTCCCTGTCGCGCAGCGATGGGGAGGAATTCATCCTTGTTATCCTTATCTTGCTCGGGCACTCCTGCCGCGATGAGAGGTTATCTGTTTGCCCTCCTCGTGGTGCTGGCGCCTGCGCCATTGGCTGCGAAGCAGGCCCCCTACCCTGAAGATCCCCGCTGGGTATTCGAGAAAAGCGACGTTCCCGTCGATCCGGATTTCCGGTTCGGCAAGCTCGGCAACGGGATGCGCTACATCATCCGCCACAATGCCACGCCCAAGGGCACGGCCGTGGTGCGCATGGACGTGGATGTTGGCTCGCTCGACGAGAGCGACAGCGAACAGGGCTATGCCCATTTCATCGAGCACATGGCCTTCAACGGCTCGCAGCGCGTGCCCGAAGGCGAGATGGTCAAGCTGCTGGAACGCGATGGCCTGGCATTCGGCGCCGACACCAACGCCTCGACCGGTTTCGAGCACACGCTCTACAAGCTGAACCTGCCGCGCAACGATCCGGCGCTGCTCGACACCGCGCTGATGCTGATGCGCGAGACGGCCAGCAATCTCACCATCTCGCAAGGCGCGGTCGACCGCGAACGCGGCGTCGTGCTCTCGGAAATGCGCGACCGCAACACCTGGGCCTTCCGCAACGCGGTGGATTCGACGCGGTTCTTCTATCCGCAGGCCCGCTATGCCAGCCGCTTCGCGATCGGAACCGCCGAAACCCTGAATGCCGCCACCAGCGCCTCGCTGAAAGCCTTCTACAAGCGCGAATACGTGCCTGCCCACGTCACGCTCGTCATCGTCGGAGACATTGATGCCGCCGCAGTCGAAGCCGGCATCGTGCGCCATTTCAACGATTGGGCCGCCGCGCCAGTCGAACAACAGCCCGACGCCGGGCCTGTCGATCGCAAGGACAGGAACCGCACCGAGATCTACATCGATCCGGCGCTGTCGGAGCGCGTGACGGTGCTGCGCAACGGGCGCTATCTCGACAAACCCGATTCCGTGGCCGAGCGGCAGGAAAACCTGCTCCGTTCGATCGGCTATGCCATCGTCAACCGCCGCCTCCAGCGTCTGGCCCGCAATGCCAAGCCGCCGTTCCGCAGCGCCGGTTTCGGCACCGGCGACGTCTTCGAATCCGGCCGTTCCACCCGCCTCATCATCGATACCGTCGACGGCAAATGGAAAGCCGGGCTGGAAGCGGCCGCCCACGAATACCGGCGCGCCCTCGCCCATGGCTTCGAACCCGGCGAAGTGGCCGAACAGCTTGCCGAACTGCGCGCATCGATCACCGGTTCCGCGAAATCCGCCCAGACGCGTTCCAACGCGGCTCTGGCCGATGCGGCGCTGGCAATGGTGGACGACGATCTCGTGGCCTCCACGCCCGGGTCCGTGCTCCAGCGGTTCGAAGCCTTCGCGCCGCATGTCACCCCAGATGCCGTGCTCGCCGCCATGAAGCGCGATGCCCTGCCGCTCGACAAGCCGCTGATTCGCTTTCAGGGGCGCATGGCCCCGGCAGGCGGCAAGGAGGCCTTGCGGGATACCTGGCGCGCGGCGATGCATGGAAAGATCGCCCGGGAAACCGCCGGCAGCGTGACCCGGTTCGCCTATACCGATTTCGGCCCCCCCGGAACCGTCGTGAGCGACACCCGCGACCCTGAACTGGGCATCCGCGAAGTGCGCTTCGCCAACGGCGTGATGCTCAACGTCAAGCACACCGACATCGAGAAGGACAAAGTCAGCGTCTCGGTTGCCATCGACGGCGGCGACATGCTCGACACCAAGGCCGATCCGCTCGCCAGCGAAATGGCGCCCTATCTCGACGAAGGCGGTCTCGGGAAGCACAGCCGCGACGATCTCGATTCGATCCTGGCCGGGCACACGCTCAGCCTGAATCTTTCGCGCGGCGAAGCAGCCTTTAATTCCGGCGCGCGGACCACTCCCGGCGATCTGGAACTGCAACTCGATCTGATGACCGCGCTGATTTCCGATCCCGGATACCGGCCCGAAGGCGAAGTGCAGTACCGCCAGTCGGTGAACAACTATTTCGCGCAACTGCGCTCCACGCCCGCCTCTGCTTTGCAGGCGGATCTGGGCGCAATCGTTTCCGGCAACGACCCGCGCTTCAGCCTGCAGCCGGTGCAGGATTACCGTAACCTGACATTCGCCAAGCTGCGCGAGGACATCGGCGACCGGCTGGCGCACGGCGCCATCGAAGTGGGCGTGGTCGGCGACATCGACGAGGACCATGCCATCGCGCTCGTCGCGAAGACGCTGGGGGCCCTGCCCATGCGCGAACCGGCGTTCCGCAACCATGATGGCCAGCCGCCGCGGACGTTTACTGCCGACCGCTCACCGCGCGTGATCCGCCATACCGGCGCGGCCGATCAGGCGCTGCTGCGGATCGTCTGGCCCACCTGCGACGACAGCGATCCCGTCGCCGCGCTGACGCTGGAAATGCTTGAGCGGATCATGCGCGTCGAACTGACCGACGAATTGCGCGAGGCCCTCGGCAAGGCCTACTCGCCATCCGCCAGCAGCTCGCTGTCGCGGCACTGGAAGGGCTACGGCGTGTTCTCGGTGAATGCCTCGGTCGATGTTGCCGATGTAACGGCCGCACGGGCAGCGATCCGCAAGGTCGTTACCGTCCTCAACACCGCGCCTGTCAGCGACGATATCTTCCGGCGCGCGCGCCAGCCATTTCTGGAAGAGCTGCAGAATGCGCTCAAGAGCAATGGCGGCTGGCTCTCGCTGGTCGACCGTGCGCAGACAGAGGCGGACCGCATCGACCGCTTCGAGAAAGCCCGGGAACGGCTGCTGGCGCTGACCCCGGGGGATGTCGAAGCGATGGCCCGGCGCTACCTCACGCCGGACGCCGGGCTGGAAGTGCTGGTCCTGCCCGAAGGCGTCGCGGTTCCCCGCTAG
>NZ_BCTX01000044.1 GCF_001590985.1 Novosphingobium naphthalenivorans NBRC 102051
GCCCAAACCCTCCTTGAGAAAATCATCGGCGAAGGCGCCTGCGGAGCAGGTGGTGAAGGATATCCGGCGGCAGACCCGGCGGCACTTCTCGGCCGAGGACAAAATCCGCATCGTGCTCGAAGGTCTTCGCGGCGATGACAGCATTGCCGAGCTGTGCCGCAAGGAAGGGATCGCCCAGAGCCTATACTACACCTGGTCGAAAGAGTTCATGGAAGCGGGCAAGCGCCGCCTGGCCGGGGACACTGCCCGTGCTGCGACCACCGGTGAGGTGCAGGACCTGCGCCGCGAGGCCCGCGCCCTGAAGGAATGCCTGGCCGACCTGACGCTCGAAAACCGCTTGCTGAAAAAAGCATGATCGCGGATGGGGGCGACGACGAATGAGGTAGACGCTGCCCCGACTGATCCCCAGTTCCCGTGCCTGTCGCGTCACAGGCAAGTCGTGCGAACGATCGATCATCGCTTTGCGCTCGGCAACAGACCGGCCTTCCCGAGCGCGCCGGCCAAAAAATCGTTCGCCAGCGTCAATTCCCCGATCTTGGCGTGCAGCGTCTTCACGTCCACCGCCGGTTCGGCCGCTTCCGCCGCGCTGTCGGCGCCGAAAACTCCGGCCGCCCCCTCCAGCAACTGCGTGCGCCACGTCGTGATCTGGTTGGGATGCACATCGAACAGCTGTGCCAGCTCGGCCAGCGTCTTCTCGCCCTTCACGGCAGCCAGCGCCACCTTCGCCTTGAATGCCGGGCTGTGGTTCCGGCGAGGTCGTCTGCTCATCTCTACTCCTGTCAGGCTGCCTTCATGGCCGCCGCAAGGCAGAAAATCCACTTATCCCACTGCCCAGATTCTTCAGGCCACCTCTCGGGAAGGGGTATTGGCGGACGCCTGGCATCCATAGCGAGGAACAGGTTGAAGGCTGGCGCGCGATAGCCGGTGCCGTGCACGGCCAAGGCGGCAAGATCGTAATGCAGCTCATGCATGTCGGCCGCGCCGCCGTCCAAGCCAACAAGGACGCGGACGCCGAGACGGTTGCGCCGTCGGCCATTCGCTGCCCGGATCCGATTTTCGGGCCGGACGGTGAGCCGATGCAAACAGTCATGCCGCGGGCATTGGCAACGGATGAGATTACCAGCGTGACCGACGAATATGTCCGCGCTGCCAAAAACGCGGTCCGTGCCGGGATGGATGGGGTCGAACTGCACTGTGCCAGCGGCTATCTGCCGATGCAGTTCCTGTCCTCCAACACCAACCAGCGCACCGACCGCTATGGCGGTTCGGTAGAAAACCGGGTGCGCTTCGTGGCCGAGACGCTGGAAGCTCTGGCAGCGGCCGTCGGGCCCGGCCGGGTAGGCTTTCGCATTTGCCCAGGGGTCGCGTTCAATGGCATGGCCGACGCGGATCCTGCCGGAACTTACGAGGCCTTGCTGAAGGCGGTGGATGGGCTCGGCCTTGCCTATGTCCACCTGATCCACATCCCCAATTCCGGCTTTGACGCGCTCGATCTCGTTCGTGCCAACTGGAGCGGGCCGGTCATCGAAAATAACGGGCTGACGCAGGAAAAGGCGCAGGCGCTGCTGGCCGAAGGCAAGGCCGATGCGGTCTCGTTCGGCTATCCCTTCATCGCCAACCCGGATCTGGTGGAGCGTTTTCGCAGTGGAGCTGCGCTGGCCCGCGCCCACAACGAGACTTTCTACACCGGCCAGGGCGATGATGCCCGCGGTTATACCGATTACCCGGCGCTGGGCTGAAACGACAATAACAGGATCGAGAGGAGGATATAGATGAGCAGGACACTCGAAGGGCGGGTCGCGCTTGTCACGGGCGGCGGCCAGGGGGTGGGGCAGGGCATCGCCCGGGCGCTCGCCGCAGCCGGATCGCATGTCGTGATCGCGCAGCGCAAAGCCGGGCAGGGTGAGGGCGAGGCCGCTCATCTGCGCGATACCTACGGTGTCGAAAGCTTCTTCATCCAGACCGATGTCACTCGCCGCGAGCAGGTGGATGCCATGGTTCAGGCCGTGCTCGACCGCTTCGGCAAGCTGGAAGTTCTGGTCAACAATGCCGGCGCCAGTTTTCCCAAGAAGCTGGAAAACCACACCGACGAGGACATGGAAGACGCGTTTGCGCTCAACTACTTTTCGGTGTTCTGGGCGATGCGGGCCGCCTTCCCGGCGATGAAGGCGCAGGGCTTCGGGCGGATCATCAATCTTGGTCCGCTCAATGGCGTCAACGCGCACCTCTTCACTGCGGCATACAATGCCAGCAAGGAAGCGGTGCGCACATTGACCCGGACAGCCGCTGCGGAATGGGGCGGATACGGCATTACGGCCAATACCATTTGCCCTGCAGCGCTCAGCCCGCAGGCGCGCGAATATTTCGATGCCAATCCGGAGATGACCAAGGCGCTGTTGCAGAACATCCCGGCGGGCCGTTTCGGCGATGCGCAGGCGGATATCGGGCCTCTGGCCGTGTTCCTCGCCAGCGACGGCAGTGCCTATTACACCGGCAACACGATGTTCGCCGATGGCGGCGGGCACATCAATGGCGTTCCCTGGCGTCCCCAGGTCGAGGATTGAGGAGAGGAACATGGAACGCTTGAAGGGAAAACGCGCCGTGGTCACCGGGGGCGCGCAGGGCATCGGGGCTGCCATAGCGCGGCGTCTTGCCGAGGAAGGCGCACGCGTCGCCATCCTCGATCTCAATGCCGGCGCGGCTTCGGCTGTCTTGCCCGCTCCGCATATCGGGATCGGTTGCGATGTCGCCGACAGCGCATCGGTCGATAGCGCCTTTGCGCAGGTGAAGGCGCAATTCGGCGGTGTCGATGTCTTGGTGAACAATGCCGGTATCGGCAGCACCGAAGGCGACGGCATGGACAAGTTCTATGCCGCTCAGGCCGAACGGGCGGCCGGATCACAGGTATTTGCCGACCAGACGATTTACTGCGCGGACGATGCCTGGGCGCGTGTGCTTGCGATTTCATTGAATGGCGCATTCTGGTGCAGCAGGGCTGCCGTCCGCCTTATGGCGGAAGAAGGCATCGGCGGGTCGATCGTTAACATCGGGTCCACTGCGGCGGTGAAGGGCAATGGGCCGATACCGTACTGCGTGGCCAAGGCCGGGATCATCGGGATGACACGGTCCATGGCCCGTGAACTGGCCGACCGGGGGATCCGCGTCAACGCAGTGAACCCCGGCGCGACCCGGACACCCCTCTATGCCAATATTCCCGAGGAAACCCGCCAGGCCATAGCGGATGATTGCCTGATGAAGCGCCTTGCCGATCCGGCGGAAGTTGCCGGTGCGGTCGCCTTCCTCGCCGGAGCTGACGGCAGTTACGCAACCGGCAGTGTCGTAACGGTCAATGGCCGTGCGTGGTTCGACTGACGGGCAATCGTCAATTCGCAGACCCAAATTCAAAAATGAGGAAAAGAGGCATTCGGCGATGGAATTGAACGGAAAAGTGGCAATCATCACCGGCGCGGCCCGCGGCGTGGCGAAAGGGGTCGCGGCCGCTTTCGTCAAGGCGGGGGCAAATGTCGTGATCGTTGATCGGGATCAGGAACTGGGCCAAAAAGCCGAGGCGCAATTGGGCGAACATGGCAATGTGGCGTTCGTCGCGATGGATCTGTGCCGCCATGAAGAGCTGCCAGCGATAATCGACCTGGCGATCGGCCGTTTCGGCAAGCTGGATGTGCTTGTAAATGCAGCCCAGGCCTCGCGTCAGCTTCGCCTTGACGAGACAAGCGTCGAGGATGCGAGGATTGCCTTCGATACCGGATTCTGGCCAACCTTCATTCTCATGAAGGCGGCTTATCCGTATCTGGTGAAAACCAGAGGATCCGTCATCAATTTCGGCAGCGGCGTCGGTTTTACAGGTGCCCCCACGCAGGCATCCTATGCCGCCGCGAAAGAGGCGATCCGGGCCATTTCGAAAGTCGCAACCAATGAGTGGGGGCCGGACGGAGTGCGTGTGAACGTGATCTGTCCCTTTGCCAACTCGGAAGGCGTGCAGGCGTGGGCCGAATATGATCCGCAGGGCTATGCCAGGCAGATCGATAACGTTGCCCTGCGCCGCATTGGGGACTGCGAGACGGATATCGGTGCCGCCGCCGTGTTTCTCGCAAGTGACGCGGCGTCATATATCACCGGCCAGACGTTGATGGTGGATGGCGGACAGACGAAAACCAATTAGGCCGATTTCGCATTCGCCGACTATCTTACTTTCCCCAAGCCTTTGACCGAACCGCCTTTTCCGCTGCCGCATCGAGCGGATCGCCTGCGGCCATGTCTTGCGCGGCTGCCAGAAGCGCGCTTTCGGGCGAGCCTGCCTGGCGATATTCGCCAGTCTGGCGCTGACCGCTCGCGATCACGCGTTCGAGCATCCAGTCCCCATCTTCCTTGCACGCGATGCCGGCCGCCGTGCCGTTCTCGAACACGCGGCAGTAATCGCCACCCTTGCGCTGGAAGCTGACAAGGATGCGGAGCGGGCCGTTTCCGCCCTGTGCCGATGCGAGCTGGTTTTCGAGGCCCTTGGCCAGCCTTCCCGAAGCGACCAGCGCGCCGTTCTTTTCCGCGACCGGGCCACCCGGCTGCAACTGCGTGCCCAGCATCAGGCCCAGCACCAGTGAGGCGGCAATGGCCATGCCGCTGCCCCAGCGTTGCATGAATGGACGCTTGCCGGACTCTGTGCCGCTTTCGCGCTCTGCGCGCGCTGCGGCCAGACTGACGACTTTGCGTTCGTCTTCCTGTACGGCGGCAGCGATCATGGCTGCGAGAGCATCGGGCACGGGCTCTTCGGCGACCGGATTCAGATGACCTTGCAGGGCTTCGCGCAGGCGCCGTTCGGCGGCCAGCCGTTGGGCCAGCGCGGGATCGGCCGCAATCGCCGCTGCCACGCGCGCAGCGTCTGCCGCAGGCAATTCACCGTCTGCATAGGCCATCAGCTCTTCGGGCGTTACGCTCATGCCGCTTCTCCCAATTCCTTGAGCAGCGCTTCGCGCCCGCGTCCCAGCCGGGACGTCAATGTGCCCTGTGGTACTCCGATGATCTCGGCCGCTTCCTTGTAGGCAAAGCCTTCCACCAGCACGAGCACAACCGCCTCGCGCTGCTCTTCCGGCAGGCGGGCAAGGGCACGGCCGACATTCCCCAGCTCCACCAGATTCTCGGCTTCGTGGTGCGCGGCATTACCTACGTTCATGCCTTCGTCCTCATGGACGAATGTCTGTGAACGCCGTTTTCTCGCCCTTGTCTCGTCAATCCACTGATTGCGCATGATCCTGTATACCCAAGCATCGAGCCGCGTGCCTTCCTGCCACTGCTGACGGGATTTCAGGGCGCGCTCTATGGTTTGCTGGCACAGATCGTCGGCATCCGCCGCATCGTGGGTCAGGCCGCGGGCGAAGCGCCGCAGGCGCGGCAGCAACGCAGTCAGATCCTCACAGAAGCGGTTCATATCCACCAACTTATCTTGCCTTGGGGATGAAACGGATGAAGGCGTCCGTTTCATCCCTGAGTGCTACGAATTTTGGTATGGGACAAGGCCATGGGCAAAGAGACAACAACGCACTGGGTGATTGCGGCGGCACTGCTGGCCCTTGCTGCGCCCCCCGTGCGGGCTCAGCTTGGCGGCATCCTGCCGGTCGATCCGCTGGGCACGGTCGATCAGGTTCGCGAGACAGTACGCGATCTGACTGACACCACGCTCGCGCCGGCCGAGGCTGCCGTGGGTGATGCACGCCAGCTTGCGCAGAACCGCCTGAAACGCCTGACCCGATTTGTCTCGAACAACCGGGACGCGGTCGAATGGGACGACCGGCACCAGGCCGCCGTGCGCGGCGAAGTGCTGCTGCTCGATCCCGATCCGGAAGCGATCGGAGTGGCTCGCAGGGCCGGATATGCCGTACTGGAGCAAGGCCGCGTTGAAGGGCTCGATGTGCCTTACGCGCGCTTGCGCGTGCCTGATGGCAAGCCGCTTGCCCGTGCGCTCAAGGATTTGCGCAAGGCACTGCCGGGGCGAGACATATGCGCCGACCAGATCCATTTTCAGGCGGGCAAGGCATTGGATGTCTCTCATGCAAAGGGCTCATCCGGAGCCCTGCCGCGCGGCGGTACGGTGGGGGTGATCGATGGTGGCATCGGCGAGTCCGAGCGGCTTGCTGCACAGCGCGGCTTCGCAAACGGGGCACCCAGGACCAGCGAACATGCCTCGGCCATCGCCTCACTTCTGACCGGGGCCGGTACGGCGCACATTTATGGCGCGGACGTATACGGCACCGATCCGGCGGGCGGTAATGCACTGGCCATCGCAAGAGCGCTTGGCTGGATGCAGCAACAGGGCGTGCCGGTAGTTTCGATCAGCCTCGTCGGCCCCGCTAATCCGCTGCTGGCGCGGGCGATAGACGCGGCCCGCAGGAAGGGCATGGTGGTGGTTGCTGCCGTCGGGAATGACGGCGCGGCTGCACCTCCGGCCTATCCGGCCTCCTATCCCGGGGTGATCGCAGTGACCGGGGTTGATGGCGCCGGCCGTGTACTGATCGAGGCCGGGCGCGCCGCACATCTCGATTATGCCGCACCGGGCGCGGACATGTCTGCGTTAGTGCCCGGCAAGGGCAGGATGGATTTGCGTGGAACCTCCTTTGCAGCCCCTCTGGCAGCCTCCCGCATAGCTGCCCGGCGGATGGAGCCCGGCAGCGTTACCGTGGCGTTGAAAGCCGTGGATTCGGAGGCAGTCGCAGCGTCGCGCAGGACCGGGCGCGGGATCGTCTGCAACATCTGCCGCTCGGGTCTCTGAAATTTTTTCCTCCTTTTACGGATGAAAGTGAAAGGGCCGCTCGTTCCTTCCCACAGACCGCCCGGGGGCAAGCCTCCAGGCCAGAAACAGAAGAGGAATGGAGCGAGATCATGAACAAGTTTGCTTTCACAACCGCGATCGCCACGCTCACCCTGGCAACGATGCCGGGCACAGCCAATGCCCAGTTGCTGGGTGGTGGCGGCCTGGGGGGCATGGTGGGCGGTACTCTCGGCGGAACGCTGGGCGGCGGCATCGGCAGCATGGGCGGTGTCGGCGGAACTGCCGGCAGCACCATGAGCGGTGCCAGCGACGTCGGCGTTTCACGCAAGGCCCAATCGGTCAGTTCGGCGCTTAACGGCAGCGGTGCGGCCAGTGCCAGCAAGACCGTTACTGCGCCCGATGCCTCCGCTGTGACTGGTGCCGTTGCCAATGCGGGTTCGGCCGCAAGCGGGCTTGCCGGCTCTGTCACGGGCAGCGCGATGGCGGCGGGTACTGGCACCGCGCCCAGCTCGGCCACCAGCTCTGACGCGAGCGGAACGGCTGCCGGTTCGGGGACCGGAAACCTGACCGGAGCTTCGACTCTGCCGATCAATCCGGTTGGTTCGGCATCGCAGCTTGCCGATACCGCATCCGGCGCGGCCGGCACGGCCAAGGGGGCTGCTGGTAATCTTGCCAGCAGCGCAGCAAGCGCGAATGCCGGCGGATCGGGCAACGGTTCGGGCAGTGCCAGCCTTGGCGGCAAGAACACCAGCGCGAACGGTTCTGCCTCGGGCGCGGCGTCCGGCAGCGGTGCCAGCGGCTCGGTCAGTCTTGGCGCCAGCGCCGGGACCTGAATTTAACCCCCCCCCCGCAGCCGCTGCGATCACCCCCACCGAGAATGCAGCGGTGGCGCGTCCCCGGAGGGTCCACGCTCTTCGGGGACGTTTCGTATTGGACGTCTTCTCACTGTCCGCGATTTCCTGTTCCCATTTGAGGAACGAGGCTCGCTTCTCCTCTTCGATGCCATAGAGGTCGTAGGTTCGTTCGAGCCCTTTCTTTGCGTGGTTGAGCATGGCTTCGGCCGTTTCAAAATCGACCTTTCGCCGCTTGGTGTTCAAGCGCGCGGTCCTTCTGAAATCATGGGGTGTAAAGCGAGCGATGGGATGTCCTGCCAAGGGCTCCATGCGGGCGAGCGAACCCTGTCCCGGGCCTTGTATCAGACCGAATTGTTCCGGGGGGGGGGGCACCAGCGATCCCTTCGTCAATGCGTCCCGGAGGCGGTGGTGAGTGTGTTTGCGACGTTTCTTGTCATAACCGATGCTCCGGTTGGCTCTCGTCGCAGCAAAAATCGTGACACAATTGATGTCTAACCGGGGCTAGCCGAGGCTAACCCAGTCCAACGGATTGTGCGCAGATCTGTCTCGTAAATCACTGTGAAGAGGCCGAATCTTGAGAGACTCGGTTGGCTGGGGCGGCAGGATTCGAACCTGCGAATGCCGGTACCAAAAACCGGTGCCTTACCACTTGGCGACGCCCCACCGGGAGGGCCGCCTTGCGCGGCCTCCGAGAGAGGAGCCGCGCTTAGCGGCTAAACCCGGTGCTGAAAAGGCCCTTTGCGGAGATTTTCGCCATCGGGTTTCCGGCTGGCTCAGGCGGGCAGGACCGCGTCGATATCGGCGGCGCTGTGGTGTTCCGCCACAAAGCCTTCGCCGGTGCGGTTGACCCGCACGCCGCGCTGCACTGCCTTGCGCTGGCCGATCTGGTCTGCCCAGCGGGCAAGGTTGCGGTAACGCGCCATGTCGAGGAAGGTCGCGGCATCGCCATAGGCGTCGCCCGTGGCCAGCCGCGCGAGCCAGGGCCAGGCGGCGATGTCGGCAATCGTGTAGTCCTCGCCTGCTAGATAGGGGGTTTCGGCCAGGCGCCGGTCGGCGACGTCGATGATGCGCTTGGCTTCCATCGCATAGCGGTTGATCGGATATTCGTATTTCTCGGGCGCGTAGAAATAGAAGTGTCCGAAGCCGCCGCCGATCACCGGTGCGGTCGACATCTGCCACATCAGCCACGAGAGGCATTCGGCACGCGCACCCGGCTCGGTGGGCAGGAACAGGCCGAACTTCTCGGCCAGGTGCATCAGGATCGCGCCGGATTCGAAGACACGGATGGGCGTGGGACCGGAGCAGTCGAGCAGGGCGGGGATCTTCGAGTTCGGATTGATCGACACGAAACCGGAGGAGAACTGGTCGCCATCGCCGATCGAGATCAGCCAGGCGTCGTACTCGGCACCGGTCTTGCCGGCCGCGAGCAGCTCTTCCAGCATGATCGTCACTTTCTGCCCGTTGGGCGTGCCCAGCGAATAGAGCTGGAGCGGGTGCGCGCCGCGGGGCAGGTCCTTGTCATGCGTGGCGCCAGCGACAGGGCGGTTGATCTTGGCCCATGCCCCACCGCTTTCCGCGTCCCAGGTCCAGACTTTCGGCGGGGTATAGGTGGGATCGGACATGTCGGAAGGCTCCTGTATCGGGGGATGCCTTCAGGTAGGTGCGGCGCCAGCGTACAACAACCATCCGCGCCGGATATACAGGTTTGTCCTGCATACCCGGCGCGGGGATCTTCTGTGTATTTGCGGAAGCGGCGTTGCCCGCTTCGGCCTCAGCCGATCTTGCGGATCCAGCCGTGGGTGTCCGCAGCCTCGCCGCGCTGGATGGCCACCAGCCGGTTCTTGAGCTTCTGCGTCAGCTGGCCCGGGTCGCCCGAACCGATGGTGAATTCTCCGTCGCGGCCGGTGACTTTGCCGACCGGCGTGACCACGGCGGCCGTGCCGCAAGCGAAAGCTTCGATCAGCTTGCCCGAGGCGGCATCCTCGCGCCACTGGTCGAGGCTGTAGCGGCCTTCCACCACATTCAGGCCTTCCTCGCGCGCCAGTGTCAGCAGGCTGTCGCGGGTGATGCCGGGCAGGATCGTGCCGGTCAGCGCCGGGGTCAGCAGAGTGCCGTCCTCGAACGAGAAGTAGAGGTTCATGCCGCCCAGTTCCTCGATCCACTTGTGCTCGGCGGCATCGAGGAAGACGACCTGGTCGTGCCCGCGGGCCATGGCTTCGCTCTGGGGAACGAGGCTGGCGGCATAGTTGCCGCCGCACTTGGCCGCACCGGTGCCGCCGGGCGCGGCGCGGGTGTAGTCCGAGACCCAGATCGAGACGGCCGGGGCGCCAGACTTGAAGTAGTTGCCCGCCGGGCTGGCGATGACGATGAACTTGTACTGCTTGGCCGGGCGCACGCCGAGGAAGGCCTCGGTCGCGATCATGAACGGGCGCAGGTAGAGCGAGGCGCCTTCGGCCTCGGGAATCCAGGCGCGGTCGATCTGGACCAGCCGCTCGACCGCCTCGACGAAGAGTTCTTCGGGCAGGGCGGGCATGGCAAGGCGTTCGGCCGAGGCGTTGAAGCGCGCGGCATTGGCTTCGGGGCGGAACAGGGCGATCGAGCCGTCGGCCTGCTTGTAGGCCTTGAGGCCTTCGAAGATTTCCTGCGCATAGTGCAGCACGGCGGCGGCCGGATCGAGCGCGATCGGCTGGCGCGGGCCGATGACGGCATCATGCCAGCCTTGGCTTTCGTTCCATTCGATCACTACCATGTGGTCGGTGAAGTTCGTGCCGAAGCCGGGATTGGCCAGCACGGCTTCGCGTGCTTCGTCACTGGCAGGGGCGGGGTGGGGCAGGGTGGTGAACTTCAGGCCGGCATCGGCGAGACTCGCCATGGTAATGGGGATCCTTGCAATGGAGTGACTGCGCGCCGTTGAACGAAAATTACGCCTAACGCAATAGAAAAGTAATTTTCCGTCTCGGCTGATTTGTCATAGCACGGTGGTGAAAGCGCGCAAATGGGATGCGGTCAATGCTGTTGCCCATGCAACTGCCATTGCCGCTGATTGTCCAAGCGTGGAAAACCGCAAGCCGGTGCATGGACGCCGGGAGGAGCTGCCCCTAGCGGGCGGCGCCATGAGCATTATCGCGACCATCATGAATTCGGCCACCGGCCAGCCGATCCAGAAGATGACCTTCGGGCGTATGCCCAAGCCCTGGATCAGCTTCAACCTTGCCACCGGGGAACTCGTCACGGCCGACCGGGTGCATGTCGGCAAGCCCGCTCCGGGAAAGTTCGTGGCGCCGGTGGAAGTCTGGGTGACGCCCAAGGGGTGAAATGAGAAGGGCCGCACCGGAGATCCGGTACGGCCCTTCGCATGGTCAGCGGCCGGAAGTGCCGCCAGCGAGTACCTTTATCGCGTAATCAAAAATCAGCGATAATGCCTCGCGACGGAAATTGCCGACCTCTCTGCTGAACCATGAGACATCGGATCACCTCCTTTCGCGCTGTTGAGCCAAGTACGCCGCATGATGCGGCTGGGATTTTGGAGTGTCCCGGGCGCGTTTCCCGGGTCCCGCTATCCTGTTCAAATGTGTGTCCGATTCCGCATCGCACAACAAGTCTTGCAATCATTTTTTTTGCCGTCATTATCTCGGCTTCCGGCCAGTTTTCCCCAACTGTGCGGTGATTTTCAGGCACGGTTCGGGGCGCCGGAAAGTGCGGCCTGAAGCAGCGAAAAACTCAGCGAAAATATTGCAGCATTTTGCCCGGGCAGGCGGTTCGAGTCGGCGGTCTCGGCTGCTCTGCCGTTTTAGCGGCAATCCTCGATGACTCGCGATACTTCGGTCCAGCTCGGGATGTAGAGCGGGGCGGTGCCGGCTGCTTCCACGGCAAAACGGCCCCGGCTGAAAGCCATGGCATCGAGCAGCGGATCGCGCGCGGAGAGCGTCACGCCCACGCCGCCCGCGACAGGGACGGCTGGCAGCGAACGGGCGGTTTCGCTGGTGCGGATCGTCATCGGCACTTGTCCGCTTGCCGTGCTTGCGGCGCGCAGCAGTGTGATGGTGTGCTGCGCCGGGTTGCAATGCATGATGAATTGTCCATCCGCGAAGACCGCGTCCGATCCGGTAGCCGAGCGCGACCAGCGCCAGTTGCCCGGCGTCGCGGGCCAGTCGCGCCAGTCCGGGGAAGGCGGCACCGGCGCCGGCTGCGGGGCCGGGCGCGCCGTGGTCGTGGGGGCGGGCGTTGGGGCCGGCTTGGGCGGTTGCGGGACGCAGCCGCCGAGCAGGGGCACGGCGCCCAGTGCCGTCAGGGCGAGGATACGGAGAGCGGTGGCGCGGCTGCGCGGATTTGCCTTCATGCCTCCGGTATGGAATGACACGCGCCCCACCTCAAGTATGCAAGCTCAGATGACCGACCCGTCCGCCTCTCGTCCTGTCGAAAAATCCCGCGCGCCCGCCAAAGTCCGTGTCGATCAACTGCTGGTCGACCGCGGTCTTGCTGAAAGCCGCACCCGTGCGCAGGCGCTGGTACTGGCCGGGCTGGTGTTTTCAGGCGAGACCAAGATCGCCAAGTCCGGCCAGAGCCTGAAGGCCGACGCGCCGCTGGAAGTGCGCGGACGCGATCACCCGTGGGTGTCGCGCGGCGGCATCAAGCTGGCTCATGCGATCGAGCATTTTGATCTCGATCCCGCCGGGGCCGTCGCCATGGATATCGGCAGTTCGACCGGCGGCTTTACCGACGTGTTGCTGACCAAGGGCGCGAAGCATGTCTTCGCGGTGGACTCGGGCACCAACCAGCTTGCCTGGAAACTGCGGCAGGATCCGCGCGTGACCGTGCTCGAACAGACCAGCGCCCGCATCCTGACGCCGGACCAGATCGATGCGCCGTGCAACTGGGTGGTCTGCGATGCCAGTTTCATTGGCCTTGCCAAGGTCCTGGAGGTGCCGCTGCGCCTCGCCGCGCCGTCGTGCCGCCTCGTCGCGCTGATCAAGCCGCAGTTCGAAGTCGGTCGTAACGAGGTGGGCAAGGGTGGTGTGGTGCGCGATCCCGTGCTGCACCAGCGGGTTTGCGATGAAGTGCGGGCATGGCTGGAAGGTGAGGGGTGGGATATTCAAGGCATTGTCGAAAGCCCGATAAAGGGGCCGGAAGGCAATGTTGAGTTTCTCGTTTCGGCACGGCGGGGCAATTGACTGTTAGCAGACGATTGCACCTTTGGCTTCGCGCCTGCACAAAACGCGCCATCTTCGTGGCCGCCAAGTGATTCGGGAGTCGTTAAGCGAAATGAACCTGCTCGCCTCTTCGGGCCAGTTGCGTGCGAGTTTCATCCGTTGGGCTCTCGTTTGCGTTCCGGTGATCGTCCTTCTCGGTTTCCTGTCCGGCACCGCCGCGCAGAGCGGACCGCAGAACCCCTGGTTTGCAGCGCTCGTCAAGCCTGAGGCTTATCCGCCCCCGCAAGTGTTCGGGATCGTGTGGACCTTGCTCTACGTCCTGATGGGGCTGGCGCTGGCGATGGTGCTTTCCGCGCGCGGCGCGCGGGGGCGCGGCCTGGCGGTGATCGTTTTTGCGGTGCAGTTCGCGCTCAATCTGGCGTGGTCGCCCGTGTTCTTCGGCGCACACCAGCTTACCGGCGGGCTGATCCTCATCGCGATTCTCGATGCCGCCGCGCTGGTGACGGTGTTCCTGTTTGGCAAAGTGCGGCCGGTCGCGGCCATGCTGCTGGTGCCTTATCTGCTCTGGCTGCTCTTCGCGACGTACCTCAACTTCGCGTTCCTTCAGGCCAATCCCAGGATGGACGGCGTTGAGGGGAATGGCGCCGTGGTGCGTTACGAGATCTGATCGCCTCTTGCGCTCCGGCGCGGAGCGTTCCATTTAGGTGCCATGCAAAGCGAAAACCCCTTCATCGCCGATTTCGCCAAGATGATGAACAGCGCCGCCGGCACGCTGGCCGGCATGGGGCGCGAAGCCCGCGACAATGCGCGCGAGCGGTTCAAGGAATTCATGGGCGACATGGACTTCGTCAGCCGCGAGGAATTCGAGGCCGTCAAGGAAATGGCCGCGACCGCGCGGGCCGAGGCCGATGCGCTCAAGGCGCGGGTGGACGCGCTCGAAGCGAAGCTGAACGCAGGCGGCTGAATGAATGCCCGGGATTCGGGCTGATTAGGGCGAAGCGGTTTCTTCAAATGTTGCGCGTTTAGTCGCTGTTTGACGCCATGCCGTGGCAGGATAAACGATGCCCGCGAAGTAGAGCGGCATCAAGGTGAGTGCCCAATAGAAATTCTGTTCCCGCGCGAACAGCATTTCCAATGCGGCAAATCCTGAAAACCAAAGCAAGGCAGTGCTGTCTCTGTACCAGCCTGCAAGCGGCAGCAGGGCCACAGGAACGGCGAGCCAGAATGGCAGCAGTTGAAGTGCGCTGACTTGGTTTAGGTCGCTGGCAAGTCCGGCAGGGCCGCGCATGCCGTGCCATCCTTGCGAGTGGAGGTCGCCCGGTTGCCAGGTCTGCATGACAGCGGCGGCGTGCAGCGCCATGATTGTGGCGAAGCCGGCGGCTACAATTGCGGCGGCAGTGACTGTGCGCCAGTCACGTTTCCAGGCGGCTGTTGCCGCGGTTGCGGCGACAAACAGGATCGCAAATTCCCGGAAAACAAGGGCCGCTGCAGCGCAGGCAAGGCGCTTGCGCCCCTCCAGGCCGAGGGCAAGCCCAATCAGTAACCCGCACCAGAGTTCACCGAAAAAGATTGAAGTGACACTGATCGAGGGGACCGCTGATATGCCGACGATCAACAGGAATGCGATTCTGATGCCCAGCGGTGCTGTCCTTAAGCGATGTAACCACACGGCGAGTACCGCGGCGAACAGGCTGTAGGCCAGCAGCAGCATGAATGTTTGGCCTAAGGTCGCGTAAAGCCAGGCAATCGTCGGCAGGCGTACCGTGAAAAAGGGATGGGTTGGATATCCGTTTTCCAGTTGAAGGCGTGTTGCGGCGGCATAGTAGTTTTCGCCACTGGCTGTGGATTGTGCGATTGATCTGTATAAGTCGATATCGTGCATGAGGATGACCGGCTCTTGCAGTCTTTCAGAAGCTGCATTTTGTCGTGAACGTCTTTTTGAATTTTGAATGTATATGCCAGAATGGTCGGAAATTCTTTAAAGTTCAAGGCAATGAGTACTCGTTGAGGATTAGAACATAGTTGCAGGCTGACCGGCAACCGTTCAAACACGCCCCATGCATTTTCGCGCGCCCGCTCTTGTTTGCGCCACGCACCCGCACGGCGAGACGGCCGTCATTGCGCGGCTGCTGACGGCCGGGCACGGGCTTGTCGCGGCCTATGTCGCCGGGGGCAGGGGGCGGCAGCTGCGTCCGGTGCTGATTCCCGGCAACGTGGTCGAGGTGGAAGTGCGCTCGAAAACGGAAAGTCAGCTTCCTTTCGCTCGCGTCGAATTGCTGCAGAGCCGAGGTCCTTGGCTGACCGAACCCTTGCCTGCCGCAGCCATTGCCTGGGTGACGGCGCTTACCGCGTCTGCCTTGCCCGAACGGCATCCCTATCCAGCCCTGCACGAGGCCCTGTCCGCCCTGATCGAGGCGGTGTGCGTGGCGCCCTCGGCGCGCGGCTGGGCCATGGCGCTGCTGTCCTATGAAGTGCTGCTGCTGCGCGAACTGGGGTATGGAGTTCCGGTCCGGCGTCCGGAGCAGGCGGACTGGGGGGCGATTCTCGATGCTTTCGATCGCATCGGGCGCGAATTGGCGCGCTACCCGCTTGCCGATCGCCGCAGAGACGTTATGGCGGCGCGCGACTTGCTGCGCGAGCGGCTGAAGCGGATCGAAGGCTGACACTCATGACGAAGAACTCCCTGCGCATCGCGGTTTTTGCCGGTGACGGAATCGGCCCCGAAGTGACCGAGCAGGCCGTGCGCGTGCTCGAAAAGCTCGGCCTGGAAGGTCTTGAGCTGGTCGAGGGCGATGTTGGCGGCATGGCCTATTACAAGCACGGCCACCCGCTTCCGCCGCAGACGCTGGAAATTGCCCGCTCGGCCGATGCGATCCTGTTCGGTGCGGTCGGCGATTTCTCGTGCGATCACCTTGAGCGCCATCTGCGCCCCGAACAGGCGATCTTGGGGTTGCGCAAGGCGCTGGGCCTCTTCGCCAACTTGCGCCCGGCGCGCGTGTTCCCCGGCCTTGAGGACCTCACCACGCTGCGCCCCGAAGTGGCCCGCAAGATCGACCTGCTGATCGTGCGCGAGCTCAACGGCGATGTCTATTTCGGCGAAAAGGGTATGCGCACGCTGCCCGACGGCCGCCGTCAGGGCTGGGATGTGATGTCCTACGCCGAAGACGAAGTGCGCCGCATCGCGCACACCGGCTTCACTGCCGCGATGGGGCGCTCGAAGAAGCTGTGCTCGGTGGACAAGGCCAATGTGCTCGAAACCTCGCAACTCTGGCGCGACGTGATGATCGAGGTGTCGAAGGAATACCCCGAAGTCGAACTCAGCCACATGTACGTCGACAATGCGGCGATGCAGCTGGTGAAGAACCCGGGCCAGTTCGACGTGGTCGTCACCGGCAATCTCTTCGGCGATATCCTGAGTGATCAGGCCAGCATGTGCGTCGGTTCCATCGGCCTGCTCGCTTCGGCCAGCCTCGCCGAGGGGACTTATGGCCTCTACGAGCCGATCCACGGCTCCGCGCCCGACATCGCGGGCAAGGGCCTTGCCAATCCCATGGCGGCGATCCTGTCCGCCGCAATGCTGCTGCGCCACTCGCTGGGGCTTGAGGAGCAGGCCGTGCGTATCGAGAATGCCGTTGCAGGAGCACTGGCAGCAGGCGTAAAGGGCGGCGACCTGGGTGGTTCGGCCGGAACGCTGGAAATCGGTGACGCGGTGGTCGAACGGCTCTAATAAGGCTTTTTTGATCTTTACCGCCTAAATACGGGACGCATGAACATTACCAGTTCCGAACTCGCCCAGGCGGCGAATGCTGCCGCAGACGCTGCCGACCGCCCGCTGGAGCTGGCGGTCGTGCTGCCGACGTATAATGAGCGCAAGAACATCGCGACCATGGTCGCGCGTCTCGACAAGGCGCTCAAGGGTATCGCCTGGGAAGCCATCTTCGTTGACGACAACAGCCCGGACGGGACGTCGGACGAGGCGCGCCACCTGTCGCTGACCGATCCGCGCGTGCGCTGCATCCAGCGCATCGGCCGCCGTGGGCTGGCCAGCGCGGCGATCGAAGGCATGTGTTCCACTGCGGCGCCGGTCGTGGCGGTGATGGACGCAGACCACCAGCACGATCCGGAACTGCTGCCGCAGATGCTGAAGGCCGTGACCTCGGGCGAATACGATCTGGCTTATGCCTCGCGCTTTGCCGAAGGGGCCAGTACCGAGGCCTGGGGGCGCCCGGACCGGGTGAAGGCCTCCGGACTTGCCAACAAGATCGCCAACAAAGTGACCGGGGTCGAACTCACCGATCCGATGAGCGGCTATTTCATGCTGCGCACGGAAACCTTGCGCAATGACGCGCACCGCCTGTCCGGCGTGGGTTTCAAGATCCTGCTCGACATCCTCGCCACGGTCGAGAGGCCGCTGCGCGTCAAGGAATTCCCTCTCAACTTCGCCGCCCGTGCGGAAGGCGAAAGCAAGCTGGACCAGACCGTCGTGTTCGAATTCCTCGTAGGCCTTTACGACAAGTGGCTTGGCCGCATCATCCCGACCCGCTTCGCGCTGTTCGGCACGGTCGGCGCAATGGGCGTGGCGGTGCAGTTCGCCGCGCTGTGGCTGGTGCTCAGCGTGTTTCTGGGCGAGCGTTTCGTCTATGGTCACTGGGAGACGGGCCGCACGACCTTCATCGTCGCCAATACTGTGGCCGCGGCCGTAGCGATGACGTTCAACTTCGTGCTGAACAACGAACTGACCTATTCCGACAAGCGCCTGCGCGGCTTCGGCCCGCTGATGCGCGGTTGGGCGCAGTTCGGCGTCACCTGCTCGCTGGGCTTGCTCACCAATGTCGGTGCGGCGGCGGTGCTCAAGAGCGTCGGTATCCATGATATTCTGGCGGTGGTGACGGGCATTGTTCTGGGTGCTGTGTGGAACTTCGCGCTTTCGTCCAAGTTCGTCTGGGGCAAGTACTGAGCACCATGTGCCATTTGTCGGTTCCGGTAGGCTGTCTGCCGGAATCGTTTTGAGTATTTTCAAGTAATCGTCTCTTCGCCCGCCACCACATAAGCGGGAGAAGTTTGATGATCTTTCACCTTTCCATTGATGCGCGCGATCCGCAGCGTGTCGCAACGGTTCTGGCCGAGTTGCTGGGCGGCAAGGCCACGCCGTTTCCGCCAGTCGCTCAGGGTAGCTGGGTTGCCCATGCCGGGGACGACCGCAACACGCTGGTCGAAGTCTATCCGCGCGGCACCGAACTGGTCGAGGCGCCGGGCGATGCCGACGCCGTCGGCGTACCGGGATACGACCGCCTGAGCGCAACGCACTTCGCGATGGCGACCCGGCTCGATCAGGCCGCTGTCTTCGCGATCGCCATGCGCGAGGGTTGGCCGGCCAAGTATCGCAAGCGCGGCGGCGCTTTCGGTGTCATCGAGATGTGGATCGAGAGCGATCGTATGCTCGAAGTCCTGACGGACGAGATGCAGGCGGAATATCTCTCGACGATGACTCTGGCCAACTGGGAAGACATGCTTGTCCATGGCGATGAAAGGCATCGTATCCCGGCATAGCGGCCATTCCCCTTCCTCTTTAGAGGAGGGGAGCGAGACTTGGGCCTGCGCAGCAGGTCTTAGTCGCAGCAGGTCTTAGTCGCAGCGGGGTGGTGCAGCGGCGAGGCGCGACACTTGCGTATCGTCACCACCCCCAACCCCCTTCTCTGAAGAGGAGGGGGCTTTCAACCACCGTCCAGCGGGCTCCCTAACGCCAGGTCGGCAGCCACATCCACAAGTTGTAGGCATCCTTGTACGGCAACGGCGCGCCCGAGATGATCGGGTAGAATACCGCGAACATCAGCAGCGAGAGCACCATCGATCCGGTCGCCACCATGCGCCAGCGGTCGCGGCGCTGCCACAGCGCGTCGAGCCACAGACCCATCAGTCCCATCAG
The DNA here is from genome assembly GCF_001590985.1 of Novosphingobium naphthalenivorans NBRC 102051. Lineage (GTDB taxonomy): Bacteria > Pseudomonadota > Alphaproteobacteria > Sphingomonadales > Sphingomonadaceae > Novosphingobium > Novosphingobium naphthalenivorans. Next base: position 18,709 of record NZ_BCTX01000044.1, read on the forward strand.
GAATGCGCCGGACAGCAGGTAGTGATAGTAGAACTGCACCGGCTTGCCGTTGAGCGCCCACATGGCAAGGCACACGGCATAGAGCACGATCAGCGCCAGCGCATCATAGCGATGGCGGAACAGCATGGCCCACAGGCCCCACAGCAGTGCTGCCAGCCCGGCGAGCATCGAGAACGGATTGCCGATCATAACGATCCCGCGCTGGGCGCCGTCGATGTCCTTGAACAAGTACCAGATCACCCGCCAGTTCACGACCCACTGATACCACAGGCTCTGGTAGGGGTGCGGCTTCCTGACGCTGTCTTGCAGCTTGATCATGTATTTGTGGTGGCCGATGAAATCGAGCGGGTTCACCGGACGGTCGGCGTAGAACATCGCGGGCAGGAACGTCAGCCAGTACACCGCGAGCGGGAACAGCCCCAGCCACAGAGTGGCTTCGGCCAGCGAAATGCCCTTGATCGGCCCGGCGCCCTTGCGGCCGATGAGGAAGATTCCGCGCTCGCGGATGCGCAGGATCAGGAAGGCGAGGCCCGGCATCATCAGCGCCGGGGCACTGCTCCACTTGGCGCCGAGCGAGAGGCCAAGCGCGATGCCGCTCAGCACCAGGTGCATTCGTGCGATTCCGGTCGAACGGGCGCGCAGCGCCGCGGCGAATTGCCACAGGCCGGCCATGCACATCCCCGCTTCCATCATGTCGAGCATGGCGATGCGGCTCTGGATGAACCACATGCAGTTTGTAGCCAGCAGGGCCGTGGCCGCCACTGTCGCCGCGCGGCGACGGGAGAGGTGCCAGATCAGCCGCGAGAAGCCGAACAGGCCCAGCGTGCCGAACAGCACCGGGCCGAGGCGCCAGGCCAGCGGGCGGTCCCCCAGGAAATGGATGCAGGCCGCAATCACTTCCTTGCCGAACATCGGGTGTTCGCGGTTGGCGGGGATCAGGTCCAGCAGCTTGAGCGCAGCCGGGACGTAATGCACTTCATCGAAATAGTAGGCAGACGGGATTTCCACCCGCCACAGCGCCAGCATGAGGAAGAGCGCGGTGATGCCCAGGCACCAGCCGATCGGGTCTCGGGCTTTTCGGGGGGATAGCGGCATTGGTCGTGCGGGATAGCACGAACGCGGCTCTCCGCAAGAGCGCTTGAAGAGCGTCTGGCGCGGCTACCGCTTGCCTTGCATCCCGCGCGCTCCTAGAGGCCGGAACCATGAAACGCACGACCGGACAGGACCGCACCCAGACCCGCAACTGGCGCCCCGCCACCCGCGCAATCCGCGGGGGGACCTGGCGTTCGGAAATGGGCGAGACGAGCGAAGCGCTCTTCCTCACCTCGGGCTATTGCTACGACGATGCCGCCACGGTCGCGGCACGTTTCTCTGGCGAGCAGGACGGCATGACCTACTCGCGCCTGCAGAACCCGACCGTGGCGATGCTGGAAGAGCGGATCGCGCTGCTCGAAGGCGCCGAGGCGTGCCGCACGCAGGCTTCGGGCATGGCGGCGATGACGGCGGCGCTGCTGTGTCAGCTTTCGGCGGGCGATCACATGGTTTCGGCCCGCGCCGCGTTCGGATCGTGCCGCTGGCTGGGCGACAGCCTGCTGCCGCGCTTCGGCATCGATGTGACGGTGGTCGATGCGCGCGACACCGCTGCGTGGGAAGCGGCGATCCGCCCCAACACTAAGGTCTTCTTCTTCGAGACCCCGGCCAACCCGACGATGGACGTGGCCGATCTCGAAGCCATTGCGCAAATCGCGAAAGCCCACGGCATCACCACCGTGGTCGACAATGCCTTCTGCTCGCCCGCGCTGCAGCGGCCGATGGAATTCGGCATCGATGTCGTCGCCTATTCGGCTACCAAGCTGATGGACGGGCAGGGCCGCGTGCTGGCCGGCGCCGTGTGCGGCAGCGAGGAATTCATCAACGACAAGCTGCTGCCGTTCCAGCGCAACACGGGTCCGAACCTCTCGCCGTTCAACGCCTGGGTCGTGCTCAAGGGGCTGGAGACGCTCGACCTGCGCGCCAAGAAGCAGAGCGAGAATGCTCTCAAGGTCGGTCAGTTCCTCGAAGGCCGCGTGCCGGTGATCCTGCATCCCTGGCTCGCCAGCCACCCGCAGCAGACGCTGGCGCAAAAGCAGATGGATGCCTGCGGTCCGATTTTCAGCTTCGTGCTCGACGGTGGTCGCGCGCAGGCCCATGCCTTGCTCGATGCGCTTCAACTCATCGATATTTCGAACAACATCGGCGACTCGCGTTCGCTGATGTGCCATCCTGCCTCCACGACGCACCACAACATGGGGCCGGAGGGCCGCGAAGCGATGGGAATCGGGGAAGGCATGCTGCGCATCAACGTCGGTCTCGAAGATGCCGATGATCTGATCGAGGATCTTGATCAGGCCCTGACCAAGGCGGGCCTCTGAACGCGGCCGATCCCGGCGCAGATCCCGCGGCGCTGCTCGCCGCAATCGTCGAATCGAGCGACGATGCGATTGTCGGCAAGACGCTCGACGGCCGCATCCTGAGCTGGAACGCAGCGGCCGAACGTATCTTCGGCTGGCCTGCCGGCGAAATCATCGGCCGCAATGTGCGCACGCTGATCCCGGCGGACCGCCAGGACGAGGAAGATGCTATCATCGCCAGCATCAGCCGCGGCGAGCGCATGCCCTCGTTCGAGACGGTCCGCCAGCGCAAGGACGGCAGTCTGGTCAATGTCGCGGTCACCGTCTCGCCGGTGCGCGATGCCGAGGGCAGGGTGGTCGCCGCAAGCAAGATCGCGCGCGACATGTCCGAGAGCATCAGCATCCAGAACCGGCTTGCGCTCAGCGAGGAGCGTTTCCGCCTGCTGGCCGACAACATGAGCCAGCTTGCCTGGATTGCCGACAAGGACGGCTGGATCTTCTGGTACAACCAGCGCTGGTTCGACTACACCGGCACGACGCTGGATCAGATGGAAGGCTGGGGCTGGCGGGCGGTCCACCATCCCGACCATGCCGACCGGGTGGTCGAAAAGATCAGCCAGCATTTTGCGTCGGGTGAAGACTGGGAAGATACTTTCCCGCTACGCAGTGCCGAGGGAGAATGGCGCTGGTTTCTCTCGCGCGCGAAGCCGATCCGCGACGATAAGGGGGGCGTGATCTGCTGGTTCGGCACCAATACCGACGTGACCGAAATGCGCGAGGCGGAGGCGCAGATCGAGCTGCTGCTGCAGGAAGTGAACCATCGCAGCAAGAACATGCTGGCAGTGGTGCAATCGCTGGCGCGCCGTTCCGACGTGGACCGGCCCGATTTCATCGAACGGCTCGAACAGCGCATACGCGGGCTCGCCGCGAATCAGGACGTGCTGGTCCGCCGCGCGTGGTCGCGCATTCCCGTGCGGGAGATGGTGGAGGCGCAGTTGCGCTCGCTGGGCGAGGCGCAGGCGCAGATCACGTGCGAGGGCCCCGAGGTGAAGCTTTCCCCCAGTGCGGCGGAAGCTCTGGCCATGGCGTTCCACGAGATGGGGACCAATGCCGTCAAGTACGGTGCGCTTTCGGTGCCAGAAGGGCTGGTCGCGATACGCTGGCGGCTGGAAGGAGAGGGCAAGGAGACCCGCTTCCGCATCGAATGGGTGGAAAGCGGCGGTCCGCCGGTCCGCGAGCCGGAGCGCAAGGGCTTCGGTTCGCGCATCATCGTCGATGTGCCGCGGGTCAAGCTCGATGCCGAAATCGTGATCGAATACGCACCCGAAGGATTTCGCTGGGTGCTGGAATGTGCCGGGCCTTCGGTCCTGTGAGGCTGCCGTGGCGACGCCTGCGATACAAGGGCGCAAAGCGGTTGTAGGTGCGCGGATTCGCCGTTAGTCTGGCCTCACCATGAAGGAACTGTTCCAGCATACCGCACTCACAGACGGCGTTACGGTCCGTGTCGCTGTCAATTTCCTGCCCGAGCAATCGCGTATCGAGGCGGGCAAGTGGTTCTGGGTCTATCACATCCGTATCGAGAACGACACGCCGCACACGATGCAGCTAATTTCCCGCCACTGGCGCATTACCGATGGGCATGGCGAAGTCAGCGTGGTCGATGGCGAAGGCGTGGTGGGCGAACAGCCGGTGCTGCGCCCCGGTGCCAGCCACGACTATGTCTCGGGTTGCCCCCTCTCGACGCCGCAGGGATCGATGGAAGGGTATTATACTTTCCGCCGCACGGATGGCGTCGAGTTCAAGGCGCTGATCCCGTTCTTCCCGCTCGCGGCCCCTGCCACTGCGGGCTGAGGGCGTTCAGGTCCCCCATTTCCGCATCGGTTCGTTGCCATAGGCCTCATCGCCGCTGGCCGCGTTCTCGATCGTCTCGCGATCATTGCGCTGGCGCATCCGGTTGCGCCGCTCCAGTTTGAACTGGCCGACAACCTCGCGCATGCTGGAGGCCTGTTCCGAAAGGCCGCGGGCGGCGGCGTTCGACTCTTCGACCATCGCGGCATTTTGCTGGGTGTTGAAATCGATCTGCTGCAGTTCGCCGCTGAGCGATTCCATGTTGCCGGATTGCTGCTGCGAATAGGTCGCGATTTCCGCCGCCTTGGTGGTCGTGTTTTGAAGTCCGTCGATGATCTGGTCCAGCGCGCCCCGCATCTGCTGGACGAGGCTGGCGCCTTCCTCGACGTCTGCATTCGAGCCGGTGATCAGGTTCTTGATGTTCTGGGCAGACTCGGCCGTGCGCTGGGCCAGCGCACGGACTTCGCCGGCGACGACGGCGAAGCCCTTGCCGGCGTCGCCCGCCCTTGCCGCTTCCACACCGGCGTTGAGGGCCAGGAGATTGGTCTGGAAGGCGATGCCGTCGATGACTTCGACGATCTGTGCGATCTCGGTCGCCGAACGCTGGATCTTCGACATGGCCGTCACCGTGGCATCCATGATCTTTCCGCCGTTGACCGTGTGGTCCGATACTTCGTGGACCGAACGGTCGACTTCCCTGGCGCTGGAAGCCGTCGTCGCGATGGCTGACGTCACGTCGCGCATGACCTCGGTGATGCGGGCAACCGTTGCAGCCTGTGTTTCGGTGCGCAGGGCAAGGTCGTTTGCGGCCTCGCTGATTTCCTGCGCGCCGACATTCACGTTGTCGGCGACATTGGTCATCTTGCTGACGAGGTGGCTGATCTGGTGCCGCATGTTGTGGAAGTCCACGGCCAGTTGCTGGTATGCAGGCGGGACGTCCTTGATCCCGGCGCGCAAATCGCCGTTGGCCACTTCATTGAGCGCCTTGCCCATCGATTCCAGAAGAACGCTGCGCTGCTCGCTTTCGGCCTCGAAATAACACGCGAGGGCGGCGTCCATGTCGAGCAGGGCTGCTTTCACCAGCGTTGATACGCTTTTCGCCCGCGAACGCGCACCCCATGGTGTGAAGGTCGGCGTCTTGAGCATCGACTCTATTAGGTTTTCCAGAACCAAGGCATAGCCGCTGATGTACAGGTCGGGCCCCAGGCCGACGCGTGCGTGGACTGCACCGATATTGCGTGACCTTTCGACCGCCTGGCTGTCGAAAGGTCCTGAGAACAAGGCCTGCCAGTGCTTCAACTGCGCATTGGCGGCGCCGGAGCGCTGCTCTTCCGTCGGCAGCAGTTTTGAAGTTTCAGGATTGGCGGCAATCTGCGTGTAGAGCTTGGCCAATGCGCGCGGCGCTAGCTTGGCGATGGCTCGCTTTATTCTGGGAAAGCTTTCATAATTTTCCGCGTCGAGAGGTGCCAGCGTATTCCTTTTTGAAGATTTGATTTGAATCAAATTTCGCATAAATTCCTCGCGACGTTTCCTGTACTATGCAGGACCGCAGGATATTTAGGCGAACACGGATAACTCTTGGTTAAACACGGGTAAGGGCGTGCCCTGTAAAAAGTGGCTGTCGTCCGACACGACCCGCGTTTCCCCCCTGCAACAGGAACTTCGTTGCCCTGCGCGTCCGTGCGGCATAGGGAAGCGGCATGAAGCGCACGCATTTGCCTCTCAACGCCCTGCGCGTGTTCGACGCGGCCGCGCGGCATCTTTCGTTCACGCGTGCGGCGGACGAACTGGCGGTGACGCCGGCCGCCGTCGGCCAGCAGATTCGCGCGCTGGAGGACCTGCTCGGCGTCGTCCTGTTCCGCCGCACCAGCAAGGGGCTGGAACTCACCGACGAGGCGGGCTCCGGCCTTGCCGCGCTGCGCACCGGATTCCTTCATTTCGAGGATGCGGTGCAGGCCATGCAGGCGGGTCAGTCCAGCCATGTCTATACCATCGCGGCCCCGCGCGAATTCTTCGCCGCTTGGCTGGCGCCGCGCCTTGCCGCGTTCCGCGCGGACAATCCGCAAGTCCGCTTCGTGCTGCTCGACGGCGAGATGACCGATTTCACCGAAGCCAATCTCGACATCGCGGTGCGCTGGACCGATGGTCCGGGCGATCTGGAAGGCGTGCCGCTGGGCGATCCGGACTGGGTCATGGTGGGCGAGGGCGGCTGGATCGGCTGGCCGGGTGACCCGGCGCCGGAAAGCGGCGAGGGCGCGCCTTCCGAAGACAGTGACGGGGAAGACGGCAAGCCGCCGGTCATGGTCGCCGATGCCGGGCAGGCGATTGCGGCGGCGCTGGCGGGGCTCGGGCAGGCACGCGTGCCGGCCCTCCTGACCACCGGGATGGCAGGTACGGAGGCCGTGAAGGCGATCGATGCGCCCTGCCGCCGGGGGTACTGGCTGGTCGCTCCGCTGCCGCAGTGGCGGCAGAAAAAGGTCAAGGCACTCGTCGCCGCGCTCACGGCCGGGACGTAACGCGGCCGGGCATCACTCCGGCTTGTGGCACACCGCTTCGATGTTGAGGCCATCCGGATCGAACACGAAGGCACCATAGTACGAGGGGTGATAGTGCGGGCGCAGGCCGGGGCCTCCGTTATCGCGCCCGCCCGCGTGCATGGCCGCTGCGTAGAAGGCATCGACTTCGGCCCGGCTTCCGGCGGTAAAGGCGATATGCACACCGGGGCCGCGCGGACCGTCGTTGCCGAGCCAGAAGAAGGGTTTGCCGTCCTTGCCGTATCCGATCCCGGCATAGCCGCCGGTCTCTTGCGCCGTGAGTTCCATGATGCGCGTCACGCCGAGCGGGGCCAGGGCCGCGTCGTAGAACCGGCAGGAAGCTGCGAAATCACTCGCGCCGATACCGATGTGATCCAACATGGGCGAATCTCCTTGCTGTCTATGGCCTCTACTATGCGCCCGATTTGACAGCTTGAGGCCCTCGGAAAGGACAGTCTCGCAAGGCGTGTTTTCGGGACCTTTTCCTGCGGCAAGCCGCAAGGCGGCGCCGTCAGGGCAAGCGGTTGGGATCGAGCGCAGAGCGTCTCGGCGCGGCCGCCGTGCGGGGCACGGAAACCACAGAAGGGGCTGTCGCCGCCGCGCCGCCGTCCATCGCCATCAGCGCGGCAATCCGCTTTTCCGTGGCGGGGTGGGTGGAGAACAGGTCCGAGACGTGAGAGGGCACGATGTAGAGCTGCGCCGTTGCCGGATTGCGCTCGACCGCCGGGTTGCGCAAGTGTGCTGCCGGGCCAGCGATCTTGGCCAGGGCCGAGGCCAGCGCGCGGGGATTGCCGCTGATTTCCGCCCCGGCCTTGTCCGCGCCGAATTCGCGGGTGCGGCTGATCGCCATCTGCACGATCATCGCTGCGAAGGGTGCCATGAACACGGCCGCGATGGCCGCCAGCGGGTTGGGGCGGTTGTCGCCATGGCCGCCGAAGAACAGGCCGAAGTTGGCGATCATCGAGATGGCGCCCGCGATCGTGGCCACCATTGTCATGATCAGCGTGTCGCGGTTGCGCACATGGCCCAGTTCATGCGCCATGACTCCGGCCACTTCCTCGCGGCTGAGCATGGAAAGCAGGCCTGTCGTGGCGGCAACCGCAGCATTTTCGGGATTGCGTCCGGTGGCGAAGGCATTGGGGGCCTGCGTGTCGATCAGATAGACGCGCGGCATCGACAGCCCGGCCTTGCGGGCAAGGCCTTCGACGATGCCATAGAATTCGGGGGCGCTGCGAGCATCGACTTCGCGCGCATTGTGCATACGCAGGACGATGCTGTCGGCGTTCCAGTAGGTGAACAGGTTCATGCCTGCCGCCACGATCAGCGCAATGCCCGCGCCGCCGGTGCCGCCGAACATATAGCCGAGCCCCATGAACAGCGCTGTCAGCGCCGCCAGCAGCATGGCTGTCTTGATACCGTTCACTTGCTTCTGTGCTCCATCTGTCCGTTTCGGAATAGTCTTGGGAATCTAGGATGGCGCGGCCGCGTTTCAACGGCCGTGCAGGGAGCATTGGCGTGCTTGGCAGGGGCGCGCGCAGCCGATAGACGCAGGCGGGCGCAATTCCGGCCCAGGGCCGTTTGCACGAGAATTCAGGGAGTAAAGAGGAATGGCATTCAAGACTCGCGTTACCGAGATGCTCGGCATCGAGCATCCGATCGTGCAGGGCGGTATGCAGGGCGTGGGCGTGGCCGAGTTGGCCAGTGCAGTTTCCAACGCGGGCGGCCTCGGCACGCTCACGGCGCTGACCCAGCCGAGCCCCGAGGCACTTCGCGAGGAAATCGAGCGCTGCCGGTCGATGACGGACAAGCCCTTTGCCGTGAACATTACGATTCTGCCCACGATCCAGCCGCCCGACTACAAGGGCTATGCCCAGGCCGCGATCGACGGCGGGGTCAGGATCATCGAGACCGCCGGCAGCCAGCAGGTGCGCGAGATCTGGGAAATGGTGAAGCCGCACGGAATCAAGATCCTGCACAAGTGCACGGCCGTGCGCCACGCGCTTTCGGCCGAGCGTCATGGTTGCGACATCATTTCGATCGACGGTTTCGAATGCGCCGGCCACCCGGGCGAGGACGATATTCCGGGCCTGATCCTGATCCCCTCTGCCGCAGACAAGGTGAAGATCCCGATGCTGGCCTCCGGCGGTATCGGCGATGCGCGTGGCTTCGTCGCGGCGCTGGCGCTGGGCGCCGAAGGCATCAACATGGGCACTCGCTTCTGCGCCACCCGGGAAGCGCCGATCCACGACAATATCAAGCAGCTCTACGTGAACAACGACGAGCGCGGGACCAACCTGATCTTCCGCAAGTTCAGGAACACCGCGCGCGTGGGCAAGAACTCGGTTTCGGACAAGGTGGTCGAGATCTCGGCCCGCCCGGAAACGGAGTTCGAGGATATCCGTCCCTATGTTTCAGGCGCTCTGGGGCGTGAGATGCTCAAGAGCGGCGATGTCGATCAGGGCATTTTCTGGGCAGGCATGGTGCAGGGCCTGATCCACGATATCCCGACCTGCCGGGACCTGATCGAAGGGATAGTTGGCGGGGCAGAGGCCATCGTCAAGGAACGCCTCGGCCAGATGCTGGGCTGAGGACGGCGGTCCCGGAATTCGTCATTGCGGGCGGCAAACCGCCCGGTGCGGCTTGCGCCCGCTTCACGAAGCCCGCAATGACGGCGAATATCATGCGGCTCCTAGGGCCTGTGAGGATTTAGGCCATACGGCGCCGAGAATGGTGGATTTCGAGAACCGGTGCGCAGCGTACTTTATGGTACGTGAGCACCGGAAGCGCAGAAAGCCGCCGTTCGCAGGCTCGTATGACCTCAATCCCCACAGGCCCTGGAGCGGCAGGCCTGAACGGAGAGAATTGAATGGCTTACGAGCATATCCTCTACAGCGTCGAGGACGGTGTCGCGCGCATTTCGCTCAACGATCCCAAGACCATGAACGGCATCACCGAGCCGATGGGCCATGAAATGACCGATGCCCTGGACCGCGCCGCCCGCGAAGCGCGCGCCGTACTGCTGACGGGGGAAGGCAACGGGTTCTGTTCGGGGGCGAACCTGTCCGCCGCGCAGGACATGCTTGCCGATCCCATGCGCGATGTCGGCGGCCAGCTCGACCGCGCGTTCAATCCGGTGATCTTGGCGATCAAGCGCATGGAGCAACCCGTCATTACGGTGATCCGCGGCCCGGCCGCCGGTTACGGCGCGGGGCTCGCGGCAGCGGGCGACGTGGTGTTGATGGCCGACAACGCCTTTTTCTTCTGCGCCTTCTGCCATGTCGGCCTCGTGCCGGACGGCGGCGCGACGTATCTGCTGGCACAGGCCGTCGGCCGCGTGCGCGCAATGCAGATGATGCTGCTGGGCGAAAAGATCGACGCCAGGACTGCTCTCGACTGGGGCCTTGCAACGAAAGTGGTGCCCGAGGCGGAGCTCGATGCCGAAGCGATGAAGCTTGCCAGATCGCTTGCCGCCGGCCCCCGCGCGCTGGGCATGATCAAGCGCCTGGCCTGGGACGCGCTGGATTCGAGCCTCGAAACGGCGCTGCAGGCCGAAAGGAGCAGCCAGCGCATTGCCGGGCGGACCGAGGATTTCCTCGAAGGCGTGACCGCGTTCGTGGAGAAGCGCAAGCCGGCGTTCAAGGGGCGGTAACGGAAGCGAGGTCGTATTGGCGAAGGGGGGCGAAGCGCAGCCGGAGCGCGCTTCGGCCCATCTTGTGGTCAGGCAGACTGCAGGTTCACTGCCGAAGCCTTGCCGTTGCGGCCGACTTCGATCTCGTAGGAGAGGCGCTGGTCCTTTTCGAGCGTGAACATGCCGGCGTTCTGCACCGCCGAAATATGAACGAAGCTGTCTGGGCCACCGTCCTCGGGGGCGATGAAGCCGTAACCCTTGTCGGTGTTGAAGAATTTTACGGTGCCGATGGGCATGGGTGTTTCCTTTCCAGAAACAAGTGTGGCGGCCGCGAGATTGCGGACACCGGCCGTGCGTCAAATCATTAATTGAAAGGAAATCGCCGCAAGCGGGAAAGGCAGTGCAATTGCGCTGCCAGAGCCAAGATTGTCGAGACCAGTCGTATATCCGACGTCAACGGGATCGTTGGTAGCACGAAACCCGTCAGTGCGACAGCGTGAATAGGTGCAGTGGCGGTCTTTCCCGGCGGGGCAATCCACAGCCAATCGGCCGGCCATGCGAACAGTGCTTGAACCCCGGCGGGAAGGCGTCCATGGCGAAGGCATCGGGGCCTATCATTCCGTAGGCATGCCCCGGCTGAGAGACGCACCGTGCTCCCGCTTACAGCCCGGGGTGCGGATAATACGGGCAGAATCCTCCTCCAACTCTTCGAATTTGCGTGGTCTTCCAAAGCCTTGCCGGCTGCGGACGTCCTTCTGAAATCAAGCGCTTGCGCCTTTTTTGCCCAAGCTTGTCCGCCGGACGTCTGCCGGCACATGGCGCCTTGCGCCGGGAGTATTCATGATCGAGCGAGATGTGCTGGTGGGGGTTGGCCATGTGCCCGACGGCGTGGAACTGCGCCTGGTGCAGCACGGCGATGGTTTTACCATCCTGCTGGAAGACAACGAGCTGATGAGCACCGAGGCCAGTGCATCCGAAGAAGCGCTGGCGACCATGACTTGCGAGCGTCTGGGCAATCGCGAAGCGATCCAGATGCTGATCGGTGGCTATGGCATGGGCTTCACGCTGCGCGCCGCACTGGCGGCCTTGCGGGACGATGCCAGCGTCTGCGTCGCCGAGATCGTGCCGGAGATCATCGAATGGGCGCTCGGGCCGATGCGGCAGATTACTGCGGGATGCCTTGACGATCCGCGCGTCATGCTGGTCGATGAGGATGTCGCCACGCTGATCCGGGCGGCGCGCGATGGTTACGATGCCATCCTGCTCGATGTCGACAATGGCCCCGAAGGGCTGACACGCAGGCAGAACGACGGTCTCTATTCCGAGCGCGGCCTGCGCGAGGCGATGTGGGCGCTTCGGCCCGGGGGAATTCTGGCGGTCTGGTCCGCCTGGCCCGACCCGGCCTTTACGCAGCGGCTGGAAGAGGCCGGCTTCACGGTTTCCACTTCGGCACTCACGTCCCTGCCCAACGGCGAAGGATACGATCACGTGATCTGGTTCGCCCGCAAGCCCTGAAAGGGCTGGGCGGCTAGGACGGATTTGGCTGGGATAGGTTCGGCTGGGATGGATTCGGCTGAGGCGCGGTTCCGGCTGTCGCGGCAGGCATCACCGAATCCCGGATGATCAGTTCGGCTTCGAAACCGGCTGCTGCATCCGGCTGGGACAGGCCTTTCGCAATGCGGGCGACGGCTTCATGCGCCATGGCGATCCACGGCACGCTCATCGACGTCAGCGGCGGTAATGTCCGGGCGGCGAGGGGGGTATCGTCGAAACCGACAACCGAGAGGTCTGCCGGAACCGTTATCCCGGCCTGCGTCGCGGCGTGGAGCACGCCGTTCGCCATCTCGTCGTTGCAGGCGACCACCACTGTGGGGCGGGGGCTGACTTCCAGCAGCAGGCGTCCGGCGGAAATGCCGGATTCGAACGTGTTGTCTCCGGCGACGATTAGCGAGGGGCCGCGGTCCAGCCCGTGGTCGGCCATGGCGTCGAGATAGCCCAGTTCGCGCTGCTGGGCAGTCAGCGAGCTTTCCGGGCCACCGATGAAGCCGATGCGGTTGTGCCCGAGCCGGACCAGCCACGTGACCAGAGTGGCCATGGCGCTGCGATCGTCGCAGGCGAGCCCGTGATCGCCGCGCACCCGCCCGAGGCGGACGCACCGCACTTGCGCATTGGCGCAGATCTCGGCCAGATCCTCACGTTCGGACAGCGGCGGCAGCAGGACGACGCCGGTTGGGCGCAGCCGGTCGATGAAGGCGCGCAGGCGGACGGCAGCGTCGCGCGCGGCCATCGGCTGCAGCACGAGAGCGAGTTCGCTGCCTTCCAGCGCTTCGGTCATGCCCGCTTCGACCAGTTCGAACACGCCGCGGTCCGAATTGTCGTGGATCAGCGCAACGAGGAAATTGCGCTGAAGGGCCAGCGCCCGCGCCTGGGCATTGGGCACGAAGCCGGTATCGGCAATCACCGCTTCGATTTTCGCGCGGGTCTCTCCGCTCAGCAGGTCGGCATGGTTGAAGTAGCGGCTGACCGTTTTCTTCGAGACGCCGGCCATTTCGGCGATCTCGGTAATGGTCATACGCGAGGAGGGGACCTTCATCGGCAATCCTTCAAGGTCCGCACGTCGCGGGACCATGGGTGAAATCGAATGGGTCCTAAGGAAATGGGACCGGCCCGTAAGTCAAGGTTTCACACCCTACCGGGGTGCCAAAACCGCAAGCTTCGCAGGAAAGAGCGTGCAAAAGGGTTTCCCGCTCTGCCTTTTTGCGGGATTGCACCGTATCGGTGCTGATACAACCGCGTGATTGCAGAGCGGAGGCAACCCGCCTAAGGCGGCCTTCACTTCGGCCTCCAAAGCCGCCTTCGTACTTGGAAAGAGATGAAGCCCGCTCCGTCGCAACGTCATTACGGCATGGATTGGCTGCGCATCGGCGCGTTCGTGCTGCTGATCTTCTATCATGTCGGCTACAGTTTCACGCCCTGGGGCTATCAGACGCCGACACGCGGCGTCGTTAGCTGGGCCGAAATTCCGTTGCTGGGACTGAGCCCCTGGCGGCTGTCGCTGCTTTTTGCGATTTCCGGTTATGCCAGTGCCGCGCTGCTGGCCAAGGACAAGGGGAGCACTGGCGCGTTCTTCCGTAGCCGCCTTGCGCGGCTGGGCATCCCGCTGATCTTCGGCCTGATCGTGGTTGTGCCGCCGCAGCCCTACATGGGGCTGGTCAATTCCGGTTATGACCACGGCTATCTCTACTACCTGGTCCACGATGCTTTCAGCTTCCGCACGGTGAACCGGGAATACCTGCCGCGCACCATGCACTTGTGGTTCGTGATCTATCTGCTCGCTTATACCATGCTGCTGTGCGCGGTTCGCGCAGTGTTGCCGCAAGGAGCGCGGGATACGATCCGCCATGCGGCGGAAAAGCTGCTGTCCGGGCCGCTGCTGCTGCCGCTGGGGATCGCGCTGATCTACGGCGTGCGCGAGTACGTGCCCTACGGCTGGACCGACATTCACAGCCTGCTCGATGACCGGGCGGCGCATCTGCACTACTGCGGGATGTTCCTGTTCGGCTTTCTCCTGCGGCAGTCCGAGGTCCTGCGGCTGGCGATTGCCAGGCAGTGGAAGGTGGCCGCCGTTCTGGCCGTGGCGGGCTTTGTGTGGACAGCCGCGGATACCGCGATATTCCCCGGCAATGTGCCGACGCCGCCCGAATGGCGCGCGCCGCTATGCTTTTCGAAGTCGGTACAGAGCTGGAGCACGGTGATCGCGCTGTTCGGGATTGCGGACCGGTACTGGAACTATGACGCCAGTTGGCGCACGACGCTCGCTGAAGCCGTATTCCCCGTCTATATCGCGCATCAGACGGTCATGGTGCTGGTCATGTACCAGATCCGCGACTGGGGCATGACGGCCTTGCCGGAATTCCTGGTGCTGATCACGTCGGTGGCTGTCGGCTCCTGGCTGTTCTACCTGATCGGGCGCGAGATCGGGCCGCTGCGGCCGCTGATCGGCCTCAAGCGCCAGAGGCCGCAAAAGCGCGGCGTGCCGAAGGAACCGGCGCTGGCCTGACGCGCGAGGGCTGCCGGGAATGCTGCCGGAAGAGAGATCGCGCGGCGGTTGCAGCGGTCAGGGTGCTGTCACACCCCGGGCGCGGCGACTGTCTGCCGGAAAGGCTGCGTTGATGTGCTTGGCTGCTGGCTCTCGAGGAGGTCCAGCGCGGACTGGAGATGGACCGCGGGAAGACTGGCATGGGCTTCGTCGAGCAGGATGAGCGCCTGGAGCATGAGGGCTTCGGCTTTCAGCACGAGCGCCTGATTTCCGGGGGACATATCCATCTGCCATTCCATCTGCGAGAGTCGATGAATGCAGTATGACCGCCTTTCCTCTCGGGATAATTTCCTGTTTATGCTGACAATGTTTCGCCGTTCCCAGCCGCGAAGAACGGCGGCTTTCGGCGAACTGGAGGCATGATCGCTTCGCCCGCCCCCTAGGCCGGAGCGGCCGCCAGCCTTTTGCACGGCGGGCGTCACGCTTGAGCGTTGGGGCTCTTCGTCAACGGTCGAGGAAGTGCGTGATTTCCTGTGCGATGACCGCCGGGATTTCCAGATTGAGCAAGTGGCCCGCACCGGCATGGTCGATACGGGTCACATTCTGTCCGGCACTTTCGATCTGGTCGGCGATCAGGTGGAAATCGCGCATGTCGAGGGAACCGGACAGCAGCAGCGTGGGGGCGCCAAGGGCGGTCAGCCGGTCAGCGTCGGGCGCTTCGCGCCGCTGATCGTCCTGGATCCACTGCTGGCCGCGGAAGGCATCGATCGACGCGCGCAGCAGATTGGCGGCGTGGCTGTTGCGGACGGGTTCGAAGAAGGGGTGCTGCCACCACAGGTCGCGGGCTTTGTCCATGTCGCCCGCGCGGGCGGTGCGGCTCACCTGCTTCCACCGCTCGATCCATTCGTCCGACCACGGCCAGCCGGTCATGCCGGGGCTGATGAGCACCAGCCGGCGGACCCGGCCCGGATGATCGAGCGCGAGATGGAGCGCTATGGCGCCGCCCTGCGACAGGCCGCAGAGGTCCGCCTGCTCGATGCCAAGCCGGTCCAGAAGCGCAAGCAGATCGTCGCTATGGGAAAAGGCAATGCCCGGCGTTCCCGTGGAATCGCCGAAACCGCGCTGGTCGTAGGTGATGAGCGGCAGGCTTTGGGGCAGGGCTGCGACAAGCGGTTGCCAGTCATGCCTTGAACCGCCGAAGCCGTGGATCAGGACAAGCGGGATGCCTTGCCCGTCTCGCCGCTCGCCAACGAGGGCCGCGTTCTCCAGTTCCATGGGAAAAGGGATGGACATCACCGCCTCTCGGTAACGCCCGCCGCGAAGGCGGAGAGGTTACATGCGTTCGGCAAAACCGCCGTAGCGGCCGCGATGGAACAGCATCGGGTCGTCCTCGCGAACGGTTTCCATGCGCAGGACCTGGCCGAGGACGAACCAGTGGTCGCCCGCTTCGGTCACGGAATAGAGCTTGCATTCGATGCAGGCGATCGCATCGCGGATAATCGGCAGGTTATGGTCGGACACGACATATTCCACGCCGACGAACTTTTCGTCCCCCTTGGCGGAGACCGAGCGGCACACGTCCTGCTGGTCGCTGCCCATCACGTTCACGCAGAAGTGCCCGGCCTTTTCGATCAGCGGCCAGGATGAGGAAGACTTGTCCGGGAAGAACCCCACCAGCGGCGGGTCGAGCGAAACGGACGTGAACGAACCCACCACCATGCCGGCGGGCTTCTCCCCGTCGAGCGCGGTGATCACGCAGACCCCCGTGGGGTAGCTGCCGAGCACTTTGCGGAAAGCGGCCGGATCGATGGTTGTCTCACTCACGGGCTTCGCCTTCCTGTCCAATTGATTCTGTACCGTTTCAGGGCTTGAGCACTCCCTCCATTTTCGCGACGGTTTCGTCAAGCCACTGCCGGAATTGCTTGATCCGTGGAAGCTGGCGAATGTCCTGGTGAGTCACGAACCAGAAGGTCCGGCGGATGCGGTATTCCGGCAGGACGGGCACCAGCCGCGGGTCGGCATCGGCCATGAAGCAGGGCAGCACGCCCAGTCCGGCGCCGCTGGCCACCAGGCTGTGCTGTGCGGTGATGCTGGACGAGCGGATGTTGGGCTTGAGGCCGGCGTGCACCTCGTCGAGATACCCCAGTTCCGGGGCATAGAGCAGGTCCGGGACATAGCCGACCAGCACGTGCCCTTCGACAAGGCCCGCCCGGCTTCTGGGCAGGCCCTTCGCTTCAAGGTATTCACGGCTGCCGTAGAGCGCGAGCCCGTAGTCGGAGAGTTTGTGCGCCACCAGCGGGCCGGTGCGCGGACGCGACAGCATGATCGCGACATCAGCCTCGCGGCGGCTCGGGCTGAGGAAGCCGCTGCTCGCGATGAGGTCTATGGTCAGGTGCGGGTGCGCGGTGTGGAAGCGTGGAAGGTGCCGGGCCAGGAACCAGCAGCCGAAGCCTTCCGAGGTGCTTACCCGCAAAGTGCCGCTCAGGCCTTCGGTCGCGCGCGTGCGCTCGGATATCTGTCCCGCCGCGCTGGCCATCGCTTCGACCGAGGAGAGCAATGTCTCGCCCGCTTCGGTGAGTTCCTGGCCGGTTCGGGTCTGTTCGAAAAGCGTGGTCCCCAGCGCGGCTTCAAGGCGGCGCAGGCGGCGTCCGACAGTGGTGGGGTCGACATCGAGCAAGCGTCCTGCGCCTGCCAGTTGCCGTGCGCGGGCGATGGCCAGAAAGGCCTGGTAGTCGCTCCAGTCAATGGAAGGGATCGTCATGGCGGAATGGGCTTCTCTAACCTGCAATTATGCAGTTGATGATGGCAAATTTTCAGCTTGCCTGCAAATCCAGCCCGGACCAACTGTCCTTCCGGAAATAATTGACGAAAGGACGAGAGGAATGCGGTTGATTGACCATTTCGTGGTCGGTGGAAGCGGCAGTGCGCCGGCCCGGCTTGGCGATATCTTCGATCCCAATCGTGGTGAAGTGCAGGCCCGGGTCGCGCTGGGCGATCAGGCCGTGCTCGATCGTGCCGTCGCCGCCGCGCAGGCCGCGCAGCCCGGATGGGCCGCCATGAACCCGCAGCGCCGCGCCCGCGTACTGTTCCGTTTCAAGGAACTTGTCGAACAGAACATGGATGCGCTCGCGCATCTGCTGTCCAGCGAGCACGGCAAGGTGGTCGCCGACGCCAGGGGCGACATCCAGAGAGGCCTCGACGTCGTGGAATTCGCCTGTGGCATTCCGCATGTCCTGAAGGGGGAGTACACGCAGGGCGCCGGGCCGGGCATCGATATCTACTCGATGCGTCAGCCGCTCGGCATCGGCGCGGGCATCACGCCGTTCAATTTCCCGGCGATGATCCCGATGTGGATGTTCGCCGTGGCGGTTGCTGTCGGCAATGCCTTCATCATCAAGCCGTCCGAGCGCGATCCTTCCGTCCCCGTGCGCCTTGCCGAGCTGTTCCTTGAGGCTGGTGCGCCCGAAGGCGTGTTGCAGGTCGTCCATGGCGACAAGGAAATGGTCGATGCGATCCTCGATCACCCGGCGATCGGGGCGGTCAGTTTCGTCGGTTCGTCCGACATCGCCCACTATGTCTACAGCCGCGGGGTCGCCGCCGGAAAGCGCGTGCAGGCCATGGGCGGCGCCAAGAACCACGGCATCGTCATGCCCGATGCCGATCTGGATCAGGTGGTGAACGACTTGTGCGGTGCAGCCTTCGGGTCCGCCGGTGAACGCTGCATGGCGCTCCCGGTTGTCGTGCCCGTGGGGGAGGAGACGGCCGAGCGCCTGCGCGAAAAGCTGATCCCCGCAATCGAAGCGCTGCGCGTGGGCATCTCCACGGATGCCGAGGCCCATTACGGCCCGGTGGTCACGGCGCAGCACAAGGCCAAAGTCGAAGGCTGGATCGCCAAGTGTGCCGAGGAAGGCGGCGAACTGGTCGTCGATGGCCGGGGTTTCACGCTGCAGGGACATGAGAACGGTTATTTCGTGGGCCCCACGCTGATCGACCATGTGACGCCGCAGATGGAAAGCTATCACAACGAAATCTTCGGTCCGGTGTTGCAGATCGTGCGCGCGAAGGATTTCGAGGAGGCCGTGTCGCTGCCCTCGAAGCATCAGTATGGCAACGGCGTTGCCATTTTTACCCGCAACGGCCATGCCGCGCGCGAGTTCGCGCAGCGCGTGAACGTGGGGATGGTGGGCATCAATGTGCCGATTCCGGTGCCGGTGGCCTATCACACGTTCGGCGGTTGGAAGCGCTCGGCTTTCGGTGATACCAACCAGCACGGCATGGAAGGAGTGCGCTTCTGGACGAAGATCAAGACCGTGACCCAGCGCTGGCCGGACGGCGGTGGCGACGGATCGAACGCTTTCGTCATTCCGACGATGGCGTGAGACCGGTGCGGGAAGCAGGGCCGGTGCCGTTTGCCCGGCACTGGCCGGCCCTGGAGGGCCGGATGCAGGAACAGGGACCAGAATGACCGAGCAGTTTGGACTGACCGAAGATCAGATCGCGATCCAGGAGACCGCGCGCAAGTTCACCGCCGACAGGATCACGCCTTTCGCGGCCGAGTGGGACGAGCAGCACCACTATCCCGTCGATGTGTGGAAGGCGGCAGGCGAACTGGGGTTCGGGGCGATCTACGTTTCCGAGGAAAACGGCGGCATCGGTCTCGGCCGCCTCGATGCAGCGCTGATCATGGAGGCCATGAGCTACGGCTGCCCTTCGACCAGCGCCTATATCTCGATCCACAACATGGTCGCCTGGATGATCGACACGTTTGCCGATCAGCAGCTCAAGGACCGCTATCTTCCCGACCTCTGCACGATGGAGAAGATCGGCTCCTATTGCCTGACCGAGCCCGGTTCGGGCTCGGACGCGGCGGCGCTCAAGACTACGGCCCGGCTGGACGGCGATCACTACGTGCTGAACGGCACCAAGCAGTTCATCTCGGGCGGCGGCTATAATGATGTCTATGTCGTCATGGCCCGCACCGGTGAGCACAAGTCGCGCGGCGTTTCGGCTTTCGTGGTCGAAAAGGGCACGCCGGGCCTCAGCTTCGGGGCGCCGGAAAGGAAGCTGGGCTGGAACAGCTCGCCCACCGCGCAAGTGATCTTCGAGGATTGCCGCGTGCCGGTCGAGAACCGCGTCGGCGCCGAGGGCGATGGCTTCAAGTTCGCGATGGCGGGCCTTGATGGCGGCCGTCTCAACATCGGGGCCTGTTCGCTGGGCGGCGCGCAACGCTGCCTCGACGAGGCGATCCAGTACGTGAAGGACCGCAGGCAGTTCGATCAGCCGATCGCCGAGTTCCAGAACACCCAGTTCCGTCTCGCCGACATGGCCGCCGAACTGGAGGCGGCCCGGGCGCTGCTGTATCTCGCCGCCGCCAAGGTCACGGCAGGCGCGCCGGACAAGACCCGCTTCGCGGCCATGGCCAAGATGCTGGCGAGCGATACCGGCTCTTCGGTGGTCGATCGTGCATTGCAGATGTTCGGCGGCTACGGCTATCTCAAGGACTATCCGATCGAGCGCTTCTGGCGCGATCTGCGCGTCCATCGTATCCTCGAAGGCACCAACGAGGTGATGCGCATGATTATTGGCCGGGATCTGCTGAAATAATGACTGACGAATTGCTGATCCGGCGTGAGGGCATCGCGGGCATCATTTCGCTGAACCGCCCCAAGGCGATTCATGCCCTGACGCTGGGCATGTGCCGGGGCATGACGGAGATCCTCACCGCATGGGCCACCGATCCCGACGTGAAAGTCGTGATCCTTGACCATTCCGAGGGGCGCGGTTTCTGTTCGGGCGGGGATATCAACCTGCTGCGCCGGTCCGCGCTGGAGGATGGCGGCGTTTCGGGCCGGCAGTTCTTCTTCGACGAGTACCGTCTCAACCACCAGCTGTTCACGTATGAAAAGCCGGTGGTGGCTTTCATGGACGGCATCACCATGGGCGGCGGCGTCGGCATCTCGCAGCCGGCGAAGTACCGCGTGGCGACCGAGCATACCCGTTTCGCCATGCCGGAGACGGGCATTGGCCTGTTCCCGGACGTCGGCGGCGGCTGGTATCTCTCGCGGCTCGATGGCCGTGTGGGCCAGTTCCTCGCGCTTACCGGCGCGCGGCTGAAGGGCGAGGAATGCCTCTGGGCGGACCTTGCCACCCATTACCTGCCGAGCGAGGTGCTGGAAGAAGCCAAGAGGCGTATTGCCGCCGGGCATGAAATTGCGGGCGTGCTGGGCGCGTTGGCCGTGACCCCGCCCGAGCCGGAAATGGCCGGACATGCCGGGCAGATCCACAAGCATTTCGCTTTCGACACGCTCGAAGAGGTGCTGGCCTCGCTCGATGTGGACGACAGCGAATGGGCGGCCAGGGAACTGGCCTTGCTCAGCACCAAGAGCCCGCAGGCCTGCAAGGTCTCGCTGCGGCAACTCGCCGAATCTGCAAAGCTGGAAACTTTTGCCCAGAATATGGCGATGGAATACCGCATCGGCAGCCGCGTGCTGACGCTCCCCGATTTCGCCGAAGGCGTGCGCGCGGTCATCGTCGACAAGGACAATGCGCCGAAATGGAACCCCGCCACGCCCGAAGGCGTGACTGACGAGATGCTGGATGCGATCTTCGCGCCGCTACCCCCTGAGGAGGAATGGACACCCTTATGAGCTACGAAACGATTCTGGTCGAACAGAAGGGTGCCGTCACCCTGATTACGCTCAACCGCCCGCAGGCGCTCAATGCGCTGAATTCGCGGGTGCTGGCGGACCTGATCGATGCGTTCGGCAAGTTCGAGGCGGACTCGTCGCAGCTCTGCGCGGTGCTGACCGGCTCGGGGGACAAGGCCTTTGCCGCCGGCGCGGACATCAAGGAAATGTCCGACAAGCCGAGTGCGGAGTTCTATGCCGAAGACTTCTTTTCGGGTTACGCCAGCCAGATCGTCAAGGCCGTGCGCAAGCCATGGATCGCGGCCGTCAACGGCTTTGCCCTGGGTGGCGGCTGCGAACTGGCGATGATGGCGGACTTCATCATCGCTTCGGAAAACGCGAAGTTCGGCCAGCCCGAGATCAAGCTGGGCGTCGCGCCGGGCATGGGCGGCTCGCAGCGCCTGACCCGCGCGGTGGGCAAGTCCAAGGCCATGGACATGTGCCTTACCGGCCGCATGATGGATGCCGCCGAAGCCGAACGCTCCGGCCTCGTCAGCCGCGTTGTCCCGGCGGACAAGCTGATGGAAGAGGTGATGAAGGCCGCCGAAACGATCGCTGCGATGCCGCCGCTCGCCGCGATGATGAACAAGGAAATGGTCAACATCGCGTTCGAAACCACGCTTGATGCCGGGCTTCTCGTGGAACGCCGGATGTTCCAGGTGCTCACTGCCACCGAGGACAAGGCGGAAGGCATGAAGGCCTTCGTCGAGAAGCGTCCGGGCGTGTGGAAGGGCCGGTAAGCCGGAATAGAAAAACGTCGTCATCCCCGCGAAGGCGGCGATTCATTTTCAACGCTATCATATTGATGTGACGGCGGAAGATGGGTTCCCGCCTTCGCGGGAATGACGAGAATTTTGAAAAGATGATTTTCGAGCGCCGCTCAACGGGAGAGGCAAGGGAGAGAACACATGAAAATCGCCTTCATCGGCTTGGGCAACATGGGCGGCGGCATGGCCGCAAATCTCATCAAGGCTGGCCACGAGGTCCACGCTTTCGATCTTTCCGAAGATGCGCGCGCCCGGGCGAAGGAAAGTGGTTGCAAGACCTATTCCGCCATTTCCGATGCCGTGGCGGAGGTGGAGGCGGTCGTTACCATGCTGCCCAACGGTTCGATCGTGAAGGCGGTCTATACCGGCGACGTCATCGGCAAGGCCCCCAAGGGTGCGCTGTTCCTCGATTGCTCGACGATTGATGTCGCCACCGCGCGCGAAGTTGCCGGACTGGCTGAGGATGCGGGCTATACCATGGTCGATGCGCCTGTGTCGGGCGGGATCGCGGCGGCCAATGGCGGCACGCTGACGTTCATGGTCGGTGGCAGCGATGAGGCGTTCGAGAAGGCCAAACCCGTGCTCGAACCGATGGCCAAGGCGGTGATCCATGCCGGGGCGATCGGTGCGGGGCAAGTGGCCAAGATGTGTAACAACATGCTGCTGGCGATCCACATGATCGGCACTTGCGAGGCATTGGCGCTGGCGGAAAAGGCCGGGCTCGACCCGCAGACGTTTTACGACATCTCCTCCAGGTCGACCGGCTACTGCTGGTCGCTCAACGACTATACCCCGGCACCGGGGATCGGCGCGGCCAGCCCGGCGGACAACGATTATCAGGGCGGCTTTGCCTCTGCGCTGATGCTCAAGGACTTGCGGCTGGCCATGGCCGGGGCCAGTGATGCGGGCGCCACGGTCCCGCTTGGCGAACACGCGACGAAGATCTACGAGGCCTTCGTGGAAGCTGGCGGCGGTGGCAAGGACTTCGGCGCGATCTACACGACATTGTGAGGGCGGCCACGCTAGGGCCAA
>NZ_BCTX01000045.1 GCF_001590985.1 Novosphingobium naphthalenivorans NBRC 102051
GGCCTGAAGTAGGCGGGGCCTGAAGTAGGCGGGGCCTGAAGTAGGCGGGGCCTGAAGTAGGCGGGGCCTGAAGTAGGCGGGGCCTGAAGTAAGAGCGCTTACTTCCCGCTGGTCACCAGATCGACTTCGGTAAGGCCGTTGTCGAGTTTGCGGGCATAGACGGCATAGGCCTTGCCGCCCTTGCGGCCGCCCAGCACGTGATCCTTGCCGTCCATCTTGTATTCAGCGCCGTACCCCGCCTTGCTGGCCTTGGTGTAGTAGAAGCTGATCACGTCGTCCGGCGAAACCGGCGTCGCGAAGTTGACGACGCGCAGCACGCAGGCCTCGCTGTCGACGCCTGCCGCTTCCTGCACGGCGCCGCGCGGATAGACCGGGATCTCCGCCGGCAGCTTGGCGGCCCAGGTGTTCGAATACTGGACCTTGGCCGCGCAATCGGTGTGCGCGGTCTTCGAAGCCTTGGCCACTTGCGCGGCGGTGGCGGCACTTTCCGCCAGCGAGGCGGCCCCGCCCTGCGCCGGTTGCGGCGCGGGTTGCAGCTTGCCGCCCGCCAAGGCGGCCGCCTTCTGCTTCGCGTCGGCAATGGCCTCCGGCGAACGGTCTTCCGGCGGCAGCGTGATCTGCCCGCTGTTGGCCGCCACGGCAGCGCCTTCCTGCCCGGCCATTTCCGGATCGACCATGATCCGGTCGCCCAGGGCGCCGCTCATGGCCGGGTCGGTCTCGGTCCCGGCAGGCGCCTTGTCGTTCGAACCGCAGCCGGCCAGCATCAGCGTTCCGGCCAGACCGGCCATCGTCAGGCGTGTCATGAAACGGGCAGAAGTGTTCATCGTCGCGTTCCTTTTTTCCCCGCGCGGCCTGCACGCGGTTCTGCCCCGAAAAGGATAAGGGGCCGTCAACTCCATTCGATGAAACGCGAAATTCCGCCAGAGTGCCAGCCATAACCGTCCGGCGTCCCATTTCGGGAAGGCCCCCGGCGCAAAGATTGCGCCGCACGATGCGCCGCAAGATACGAGGGCGCCTGCGTTGGACGCAGGCGCCCTCCCGCCCGGACACGCAGGGCTGCGGCCGGACGGTCCCCCCGCGCGTCGCCGTCCGCGCGAAGAAAGGGATCAGAATACTGGGGCGGCAGAGCGGACCGGTCAGGCGACTCGATCCGTGACGCATGTTCATATTTATCGATGTTCACATGAACACTCTGCAACGAAGCCGTAAGCAATCGGATGGCCGCCGAAAAAGAGTGTGCGCCTGCGGTAAAGCGAGAGGCTTGCGGGATAGGGCCCGGCCTCGTAAGCGGAGAGGAAGGGCCTGCCCCCTGTTTCCCCGAGTATCGTGATGACTTCTAGCAACCCCACCCGCCTGGGCGGTCTGGCTTCGGCCTTGAGCGCCTATCTGATCTGGACTCTGTTCCCGCTCTATTTCGCCTTGCTCCGCGCGGTCTCACCGTTCGAAGTGGTCGCATGGCGTATGCTGTGGACGCTGCCGTTCTGCCTGGTGATGGTGGCGGTGATGCGCCAGGGGCGCGAATTGCGCCAGGCCCTCGCCAATCCGCGCATCCTCGCCGCGCTGGCACTCAGCGGGGTGCTGATCGGGACCAACTGGCTGGTCTATGTCGTCGCGGTGATGCACGGGCACGTGCTGGCGACGAGCCTGGGCTACTACATCAATCCGCTGGTCAACATCTTCACCGGCGCCGTGATCCTGCGCGAGAAGCTTTCGCGCCTGCAGTGGTTCGCCGTCGGGCTCGCGGCCATCGGCGTCGCCATCCTTGCCCGCGATGCGCTGCCGACATTGTGGATCAGCATGACGTTGGCGCTGTCGTTCGCCGGCTACGGGCTGACCCGCAAGCTGGCCCCGGTCAATGCCCTGCCGGGGCTCACGATCGAGACGCTGGTGCTGTTCGTCCCGGCGCTCGGCCTGCTGGCCTGGCAGGCCACGACCCCGCAGGGGCTGATGATGGGCACCGCGCCCGGCCTCAGCGCCCTGCTTGCCTGCGCCGGCGTGCTGACCGGCATTCCGCTGCTGCTGTTCGCCCTCGCGGCCCGGCAGCTCGACTTCTCGGTGCTGGGCTTCATCCAGTTCGTGACGCCGACCGGGCTGTTCCTGCAGAGCCTGTTCGTCTTCGGCGAGCCGTTCCGGCCCGTTCAGATGGTCTGCTTCCTGTTCATCTGGACCGCGATCGCCGTGTTCTGCTGGGATCTGCTGTCCAAGAGGAAACGGTCAGAGCGCTCCGGCGAAGCGTAGCGGTTCGCCCAGCGCCTGATTGGCAAGCTGGCCTTCCCACATGGCGCTGTGGCCGCGCACGATCGTGCCGACCACGCGGCCCTGCAGCTCCATCCCGGTGAAGGGCGACCAGCCGCAGCGGCTTTCCACCCAGTCCTCGGTAATGGTGAAGCGGCCCTTGCGGTCGACGATGGTGAAATCGGCGTCATAACCCGCCGCGATGCGGCCCTTGCCGACCAGACCGAACACGCGCTGCACCCCGGCGGAGGTCATGTCGATCAGCCGTTCCAGCGTCATGTGGCCCTGTGCCACATGGTCCAGCATCAGCGGCAGCAGCGTCTGCACGCCGGGCATTCCCGACGGGCTGGCAGGATAGGTCTTCGCCTTCTCTTCCTTGGTATGCGGCGCATGGTCGGAGCCGATCACATCGGGCACGCCCTGACGCAGCCAGTGCCACAGCCCGGCGACATGCGCGGCCGAGCGGATCGGCGGGTTCATCTGCGCATAAGTGCCCAGGCGCGGATAGGCGTCCTCCGCCTCCAGAGTGAGGTGCTGCGGGGTCACTTCGCAAGTCGCGATGTCGCGATGCTGCGCGATCAGTTCGAGTTCGGCGGGCGTCGTGACGTGCAGGATGTGGATCGGACGCCGGGCTTCGCGCGCCAGCTTGAGGATCCGGCGAGTCGCCAGCATCGCGCTCTCGTCGTCGCGCCAGACCGGATGGCTGGAAGGATCGCCCTCGATCCGCTCGCCCTTGCGCGCATTCATCCGCGCCTCGTCCTCGGCATGGATCGCCACGCGGCGGCGGCCATGCGCCAGCACGCGGGCCAGCTGCTCGTCCTCGGCCACCAGCAGATTGCCGGTCGACGCGCCCATGAAGATCTTCACGCCCGCCGTGCCGGGGACCCGCTCCAGCTCGCCCAGCTCTCCGGCGTTCTCGGCCGTGGCGCCGACATAGAAGGCATGATCGCAGTACATGCGGTGATGCGCGCGTTCGAGCTTGTCGTGCACGCGCATCATGGTGTCGGTGTTGGGGCTGGTGTTGGGCATTTCGAACACCGCCGTCACCCCGCCCATCACTGCCGCACGGCTGCCGGTCTCAAGGTCTTCCTTGTGCTCCAGCCCCGGCTCACGGAAGTGGACCTGGCTGTCGATCACGCCCGGCAGCACGTCGAGCCCGGTGCAGTCGATCCGCCGCGCCGCATCCGGATAGCTGCCGATGCCCAGGATCTTCCCGCCGCGTACCGCCACATCGGCGATCTCCGACCCATTGGGCGTGTGGACCATACCCCCTGCAAGGACGAGTTCGGGTGCATTGGCGGTCATCGCGCGGCCTCTCTGCTGGCTAAGGTGACACTCTGGTTGACACCGGTGACACGGTCCTGAAGTGAACCGCCGGGCCCGGCTTCGCAGGCGGACCTAGGCGTCCGGAAGGGATCATGCAAGGATGCGGCGGCACGAGTCATGATTGCCCCTTCTGCCACAAAGAACTGTCTGTAGGACAGCGCTTAGCCGTTTCGCGCGCCCCGGCGCAGCACGGCCTGCACGAAGGCGTCCAGGTCATCGATCTCGACGTCGAGCACCTCGTTCCAATCGGCCAGCACGGCCACGATGTCATCGCGCGAATAGGCCGCCTGCATCGGCACCGGCAGGCGGGGCGGGCGATGCGGCCAGGGATGTCCGGTCAGGTTGTTGAACAGCCAGCCGAAGCCGCAGAGCAGCAGGACGTTCGCGGCAATCGGCAGCATATAGGCCCCGTCCCACGGAATCCTGCCGCTCGCCCCCAGCGCGCAGAGCAAGGCGCAGGCGCCGCCCGGCGGGTGCAGGCAGCGCGCCAGCGACATGACCGCGATCGCCACGCCGACCGCCAGACTCCCCGCAAGCCAGGGGTCACGCAGCACATGCCCGGCAGTGAGCCCGATCAGCGATGACAGCAGATTGCCACCGGTCACGGACCAGGGCTGTGCCAGCGGGCTCGCAGGCACGCAGAAGACCAGAACCGCCGAGGCCCCGAGCGGCGCGACAAGGAACGGCAGCGCCGCGGCCTTCCCGCCCACCAGCAGGATGGTCACGGCCCCGGCAACGGCAATCCCCATGCCCGCGCCCACCGCGCCGCGCAGCCAGCCCAGATGACCGGCAGCCCGCACGCGCCAGCCGGTCCAGGACGAAACTTCCAGCTCCCGCAGCAAACATGCACCTCATATGCCTCTTTCCGGATGCCCCTATGGCGCGTACCGGCGCGAGTTGCGAGACAATCGTTCCATAGCGGCGCAAAGGTCAGCTTTGCCGGTGCTCAGAACGCGATCTTGACCCCGACCATGACACGATTGCTCACGGTTCCGTCGGGCATCGCTGCCGAATCCAGATGCAGATCGAGAGAAACGCCTTCTCCGATATCCATCCGGGCCCGAGGCAACCCCTGCTCGCCGTCATAAGCGCCGGACAGCGGGCGCACGCGGTTCTTTTCCGGATCGGGCGCGCAAACCACGATTTCGTTGCCGGCGGCAGGCTGGCAGCGTGGTTTGACGACCGACAGTCCGTTCCCGCGCGACCCGAGATCGCTGAGGTCGAAACTGCCATCCTGCAACTGCTGAGCGGCCACGGGCGGATCGGGTGGAACGTCGGGAAGCGGCATGACGGCCCTCTCGATTGTCGGCCCGTTCTTGGACCATGCAATCAGGGCAATTTCATGACCCGGCGGCACCGGCCGGTCCTCGCCTGCTCAGAATTCGTCCCAGCCTCCGGAACCGGTGGTCTTGAGCGCGAGGTTGCCCGAAATCACCGGCGCCGGAGCCCGCGCCGGCAGGGATTTCGCGCGGCTGGCCGGCATGGACACCAAGCTTGAAGCCCCGGAATCCCGTGTCCTGAAGCGATTGCACATCCCGGCCAGCTCGCCGGACTGATGAGACAGGCTGCGCGCGGCGGCCGTCGATTCCTCGACCATGGCGGCGTTCTGCTGCGTCATCTTGTCCAGTTCATCGATCAGCCCATGGATCTTCTCGATGGCGGCCCGCTGCACCTCGGCGGCTCCGGCAATCGTGGCGATCCGCTCGTTGGCTCCCGAAACCCGGTCGATAATGGCACGCAAGCGGTCGCCGGTCTGCCCCACCAGGCCGACACCATGCTCGACATGGGCGGCGCTGGTCGAAATCAGGCGCTTAATATCGTTCGCGGCGTCGGACGAACGCTGGGCCAGAGCTCGCACTTCGGTCGCCACCACGGCAAACCCCTTGCCCGCTTCTCCGGCGCGGGCCGCTTCCACACCGGCGTTAAGTGCCAGCAGGTTGGTCTGGAAGGAAATCCCCTCGATCACGGAGATGATCTGGGTGATCTGGCTGGCGCTGGCCTCGATCGCCGCCATGGCTTCGATCGCTTCACCGACCACTTGCCGGCTCTCCTCCGCAACTCCATGCGCATCCGAAATCGTGCCGCGCACCTCGATCGTCCCATCAGTGGTGTCGCGTACGTTTCGTACCAGCTGTTCCAGCCCGGCAGCAATGTCCTCGACAAAATTGGCCTGGCGTTCGTTGCGGATCGCAAGATCATCCGACGCCGCACGAATTTCTCCGCTGCCGTTGGAAACACCTTCTGCCGCGCCGGCTACCGTCCCGATGAGATCGGCCAGAAGGTTCAGAGACCGGTTGTAGGTCCCTCGCAGCGCCTCGTATTCCGAAGCGAAAGGCTCGTCGATCCGCTGGGAAAGGTCGCCTCGTGCGAGGTCTTCCAGCGAGGCGGAAAGACGTTTGACCACCTGATGCTGCAACCGCTGCGCCTCGCGCTGATCGAGCGATACCTTACGGAACACTTCGATGGCGCGAGTCATCGCCCCGATCTCGTCATTGCGATGATCGCTGCAGCGGCCAGCCTCAAGATCGCCCTGCGCCATCGCCGTCATGACGTCAGCCGTTTCCGCCAGGGGAACGAGGGCGCGGGTCATGAGATAGCGCACGCCGAACACGACCAGCACAATCAGCGCAACCGCCACGGCGCCGAGCAGAAGGTTGGTAACCCACACGACTTCCATGGCGTGGTCCGCTACCGATTGCCGGGCCTTGGCTGTTGCTGCCACCAGTCCGTCCACGGCCTTGCGGTGGCCGGCGTAGAGCTTTTCCAGCCGCCCATAACTGGCCCGAAGGGCCGCCTGATCGCCAGCCTCGGCGGCGGGAATCAGGCTTTCGTCCAGTTCGCGCCAGAACAGGTCAGCCCGTGCGCCCACTTGTTCCTTCAACTGGGACTTCAAGTCATCCTGCAATTCGGATGAAGCCCAATATGCAAGCCGGTCCCGGTATTCGCCTTCCAGCACGACCAGACGCGCCTTGCGTTCTGCCACCGTTTGCGGATGTTCGGTCAGCAACGTCGCTTCGAGGAAAGGCTCGATCACGTAAACTGGAGGCGGCAGGATGTCGGCCGTCAGATCGCTCATCCTCTGCTCCGATTTGTGGAGAGGGCCGCCCACACTGATCATCCACAAGCCCGCCGTCGCGATCACGATCGCAACAACGAGCGATACTACCGCGACAATACCACCGAGGCGGCCTTTGGCCTTCAACTCCATGCCCATCGACTCCGAGAATCCGTTCAAGATACGGCCAGTCGGGGGGCACTGGCATTACGGCCACCTAGTTCGGGCCGCTTGAGAGACCCTAGCCAAACAGGAAAAACAATCGATTGCACAAAAATACGCGTAATCGCGTAAGGCTGCCTCCATGCCTCCAAAAAAGCCAGCCTGCCCTCGAAAGGACAGGCTGGCTGGACAGACATTCGCGTCAACTGGGGGCTATGCGAATGTCTAACAGGGCATACGCCGGTAAGCTGCGGCTCAGGCGAACTTGCCGGCCTTGGCGATTTCGGACACCGGCTTGCGGTCGGCAGGAGCTTCGCGCTCCTGCAGGAACTCCGGCAGCGATTCCTTCGCGCCGATCTTGCCGATCACGAAAGCGGCTTCGAGGCGATGGTCGTCGGGAATGCCGAGTGCCTTTTCCGCTTCGCCGAACTTGATGCCGGTCATGCCGTGCGTGTGATAGCCCATGGCCTGGGCCTGGATCGCCGCCAGCGCCCATGCCGCGCCGGCATCGAAGCTGTGGCTGTGGTTCGGGTTCGTCGTTCCGTCCGGTCCGGTCGAATTGTTCGCCGAAACGACATAGACCAGCGCAGAGGCATGCTGCGCCCAGCCCTGGTTGAAATCGATGAGCTGCGACAGCAACAGATCCCAGTTGGCATCGCCCTTTTTCGCATAGAGGAACGTCCAGGGCTGGACGTTGTAGGCCGAAGGCGCCCAGCCGGCGGCTTCGAAGATTACATCAAGGTCTTCCTGCGGGATATCGGCCGCCGCGAAGGCGCGCGGGCTCCAGCGCTCGACAATGAGCTTTTCGATCTTGGGGTTGGCGGTACGTCCGGTCATTGGGGGCAATCCTTTCACTTGGAAGAAAAGAGGGCGGGATCAGGCTACGTCGACGAGGACAAGTTCGGCGTCCTCAAGCGCAGTTACGGTAATGGTTTCAAGGCCGGTGATGGCAAGACCGTCGCGGGCCCTGGCCTCGACTTCACCGACCTGCACCCGGCCGGTGGCCGGGACGAGATAGGCATGGCGAGCGGGATCCGTCGCATAAGTCACGGTATCGCCCGCCTTGACAGTGGCGCCCAGCACGCGCGCATCGGCATTGATCGGCAGCGCATCGCCGTCGCCCTCGTGGCCGCTGGCGAGCGTAACGAAACGACCGGCACGGTCACCCTTGGGAAACGGACGCGCGCCCCAGCCCGGCTTCTCGCCGCGCCGGTCAGGCATGATCCAGATCTGGAACAGCGTCGTGGTCTCATCCTCAAGGTTGTACTCGGAATGGCGGATGCCGGTTCCCGCACTCATCACCTGCACGTCGCCCGCTTCGGTACGGCCGGTATTGCCCAGGCTGTCCTGATGGGTGATCGCACCCTTGCGGACATATGTGACGATTTCCATGTCGCGGTGCGGATGCGGGGGAAAGCCCGTCTTCGGCGCGATCGTATCGTCGTTCCACACCCGCAGGCGCCCCCAGTTGGTGCGCGCTGGATCGTGGTAGTCGGCAAAGGAAAAGTGATGATGCGCGTCGAGCCAACCGTGATTGGCCGCGCCCAGACTGTCGAAGGGACGGAGTTCGATCATGGAGCACTCCTTCGATAAATGTTGAACCAGTGAGCCATGCGGCTCGATGCGCTCCAGATAGGCCTTGGCATTCGATCGGGAAATTGGGATAAATTCGACTCAAATGTTCGGATAAGTTGAATGCCCGATCTCACCGCCCCCAGTCTTGATCATCTGCGCACATTTCTCGCCGTCGTCGAGGAAGGCAGCTTCAACGCCGCCGCGCGCAAGCTGGGCCGCGCGATTTCGGTTGTCAGCTACGCCATTGCCCAGCTCGAAGCCCAGCTCGACATGCGCCTGTTCGACCGCGAAGGCTCGCGCAAGCCGCAATTGACCGAGGCCGGCCGCGCGCTCGTGTCCGAAGCCCATGCGATTGCCGACGATGTCGATGCCCTGCTCGCCAAAGTGCGCAGCCTGCGGCAGGGGCTGGAAGCGGAATTGTCGTTTGCTGTGGACGTCATGATTCCCGGCCACGTGCTCGCCCGTCTCCTGCGCGATTTTCAGGAACGGTTTCCCTCGGTGCCGCTGCGGCTCCATGTCGAAGCCCTGGGCGCGGTCGCCGCGCTGGTGCAGGATGGCCGGGCAACTCTGGCGATTGCCGGGCCCGACATCCTCGACCTTCCCGAGATCGAGCGCGAAACGATCGGCACGGTGGAAATGGTCGCCGTCGCGGCCCCGAGCCACCCGCTGGCGCAAGCCGGGCGCATCGAACCCGGCGATACGCGCAAGCACCTGCAACTGGTCCTCACCGACCGCTCGCCGCTGACCGAAGGCCGCGACTTTTCGGTATTCAGCCCGCGTTCCTGGCGACTCGGCGATCTCGGCGCGAAGCATGCGCTGCTCAAGGAAGGGATCGGTTGGGGCTCGATGCCATTGCACCGGGTGCAGGACGATCTCGACAGTGGCGCCCTCGTCGAACTGCACCTGCCCGAGCAATCGACGCTTCGCTATGCGCTCGTCGCCTTGTGGCGCAAGGACAACCCGCCGGGGCCCGCAGCCGTCTGGGTGCTCGATGAAATGCGCGAGCGACTGGCAAAGTGTCCTTGAGGGGTTGCACCCGGCCTCGCGCTTCCCATCTGGCAGACATGACTGTAACCCGCCTGTTCGACCGCGCCGTGATCCGCCTTTCGCCGCGCGAAGGCTCCGGTGAAAACGTCGCCGAATTTCTCCAGGGCCTCGTCACCTCCGACGTGAAGAAACAGCTCCCGGTCTGGGCCGGGCTGCTGACGCCGCAAGGGAAGGTCCTGTTCGATTTCATAATCTGGCCTGCGGGCGATGACCTGCTGCTCGATTGCGAGGCGGCCGCGGCCGAGGCGCTGATCAAGCGGCTCACCATGTACCGCCTGCGCAAGGCCATCGACATTGCCCGCGACGATAGTCTGGCCGTCCACTGGCGGCCCCATGTGGGGGATGCCGCTGCCACCGATCCGCGTCTGTCCGCGCTGGGCGAACGCTGGATCTCCGCCATCGACCCGGCCGATCCCGGGGAAAACGAACACGGCGCCGACGCCGTCTGGCGCGCGCACCGGCTTGCGCTCGGCGTGCCCGAGGGACAGGCCGAGCTCGGCGATGGCGAAACGCTATGGCTGGAATGCAATGCTGCCGAACTGAACGGCGCCTGCTTTACCAAAGGCTGCTTCGTCGGGCAGGAGAACACCGCGCGGATGAACTGGCGGCAGAAAGTGAACCGCCGCCTGATCGTCGTTCCGCTGGAC
The DNA here is from genome assembly GCF_001590985.1 of Novosphingobium naphthalenivorans NBRC 102051. GTDB lineage: Bacteria > Pseudomonadota > Alphaproteobacteria > Sphingomonadales > Sphingomonadaceae > Novosphingobium > Novosphingobium naphthalenivorans. Next base: position 10,048 of record NZ_BCTX01000045.1, read on the forward strand.
CGCTCGGACGAAAAGCGCCAGCGTGCGGTCTATCCGGACCTCGGGCTCGCAGTCGATCACTTGCGGATCGAGGACATCACGCCGGACATCATGCCGGCCTGGCTGCACCTCGCCGACTGATTCGCCCTCAACCGAACCGGCCCGTTCAGACGCTGAGGACTTCTCCGGAACTTTCGACACCATACCGGTCCCTGCGGTGGTCCAGATCGACAGAGTAAAGGCGGGCCAGCACTTCTTCTCCGCGCCGCGCGCTGTAGCACACCTGCTCCCTGCCGGTGTCGTGGAACCCGGCCTCTTCGAGCACCTGGACCGAGGTACTGCTATCCGCAAAGTGCTTCGCGATCAGCCGGTGATGGCCGAGTGCGCGGGCCTGATCCACAAGCTCTCGCAGCGCTTCCAGCGCATAGCCCCGGCCCTGATAACCCGCGGAAATCCAGTAATCGACCTCGGCATCCTTGCCGTATTGGCCGAAACCGATACTGCCTACCAGCTTGGCGCCATGGGCACCGCGCAAGTATATGAAGAACCGCGGCAGGCGCGGATCACGCGGACGATCGAGATATTCACGCATCGCTTCACGCGTGCGCGGCATCACCGGCGCTACTGCCGTGCGCTGAGTCGAGTCCCCGTTGAACGCTTCAACGAGATCGTCCAGATCCTCCGGCCAACCGGGCCTGAGAAATAACCTCTCCGTGCGGACAAACATGCGACGGTTCTCCGTTGTCTTGATCCCGCAAGCGCATGATGCACCCAATTATGGCAAATTGCACGAAGCTTTCGGCGTAATGGACATCGCGCGCGACTGAAAGCTGGGCCAATCGGGTTAACAAAAGGTTTCCGCGGCCTTCAAGGGGCCAGCTCAGGCGGCCCGCTTGCATCGCATGAGATCATCCCCGTCACCGCAATCGACCGGCGCGCCGAAGACGCGTTCATACTCGCGCGCGGGACAGGCCTTGCCCCGCCCCTTGCTGAACCGTTCGGACACGCGCCCGGTCCGCCGGAAACCCGCCTTTTCAAGGACGCGCCCGGACGCGGGATTGTCGATGAAGTGCTTTGCCGTGACGCGCTCGTGCCCCAGAGTGCGGGCGAGGTCCAGCACGGCCTTCGCCGCCTCGCTGGCGTAGCCCTGCCCCCAGTGATCGCGGGCAATCCAGTACCCGAGCTCGGGCGCCCCGTCTGCGCCGTTGTCCCCGCCGTTTTCCGCGCCCTTCAGGCCGACACCGCCGACGATGTCCGCGCCCGCAGTACCCGGCACCGTAATCAGGAAGCGGGGCAGGCGCGGTGTGTGCCGCAGGTTCAGGAAAGAACGGGCATCTTCGCCGGTATAGGGCCAGGGCACATTGGCAAGGTTACGGACGACCGTCTCGTCGTCCATCAGGCCCAGCACCTCTTCCCAGTCCTCGGGCCAGCCGGGCCGCAGGAACAGCCGTTCGCTGCGAATGAACATCTTGAATCTCCACTCATTCGCCCCGCGCACCGCTTATCGGGAACGCGTGACATTGCGATTACGCACGCGCGCGTGAAGCGGAAGCGGCGCCTCTGGCATTGGTCAAATGCGACAGCGGCAAGCCACGGCGACACGCGTGTGCGGCGAAGTGAGGGAGAAAAGCAAAGAGGGAGACAGGCCTTGGCCCTCTCCCTCGTTCAGCCGGTCTTCCGAAGAAACCGGCGGGGCCATCCCGTCAGGATGGCCCTTTTACCGACCATCCGGTTATTCGGCGGCTTCTGCCATGGCATCGACCGACACGTACTTGCGGCCGAGTTTGCCATCGTGGAAGCGTACGCGGCCTTCGGCCAGCGCGAACAGGGTGTGATCCTTGCCCATGCCGACGTTCACGCCCGGGTACACGCGGGTGCCGCGCTGACGAATGATGATGTTGCCGCCGACGACTTCCTGGCCGCCGAACTTCTTCACACCGAGGCGGCGGCCCGCTGAGTCGCGACCGTTGCGCGAAGAACCGCCTGCTTTCTTATGTGCCATTTCCCGTTACTCCGAATGCAGGGCTTCAGCCGACCGACAGGATGCGCAGCAGGGTCATCTGCTGGCGGTGGCCGTTCTTGCGGCGATAGTTGTGGCGGCGGCGCTTCTTGAACACCAACACCTTCTCGCTCTTGGCCTGCGCAATGATCTCGGCCGAAACCTTGACAGCCGAAGCGTCAGCGATCTCGCCGTCGTTGCCGGCCAGCAGGACGTCGTCCAGAGTGATGGTCTCACCGGCTTCACCAGCCAGCTTTTCAACCGCGATCTTGTCTCCGGCGGCAACCCGGTACTGCTTGCCGCCCGTGCGCACAACTGCGAACATGGTGCCCTTACCTAATATCAATGTGCCCGAAACGAGCCGAAACAACCTTGCCCCGGCCGCTGTTCTCCACCGGTGAAGGAAGAGCCTTGCGGGCGACGCGCCGGACACCCCGCCTGGTGCGGAGGGCCGGAAAGAGTGCGTGCCGTTAGTGCAACGCCCGATTCGTGTCAACCAAGGACTGGGCTTTGCCTGCCACTTGCCGAGATTCCGGAGACGAAATCCTCTCCCCTCCTTCTCGCGCCATGCTATGGCAGCCTCATGATCCGCGCGAAAGCCCGTTTGCCGCTTGGCCCCCTGACCTTTCCGGCCGTCCTTCCGCTCGCCCTTCCTTTGGCGATGCTGGCCTCGGCCTGTTCCTCTCCCGGCAGCTATCCGTCGCTGGCCCTGCGCGATGTTGAACGCGCCAGCGGCAGTGCCAAGCCCGTCTCGGGCGAACCAGCAGCGCCAGCCGCCCCCCTGCCTCCGGCCAGCGCCGATCTCACCACCCGGCTCGATGGCCTCGTCGCAGCGGCCCGCGAGGCGAACCAGCAGTTCCAGAGCAACCGCCCGGCCGCCGAACGCGCCGTAGCCGCGGCCGGCGATACCGGCAGCGATTCGTGGAGCACCGCCAGCGTGGCCCTCGCCCGCCTCGAATCGAGCCGGTCCAGCGCGATGGTCGCGCTCGGCGATCTCGACACGCTCTATGTCGAAGCCCGCACGGCAGGTGCGCTTGAGGAAACCCCGAGCGCCAAGGCCATCGCCGCTGCGCGCGATGAGGTCGATGGCTGGGTGGCGGCCCAGAATGCCATCATCGCAGCGCTCTCGGCCCGGCTGCCCGGCTGACACACAAAAAAAAGCCCCTTCCCCTGATGGGGAAGGGGCCCTCTGAACGACCGCCTTTCTGTCCTAGAGCCCCCCGGCCGGACAGAACGGTCAGTCAGTAGCGGCTGAAAGTGGCACCGCCGGTCCCCCGCCCAGGATCAGCACAGGCGGGAAAGAACCTTGGTGGCGGCATCACCGGCCAGCCGCCGCCCGTTCAGAGCATCGATACCGCGCGCCGCGGACTGCCCCCAGTCACCAGGGCGGTATCATGGACCGGCTTCACCTTCGCCCAGCGGCCCGCCAGAGCGAAGGTCAAGACAACAAGGTTTGCGAGAATCATCATCGAAAGCGCTAGACCCGCATCAAGGAACAGCAACGCCGTCGTGCCGATGACAGCCAGATAGACCACCGCCGCCAAGGCATAGAGCCCGCGCGGCAATTCCGGTTTCCGGTCCGCGCCGAGGCGCAAAGGCGAATCGCTGACGCTGGCAAGGCCCTGAAGTTGTTCCTGGCTGAAGCGCTTCGACATCGTGATGACCTCCGTACAGTCATGCCACCATGTCTCAGGTCCGCGATTCACAAATTGACCGCCGTCAAACGCGCCCTTCTTTTCCGCGTTGGCCTTTTCCTCACCGGCCTTTTAGAATCATCCCCAGCGGGCGATATCCTCGAAATCCTGATCGCGCGGCTCGATCCAGCGCCATTCGCCGCCAGCCTTCTCCCGCTTCCAGAACCACGATTCGCTCTTGAGGTGGTCCATCGCGTAATCGGCGGCAGCAAAGGCATCGCGGCGATGCCGCGCGGCCGCCGCGACCAGCACGATCGGCTCCCCCGGCGCCATCACCCCGCTGCGGTGAACCAGCAGCAGCCCGTCCAGATCCCAGCGCCCGCGCACGCGCGAAGCCAGATCCTTCATCGCCGGCAGCGTGAGCGGTTCGTAGTGCTTCAGTTCAAGCGCCTCCACGCCGTCTCCGACGCGAACCTGCCCGAGGAAGCTGACCACACCGCCCGCTTCGGGATGCGCGGCCGTGAAGGCCGCAAGTTCGCGGGCCGGATCGAACGGAGCGGTCAGCAGGCGGACCTGGCTCATCTCAGCCGCCCGAGACCGGGGGCAGGAACGCGATCTCGTCGCCGTCCTTGAGCACAGGGGCGTCGGTATCCTGCAACAGGATGCCATTGACCGCGAGCTTCACGCGCGCGCCGCGCAGGGCGCTCGCCAGTTCAGGCTCCAGCGCGCCAAGCACGGCATCGATCGAGGATGCCAGCGGGATCGCGCGGCTGCCGCCACCCGCGACATCTTCCAGACGCCCCAGAAACACCAGAGTGAGGGCCATCGCGGGTCAGCCCCCCGTCGTCGACATATGACGCGAAAGCGCGGGGGCTGCACCGGGCTTCTCGATCGCGAAGTTATGCCGCGCGGGCTTGATCCGCATCGCCACGTCGAGCGCGCGCGACAGTTCCCCTTCCGGATCGCCGCTGCGCAAGGCGGCGCGCAAGTCCACCCGCTCATTGCCGCCAAGGCAGGCATAGAGCTGGCCGGTCGCCGTGACGCGGATGCGGTTGCAGCCCTCGCAGAAATTGTTGGTGAGCGGCGTGATCAGGCCGAGCCGCCCGCCGGTCTCGACAACGTCCCAATAACGGGCAGGGCCGCCTGTGCGGTGCGCACTGGGTGTCATCGTCCATTGCCCGGAAAGCCGCTCCTGCACTACTGCCAGCGGCAGGTAGTGATCGAAGCGGTCTTCCTCGATCTCGCCAAGCGGCATGACCTCGATCAGGGTGGCATCAAAATGCTGTCCGTGCGCCCAGGCCACCAGATCCGCGATCTCGTCCTCGTTCACGCCCTTGAGCGCGACGGTATTGAGCTTCACTTTCAGGCCCGCCGCCTTGGCCGCCGCCAGCCCTTCGAGCACTTGCGGCAGCGAATCGCGGCGGGACAGGCGCGCGAACTTCTCCCGGTCGAGCGTGTCGAGCGAGACATTCACCCGGCGCACGCCGGCGGCGAACAGGTCCTCGGCAAATTCGGCAAGGCGCGTGCCGTTGGTGGTGAGGGTCAGTTCCTCCAGCCCGTTACCCAGCTTGCGTCCCAGCGCGTGCACCAGTTCGATCATATCGCGCCGCACCAGCGGCTCGCCGCCGGTCAGGCGGATCTTGGTGATGCCGCGCGCGATGAAGCCCAGTGCCAGATCGTGCAGTTCCTCAAGGCTCAGCACTTCCTTGCGCGGCAGGAACGTCATGCGCTCGGGCATACAGTAGGCGCACCGCAGATCGCAGCGGTCCGTAACCGAAAGCCGCAGATAGGTAATGCGGCGCTGGAACTGGTCCACGAGTGGGGCGCTTGAGCTCATCCGGCCGGGTATACCACTGGACCGGCGCCATTTCCATCAAGCGGCAGAAGTTGCCCGGTCACGCCCGGCGCACCGGCCAGCCAGCGCGCTGCCGCATCGGCCGCGGCCTCGCTCTCGCATTCCAGCGCATTGACCCGCGACGGGGCGAAACGGCGGGCCAGCCCCTGCACCACGGCAAGCCGCCAAGCCCGGTGCCCATGCGAGGCGGGAAGGAACACCAGCGTCAGCGGATCGGCGCCCGCACTCAACGTCGCTTCCACGCCCGGCAGCAGGCGGGCGTGAAAATCCGCCGCGGCGTCGAGCGGATCGTCCGCCAAAGGCCCGGCGTGGAGCAATTCCATCAACGCCGTTCCCGCGTCAGCGTCATCCCGATCTTCTCGCCGTTCTCGGCAATCGCCAGCTTCACGATCTTGACGGTCACGGCCTCGACCCGCTCGTCCTGCAGGAACAGGGTTTCGCAGACGTGATCGGCCACCGCCTCGATCAGCTTGAAATGGACGCCCGGCGGCAGCGCATCGGAGGCCGCGAACTTGAGGTCCATGTAATTCTTGCTCGCCCCGAGCGGCGTATCCGGCGCGTAATGCGCGATCGGCTTCAGGCGCACGGAGATCGTGAAACGCAAGGGCTGCGGCTTGCCGGTCTCTTCCGAATAGATGCCGGTGAGGACATCCTGTTCGAAATCGGCAACTTCAAGGATAAGGCTGTCTGCCATGCGCCGCCGATGCCATCGCGGCGGGCAAAAGTCCATCGCCCACAAAGCGCGGTGGAGCCGGGCATCATCGGGTGTTAGACCTGCGCCCGGAACGAACCGTGGAGAGCCCCCAATGTCCAAGATGATGCCTTCCCTGACGATCGCCGCCCTCCTGCTCGCCAGCACCGCCGCCGTAGTGGCCGGCGATGCGGTCAACCCCGCCGTGACCGACGCCGTGACCGACAGCGCCCGCCCTGCCGAGGACGTGGCGCACGATGCAGAGCGCAAGCCTGCCGAACTGATGGCCTTCGCCGGCGTCCATAAAGGCGCCAAGATCGCCGAACTCGCTCCCGGCGGCGGCTACTACACCCGGCTGCTGAGCCTCGCGGTCGGCCCCGAAGGCCACATCTTCGCCGATTCGGGCCGCCCGGCGCCCGCTGCCGAAGCCTGGGCCACCGATCACCCGCAAGTGAGCGTCTCGATCATCAAGGCCGGAGACGACCTCGCTTCCGAGCCGGTCGACATCGTCTGGACCACCCAGAACTATCACGACTTCAAGAACGCGAAGATCAGCGACACCGATGCCGCCGCACTCTACAATCAGGCAGCGTTCCGCGCGCTCAAGCCCGGCGGAGTCTATCTCATCAACGATCACGCCGCCGCGCCGGGGGCGCCCGCCGACGTCACTTCGACCCTGCACCGCATCGACGAGGCAACCGTCATCAAGGAAGTCGAGGCCGCCGGTTTCCAACTGGCAGGCAAGAGCGATGCGCTTGCCAACCCGGCCGACGATCACTCCCTCAAGGTCTTCGATCCGGCCATCCGGGGCAAGACCGATCAGTTCGTGCTGAAGTTCGTGAAACCCTAAAAAGGCGTTCAATCCTCCCTGTCCCCACAGGGGATGGGGAGGTGGCATTCGCGGAGCGAATGACGGAGGGGTTTTGGCCCCCTCCACCACCCGCTACGCGGGCGGTCCCCCTCCCCATCGCTTCGCGACAGGGAGGATTTGGGCATTGATCGTTAATCCCGCCGCCAGCGCGCGAAGATCGCGGTAGGCAGCAGCCGGCTCTGCCGCTCATCCTGAGCTTGTCGAAGGGCATCCTCGCGCACGGCCAGATCGCCATGCTCGATAACGCCGGGCAGACCGGCGAACAGCTCCTCCATCAGCCCGGCCAGCGCCAGCGAGGACATGCGCACGGCATAGACGGTCAGGAACAGGAACCGGCTGTTCTCGTCGAGCAGCTGGCGGCAATCGCCGAGCAAGCCGGGCAGGTTCTCTTCCAGACGCCAGGTCTCGCCATTGGGGCCGCGTCCGAACTTGGGGGGATCGAGGATGATCCCGTCGTAGCGCTTGCTCCGGCGCACTTCGCGTGCGGCGAACTTGGCGGCATCGTCGACCAGCCAGCGCACCGGGCGGTCTTCCAGACCGGCGAGCGCCGCGTTCTCCCGCGCCTGCCCGACCGACTTCTTCGAGGCATCGACATGCGTCACCGGCCCATGGGCGGAAAGCGCCAGCGTGCCGACGCCGGTATAGCCGAACAGGTTCAGCGTCGACGCATCGTCGCGCCCGGCCAGTTGCGCGCGCATCCAGTCCCAGACCGGCGCCATGTCGGGGAAAAAGCCGAGATGGCGGAACGGCGTGCACTGCGCGGTAAAGGCCACTTCGTTCCAGGCCAGCGGCCAGCCTTCGCGCGGGACTTGCCTGTCGAAGTGCCAGCGCCCGCCGCCGTCCTCGTCCGAACCGGGAACGAATTCGCCATGCGCATCCCAGTCCGCAAGGCGCGGCGTCCACATCGCCTGCGGCTCGGGCCGGACGAAGCGGTAGGCGCCGTAGCGTTCCAGCTTGCGGCCGTGGCCGGAATCGACAAGGCCGTAGTCGTCCCAGCCCTCGCCGGCGAGGACCAGAGGCTGGGTGACGAGGTCTGCCATCAGGCCTTCGGCGTGGCGTGGCTGGCGACGAACTCCGCCACCGCCTCGTAAGTCCCCGGCAGCCCGACGCACTTTTCCTCACGGTCGAACAAGTCGCCCACGCGCGCGGGCAGGCCCGGCCGGTGGCCCGTCGAACGCTCGACCGCTTCGGGGAATTTCGCCGGATGCGCGGTCGCCAGCGTGACGACCGGGGTCATGGCCTCGATTCCCGCCGTGCGCGCGGCAAAGAGGCCGCAAGCGGTGTGCGGATCGATCAGTTCGCCGCAGCTTTCCCAAGCCCAGCGAATGGTCGAGGCCATATCGTCGGCATCGGCGCGCGCCGACTGGAACAGCGCGGCAGCGCCTTCGCGCTGCGCATTGGTGAGCTGCATCGCCTTGCTGGCTTCGAAACCTGCCATCTGCTCAGCCATGGCCTGGCCGTTGCGGCCGCCGAGATCGAACAGCAGGCGCTCGAAGTTCGAGGAGACCTGGATATCCATCGAAGGCGCTGCCGTCGGCGTGACGGTGCCCTGCGAGTAATCGCCGGTGGAGAGCGCGCGGTGGAGGATGTCGTTGACGTTGGTCGCCACGATCAGCTTCGCCACCGGCAGGCCCATCTGCGCCGCGACATAGCCCGCGAAGACGTCGCCGAAGTTGCCCGTCGGCACCGAGAACGCCACCGCACGATGCGGCGCGCCAAGCTGCAGGGCGGCGGCGAAGTAATAGACGACCTGCGCCATCAGGCGCGCCCAGTTGATCGAGTTCACCGCACCGATGGCGAAACGGCCGGTCATGTCGGTATCGTTGAACATGCGCTTCACCATCGCCTGGGCGTCGTCGAACGAGCCCTCGATGGCGATGTTGTAAACGTTGGGCGCCAGCACCGTGGTCATCTGGCGGCGCTGCACGTCCGATACGCGGCCGTGCGGGTGGAGCATGAAGATGTCCACTTTCTCACGGCCCGCCACCGCGTCGATCGCCGCCGAGCCGGTATCGCCCGACGTCGCGCCGACGATCGTCAGGTTGCGATCGGACCGGCTGAGGAATTCCTCGAAGAGCAGGCCGAGCAGCTGCAATGCCACGTCCTTGAACGCCAGCGTCGGGCCATGGAACAGCTCCAGCACCCACTGCTGCTCGTCGAGCTGCTTGAGCGGCGTCACCGCCTTGTGCGCGAAGCGGCCATAGGCCTGCGTGGTCAGCTCCAGCAGGCGCTCATAAGTCAGGCTGTCGCCGACGAACGGCGCCATGACTTTGGCGGCCAGCTCGGCGTAAGGCAGGCCTGCCATCGCGGCGATCTCTTCGCTGGAAAAGCGCGGCCACTCGCGCGGCACGTAAAGGCCGCCGTCCGATGCGAGGCCGGCAAGCGTAGCGCCTTCGAAATCGAGCGCCGGAGCGCTGCCGCGAGTGCTGATGTATTCCATGGCCAATCCTGTTGTTTCGGCGCGGTTAGCGGGATGAGGCCGGAAAGGAAAGCCCCGGAAAGGGAAACCAGTACGTGCCGCTCAGCCCGCCCGCAGCCGCTTCCACAGCGCGATCGCATAGACCGCCAGTGCCGTGGCGGCGAAGAAGAACCACTGGATGGCATAGGCAAAGTGATTGTTCGGAATTTCCGAGGGATCGGGCCTGGCATTGGCCTGAAGCCCGGCCAGCGGCGGATCGGCGACCAGCCGCGGCCCCGGCGCGATGGTTCCGTGAACCTCTCCGCCCTGCCACTCCAGGGCATCATTGGGCTGCTGCGACCAGCCCAGCACCACCAGCGCCGTGCCGCCGCCGGGCAGCACGCACTGCGCGGTCTGCGCCATGCCCGATTCGCCCGCAGTATTGCGTCCCGCCATGCTGCTGTGATTCGTGACGCCCGCACAGGTCAAGTACGCGCGGTGATAGAACAGCGCCTCGTCCACGCCCTTCGACGGCCAGGCAATCTCCGCGCCCGAGTGCTGCGCGGCCGCATAGTCCGCCAGCAGGGCTTCCTTCCACTGGAGCCGGTGCAACTGCCACACTCCCAGCGAGACCATCAGCGCCACGGCGGCCAGCACGACAAGCGTGGACAGGACGGGAACGCGCCGCACGGTCAGTCCCTGAGCCGGCCCTCGCCCGCGCGGCGGCGGTACTCGGCACCCAGCAGCCAGGCCTTGGCCATGCGCAGGCCCCCGATCACCAGCACGGTCGTGAGCGGCACCCACAGCACGGCATGGACCCAGAACGGCGGCTCGAACGAGAGCTGAAGCCAGATCGCCAGCACGGCGATAATGGCTCCGACGATCAGGGTGAGAAACGCGGCAGGCCCGTCGCCGACATTGAACTGGGTGTAATCCAGTCCGCAGGACCGGCAGCGCGGCGCGAACTTCAGCAGGCCATCGAACAGGGTCTTGCCGCCGCACTTGGGACACAGCCCCAGCAACACCGCCTTGCCGATTTCCTGTTCAGGCCCGGTCTCCGGCTCAGGCATTCCCGACGCACCAGGGATCGGGCTTGTGATCGACCGGCAGTCCGGCTTCGTCTGGCGCGGGGAAGCGGGCCTTGAACGTGAAGGCCTGAGGGCAAGGCCCGAAACGATCGAGCAGCCACAGGCGCGACAGCCCGTCGCTCACGGCCGGGACCGTTCCCGCCGGGATCCACCAGAGCGCCTGATAGGCACCTTCGAAACGTTCGAAATAGTCACGGCGCTTGGCCATGACCGGGGTATGGGCGCTGCGATAGACAAAGTTGAACAGCGAATCGGCATCGCGCCAGACCGACATGTTCACCGCCAGGAGGGGATCGGGCGAATAGCTGATCCCCATGGCATTGCCGCTTTCATCCTGCAGCCGCCAGACGAACCCCTCGGACGCGTCGGCCAGGGCATTGACCCGGTCGAGCGCGTCGAAGAACGGCTGCACGCGCGGATCTCCATGGGGTGCGACAAGGCGCCCGATGTTGATCTGCGCGAGATGCCAGCCTTCCGTCATTCTTCGATGCCCCTGATTACTCGATGGCGGCGATTACTCGATGACCGCGCCGGCGTTGCCCCAGATGTAGATGCACACGAAGAGGAACAGCCACACCACGTCGACGAAATGCCAGTACCACGCGGCCGCTTCGAAACCGAAGTGCTGGCGCGGGGTAAAGTCCCCCTTGAAGGCGCGCACGAGGCAGACGATCAGCATGATGGTGCCGACGATCACATGGAAGCCGTGGAAGCCGGTCGCCATGTAGAAGGCCGAACCATAAGTGTTGCCGCCGAAGGCGAACGGGGCGTGGATGTATTCGTAAGCCTGGATCGAGGTGAACAGCATTCCGAGCAGCACGGTCGCCAGCAGGCCCTTCTTCAGACCCTCGCGATCCCCGTGGATCAGCGAGTGGTGCGCCCAGGTGACGGTAGTGCCCGAGCACAGCAGGATCAGCGTGTTCAGCAGCGGCAGCGCGAAGGGATCCATGACCGCTTCGATCGCCTTGGGCGGCCACTGGCCACCGACCACTTCGGCAATCGTCGAAGGGAACAGCGAGAAGTCGAAGAACGCCCAGAACCAGCCGACGAAGAACATCACTTCCGAAGCGATGAACAGGATCATGCCGTAGCGCTGGTGCAGCTGCACCACCGGGGTGTGATCGCCCGCGTGCGCCTCGTTGATGATCTTCGAGAACCACATGAACATGGATGCCAGCAGAACCGCCAGCCCCAGCCAGGGCACGAAGTGACCGCCCGGCATGCCGTGCATGAACAGCACCATGCCCGAAGTGAACGTCAAGGCGCCGATGGTCGTGGCAAGCGGCGCGATATCCGGTGGAAGGATGTGGTAATCGTGGTTCTTCGTACCGGCCATGGTGCCTACTTCCCCGTTTCCAACTGTCTATTTTTCCGCGGTTCCCCCCATAGGCCCCGCGCACAGATTTCTTCAGGCCTTAACCGCCCGGCTTGTTCTGGTCCAGTGTCTTTGCATCGCCGATCGACGTTACGTGGAACGTATAGCTGAGCGTAATCTCCGCCACGTCCTTGTTGTCCGGATCGTCAAGGATCGCCGGATCAATGTAATAGAGCACCGGCATACGCACTTCCTCACCGGGCTTGAGAGTCTGCTCGGTGAAACAGAAGCACTGGATCTTGTTGAAATACTTGGCGGCCTGCTCCGGTTCTACATTGAAGCTGGCCGTGCCCGTAACCGTCTGGTTCGAATCGTTCTTCGCCCAGAACAGCGCCATGTCACGCGCGCCGATCGATACGGTATCGGTGCGCTGCAGTGGCTTGAATTCCCAGGGCATGTCCCGCGCGACATTGGCGTCGAAACGCACCCGCATCTCGCGCCCGCTGTCCTTGACGGTGGCGGCCTGCGCAATGTCCACCCTGCGCGTGGTGCCGCCATAGCCCGTCACCTGGCAGAAGATCCGGTAGAGCGGCACCGAGGCATAACCGAGCCCCAGCATCCCCAGCGCAATCGACAGGGCGACAGTCGCGACCTTGCGGTTGCTTTGCCTTGCCCTTTCGACCGCGCTGATCTGCCCCGTCATGACGTTCAGCTCATCTTGGCGATCGAAATGAAGAAGACGAGAATGACGAAACCCGCCAGGCTGAGGCCCAGCACGAGGTTGCGGCTCTTGCGGATCTGTTCGACGGTCCGGCGGTCCTGTTCGTGGTCTTCCATACCGTCCCTGCTCACATCACGATGAAGCGATCGACCACCAGCGCCGCGAACAGCGCGAAAAGGTAGATCACCGAATAGGCGAAAAGCTGCTTTTCCGGCTTCATCGTGTCGTCCGGCCCCTGCCGCTCGCGGAACGCCACCCGCACCGAGAGGGCCAGGAACAGGCTCGACAGCACAAGCGCCGAAATACCGTAGATCGCGCCAGTATGCTCCTTGCCCGGCAGCCACCAGGGCAGCGCGCTGAGCGGCAGCAGCAGCACCGCATAGAGGAGGATCTGGCGGCGGGTGGACTTCTCACCGGCAACGACCGGCATCATCGGGATGCCGACTTTGGCGTAATCGCTCTTCACGAAGAGCGCGAGCGCCCAGAAATGCGGCGGCGTCCAGAAGAAGATGATCGCGAACAGCACGATGGGCATGAGAGTGACGTGCCCGGTGGCGGCGACCCAGCCGATCAGCGGCGGAAACGCGCCCGCGCCGCCGCCGATGACGATGTTCTGCGGCGTGCGCGGCTTGAGCCAGATCGTGTAGATGACGGCATAATAGACGATCGAGACCGCGAGGATCGCGGCCGCGAGCCAGCCCACGGCAAAGCCCATGAGGAACACCGAGGCGGCGCAGAGCACACCGGCGAAATCGCGCGCGGTGGTACGGTCCAGCCGGCCTTGCGGCAGCGGGCGCTTGGCCGTGCGCTTCATCCCCGCGTCGAGATCGGCTTCCCACCACTGATTGAGCGCGGCAGCACCGCCCGCACCCATGGCAATGCACAGGATCGCGGTGAAAGCGAGCACCGGGTGGATGCGGTCCGGCGCGGCGATCAGGCCGCACAGGCCGGTGAAAATCACCAGACTCATCACGCGCGGCTTGGTCAGCGCGAACAGGTCACGCCAGTCAGCAGGCAGCGGCGTGGTGGCAGGAGCGGGAATCGTCGGGTTCATGGCTGGCCGATCATACACCGGAATGGGCCATCGATGCGAGCCGCCGATGCGGCAGGCCTGTCCTGAGCGTTTGCTGCAGGCAGACAGACGAAGGGCAATCCGAAGCCACTCTCAGGGAGGCTCCGGATTGCTTCGCACGGCTCGTCATCGCGAGCGCCACCGGATCAGTGGTGAGCCGCTTCCTCGATCACGGGGAGCGTCTCGAACTGGTGGAACGGCGGCGGGCTCGAAAGCGTCCACTCAAGCGTGGTGGCGCCTTCGCCCCAGTAGTTGTCTTCCGCCTGCTTTCCGGCCGTGAAGGCATAGATGATGTTCACGAACCAGATCACCAGGCTGCTCGCCATGATCATGTAGCCGATCGTGGCGATGTGGTTCCAGTACGTGTAGGCCTCGGCGTAGTCCGGATAGCGGCGCGGCATACCCTGCAGCCCGAGGAAGTGCATCGGGAAGAAGATCATGTTCACGCCGACGAAGAACACCGCGAAGTGCAGGTTCGCCAGGAACTCCGAGTGCATCTTGCCGCTCATCTTCGGGAACCAGTAGTAGAAGCCCGCGAAGAGCGCCGTCACCGCACCCAGCGACAGCACGTAGTGGAAGTGCGCCACGACGTAGTAAGTGTCGTGCAGCACGTCGTCGACGCCGCCGTTCGCCAGCACGACGCCGGTGACGCCGCCCACGGTGAACAGGAAGATGAAGCCGATCGCCCAGACCATCGGCGACTTGAACTCGATCGAGCCGCCCCACATCGTCGCGATCCACGAGAAGATCTTGATGCCGGTCGGCACCGCGATGACCATGGTCGCGGCCGTGAAGTACATCTTGGTGTTCACCGACAGGCCGGTCGCATACATGTGGTGCGCCCACACGATGAAGCCGACGACGCCGATGGCGACCATCGCGTAAGCCATGCCAAGGTAGCCGAACACCGGCTTCTTCGAGAAGGTCGAGATGATCTGCGAGATGATGCCGAAGCCCGGCAGGATCATGATGTAGACTTCGGGGTGGCCGAAGAACCAGAACAAGTGCTGGTACAGGATCGGATCACCGCCGCCCGAGGGATCGAAGAAGGTGGTGCCGAAGTTGCGGTCGGTCAGCAGCATGGTGATCGCGGCGGCGAGAACCGGCAGCGACAGCAGCAGCAGGAACGCGGTGACCAGCACCGACCACACGAACAGCGGCATCTTGTGCATGGTCATGCCAGGCGCGCGCATGTTGAAGATGGTGGTGATGAAGTTGATCGCGCCCATGATCGAGCCCGCACCCGAAAGGTGCAGCGCGAAAATGCCGAAGTCGACCGCGGGACCGGGCGAGCCGGTGGTCGAGAGCGGCGCATAGACGGTCCAGCCGGTGCCCGCGCCCATGCCCGTGCCGCCCGGCACGAAGGCCGAGAACATCAGCGAGCAGAAGCCGGCGACAGTCAGCCAGAACGAGATGTTGTTCATGCGCGGGAAGGCCATGTCCGGCGCGCCGATCATGATCGGCACGAACCAGTTGCCGAAACCGCCGATGATCGCCGGCATGACCATGAAGAACACCATGATCAGGCCGTGAGCCGTGATCAGCACGTTCCACAGGTGCAGCGTGGCGTTGAAGTTCGACGGATCGTCACCCACCCACGGCGAGATGTACTGCAGGTACTGGATGCCCGGAGCAGCCAGCTCGGCACGCATGACGCCCGAGACGGCGCCGCCGATGATCCCCGCGAAGATCGCGAAGATCAGGTACATCGTGCCGATGTCCTTGTGGTTGGTCGACATGAACCAGCGGGCGAAGAAGCCCGGCTTGTGGTCGTGATGGTGCTCTTCCGCGTGAGCCTGGAAGTGTTCAGCAGTCGTTGCCATGTTCGGAAACCCTGTCCCTTCTGTTCGCGCTTATTCGGCTTCAGCGGCCGCAGCGGATGCGTCGGCGGCAGGAGCCGCACCGGCAGGCTGCTCGCCCGGCAGGTAATCGGTATCGGTGCCGGCAGCCTTCTGGCCGTCGATCACGCCGCCCGCATGAGTCAGGACCCACGCGTCATACTTGTCGCGCGGCAGAGCCTCGACGGCGATCGGCATGTAACCATGCTTGGCGCCGCACAGTTCGGAGCACTGGCCGTAGTAGACGCCCGGCTTCTCGATCATCAGCACCTTCTCGTTGATGCGGCCCGGCACGGCGTCGAGCTTGAACCACAGCGAAGGCACGGCGAACGAGTGGATGACGTCGGCAGCCGTGACCTGCAGGCGAATCGGCTCGCCTGCGGGAACGACCATGCGATTGTCGACTTCGAGGTGCGAAGGGCCGTCCCAGGGCTCGGAACCGACTTCGCGCACACCGTTGTTGATGGTGGGCTGGCCGGGGACGTTCAGCATGTTCGAGACAACTTCGAAATCGCCGTTGTCCGGATAGCCGTAAGTCCAGAACCACTGGTTGCCCGTAACCTTGATGGTCAGAGCGCCCTTGGGGGCCGGCTTGTACTGCTTGGCGATAAGGTCGATCGAGGGGACCGCGATGCCGATCAGGATCAGCACCGGAACCAGCGTCCAGATCACTTCGATCACCGTGTTGTGGCTGGTCTTCGAAGCGACCGGATTAGCCCGGCGGTTGAAGCGCACCATGACAACGATCAGGAGCACCAGCACCAGCAGGGTAATGATCGTGATGATCGGCAGCAGCACGTCGTTATGAATCCACGCGCCATATTCGCCGATCTTCGAATACTGGTCCTGCAGGCCGATGCCTTCGGGAACGGGCATACCCACGCCCTCGGTCGGCTTCATCGGCGTGTAGCTGCCAGCGGCAGCGTCCTGCGCGATAGCCGGAACGGCTGCAATGGTGAGGAAACTTGCGAGAGAAAGGCCTAGCGCCTTCAGGGAATTACCCAAGGCTCTGGCGTGTTTGCCGGATGTCATCGTTGTCACGCTTCCGTTCTTTTTATCGACGCGCAAGCGAGTAGCCCCCCGGTCACGCGCACCCCAAATGCGGAGGCAATTGCCCCCCTTCCTCTAACAGGTATACGCGTGCTTGCCGCGTGTCTCAAGCGCCTCTAGGGGAATTTTTGACCATAGGGCGTGCGGACGTGCGCTCGATCAATGCAAATCGCACCAGGGGTAAATGTCAGTCATGACCGATCAAGAGGTCCTCGCCGAGTTCCGGGCCAGCAAGGCTTTGCTTGAGGGGCACTTCCTGCTTTCATCAGGCAGGCACAGTGCGCATTACCTGCAATGCGCACGCGTGCTGATGAATCCGGACCGCGCCGCCCGGCTGGCCGTGGCCCTGGCCGCGACTCTGCCGCACGATATCCGCAAGCAGATCCAGAAAGTCGTCTCGCCGGCGATGGGCGGGGTCATCATCGGCCAGGAAATGGGCCGTGCGCTGCAAGTCGACGCCATGTTCGTCGAGCGTCCCGAAGGCACGTTCGAACTGCGCCGCGGCTTCGAGCTGGAGCCCGGCGACAAAGTGCTGATGGTCGAGGACGTCGTGACCACCGGCAAGTCCTCGCGCGAAGCGATCAAGGCGATCGAGGACGCCGGCGGCGAAGTGATCGCCGCAGCCTCGCTGGTGGACCGCTCGGCCGGCGCCGTCGATCTCGGCGTGCCCTATTTCCCGCTGGTGGCGATCAATTTCCCCACGTACGCGCCCGACGAGCTGCCCCCCGAACTGGCCGGCACGCCTGCCATCAAGCCCGGCAGCCGCGCCCAACCCTGAACCGCCAGCCCTGAACCGCCAGCCCTGAACCGCCCCCTGAACCGGCGTATCCCCCCGGAAACCTGACAGGACCATCGTGACCAACGTGCTCAATCCCGCCCGCCTGCGCCCCAAAAAGCTGAGACTGGGCGTCAACATCGATCACGTCGCCACTATCCGCAACGCGCGCGGCGGCGGCCATCCGGACCCTGCACGGGCGGCCGAGATCGTGGCGCAGGCCGGCGGCGACGGGATCACGCTGCACTTGCGCGAGGACCGGCGCCATATCGTTGACGCCGACCTCCAGCGCGTCGCCGATGCGACCGGGCTGCCGATCAACCTCGAAATGGCCGCGACCGACGAGATGCTCGCGATCGCGCTGCGGCACAAACCGCACGCGGCCTGCATCGTCCCGGAAAAGCGCGAGGAACGCACCACCGAGGGCGGCCTCGATGCCGCCGGGCTGCACAACCAGCTCGCGCCGATCGTCGGCCGCCTGACCGATGCCGGCATTCGCGTCAGCCTGTTCATCGCCCCCGAACCGCGCCAGATCGAAGCGGCAATGAAGCTGGGCGCGCCGGTCGTCGAACTGCACACCGGCGAATATGCCCATGCCAGCGGCGAGCAAGTCGCGGTGGAGCTGAAACGAATCGCCGACATGTCCGCGCTTGCCGCCAAGAACGGCATCGAGCCTCATGCCGGGCATGGCCTTACTTACGAGAACGTGCAGCCGATCGCCGCGATTCCCCAGCTCGCCGAACTCAACATCGGCCACTACCTGATCGGCGAGGCTATCTTCTGCGGTCTGGAAGCCAGCGTGAAAAAGATGCGCGCGCTGATGGACGAAGTGCGGTGAAAACCGTGCCTCTCAATCCCTCCCCGAGCTTGCTCGGGGAGGTGGCAGCCGCAACGCGGCTGACGGAGGGGAAACGGCCCGCACTGCCCCTCCATCACGATGCCTGCGGCATCGCGGTCCCCCTCCCCGAGCAAGCTCGGGGAGGAATTCTGTGATCATCGGCATGGGCTCAGACTTGTGCAATATCGAGCGCATCCAGAATTCGCTCGACCGCTTCGGCGAACGCTTCGAAGCCCGCGTCTTTACCGAGATCGAACAAGCCAAGGCCAACCGGCGCCCGTTCACCAAGGCCGGCACGCTGGCCAAGCGCTTCGCCGCCAAGGAGGCCTTCTCCAAGGCCGTGGGCACCGGCTTCAAGGCCGGCGTGTTCATGAAGGACATCGGCGTGGTGAACGCCAGATCGGGCGCCCCCACGCTGGCGCTGACCGGCGGCGCGCGCGAGCGGCTCGATGCACTGACACCGGCCGGTCATGAAGTAGTGGTTCACCTTACGCTCACAGACGATCATCCATGGGCTCAGGCCTTCGTCGTCATCGAAGCCCGTCCCCTTCCCGCCGAACAGGACTAGAGTTGCCCCCCGTCATGACCGATACCGCCACCCCGTCCGTGCCCGAGACGCAGGGAAAGGCCGAGAAAATCAACTGGTGGCACGAGCTGCGCGGCCTTTCGCTGATGCTGCTGGGCGTGCTGGCGTTCCACTCGTTCATCGCCAAGCCGTTCTACATCCCCTCGATCTCGATGATGCCGAACCTCTTGGTGGGGGACCGCCTCGTCGTTTCGAAATATCCCTATGGCTGGAACTGGTCCTCGCTGAGCTTTCATCTGCTCCCGCGCGACACCTGGCGCATTCTCGGCAAGACCCCGCAATATGGCGACATCGTCATCGTCGTGCCGGGCAACCGCAAGGAAGACCTCATCAAGCGCGTAGTCGCTCTGCCGGGTGACCGCATCGCCGTGGTCGACGGGCGCATCCGGCTCAACGGCCAATTCATCAAGCGCGTGGTCGAACCGGCCACGCAGATCCCGGCCGACGATTCGCTCCAGTGCGACGGGCAGCAGCCGGGCCATTGCTACGATGGCTTCGAGCAGTACCGCACACGCCTGCCCAACGGGCACGACGTCTACGAACTGCCGACTTACCGCGAAACGCTGCCCAACGGCGCGACCTATGACATCATCGACTACATGAACCAGAGCCTCGACAACTATCCCGAGATCACCGTGCCCGAAGGCCATGTGTTCCTGATGGGTGACGACCGCGACCGCTCGGCCGACAGCCGCGCGCCGTTCGATACCGACTTCATGGGCAATCCGGGCGGCGGCCTCGGCGGTCCCGTGCCGCTCTCGAACATCGGCGGACGGGCCGAGTTCATCACCTTCTCGCTCGACGGCACCCAGACCTGGAACCCGCTGACCTGGTGGGGCGCCCTGCGCGACGGCCGCGCCTTCAAGAGCCTGCGGCCGCAGATCGATCCGGCCTACGCGGACAAGGACGCCGCCGAGCGATAGCGAGGGCCGGGCGATAGCGAGGCTTGACCCCGGCGCCGGGCCGCGCAAGACGCAGCGGCCATGGCCCGCAAGTTCCTTTATGGCATCGCCGTCTGCGTGGTGCTCTACATCCTGATCCGCCTGATCCTGACGTTCTACGCCGAAGATCTGACCGAAATGGCCTTCGTGCCGAACGGCCCGTTTCACGAGAGGCCGGCGCTGGCAGGCAATGCTTACGACAAGCCGGACATGTGGATCGCGCGGCCGGGCATGGCGCAGGATGCGGATCCGGCCGAGTGGCTCCCCGCCGGTGCGCAGCGCACCATCGATCCGGCCCGGCCCTACGTCTTCTTCATCCACCCCACCAGCTACATCGAAAAGGGCGACTGGAACGCGGATCTGGACGACAAGACCTCGCGCAAATACGCCAGGCTCTTCGTCCAGACGATGGCCAGCCCGTTCAACGCGGCAGAAGCCGTGTTCGCGCCCCGCTACCGTCAGGCGGCGATCGGCGCGTTCCTGACCGGCAAGCCGCAAGCCAACGCCGCCCTCGATCTTGCCTACCGGGATATTCTGGCCGCTTTCGATGCCTTCCTGGCGCAAGTGCCCGAAGACCGCCCCATCGTGCTGGCCGGGCACAGCCAGGGCGCCTTCCTGCTGCGCCGCCTGCTGCGCGACCGGATCGCCGGAACGCCGCTCGCCGGGCGCGTGATCGCGGCCTATGCCACGGGCTGGCCGGTCTCGATCGACCATGACCTGCCGAAGATGGGCCTTCCGGCCTGCGAAAAGGCGGACGATTCGGGCTGCGTGCTCAGCTGGCTGAGCGTGGCCGATCCGGCCGACACCGCGATGATGATGGCCGCCTATGCCCGCCGCAAGGGCCTCGATGGACAGCCGGTGGGTCAAAGCGCCTTCCTGTGCACCAACCCGTTGACCGGCACTCGCGACGGGGCCGGTGACGCCTCGCAGAACAGCGGAACACTCGTTCCCGACTTCAAGACCGCGAGCGGGGAACTCAAGCGGCAGGTCGTGCCCGCGGCTTGCGGGCCGGACCATTTCCTCCACATCGGCCCGCCGCCCAAACTGCCGCTCGATGCCTTCGTGCTGCCGGGCAACAACTACCACGTCTTTGACATGACGCTGTTCTGGTCCAATCTCCGCGCGGACGTCGCCCGGCGCAGCGCCGCATGGGTAGCGAAACGGTCGGCGGTGAAGCAGGCGGCAACAAAGCAGAAAGCACGGAACTGATGGATTCCCTGATCACCACCGGCGCGCTCGCCTTCCGTGACGCCCTGCCCGAAGCCGGAGCGCTGCTCGGCCTCGATCTCGGCACCCAGACGATCGGCACGGCCTTCTGCGATGCCGGCTGGCGCTTTGCCTCGCCGGGCAAGACGCTGAAGCGCGGCAAGTTCGGCGCCGACAAGGCCCTGCTGGAAGCGCTGATCCGCGAACGGTCGGTGAAAGGCGTGGTCATCGGCCTGCCGCTCAACATGGACGGGTCCGAAGGCCCGCGCTCGCAATCGAGCCGCGCCTATGCCCGCAACCTCGCCGCGCTGGGCCTGCCGATCCTGCTGTGGGACGAGCGCTGGTCCACCAGCGGCGCCGAGCGCGGGTTGATCGAACAGGACATGAGCCGCGCCAAACGCGCCACGCGCATCGATTCGGCCGCTGCCGCCGTGATCCTGCAAGGCGCCATCGACGCACTGGCCGGAGGCATGTTCTAGAGCCTCTCCGGTTCAGATTGAACCAGACCGGCTCTGGGAAATTCTTTGTTTGCCGTGATTTCCGAGCCAGCAGGTGATTCCACCTACCTCGAAATCACTCTAGAGCATCGTGCGGGAAATCCGCCCCCCCTTCCCCTCGTCCTGAGCTTGTCGAAGAACGCTGGCGCTGCGCGAGGTCCAACACCCTTCGACAAGCTCAGGGCGAGCCGGTCTTGATTCAGGTTTCTTGCATTATGCGCTAGGCGCGCTGCCGTTTCGCCACTTCGGCGACCACACGGCTGCCCGAGTTTTCGGCCTCACGCCAGATCGCATCGCGCGAATCCGCGTCCGGTGCCGCCCCCGCAAGCGCGTGCCACGCGGTCAGGCGCATACGGTCGCTGGGATGCTGCGTGCCGAAGCGGAGCGCCAGATCCGTGGCCTCCTCTCCCCCGAGCGCCAGTGCCAGACGCAAAAACGCCTCGCTCGAACCGTGACCCAGCACTTTTGCCACGCGAAAGCTTCCGGCGCTCCCGGCCACCGGCTCGAAAACGTAACAGCTATCCCAGCTCTGTGCACCCTGAACGTACGTCAGGGTCAGGGACACGGAAAGCGATGCTGGCGGATACAGGCAATGGACATCGCACTGGGGCCGGTAATGGACAAGCCGCCCCGGCTCCAGCCGCGAACGGCCGAGCGGATGCAGCAGCACCGGCTCCCCGATCCATCCCGACAGGGTTTCCGGATCGCAGGCATAGTCGTCCACACCATAGCCGGGGCCGAAATAACCGAGCGTCAGAAAATCGGCGTTGTGATTGTGGACGAGATCATAGCCCAGCATCTGCGGCGTGCTGGCGCGCAGCGCATGGTCCGCCGCCGAGGGCCAGAGGTCGGCGGTCAGAAGGAAATTGCCCCGCCGTGGCCGCCCCAGCACCACGCGGTTCGGTCCGATGCCCTGCGGCAGCGGCGTGTCCAGCGCAACCTGCCCCTGCCCCGCCAGCATCGCGATCAGCACATCGCCCAGAAAGCCCGGATTGTTTCCGAGCCGCTTCAACCAGTTCGCCGCGTGCGAGAGACTGGTTTCCTCGGCCGGATCGAAACCCCATGCAGTCAGTTCGGCAAGGCATTCCTCCAGAGAGGCCGGCGTCGGATCGCGGACCTCGATTGTCCTGGCCACTAGCCGCTCCTTCCCAGCTCTGGCCGTGTTTCCAGCAGCGAAGCGCGAAGCGCGGCGGCCGGGGCCGCCAGCGGATCGCCGGGGCTGGTCGCCAGCATGGCCAGCAGATCGAGACCTGCGGCGGAATCCATCGCCAGCGCTTCCCGCATGGCCTGCCAGCGCAAGCTTTCTCCAGCCTCGGGGTCTTTCACGCCCGAGGCAAGCCGGATCATCGGCCATACCGCGTCCCGGCGGCGCATCCGGCCAAGCAGGTTTACGGCCAGTTCGAGCAGGGTGTCTTCGACGCGCCCCGCAGTCTGGTGGACCAGCGCGCCATCGGGCACGCTGTATTCCCGCGCCGGTTCATGGCCGGCAAACCGGCGCTGAAGGCGCAGCAGCACGAGATGTCCCTTCGCGGAGCGCACCTGCAGCGCCTGCCGCGGTCCATACCGGTAGGCCACCGTGCCGGGCCGAAGCGCGAGCGAGCCGGAATGCAGCACGCGCCGCTCCCCTTCCGCCTCCTCATCGCGCAGCAGCACCAGATCGGCCGTGCCCGTACCGTCCAGCACATGAATCCATGTCTCTCGCGGCGCGAACTTCGCCGTCTTCGGCGCGGGCAGCGTATCGAGGACGCTGCCATCGTAGCCGGCAAGAGCAAGACTGGCACGGCCCGAGCTGGCCAGCACCAGTGCAGGAGCAGCCGTGCGCATACCGTGTCGAAGCGGCAGTTGCCCGAGCGGATGATCGCGAAGCCCGGCCAGCCCGACAGCGGCAAAGCTGCGAACGAAATCCATCGCCGCCCCGCTTTCGTCCGCGAACAGATCGGCCAGGCCGCTGCATTTTTCGAGCGGCTCTCCCCGCCCGAAGCGCTCCATGGCAGCAAGGACCGGCGCGGCTGCATCGCCGGCACGCCAGTCCGCAAGCCGCTGCGCAAGACCGGCCTGCCCCTGTTCCCATTCCCAAGCATCCCGGCGAGCCGTCGCCAGCATAGTCCGCATCGGCATCAGATCGCCATCAGTCGAGCACGGCAAACGGGTAGAGACACGGCATCAGCACCGCGTGATTGTCATCCTCCGCATCGAAGCGCGGAGCATCGGCGCGGCTGCCGAAAACGCCGGTCAGGACGTTGAGGTCAGGCAACGCGTCGGGATCAATCCCGTGCCGTCCAGCCTGCTCCAATTCGCCCATGCTCACTTCCATCCCTGAAGCCCGAAGCGGGCTTTCCGCAATGGTAAATGTGCAGCACCTGACGCCTGGAACTTAATTAAAATCTTGCAATCATATAAGTTCTACGCGCAGCTCAGCGGGGGCCGGACGGTGCGCGCAGGACAATGGCCAATCCGGTTTCGACCGGCAGATCCCCGCCCTGCCCGACAAGGACGCGCCGCGCGTCAGCCCGGGCGCGATCAAGAACCTGCGCCGCAACCCCCGCCTCGAAACCGATGACATCGGCCGAGCCGAGCAGCCGCGCCTCCCGGAGCGTCAGGTCTTCCGGATCGTCGCTTCGCAGGGCGATCTCGACCACGCTGCCCTGTTCGGATTGAGCTTGCTTGGGGGAGGCGTCCGAGAGCCATGGTGTCACGCGCCCGGCGCTGGCTTCCGCCACGACGTCGAGCGGGCCTCCCGCCCCCAATGCCGCGTCCAGCGCCCGTCTGCGTTCCCCCGCGTCGGGGAACCGGGCCCGCAAGGCATCGCGCGCCTGCCCCAGCGCCAGCGCTAACGCGCCCAGCGATTGCGGCATGATCTGTTCGAGCCGCAGCCGCAGCTGCTTGGCGAGCCCCGCCGAAGCGCCGCCAGTGCCGATCGCGACCAGAACCGGCGAGCGGTCGAGAATCGACGGCACCGTGAAATCGCACAGCGCCGGCCGGTCCGTGGCATTGACGAGAAGCCCCGCACAGCGCGCGCGGATCGCATCGGCCTCAGCGGCGGTATCATCCTCATAGGCGATGAACGCCAGCCGCGCGCCCTTGTCGATCCCTTCCTGCAGATCGTCGATGACGAGCCCGCCCGCCCGCTCGACCAGCCGCCGCTTGGCCTCGGCCGCCTCGCCCATGCCCAGCACCACCACCGGCTGTCCGGCGATACGGTGGAACAGGGGAAGCGTCTCGATCATCAGGTCAGACTAGCATCTTGCCGTCAGTCCAGCCATTCCGGCACTTGCTCGGCCGCGAGAATGGCCGCCGGGTCGATACGGCTCGCCACCAGCGCCCACTGGCTGCCATCGACCATGACTTCGGGCACCAGTGCGCGCGAATTGTAGGTATTGGCCATCGTCGCGCCATAGGCCCCGGCGGTGCGGAACACGCCAAGGTCCCCCGCCTTCACGACGTCGATCTCCCGCGCCACGGCAAAAGTGTCGGAGCTTTCGCAGATCGGGCCGACGATGTTGGCGATCATGGTCTCGCCCGTGGGCTTCACCGCGACGAAATCGTGCCAGGCATCGTACATGGCCGGACGCGCCAGA
Source organism: Novosphingobium naphthalenivorans NBRC 102051 (assembly GCF_001590985.1). Classification (GTDB taxonomy): domain Bacteria; phylum Pseudomonadota; class Alphaproteobacteria; order Sphingomonadales; family Sphingomonadaceae; genus Novosphingobium; species Novosphingobium naphthalenivorans. Next base: position 34,980 of record NZ_BCTX01000045.1, read on the forward strand.
TCGTTCATCGCCGCATCGACCACCACCCAGGGATGCCCCGCGCCCTGCTTCACCCGCACCACTTCGGTGACGAGCACGCCGGCATTGCCGGTGATGACGCGCCCCGGCTCGAACATCAGCGTCGCGTCCCAGTCCCCGGCGACCTCGGCCACCATCGCGCCGTAGTCGGCAGGCGTAGGAAGCTGCTCGCCGATCCTGTAAGGCACGCCCAGACCGCCGCCGAGGTCCATGTGCGTGACCGAAAGGCCCTGCCCGCGCAGCGCCTTCATCAGCTCACCCATCTTCACGAATGCCTGCCGCGAAGGCTCAAGATCGCTGATCTGGCTGCCGATGTGCACGGCCAGACCGCGCATATCGAGGCCCGGCAGCGCGGCGAGGCGCGCGTAGATCTCCGCCGCCAGATCGTAAGGCACGCCGAACTTGTTCTCGGCCTTGCCGGTCGAGATCTTGGCGTGCGTCTTCGCGTCGACATTGGGATTGACGCGCAGCGCACACGTCGCGGTCTTGCCCAGGCTTGCTGCGATCTGCGCGAGTTCGACGCCCTCTTCCTCGCTTTCGAGGTTGAACTGGCCGATCCCGGCCTTCACCGCCGCGGTCAGTTCCGCACGGGTCTTGCCAACGCCCGAGAAGACGACGTCTTCCGCCTTGATCCCGGCGGCCAGCGCGCGGTTCATCTCCCCTTCGGAAACGACGTCGGCGCCATAGCCTTCCTTCGCCAGCAGGCGCAGCACGGCAAGGTTCGGGTTGGACTTCACGGCAAAGGCGATGTGCACTTTGGGCAGCGCCGACAGCGCTTCCCGGAACACGCGGGCATGGCGGGTGAGCGTGGCGCGCGAATAGACATAGACGGGCGTGCCGACTTCGCGGGCAATCGCGCTCAGCGGCACGTCCTCGGCGTGAAGCTCGCCGTTCTGAAGGTCGAAATGGTCCATGGGTATCCTAAACTCACCTGATCGTGCCTCAATCGAACTCCGTTCGTGTCGAACGGCGATGAAGGGTCAAGACTTCACTGGGGCTGTGCCGTTTCTTCGGGCTGCGGCGCTTCGGGCGGCGGCAGGTCGAAGGGATCATCGTCGCGCTCTTCCGAGCGGGTGCGCAGTTCCACGCTGCGCTCGGGAATGGCGATCGTGGGCGGTTCGAGCAGTTCGGCCGCATCGGGCGCCTGCTGGCGGCCATAAGGGGCCGGCGGCAGTTGCTGGCCCGGTTTCAGCCCCAGCCCCGAACGCTGGCCGCAAGCGGCCAGGAGGCCGATCAGGACAAGAGCGGAAACCTTGCGCATGTGCCTCACTCCAACCCAAGCGCCATGCGTGCTTCGGCCACGCGCTGGCGCACCTGATCGGGCGCGGTGCCGCCGTGGCTCCCCCGCGCGGCGACCGATGCCTCGACCGAGAGCGCCTTGAATACGCGCTCGTCGATACGGCTGTCGATGGCCTTGAGGTCTTCCAGCGGCAACTGGTCGAGCGCCACGCCCCGGCTCTCGGCAAGCTTCACCGCAGCGCCGGTGATGTGGTGCGCCTCGCGGAAGGGAATGTCGCCCTCGCGCACCAGCCAGTCGGCCAGATCGGTGGCGGTGGCAAAGCCCAGTTCGGCCGCGCCGCGCATCCGGTCGGTGCGGAACCGGGTGTCCGCGACCATGCCCGTCATCGCCGCGATCGACAGCGCCAGCAGGCCGGCGGCTTCGAAGACCGGCGGCTTGTCGTCCTGCATGTCCTTCGAATAGGCGAGCGGCAGGCCCTTCATCGTCATCATCAGGCTCATCAGACAGCCCGAGATCCGGCCCGAATGGCCGCGCACCAGCTCGGCCGCGTCCGGGTTCTTCTTCTGCGGCATGATCGAGCTGCCGGTGGAAAGCGCATCGGGCAGCGCGACGAAGCCGAAGGGCTGGCTCGCCCAGATGATGAATTCCTCGGCCAGGCGCGAGAGGTGCAGGCTGCACTGCGAAGCGGCCATCAGGTAGTCGAGCGCGAAATCGCGGTCCGACACCGAATCGAGACTATTGGCAGTCGGCCCGTCGAAGCCGAGCGCCTGCGCGGTCATCGCGCGGTCGATCGGGAAGCCAGTGCCCGCCAATGCCGCCGAGCCGAGCGGCGACTTGTTCATGCGCTTCCGGGCATCGGCAAAGCGCGAGCGGTCGCGCGCGATCATCTCGTAATAGGCCATCAGGTGATGGCCCAACGTCACCGGCTGCGCGGTTTGCAGATGCGTGAAGCCGGGCATGATGCTGTCCGCATGTTCGCCTGCCCGCGTCACCAGCGCGACCTGCAGCGCCAGCAGGCCCGCATCGGCCTGATCCATGGCATCGCGCACCCAGAGGCGGAAATCGGTGGCCACCTGATCGTTGCGCGAACGCGCGGTGTGAAGACGTCCGGCAGCCGGGCCGATCAGTTCGGCCAGGCGCGATTCGGTGGTCATGTGGATGTCTTCAAGGTCCCAGTTCTCGGGGACCCCGTGCGCCTCGTACTCGGCCGCGACCGCATCGAGACCATCGCGGATCGTCACGGCATCGGCCTGCGAAACGATGCCTTGCGCGCCCAGCATCGCGACGTGCGCCTTGCTGGCCGCGATATCCTGCCGCCACAGCGCCTTGTCGAAGGGAATCGAGGCGTTTATCTCGCGCATGATCGCCGACGGTCCTTCCGCAAACCGTCCGCCCCACATCTGGTTGGAGCTTCCCGCCTTGCTGTCTTCCAAATCGCTCAAGTCGCTTGTCCTGTGTTCGCTTGCCGGGGCAGCAACCCTGCTGGCCGGCGGCTGCGATAAGCAAAGCGGGGGAGACACGCAACCGCAGGCTTCGCAAGCCGCGCCGGAGAGCAGCCCGGCCGCCGTCGATAAGCTCGACCGTTCGCACAAGGGTATGCCGCTGCCCGACATCACGCTGGTCGACCCCACCGGCGAAAGCCTCGACCTCAGCTCGCTCAAGGGCAAGCCGCTGCTGATCAATCTCTGGGCCACGTGGTGCGCGCCGTGCATCGCCGAAATGCCCACGCTCGACGCGCTGACCGGCCGCGAGGACGAACTGGGCGTGCGCGTCCTGCCGATCTCGCAGGACATGGGTCAGGACGACAAGGTCGTCGAGATCCTGCACCGCCGCAAACTCGACCAGATCGAACCGTGGATCGACGAGAAGGGCGACCTCGGCTTCCAATACGGCGGCAACCTGCCGGTAACGGTGCTGTTTGACAGCCAGGGCAAGGAAGTGTGGCGCTACACCGGCGGCAACGACTGGACCTCGCCAGAAGCACTGAAACTGATTGCCGAGGCGAAGTGAACCCGGCAGCGCGCGGCAAGCCCTGACGCGCGCTCGAACCGGCGAGGAAAGAGAGCCGGCTGGAGTCCGGCAGGCGCTGGCGATGCAGGAAAATCGCGCAACAGGGGCAGGCTGACGGACGCCCTCGATTTCGAGGTCATCTGCAACACATTGAAATTTAGGGAAATGGTGCCGCTTACAGGACTCGAACCTGTGGCCCCATCATTACGAATGATGTGCTCTACCAACTGAGCTAAAGCGGCGTGCCTGGCGTCCTTCCGGTGAGGTTGGGACCGTGGGCAGGGCGCGCCTTTACCGGGCCATGGGGTCTCGCGCAAGAGGTTTGCTGCACACGAGTGCAGGAGCAGTGCCGTCCCTGGCGCGCGGAGCCGGGTGGTTAGGCTCGCACACCGCGGCTATTCCGCTGTTTTCAGCATAGAACCCGAACGCGGAACAGGGCGCGCTGTCAGCTTGATGCGCACGGCCTCGCCTTGGGATTACGGCACCTGCAGCACGCTGCGTATCGCCGCACGTGCGACAGCGACGCGGGGCTCGCGGAGGGCCGCGGGCGACCAGACCAGGAAATAGCGATTGACCGGCGTCACCAGCGGCGCCGGGATTTCGGCCAGTTCTCCGCTGTCGATCTGCGCCCGGCACAGATAGTCGGGCAGCGCGGACCATCCGAAGCCCTGGACGAGAACGCCCCGCAGGCACCGAAGGTCCTGCCCGATCATGGCGGCTCGAATCGGCTGGCGGGCCAGCGCATTGGCATTCAGCCAGTCATCGACCAGCTGCTGCTCCAGATTGAAGGCCAGGACCGGCTCCACAGCCAGTGCCGCCGCAAGATCGGGCGCTGCCATCAACCGCTCGGCGACTTCGGGCGCAGCAACGGCGTGCACCTTTTCTTCATGCACCTTTTCGCTGCGCAGCTTCTGGTCGGCGACGGGGTACGCGGACACGCCCAGATCGCAATCCCCTTCAAGCAGGGCCTCGCGAATGTCTTCGTGATCCCCGGTCGACAGGCGCAGACGCATGCCTTGCCGGAGAAGCGGCAGGAGGCGCGGCATCACAAGCTCGGCCATGAAATCGCCGTGCCCCATGATGCGCACCATGCCGGTAAGGTCACTGGAACGGGCACGTACTTGCGCCAGAGTCGCCTCGGCCATTTCCAGCCGGTCGCCAAGGCCTGCGGCGAGCTCATCCGCAGTGGGGGTCGGCACCACTCCTTTGGCGTGGCGGTCGAACAGAGGATGGCCGATCGCCGTTTCCAGCGCGGCAATGTGCTGCGAAATCGCCGGTTGGGTCATGCCCAGGCGCCGCGCGGCGCTGCTCAGCGAGCGTTGGCGATAGACCTCCACAAAGCTGCGCAGATGGACGAGCGACATGACGGATCCATAATGTAAATTATTACAGCAGCAAAGTTTCATTATAAGATAGCGGGCGCGAACACGCATATTTGCGCGGCGGTTCTCTGTTGCCATGACACCGCCACATCCTTTCCCGCCGATCGGCCAAGGCACTCCCCGATGCGGCGGTGCAACTGCCGGGCAGCCCCGTCTCACGGGCGCCCGGCGGGAGCTTCGCGCATGACATCTCCGCGCTGGCAGGCGGCGGCGTTCTCGGCCAAGACGGCCCTGGCGGCGCTGATGGCCCTGTGGATCACGCTGTGGGTCGGGCTGCCGATGCCATTCTGGGCCATGACGACGACTTACATCGTCGCCAATCCCCTCTCGGGCGCCACCCGGTCCAAGGCGATCTACCGGGTGATCGGCACTTTGGCGGGAGCCGCCATGGCCGTGGCGCTGGTACCCGCGCTGGTGGACTGGCCCTTGCTGCTGTGCCTCTCGCTCGCGCTGTGGGTAGGCGGGACGCTGGCCATATCGCTGCTGGACCGGTCGCCGCGATCCTACACGATGATGCTGGCAGGCTATACCGCGCTGCTGATAGGCTTTCCTGCGGTGGACCGGCCCGAGGCCGTGTTCGACATTGCCGTCGCGCGAGTCACCGAGATTGTGCTGGGCATTACCTGCGCCACCCTCACCCACAGCTTGCTGTGGCCGCAATCGGTGGCAACGACGCTCGGCGCGCGCCTGGATACATGGCGGCGCGATGCGCGGGCATGGCGCGACGAGATCCTTGAGGGCGACGGCGCGCAAAGGACCGGCGCGGACGAGGGGCGGAGCAGACTGGCGCAGGATGCCATGGACTGCGTGGTACTGGCTACCCATGTGCCTTTTGACACGTCCCATTGGCGCGATGCGAGCACGTCGGTGCAGGCTCTGTTGCGGCGCATGTTGCTGCTGCTGCCTTCGCTTTCGGGCCTGGCGGACCGGC
>NZ_BCTX01000046.1 GCF_001590985.1 Novosphingobium naphthalenivorans NBRC 102051
GGACACTTTGGCCCGATCTGTTCGCCATTTGAGCGCCTCGACGGTGCCGTCTATGAGTTTACGGCCTAGCCGCTCGCCCGATGCCGGGAGCCATCCGCCAGAACGTCAGAACGAGCGCGTCACCATCAGGCTGACCGTCCTCGGCTGCTGGGGCGTATACTGCGGCATCGTGCGGTAACGGAAGGGATTGCCGTAGGCGAACGTGTTGTTCTTGTCCTCGAACAGATTCTGCGCCAGCAGGCCGAGATCCCACGGGCCCAGCGCGGCATGGACTTCCAGCGTGCTTTCCAGCAGCTTGCCCATCTGGCGATCGAGTTCCGTGTCGAAACTCATGCGCGAAGGCCCGATATAGCGCAGGCTCGCCCGCGCCCAGGCATCGCTGGACCCGAGCGTGAAATCATGCCGCAGCGCGCCCCGCACTGTATATTCGGGCACGACCGGCAGATGCCGGTCATGCACTTCGTATCCCAGCGCGCTGCGCGTCAGCAGGGCGCTGGTGTAATTGGCGCCGCCCTCGATCCGCCAGCCGGGCGCCAGCGAGATACCCACTGCCCCCTCGATCCCGATGATCCGCGCGTCTCCGGCATTGGTGGTCTCGATCAGGCCATTGGTGTCCAGCACATCGGACTGGATGTCATCCCAGCGGGTGTACCAGGCGCTCAATTCCAAATGCCCGCCACCCGGCAGCCGTTCGCGCCAGCCCGCCTCGATCGAAGACAGCTCGTCGCCCTTCAGCGTCTCGATGGTTCCGCTGTCGGTAATGTCGGACCCGCCCTGCCGGAATGCGGATCCATAGCGCAGATAGATCAGCCGGTTCGCATTGGGCTGCCAGGCGACGGCCAGGCTCGGGGTCATGCCGGCCTTGTGCTGCGCGCGCTTGATCCGTTCAGAGGAGACCAACCGCGTTTCGCTCGCCGAGGACGCGAACAGGCGCCCGCCGCCGTCGAGCGACAGTCTGGATGTGACGGGCAGCGTGAGATTGAAATAGAAGGCGGTATCGTGGCTGAGGCGCCGGTCATCGTCGGCTATCAGTTGATCGCCCGAAGATCCGTTGAGCGTGGCGACGAGGCTCTGACGCGCTTCGAGATGCGAGAGCCCGGCAAGCCAGCTCAGCGACCCCAGGCTCCCGCGCAGGCGCAAGTCATTGTCCCAGACGCGAAAGGACCGCTCGTTGGAAAGCGTCTGCGGATCGTCCAGCCCCAGACTCTCCGCCCCGATCGTGGCATCGAGCAGGTCGTTCACGTCGTGCCAGGTCATCGCGCTGGCCAGCATCACGTCGATGCTGCCGAACCCGCCGGTCAGGCGGGTGGCGAGATGGCGCAAGTCATTGTCGTGCGGCTCCGCAATCTGGTCCGGGCGCGAATAGCTGCCCGCGGTATAGACATAGGAGCTGTCGTGCGTTCCCAGCCACTGGCCGAAGCCGGTCAGGTCCAGACGCCAGCCGGAGGCAGGGACGATACCGGCCATGATGCGCAGCCCGCTGACGTGGGTGGAATTGCTGTCTTCCCGGGTTCCGGTATCGATCCAGCCCGGTTCCTTGGATTGATAGCCCACAAGGCGCAGACCTGCCGTGCCCCGGATCAGCGGAAGGTTGGCAATGGCCGAACCCGAATAGCCCGGCTCCCCGTGCATCGCCATGCTGCCGCCCCCGGACAGCGTCAGGCTCGCATCGTCGAGGTCCACCTGATGGGCCACGAGCCGGTAAATCCCGCCCAGGGCGCCCGTGCCGTAGAGCGAGCCCTGCGGCCCTTTCAGAACCTCGACCCGGTCGATATCGACCAGCCGGATGTCGGGATCGGGCGCCGAATACGTGAGGCGCGCCTCGTCCAGCACGACCGCGACGGTCGACTGGCTTTCGCCGCTGAAGGCGCTGTCCGCGATCCCGCGCAGGAACATGCGGTTGCGGCCCGGCCCCAGCGACGTAAGCGCCAGCCCTTCAAGCTGGGAGGAAATCGTCGCGCTGGCGCTGCCGGGATCGTGTTTCTGGGCATCGGTCAGCTGAACCACCGACACGGCGGCAGGCAGCGACAGCAGGTCCAGCGGCTGCTTGGTCGCCGTGACGAGGATCGGAACCGGCGGTGCTTCCGGCGGCGGTATATCCGCAGCAGGCGGCGCGGCCACGATGGGCGCCCGCTCGATCCGCCATGCCGTCTCGCCGACCTGCCGTGCGATATAGCCGGTTCCCGCAAGCAAGCGCCGCAAGGCCTCGCCGACGGCCATCGTGCCGCGGACACGCGACGTATGGATCTGCGGAAGCGCGCCCTCAGTGCCGATCGAAACCCGCGCCTCGCGTGCCAGCTCGGCGATCGCGTCGGTCAGCGATCCGGCGCTGACGTCAAGGTGCTGGCGCGCACGTTCGCGCGCTTCAGCTGGCGGGCTGCTCCAGACGCCAAGCCCCAGCGCGGCCGCCGAGACGCAGGCCCATGACCTGGGCAAGATCGCGAAGTGCCGCATCGCCATCGCTGATTACCAGGGTCCCCGAAAACCGCCGGTCGCGCAAAGCGTCCGGCACCGCCACTTCGACCCCCGCATAGCGGTGCAGATCAGTCACGACCAGAGCCAAAGGCGCATTATCATAAGACAAACGGCCTTTCTCCCAGGCACCGACATCCTCGGACCGCACTTCCGCCACGCTTGCCGTGCCGGCATCGCCGTCGAAGGACAGGCGTTTTCCAGCCGCAAGCTGCACGGGCGCGGTCAGCCTTTCGGAGCTGACTTCGACTTTGCCTTCGACGACCGAGACCCGGACGCGCTTGTCCTGCGCCTGCACGTCGAAGCGAGTCCCGATATCGCTGATCCGGAGCCCGCCGGCAGTGATCGTAAGCTGGCGATCGGGATCATGCCGGATATCGAACAGCGCTCCGCCGGAAAGCGCCATGTGATCCTGATGGCGGCCTTCCACGGTGAGGCTGCTGCGCGGCGCGAGCATGATGGTCGAGCCGTCTTCAAGCGCGATCTGCCGCGATGCGGCCGTGGTTTCGTAAACCTGCGAGGCCGGTGCCATGAACTGCGGGATCGCCAGCACCGCCGCCAGCGTCGCGGCAATCGCAAAGCCGGCCCAGCGTATGCGCTTGCCGAACGCCGGGCGGATGATTTCCGCACCCTCGCTGGCTGTTTCAAGCGCTGTTTCGAGCGGGGCCGCGTCATTGACGGCGATCAGGGGCTCATCGGCCAGGGGTTCGCTGGCGTCCTGCAAGGTATCGCGGTACTCCTGCAACAGGCCATCGGTCAGCGCGACCTCGTTGTAGGCGGAACTGTGACGGGGATCGGCCTCCAGCCAGAGCGTGAAGGCATCCCAGTCCATGGCATCGTCCCCGCTGGCGATGTGCCAGCGAGCCGCCTCGGCCAGAATGGTGTCGTCTTCGCTCTTCATCGTCCCTGTTCCATGTGCGGTTTACCTCCGCCTTGCCCTTGGTTTAAACCGGGGTCCCCGTGCTCCCTAGACGCCGCCGCGTCGAAAGCTCCACAGTCGGCAAGGGCCTGACGCAGCCGTTTCATCGCCAGTGCCAGATGTTTTTCCACACCGCTCCGGCTTATCCCCATGATGTCGGCGATTTCTTTCTGCCCGATTTCATCGAACCGATAGAGCCGCAAAGCCCTCTGCGCCCCTTCCGGAAGCGCTGCGATGGCATCGCGCAAGACTTCGGCTTCCTGTTCGCGCGCAATGATCTCGTCGGCCGGCTCGCCGGGATCGGCCCGGTCCTCCGGCATATGCGCGACGCCGCCGCCCTCGGCCTCAAGCCAGGTGCGTTCGCGCTGCATGGAGCGCCGGCGCCCCCGCGCCCGGTCGAGCACGAGGTTGTTCGCCATCCGGAAAAGATAGGCGCGCCCGTTGGTGATCGGCCCGGTCGCCTGCCCGGACACCTTGATCCACATTTCCTGCACGACATCCTCCGCCTCGTCGGCGGACCCGCATCGTGCCGTGAGGAAGCGCAACAGTTCGGGGCGATGCACATCCAGCAATCGCACCAGCCCGTTCGCATCCCCGTATTCCTCAGACTCCATCCTCCAGCCCGCTCCTGGCGATTGCAACCGCACACTCACATACGGTCTAGCGCCAGGCACAGGCAAACAAACCTCTGACCGAGCGCGTTATCGCCACTTCATGCACTTTGCCGCGCTCACAGGCAAACCCGGACATGACCAGCGCGCTGTGGAGAGCATCGGCATCGTAGAGACGATGCAGCCCCTCGCGCGCGAAAGACCAGCCGGCCATGCTGTCACGGTCGGTCACATAGACCACGAGCCGCCCGCCCGGCCGCAGCACGCGATGGAGGGAGCGGAGCATCCCGTTTTCCACATCATTGAAGTAAAGCACATTGAGCGCCAGCACGGCATCGAAGCTGGCATCATCGAATGGCAGGTCTTCCAGCGATGCCTGTGCATAAGCCGCTTTCGATCCCAGCCTGCGCCGCGCCGAAGCCAGCATCGTTTCGGAAGCATCCGCCCCGGTGACATGGCACGGCGCGCGGGCCAGCATCGCCGCCATCGCCGCGCCGGTGCCGCAGCCCGCGTCGAGAATCGCTTCCCCCGGCGCGGGTGCCAGCATGTCGACGGCAAGGCTCAGCGGCCTGCGGTTGACCACATCCATGGCATTGCCGAGCAGCCGCCCGGCCATGCCGCTCGGGCGCGCAAGCTGCTGTGCCAACCGGCGGGCAAACGTCATCGGCGCCTCAGGAGCTCAGAGCTCGTTTGAAAATTCGCTGCAGGCGAATTTTGGGGGAGCGGGCCGGTGCCGATCGGAAATGCCCCGAAGGGTGTTTTCCAGACAAACTCTCAGCCCGCCTTGGCCAGCAGGGCCATCACTTCGCGGCGGCGGCCGGCATCCCATACCGGACGGGCAGCATCGTGCGGAGCCCGCAGCGCCTTTTGCAGATGGGCCTTCGCGCCAGCCTTGTCGCCCTGATCGAGCAGATAATCGCCATAGAAGTAATTGGCATCGAGGCCGTCGGGATCCTCCGCGAGCGCCTGCTTGAGCAGCTTGCCCGCCTTCGCATCGTCCCCCCAGGCCAGCGGCGAGCCGGGCACCTTGAAGTAGAGCACGCCCAGGCTCATCGCCGCACCGCCGTCAGCGGCCCTGGGGTCGATGGCATAGGCCTTTTCGAGAATGTCGCGCGCCCGCGTCGCCAGGCCCAGCTTGTGGAAGAAATTGGCGCGGTTAGCCTGTTCGCTGACGATAATCCCCTGCCACACCAGCGGCTCGGCCTTGCCGGGATAGCGCGCGACTACGGTCGCGGCCTGTTTCGCAAGGTTGTCGAGCGCCTTGGTCTGGGTGCTGGATCCCTTCACTTCGTAGGAGATGTGTGCCCAGCCATCGTTCACGGCCTTCACGTCGCTGGCCATGTCGGCAAGGGCCAGAGCTGGCATCGCGGCCACCAGAACGGGTGCCAGGACGCTGCCCAGCAGAACACGCTTCAACATCGAATTGTCTCCTCTCGGATAGGCCGGTTCAGCAGAACTCGGCGCGCGCCTTGCGGATCTGTCCGGCAAGGCCATTGTCGATCAGTTTCGGCGAGATCGCGTTGAGCGCGGCATAGATGCGCTCCATCACCCCGATGCTGACAGTTTCACGGCGGCTTTCGATGGCCGCGACGATACGCGCGGCGACCCATTCCGGGGCATCCGCCTTCATCCCGGTCACTTCCAGGAAGCGATTGACTTCGCTGTTGTTGAAGGCAGTGCGGGCCGCGCGCGGGTTGATATGCGTGACCGCGACGCCCGTGCCCATCAGTTCGCGCCGCAAACCCTGACTCAGTGCAGCAAGCCCGGCCTTGCTGCTCGAATAGGCGGCAAACCAGGGATAGGGGATCGATCCCAGGACCGAACCGATATTCACGATCTGCCCGCTGCCGCGCACCCGCATCGGCGCGGCGACGGCGCGGGCCAGCACCGCAGGCACCAGCAGGTTGACCCGGTAGCACAGCGCCAGCGCCTCGATCGGCTGATCCTCGTGCAACCCGAAACGCATGACCCCGGCAATGTTCACCAAAACATCCGGACATTCCCCGGAAAGCCGCTCGGCCAGCGCCGCAAGCTGCGTGTCGTCGGACAGGTCGGTAACGATGCTGCTGTCGCAGGCATTGCACTCGGTCCGGTCGATGCCGATGACCCAGGCCCCGGCCTCGCGCAGCATCCGCGCGACCGGCGTGCCGATGCCGCCTGCGGCACCGGTGATCGCGACGCGCTTTCCTTCAAGCCGCGACATGGACATCCTCCTCCATATCGATCGAAGCGAAGACCCCGCCGAACAGGCCGAACATCTCGCGCGCCATCTGCAGGATCGCGATGCGGTCCTCTTCGCGCTGCAACCCGTTCACCAGTTTGGCGTAGAAGGCCATGTGATCCTGATCGAGCGCGCCATGCGAGGTCAGATAGGTAAAAGCCTCGGGCGGCAGCCCCAGGTTTTCCGCCACCGCGCTCGCGCCACGCTGGGCGAGAGCGACGCTGACGCTTTCCAGCACATAGACCATGCCGAAGAACGACGCGGGATTGCCCTCCTCGATGCAGCGATAGGCATGATCGACCATGGCCTTGGTCGCAGGCGCCGGATCGCTGACGCGCGCCGCATCGGCATCGCCGCCGGCGGCTGCAATGTCCGCGAGAATCCATTCCTCGTGGCCCGTTTCTTCCTCGATATATTCGTCGAGCGCGGTGAGCAGATCCTGCCGATTGAGCAACCGCGCCCGCGCCGCCTGCATCAGCGGAACCGTGTGGCGCACATGGTGCCAGGCCTGCCGCAGGTAATCGATGTAGGTCCGGCGCGAGATCGTGCCGGCCAGCCCGGCGCGGACCTGCGGGATCGCCAGAAACCCCAGCCGGCTGCGGAACGTCGCGGCTTCCAGTTTGTCGAAGAACTGCACCGGGCCGTCGAGCCACATCGCCGTAATGGCCTTGCGGCGCAGACGGCCATTGCCGGTGAGCTGGCCGTTCATCGGGGTGAACGGCGCAACTTCGCGCCACTTGGTAATGCGGGCATAGGCCGGAAGCACGGTATTGGCCGCCGCGACGGCCACGGCGAGATCGGCATCGGGGCGCGCGGGCACCAGCAGCGCTTCGGGCGCCGGAAGCCCGTCGCCATGGACCATGGCCTGCAGAATGTCCGGTTGCCCGGTCAGCTCCGCCTCGACCCATTCGGGCGAGATGTTGCGGCCAAAGCTGGTGACGATCAGAGCCGACTTGCGACCCTCAACCCAGAGGCGGCCTTGATCGTCGATCCGGCCGATGTCGCCGGTATGGAGTGGTCCCGGTTCACGCGGCTCGCCGATCGTGCCAAGGAACATCTCGCCTTCGAGCACGATTTCGCCATCGGGCGCGATCCGCGCCTTCATGTGGCCAAGCGGGCGGCCCGCGGAACCGGCCATCTCTTCGTCCGCGCTTTCGAGCGAGACCACGGAGGCGCACTCGGTCAGGCCGTAGCCCTGCCGCACCGGCAGCCCCAGTGCGCGGGCCCGAGCCAGCAGGTCCACCGGCACCCGGGCGCCGCCGACGGCGACGAGTGTGAGATGCGGCAGGCGGAGGCCGGTCTTCTCCATGACCGCGACCAGCCCGGCCAGATATTCCGGCACGAGGATCAGCGACGTGATTTCCCAATCGGCCAGCCTCTGCGCCATCATCACGAAATCGGGGCGGAACGGATCCGCAAGCCCGACTTCGGCCTGCGGCGGGCACACATAAGTGCCGCCGGCCAGGATCGTCGCGAAGAAACCGGCAACGGTCTCAAGCAGAATGCCCGGCGGCAGCAGCGCACAGTGGCTTCCGGCGTGCTCGGCCCCGACCGCCTCGACCACCGATGCGGCCACGGCCAGCATCTGGTGCGCGGACAGGCACACGCCTTTGGGCGTGCCGGTCGAACCCGACGTGAAAGTGACCCGCGCCGTCCCGCGGGGAAGTGGGGACGGCGCGGGGTGCGAAGCCGAAGGTTCGGTGGCCCCGGCTCCACTGGCGGCAACGGCGTGCTGCACTTGTTCCCGGGTAAAGAACGAGGGCAGCGACAATACGGGAATCCGGGCTTCGAGCAGAGCCAGTTCGGCAATGGCCGCCTCGGCACCATGATCGAGGCACAGCACGTGAGGCTGGCCAGGATCTTCGGCAGATTCCAGCGCCGCCGTCCGGTCCGCGACCTTGTCGGCCAGTTCCGCCCAGCTCACCGGCACGGACGTGACCGGATCGAGGGCAATGCCCTGCGGATTCTTCAGGGCATGGTCACGGATGATGGCAAGCAGGCCGTTCACGCGGCGGCCCTCCTGCGACGCGCGAGAAACGCGGCAATGGCTTTCTGCCCCTGCGAGATGATCCCGGCACAGACCTTCGGATCGCTGGCATAATAGCGACCCCATGCTTCCGGCTCGTCCGCTCGTTCGGCACCGGCCGGAGCCAGAACGGTCAGCGGCACGCCGATCCGGGCGAACATGGCACGCAGCGGTGCCGTCAGCGTGGCCACGGCAATCTCACAATTGGCGCCAAGGTCATTGGCGGCACTGCCCCACAGTTCGATCATGGCGAAGGCATCATCGGCGGCCAGATTACCGATTTCGATAATGCTCTCCCGCGCCGTGGGCTTGCCCACCGCGGCCGAGACCACCTGCTCCACCGGCGCATCAAGATAGCGTTCGAGAAACAGGGCTTCATCCCCCGCCCGGCGGAAGCCCAGCGCGGCGCGAGTCAGCTCGCCGCGTTCGATCTGGCTGTACTGTCCAAAAGCCGGCCGCACGCTCGCGCCATGGGCCTCCATGAAGCGCCTTTGCACGAGGTGGAATTCGGGACTGTCAGACATGAATGTCTCCTTGGGGTTCAAGCAGACGACGACGCAGGCGCAGCGCCTCCGCAGTTCCGGCGGGGAAGAATCTTTGTTCCCGCGTCAGGCCGGAGGCGGCGCTAAACCGATTTTAACCACTCCCTGCGACAATCCGCGAAGCACCAACAAACCAGACGGCTGTCATGTCTTTCATCAAGGGTCTGATCCCGGGAATCCTGCTGACCTGGATCGTTTCGGGCATCATCGGATCGAACGGCTCGAAAGGCGGCATGCTCGCCATCGAACATGTGTTCATTCAGGGGCATGGCTTCTACTGGTCCTGGCCCTTGTTTCTTGCGGCAACCGGCCTGTGCTGGGCCCTGTTCTGGATGATGGATTCCTGATCCTCTCCGCATGATCCCGGCAACTTCCGCAATCCGGACCCTATGCTTGTCCTCCGCGCCCGGATCTTGTCAGAAATTCGTCTCATAACTGTCTAAAGCCAGCGGTAGAATCGCGCATGCGTGCCTTCCGGCGCCCCCCTGCCCCAGGGGGATCGTTCTCGCGAAAGCACTGTTCGAGCTTCGAGGCTGATGGATACCAACGCTGCGCCATGCCACAATCCGCCCTCGTCGAAGGCTGGCGCGGACACTGAAAGCACGCCCGGTATCGAAAGCCTGAAAGCGCGGATCGCAGCCCTGATCGCCACGATCTCGGCGGAGGCCGCGCAACAGATGGCGCCATGGACGCTCTGGGGCATCCGGGAAGACTTCCGGCCCAGCGCGGAAAACCTCGCCGCCTATCTCGCCTTTCGCCATCACGACCTTCGCGACCTCCAGCGCTCGCTCATGGCGCTGGGGCTGTCGTCGCTCGGGCGCCTTGAAAGCCGCGTCATGCCGACGCTGACGGCAGTCCACGCGGCATTGGCAGCGATGCAGGGCGCCGCGATACAGGGCGCCGCGTCGGCGGCCAAGGCCGATCCCGGCGCATTCTTCGCAGGCGAAGACCGCTTGCAGCGCCGGGCGCTTGCCCTGCTGGGGACGGCGGAAAATGAACGGCAGGCGGCCTTGCTGATCACCTGCCCCAGCGAGGCTGCCGACGATCCCGCCTTCCTGGAAAGCCTGGCCCTGCGCGGCGTGGAAGCCTTGCGGATCAACTGCGCGCACGACGATGCGGAAAAATGGGAGCGGATGATCGCCCATGCCCGCGCGGCGGAGCAGCGTTGCGGCCACCGGTTCCGCATCTTCATGGACCTTGCCGGTCCGAAAAACCGCATCGGGGCCGTCCGTCCCAATCGCGAAATCCGCCGGATCTTCCCCGGAGAGCGCATCGCCATGGTCGCGCCCGGGCAGATCGAACGGCCGGTTCCGCCCGATGTCGCCTTCGTCTTCGAATGCATGCTGCCCGAAGCCATCGCCCAGGCCCGCCCCGGCCAGAGGCTGTTGATCGACGACGGGAAGATCGCCGCCAGTGTCGATTTCGTGGACGACGGCGTGCTCATCGCCTCAGTCACCCGGACCAAGGAGAAAGGCGGCAAGCTCAAGCCCGAAAAAGGCATCAATCTTCCCGATACCGAACTGCACCTGCCGGCGCTGACGGCCAAGGACCGGCAGGACCTGGCCTTCATAGCCGAACATGCGGACGGCCTGTCGTTCTCGTTCGTCCAGACGCCCGACGACGTGCAGTTGCTGCAGGATGCGCTGGCAGCGCTGCCGGTCCGCCGCGAACATCCGCTGGCGCTGATCCTCAAGATCGAGACGGCCCTTGCCGTCCAGAACCTGCCCGGCATCGTGGTGCGCGCCGGAGCCCGCAATCCGGTGGCGATCATGATCGCCCGGGGCGATCTTGCCATCGAGATCGGCTTCGCCCGGCTGGCCGAGATGCAGGAGGAGATCCTGTGGATCGCCGAAGCCGCGCAAGTCCCGGTCATCTGGGCAACGCAGGTCCTCGAACAGCTGGTCAAGGAAGGCCTGCCGCATCGCGGCGAACTGACCGATGCGGCCATGGCAGCGCGGGCGGAATGTGTGATGCTCAACAAGGGGCCGCATCTGCTCGAAGCAATCGACGCGCTCGATCCCCTGCTCAAACGGATGGCGGACCACATCCACAAGAAGACGCCGCAACTACGGCGCCTCGCTTCCTGGTAGCGGCACGGCGCCCGCCCCGGCATGGTCTATCCGGATATCGGGCAGCATGGCTCCTGTTATTACAGAAAACGACAATTAACGGCTGTTCTGAATGGCGTAACTGGGCGAGTAAGGGTTTCATGAAATCTCGTGCTCTCCTGCTGACCATGGCGCTGGGCGTTTCCGGATGCGCCGTGGGGCCGAGCTATGCCCCCAAATCCGCCGCCGATCTCGGTGTGCCGGAAGCCTGGTCGGTACAGGCCTCGCCCACCGGCGAGGATCTGACCCGCTGGTGGTCCCGGTTCGACGACCCTGTCCTTGTCCAGCTGGTAGAGCAGGCCGCCGCCGGAAACCTCGATCTGGCGCAGGCCGTGGCGCGGCTGCGCCAGGCGCGCGAGGCGCTGGTGATCAGCCGTGCTTCGCTGCTGCCCAGCCTCAGCGGATCGGGCAGCGTGAACCGCACCGAAACCCTGCGCGGCGGCGGCACCACAGTGGCTCTGTCCAACGGCACCGTGACGACGACCGGCAGCGGCGGCGGCTCGACCAGCTTTTCGCTGGGGCTCGATGCCAGCTATCAGGCCGATCTGTTCGGCGGGGTGCGGCGATCGGTGGAAGCCAGCAAGGCGCAGTACGAAGCCTCGGGCTACGACTACGCGACGACGCTGCTTTCCGTCGAAAGCGAAGTGGCGCGCAACTACGTGCTGGCGCGCAGCTATCAGGCCCAGCTGGCCAATGCGCAGACCTCGCTGAAGATTCAGGACGAAAACCTGCAGATTGCGCGCTGGCGGGTGCAGGCGGGCCTTGTCTCCTCGCTCGATGCCGAACAGGCCCGCGCGAGCCGGGCGGAAACCGCCGCCGCAATCCCGCAGATCGAACAGCAGTACAACGCCGCCGTCTCGCGCATCGGCGTGCTCACCGGCCAGGCGCCCGGCGCGCTCAAGCCGCTGCTGGAAAAGGTCGAGCCGATCCCCGCCGGACCGGATACCATCGGCGTAGGGATTCCCGCCAATGTCCTGCGCCAGCGGCCCGACGTGCGCGCGGCCGAACGCACGCTCGCCGCCGCCACCGCGCAGATCGGCGTTGCCAAGGCAGAGCTGTTTCCGGCGCTGGCCATCACCGGCAGTCTCAACACCAATGCCGCCTCGTTCGGCAACCTGTTCGACACGATCACCGGCAGCCTGTTCGCGGGGCTGAGCCAGGCGATCTTCAACGGCGGCAAGCTCAATGCGCAGGTCCGGTCCTATCGCGCCGCGGCCGATGCCGCTCTCGCGGCCTACCGGCAATCGGTGCTGACCGCCCTGGAGGACATCGAGAACGCCGTTGTCGCCCTCGATGCGGCGCAGCGGCGTGAACAGGAATACGCTGTCGCTTACGATGCCGCGAACAACTCCGCGATCCTCGCGCGCAGCCAGTACCGCTCCGGGCTGACTGACTTCACCACGCTCAACACGCAGGAAGCCTCGCTCGTATCCGCGCGCAACGGGCTGGTTCAGGCCCGGGCCGACAAGGCCTCGGCCCTGATCGCACTCTATGTCGCGCTCGGCGGCGGATGGGACAGCGAGGCCCCGCCAACGGCACTTCCTGCCACCCCCTCCGGCTCCCCTGCGGCCACCAATGCGGAACAAGGCTGACGATGACTGACGAGACTCTCGACGAATTCCTCGGCGTGAAGCCGCAGCCGGCCTGGCGCCGCTACGCCAAATGGGGCGCATCCGCCGCTGTTGTCGTGATCCTCGTGCTGCTTCTGGCAAGATGCTTCGGAGGATCGGGCGAGACGGGCTACATCACCGTCAAGACCGGAACCGGAAGCCTGGTCACGACCGTGTCGGCCACCGGCCAGCTGGCACCGACCAACCAGGTTACGGTGGGTTCCCAGCTTTCCGGCCAGATCGTCAAAGTGATGGTCGACGTCAACGATCGTGTCACGGCCAATCAGCCGCTCGCCGAAATCGATCCGGAACAGTACGACGACGCGATCCGCCAGAACGAGGCCCAGTTGCAGGCGAACAAGGCCTCGGTCGAACAGGCCCGCGCCACGCTGGCCGAGACGCAGGCGCAGCTCGCCCGGCTGCAGGAAGTCTCGAAACTCTCCGGCGGCAAGGTCCCCTCGGGCACCGAGATGCAGACCGGCCGCGCGGACGTGCAGCGCGCCAAGGCGGCGCTCGACGTCGCGCTCGCGAACGTTGTCGCCAGCGAAGCCACCCTGGCCCAGAGCAAGACGCAGCGCGCCCGCGCCATCATCCGCTCGCCCGTCTCCGGCGTGGTTCTCGCCCGCGAGATCGATCCCGGCCAGACCGTCGCCGCCTCGCTCAGCGCGCCGACGCTCTTCGTGATTGCCGAAGATCTCGCGCAGATGAAGCTGGAGGTCTCGATCGACGAGGCGGACGTGGGGTCCGTGAAGGAGGGCCAGAAGGCCACTTTCACCGTCGATGCCTTTCCGGGCAAGACGTTCCCGGCAACGATCACCCGCGTCGATATCGGGTCCAACCAGTCGGTTTCCTCGGCCAGTTCCTCGTCTTCGAGTTCCACGAGCAGTAGCAGCAGCAGCAGTTCGTCCTCGTCGTCCGTGGTGTCCTATGCCGCCGATCTCGCCGTGGCGAATGCGGACGGAAAGCTGCGCCCGGGCATGACCGCTACGGCCGATATCGTCACCTCGAACAAGAGCAATGTCCTGCTCGTGCCCAATGCGGCGCTGCGCTTCACCCCGCAATCGGCCACCAGCACTTCGAGCAGCAGCACCGAATCCGGCGGCATCACCGGCGCCCTGTCCTTCGGGCCGCGGCGCAACCAGTCGTCCGAGCGCAGCGCCACGATCGCCGCCGGTGCCACCCAGACCGTCTGGGTCATCGGCGAGGATGGCAAACCCAAGGCCATCCAGATCGTAACCGGCGACACCAACGGCAGCGAAACCGAAGTCCTTTCCGGCGATCTGAAGGCCGGCATGGAGGTCATCACCGGCGAGAAATCCACTTCCGCGAGCACTAATGGCTGAGACCCCGCTCATTTCCCTGCGCGGCGTGGTCAAGGTCTATGGCAGCGGACCGACCGCGTTCCAGGCGCTGAAAGGCATCGATCTCGACATCATGGCCGGGGATTTCGTCGCCGTGATGGGGCCTTCGGGCTCGGGCAAGTCGACCACGATGAACATTCTCGGCTGCCTCGACGTGCCGACTTCGGGCACTTTCATGTTCCAGGGCCACCGCGTCGAGCAGCTCGACCGCGACCAGCGGGCCCTGCTGCGGCGCAAGCATTTCGGCTTCGTGTTCCAGGGCTTCAATCTGCTGGCGCGCACCAATGCGCTGGAGAACGTGGAACTGCCCCTGCTCTATCGCGGCGATCACCGGACCCAGCGGCGCGAAATGGCCATGGCCGCGCTCGACAAGGTCGGGCTCAAGGACTGGTGGGACCACACCCCCGGCGAACTTTCGGGCGGCCAGCAGCAGCGCGTCGCCATTGCCCGCGCGATCGTGACCGAGCCGACCGTGCTGCTGGCCGACGAGCCGACCGGAAACCTCGACACCGAACGCTCGCTGGAGATCATGGAACTGCTCACCGATCTCAACCAGAGCTCCGGCATCACGGTGCTGATGGTCACGCACGAGGCAGAGATGGCCGCGTTCGCCCATACTGTCGTGCATTTTCGCGACGGGCTCGTGGACCGCATTGAAGCCGGGCATCACGGAAAGGCGCCGGCCTGATGCTCGGGACCATCTTCATGCTCGCGCTGCGATCGATCCGGCGGCACCTCATGCGCTCGTTCCTGACGATCCTCGGCATCGTCATCGGCGTCGGCGCCGTCGTCACCATGGTTACGCTCGGCAAGGCGACCACGGCCGCGGTGCAGGAACAGATCGCGGCACTGGGCACGAACATCCTGCAGATCCGCCCCGGACAGGGTTTCGGCCGGGGTGCCGGCGGCCCCGCTCCCCAGAATTTCAAGCCCGCCGACGTCACCGCGATCCAGCAGCAGATCGGCGGCGTGGTGGCCGTGGCCCCGCAGGCGCAGACTTCGGCGACCGCCATCTACGAGGGCGCCAACTGGTCGACCACGGTCAACGGCACGACAAACGCCTATTTTCAGGTCCAGCCCTGGCCCCTGAAATCCGGCCGCACGTTCAGCACTGCCGAGGAGAAAGCCGGCAAGGCCGTCTGCATCATCGGCTCGACCGTCGAGGAGAACCTGTTCCGCAATACCGATGCCCTGGACAAGCGCTTCCGCATCGGCGGCATCAGCTGCGACGTGATCGGAACCCTCACCACGCGCGGCCAGGCCGGCTTCGGCGGGGACCAGGACGATGTCGTCATCATGCCGATCAAGACCGTGCAGCGCCGCTTCACCGGCAGCACCGACATCCGCATGATTCTGGTCAGCGTCGATCAGGACTATTCGACCAGCCGGGTCCAGGCCTCGCTTACCAGCCTCCTGCGCGAGCGGCGCCACATCACCAGCGACGAGGAAGATGACTTCAACATCTTCGACACCAAGCAGATTTCCGACACGCTGACCGGCACGACCACGCTGCTGACCCGGATCGTCGCCGCCGTCGCCGCGATCAGCCTCGTGGTCGGCGGGATCGGCATCATGAACATCATGCTGGTCTCGGTCACGGAACGCACCCGTGAAATCGGCATTCGCCTCGCCATCGGTGCCGTAGCGAACGAAGTGCTCATGCAGTTCCTGGTGGAAGCAGTCGTGCTCTCCTGCCTGGGGGGCGTGATCGGCCTGCTGCTGGCGCAGCTCGTGATCGTGGTGGCGACACCGCTGATGCAGGTCCCCTGGACGTTCGATCCGGAGATCAATCTCTTCGCGTTCCTGATCTCGGCCGCGATCGGCGTGGTGTTCGGGTACTTCCCAGCCCGGCGGGCCGCAGGCCTCAATCCGATCGACGCGCTGCGGCACGAATAACCCGGTCCGACAACCGGCCACCGGGTCAAGGATGGCCTCCGCCGCCCCATAAGCCAGTTCAGGCCCGCATTCGAACGGGAATCTGGCAACCCGCCTGACGTCTGCCCAGTGTCCCCATGCACTGGGACTGGCGCCTTGCGCACTGGCCGCGCCTTTATCGCCCCTGCACTGTGCCTGCACCACGCCACACAAATGCGAATCATTCGCATAAACACCCTGCCGTGACGGCGGAATGACCTCTTTCGTTTCCACCACGCGGGAAATGGGCGACCTGCAGATCCTTGGATTTCCGCGGATTTCCGGAAAAAATTGCAAAATAACTTGTGCTATCGCAAGTCACTTGCAATAGCATCTCCCCACTAACCACATCAGGGGGAATACATGTCGCTGTCCCGTTTGCGTGAATCGCTTGCCTCGACCAAACCGGCTTATCTCGCGCTGAGCTGCTTCGGACTGGCAGCCACGCCGGCCCTTGCACAGGAAGCTGCAAACACCGTGAACAAGCAGGAGCCGGCCCAGCTGGGCGGCGTTACCGTTACCGACACCGCGATCGATGAGACCATCAAGGTCGACACGGTATCCTCGCCCAAGTTCACCCAGCCCATTCAGGACACGCCGCAGACCATTCAGGTGATCAGCAAGGAGCTGTTCAACCAGCAGGGCGCCACCACGCTGACCGAAGCCCTGCGCAACAGCCCCGGCGTCGGCACTTTCTATGCCGGTGAGAACGGCAACACCACGACCGGCGATGCCATCCGCATGCGCGGGTTCGACACGTCGAGCAGCATTTTCGTCGATGGTATCCGCGATCTGGGTTCGATCTCGCGCGACGTCTTCAACACCGAACAGGTCGAAGTCGAAAAGGGCCCGGCCGGCACCGACAACGGGCGCACGGCCCCGACCGGCGCGATCAACATGGTCAGCAAGCAACCGTTCCTCGACACTGCGGTATCCGGCACGGTTTCCATCGGCGTCGACGGGCAAAAGCGCGCCACGGCCGATTTCAACCAGGTGATCGACGCCCTGCCCAATGCCGCCGTCCGCCTCAACGTGCTGTGGCAGAACAGCGACGATCCAGCCCGCGACCATGTGAAGAACAAGCGCATCGGCCTTGCCCCCTCGCTGGGTCTGGGTCTGGGCACGCAGACGCGCCTCTACCTCAACTTCCTCTACGTCGATCAGGAGAACGTGCCCGACGGCTACGTGCCGACCATCGGCCTGCCGGGCTGGGAACCCTACGACAGCACGGACGCGAACCAGCTTGCGCTCGTCGGCCATCCGGTCAATTCCAAGAACTTCTACGGCACCCGCGACGATCACGACGACGTCACCGCGCAGATGGCCACGATGAAGTTCGAGCACGATTTCTCGGACAGCCTGCACCTCACCAACACCGCACGCTGGGGCAAGACCAGCCAGGACTATCTGCTGACGTCCTTCATGCCGACAACCGCCAATGTCAGCTCGACCGATGTGGACGACTTGTCCACCTATACGCTGGCGCGCAGCCTCACGACGCTCAAGGACGTGACGAACCGGATCCTTACCGATCAGCTCAATCTGCGGGCGGACTTCGCCACCGGCGCGATCGAGCACAGCGTGAGCGTGGGTATCGAGATCACCAGCGAAAAGCAGGTCACGTACGGCGAGGCCGCGACCGGCACCCGCCCCGCCGCCAATCTCTATGATCCCGACTGGAACGATGGCGGCTCGATCAGCGTGTCACGTACCGGCGCCGTGGCCCGCGGCAAGACCGATACCCAGGCGTTCTATCTGTTCGACACTGCGAAGTTCTTTGACGGCGCCCTGCTCGTGACCGGCGGCATCCGCGTCGATCACTACAAGACGACCTATTTCAGCAATGCGGTTTGCAATGACGGAACCGGACGGGGCGCCGTCTCCTGCGGCGGCGCGGCGGTGGGCACGATCGTCACTACCAATGACCTGACATCCAAGGACACCCTGTTCAACTGGAAGCTCGGTGCGGTCTACAAGCCTGCCGAAACGCTCAGCCTCTATGTGAACTACGCGCTCTCGCAGCAGCCTCCGGGCGGCGACAACTTCACGCTCAGTTCGTCGGCCAGCAGTGCCAACAACCCCGTGTTCAAGCCGCAGAAGGCCGAAACTTACGAAGCCGGCGTGAAGTGGAGCGTGCTGCACGACATGCTCGCCCTGAACGCGGCCGTGTTCCAGACGACCGTCAAGAACGAGATCAACAGCGACGTGCTCGACGATGAGGGCAACCCGACCCAGACCGGCGAGAAGCGGGTGCGCGGTGTCGAGCTGTCCGCGGTTGGCAATATCACCGAGGCCTGGTCGGTTTCCGCCGGCTACAGCCACCTCAAGACCAAAGTGACCGAAGGCCCCGTCATCACCAGCGACGGCACGTCGAACCTGACCTACATCCCCGGCGATTCCTGGACCTTGTGGAGCACCTACCGCCTGCCTTTCGGCCTCGAAATCGCAGGCGGCCCGCGTCACAACGGCGGTCTCCATCGCGGCACCGACGGCGCAGTGGGCACCCCGGCCTATACCAAGGGCTACACCGTGGTGGACGGTATGCTCGCCTACGCCGTCACCGGCAACTTCAAGCTGCGGGCGAACGTGTACAACCTGTTCGACAAGGCCTACGTCGCCTCGATCAACAAGAGCGGATACCGCTATACGCCGGGCACGCCGCGAACCTTCCTGTTCAGCGCTGACGTCAGCTTCTGATACGGATCAAGGCAATACGGCGGGGCGGAGATTAGCTCTCCGCCCCGCTCCCGTTCAGCGATTGGGAAATGACATGCTGTTCCACATTCCTCAGGTCCTTACCGCCGAAGAAGTCGCGGAATTCCGGCGCCGGCTGGACAATGCCGACTGGACCGACGGGCGGGAAACCGTGGGGCACCAGGGCGCCAAAGTGAAACGCAACCAGCAGTTGCCCGACAGCTCCCCGGTCAAGGCAGAACTCGGCCGCGCGGTGCTGGCCGCCCTGAAGCGCAGCCCGCTGTTCTTTGCCGCGGCCCTGCCGCGCAAGATCCTGCCGCCGCGCTTCAACCGCTATACCGGCGGCGGCGAATACGGCTTTCACGTCGATGGCGCGGTCATGAGCATCGGCGAAGACGAGCACTTGCGCTCCGACGTGTCCTGCACGCTGTTCCTCAACGACCCCGACGAATACGATGGCGGCCGGCTGATCATCAGCGACACCTATGGCGAACATGTCGTGGCCAAGCCAGCGGGCGATGCCGTCATCTATCCCTCCAGCAGCCTGCACCGCGTCGAGCCGGTGACACGCGGCGCCCGCCTGGCCTCGTTCTTCTGGATCCAGAGCCTGGTGCGCGACGACAGCCAGCGGCGCACGCTGCTCGAACTGGACACCTCGATCCAGAAGCTGACGCTCGACGGGGCTGACGAGGACGCGCTGCTGCAACTGACCTGCGTCTATCACAACCTGCTGCGGCGCTGGTCCGAGACCTGAACCACCCGCCCGGTCACACCGCTCCGGCAGGCTCGCACAGGAGCGCTTGCAGCGCCGGGCTGATCCATTCCGCGACCATATCATCGCGTTCGCGCACCAGCGCCCGCACGCACAGGGCTTCACGGCAGGCCAGGGCCTGCATCTCCCCGGGCGGCAAGACGCCGAGCGCGGTGGCCCAGGCATCGGCCAGCATCGCCTCGCCGTGGATGACGCTGACCGCCATGGTATGCTCTACCGGCAGGCCATTACGGGGATCAATCGTGTGGCGGCCGCGCACGTAGTCCCCCGAAGTCGCGACCGCGAGCTGGTGCAGCGCCACGCGGAACGGGGCCATATCCGCCGCGGGCGTTTCCAGATCGACCCACCACGGGTCGCCATCAGGCCTCATGCCCATGCCCACGAGTTCACCGCCAATTTCCACCAGCGCATGTCCGCAGCCATAGCGGCGCAGCACACCGGCCAGCGCGTCCACGGCAAAGCCCTTGGCAATGCCGGAAAGATCGAGGTGCAGCCCGCCGGGCTGGCGCAGCCGCCGGGTGGACGGCTCGTAAGCGAGGCGATGCCAGCCCGCCCGCGTGCGCGCCAGAGCCAGCTCGGCTTGCGTGGGAGGCTCCGGGCGGGAGACGGGGCCATGTCCCCAGAGATTGACCAGTTCGCCGATCGCCGGATCGAAGGCGCCGCCGCTGCGCGCGGCCACGTCCAGCGCGGCTTCCAGGACGCGCGCGAAATCGGCGGGAAGGACGAACCATTCGCCGCCGCGCGCACGATTGAACCGGCCAAGCACCGAATCCTCGCGCCAATGGCTCATCTGCGCCAGAACTTCTTCCAGACGCGCCGTGATCGCGGCTTCGAGCACGGCGCTGTCCAGTCCCGGCGGACAGGCCATGCGCACGCGCCAGACCGTTCCCATCGTCTCCCCGCCCAGCTCGGCCAGCGGCGCATCGCGCCGCCAGCCGGCGAGAGCGGCGGGATCGATTTTAAGGGGAACGGCAAGGCGCATGGGCGGGCGGATCAGGGCGCCACCACTTCCAGCGTCGTAGTGTACGACATGCGCCGTTCGGTGACGCGCGGATCGCTGGCACGATGGTCGGTCATTTCGGCATTGAGCCAGTACATCCCCGCGACCGGCCATTTGACACGCAGCACGCCATCGGGCCCGGTGGTCAGTTGCTGCGCATCGTCCGCTTCCCGGAAGCGCTTGCCTCCCGGAACCACCGTCACTTTGACGCCCGCCGCGGGCTTGCCGTCCACCAGAAAGCGGAACTGCCCTTCCTCATCGGAAGCCAGCGCGTCGGGATGCGTTATCGGCTCCATTTCCAGCCCCTTGCCGGCCGGCTTGAACACGCTCTGCGTCGGCGCGTCCGCCGTCACGAAGATGAAATTGCGCGAAATCCTCTCGCTCAGTTTGACATCGGTCGCCCCGGCCGGGATCTCGGCAGGGCTGGCGACGACATGCGCCGGATCGAAACGGGCACGGCCGCCTTCGCCGCCGGGTCGGCCTTCGCCCTGCGGACCGCCGGGCCCGCCCGGCCCGGCCCGGCCACCGGGGCCGCCCGGACCACCGGGGCCGCCCGGACCACCCGGGCCCATGCCAGCCCCGGCCGGCGGCCGCCGCATGGCGCCCACGCGCCACATCTCGCCATCGAGAACGAAGCTGCCGAAGACCGACGCCTGCTCGACTCCGATCTTCCACGTGCCGGGCTGATCGATCATGACGTCGAACGTCGAACGATAGCGCCCCGTCGCCGGGTTCTGAATCTTCCCTTCGCTTCCGTCGGGCGCCCAAACCTTGATATCATCGATGCCCATCGGGAAATGATCGGCATAGAACGGTACCGTGGACGTTCCGGCATCGACCGTCACCCCGTTGCCGGTCCCGGCCAGAACCGTAGTTGAAGGGAGCAGCCACTGGCTGTGCGCCAGTGCCGGAGAGGCAAAGGCCGCGCTCAGGGCCACGCTCAGGGCAGAGGCTGCGGAAAACAGTGTGATGATACGCATGTAAGGTCCTCGGATATCGGGGCGGACGGCCCGGAAAATGAATGTCAGCGGACGGTAACGGCGCCCAGCTCGGCCTTGCCCGAAGCGGAGCCGCCCTTGCCGGGCACGGTGATCGGAACCGAGACAAGCTCACGCCCGCCCGATTCCCGGGCGGCCTCGACCTTGAGAACGTATTGCCCGGCGGGGAGATTGGCGGGCAGCGGGATCTGATACGTGCCGGGCGCGCGGGTGGCGCCGCTCACGCCGTCTGCCGGAAGCTTCATCGAACGCCCGCCCTTGCGCCACCAGCTGCGCAGATCGACCAGCCACTTGGTCCCCGCTTCGCGGCCGGTTTTCTTGAGATCATACCACACGAAAACCGTGCGCGCCGGGCCGCCATCCGCCGGTTCAAGCCAGCCCGCGACATAGGGCTTGTGATATTCGGCCACGTCGATGCGCGGCAGCGTGACGCTGACCGTCGCGGCCGTCGCCGGAGTGGCAATCGTCCCGGCGACGAGCAGCGGGACGGCAGGAAGGACTTTCGATTTCATTTCGGGTCTTTCGCTCAGTGAATGAAAAACAGGGCCAGCAGCACGGGAAGCGCGAGGCTCAGCCCCACCAGCGGCCAGGTCGAAGGGCGATGGCGGGCGTGAAGCTGCAACAGGAACAGCCCGGTCAGCGTGAAGATCACGCAGGCGAGGGCGAACAGGTCGATGAACCAGAACCACGCCGAGCCGGTGTTGCGGCCCTTGTGAAGATCGTTGAGGTAGGAGATCCAGCCGCGATCTGTGCTTTCCGCCGTGATCGCGCCGGAGGTCCGGTCGATCGCGACCCAGGCATCGCGCCCCGGACCGGGCATGGCGACATAGACTTCCTCCTCGTCCGTCCAGTCAGCCGCATGGCCCGCCGGATCGACCGGAACGGCGGCAGCAACGGCGCTGGCGACAGCGGCGGGCAACGGCGCATGGCCGTCGTTCGGCGCGGGCAGGCGGCGCAGCAACGCAGGCGGCAAGCGGCCCGTGCTGTCCGTCACCACCGGCTGCGCGGAAATCGACGCGGCATGGTTGAGCGTGATGCCGGTGATCGCGAAAAGCAGCATTCCGGCCAGCGAGATCGCCGCGCTCATCCAGTGCCAGGTATGCAACTGCTTCAGCCAGAACGCGCGCGCCTTGCGGGGCTTGCCCCGCGCAAGCGGCTTTGCAGCACCGCCATCCGCCCCCGCCGCTCGGTGGCTTTGCCGGGCACCCGTCTGGCAGGCAGGTCGGTCGGCAACGTCAGCAGCTTCCAAGGCGGGCATTCCTTCATTCGCGGGGGGATCGGGCCGGACCCGGCACCCTTCCGGGAAGGTCTGTCCGGCATCCAGCAGCGTCTGGACAAACCGCCTCTTAATGCATATGAGAATAACTCGCAATATTGACTATTCATGGAATGAGGGCAGGCGTGGCGACACTCGCAGCGACAGCGTTTCAAGCGAATTCGGACAAACGGTTCCCGAAAACGGCGGAAAAAGGCGCTATTGCACGCTCTCAACCCATCTCATTGGGTGCGGACCGGACCGATGCCGGCAATGCCGGACCATCCGAGTCGGCCGCACCTTACGAGCGTTCCGTCTATCAGCCCTCGCGCCGCTCCGGCCCTGTCGCCACGATCGCGGCAGCCGGTACGGTGCTGGCGATCGTGGCCTGCATGATGACTCTCAACATCGTGACCAAGCACGAAAAGCGGCCTCACCTGGCGGTGATGACCCTGCGGGATCTCGATACGAAACCCAAGGCGGCACCGCCTCCCAAGCATCTCGAAAAGACGATCGAAACCCCGGTCCCGGCCTTCGTGCCCAAGCCGGAAATCCAGCTGCCGGGGCCGGGCCCGGTGAAAGTGGCGCTCGATGTGCCGCCGCCACCGGTGCAGGTGACGCAAGTCGCCGTGCCCCAGCCGGTGACTGTGGATGCGGGAGCCTCTGCACCGGCCTCCACCGCCGCGGCACAGGAAGGCGGCGACTTGTCGGGCAAGGCGCTTTTCATCAAGCCGCCGGTCTATCCGGTGGAAGCCCGCCGCCGGCGCGAACAGGGCACGGTCAAGCTGCTCGTGCTGGTCGGCGCCGACGGGCGCGTCGATGACATCGAGATCGCCGGTAGCAGCGGCAGCAAGGCGCTCGACCGGGCCGCCCTGCGCGCCGTCCGGGAATGGCGCTGGGCTCCGGTCACGCGCGGCGGGACGGCCATGGCCGTACGCGGCTACGTCACCATTCCCTTCGTGCTGGTTGCCAAGGACGCCTGATTCGGTGCCGGGGCAGGTTACAGCCTGCCCGCCTGCCGCAGCAGCCGCTCGGCCCGCGCGAGATAGGGACGGTCGAGCATCCCGCCTTTCCAGCCGATTGCACCCACGCCGGGATTCGCGGCGAACAGATCGGCGATTTCCTGCGCTTCCGCGATTTCCACTTCGGTGGGCGTGAAGGCCGCATTGATCACCGGGATCTGCGCCGGGTGGATGGCCAGCATCCCGCGATAGCCGTCGCGGCGCACCTTTTCCGCGCGCAGGCGCAGGGCTTCGAGATCCTGGAAATCGGCGCTGATCGTCTCGATCGCCGTCACTCCGGCCGCCGCCGCGCCCATCACGCAAAAGCTGCGCGCCAGTTCATACGTAAAGGAATAGGAACCGTCCGGATTGCGGTTGGACGAAGCGCCAAGCGAATCGGCCAGATCCTCCGCCCCCCAGGTCATCGCGACCACGCGCGGGGCCCCCTTGTAATCGCCGCAGTGGAACATGCCCTCGGCCGTTTCCGTCACCAGCACGATGACCGGGGTGGAGCCCTGTTCGATGCCATTGGCGACTTCGAGCGCCTCCAGATACTTGTCCAATGACTCCACGTCCTGCCGGCCATGGACCTTGGGCAGCATGATCCCGCCCGGATGCGCGGGCATCACGGCCGCAAGGTCGTGCAAGGCATAAGGCCCATCGAGCGGATTCACCCGCACCCACAGGCGGCGGCGCTGTTCGGTGTTCGCCTTGATGAAATCATGCACCATCGGGCGCGCAGCCGCCTTGTTGCCGATCGCCACCGCGTCTTCGAGGTCGATCAGGACGATATCGGCCTCGCTCTCCAGCGCCTTTTGCATCTTCCTTTCGCTGTCGCCCGGCACGAAGAGCCAGGAGCGGGCAGAGACGGGTTCGTGCGAGGGTGTGGGAGTGACGGACATCGATCCTCTCGATCCCTTCGCCCTTGATGGGGAAGGATACGCAGCCTTGATGGCGCAGGAGCCTAAAAGCCCAAACACCTCGCTGTCTGCAAGGCCTGTCTTGCAAGACCCGCCCACAAGCCCCGTCTACAAGGCCCCGTCTGCAAGCGCATCGGCCCGCGATCACTCCCTGCCGGCAAAGTAGCGGGCCATGGCCTCGGCTGCCTTGTCGGTCAGTTCGATGAAGGCGCGGCGGCGGTCGCTGTCGTCGCAGACGCGCGCGAACAACCCCGTTTCCACCATCTGCCCGATCCAGCGCAGCGCCGTCGTCGGCGGCACACCCGAGGCAATGCACAGCGACGTCACCGAGACCCGCTTGTGCTCAACCCGGGCCGCGGCGAGATCGAGCAGCATATCCCATGCCGGATCGGCGAAAAGACCAGCCTCGAAATACTGCGCGCGCTGCTGGCGCTGCCGGATGATCTTGCGCACCAGACGCGCGTCCGGGAGCGATGGCCGGGCCGCGTAGCGCTTTCCCGGCGGCAGGACGCCAAGCTCGTCGGCGATCCGCCCGGAACCGGCGGAAGCGCTGGCAAACCGGAACGCGCTGTTCCCGGCATCCTTGACGAGCGAGCCGTCCGGCGGCGCCAGCCGTTCGATCTTCCCCGCGATCTGCCCGACCTGATCGGACAGGCGCAGCAGCATCAGCCGGTCATCCTCCGAAAGCTCGCGCAGCCGGGCGGGGCCGAAACCGGCCAGAACCTGCCCCAGCGCGATTACCCGTTCGGCGCGGTTGGGATCGACCAGCAACACCGGGGCCGACTGGTCCATGCACGAAAACACATCATCGAGCGCTTCCACGCTGGTCGAGACGATCAGCCGCGCCTCGCAGCGGGCCGCGCGCAGATCGAGCCGCGCGAGTGCCGCCAAGGCCTCCGCATCGACTTGCGGACAATCAACCATCACGACATCGCCGAGCGCCCGCGCGTCCCCTTCCAGCAGGCTTGCCAGCGACCCCACGGCCGTGACGGTCAGTCCGGCGGCCAGCGCATCATCCCGCATGGACGCGCGCAGATGCGCCCGGTCGGCAAAGATCGAAAGCACCACCGGCAGACCGCCCGCGATCGTGCCGTATCCCGGCCCCGGGGACGAATAGGAAAAGTCCGGCTGAAGGAAATCCGTGTCGCGCATCTGGTTCGACTCCGTGTTTCGCAATGCGAACAAGAGTAGAACAAATGAAGATCAGGTCAAGAATACGAGAACTGCAACGGCATTAAAACCTTGCAAGGCTCAAAGTCCGCTTAATTCGCATTCGGCGAATTTCCAAACAGTCTCTCAGCCCTGCCAACCCGCCAATTCGCGGCGCACGAGCGTCTCCAGCATCGCCATTCCCGGTGCCCGGTCGTTGAGGCAAGCCAGCGTGGCATAGCGTTCCCCGCCTGCCCCTTCGAACACCTCGCGCCCCCGGATCGCCAGTTCTTCCAGCGTTTCCACGCAATCGGCAGAAAAGCCCGGCGCGGCCAGGGCAATGCGGCGGGTGCCCGCTTTCGCTTCGTTTTCCAGCACGGTCTCGGTCGCGGGCTCCAGCCACTTGGCCCGGCCGAAGCGCGACTGGAAGGTGGTTTCGATCCGCAGGCCCGGCAGCCGCGCCGCCAGCCGCTCACCCAGCAGGCGCGATGTCTTGCGGCACTGGCAGTGATAGGGATCGCCCAGGTGCAGCGTGCGCTCCGGCATCCCGTGATAGGACAGCAGCAGCACTTCGGGCACGAAGTCGAGAGCCGCGATTTGCCCGGCGATATCCTCTTCCAGCGCGGCGATATAAGCCGGATCGTCGTAGTAGGGCGGCAGTGTGCGCACAGCCGGTTGCCAGCGCAGCGCGCGCAGGGCGTCGCCGAGGCTGTCCATCACCGAGGCAGTCGTCGCCCCCGAATATTGCGGGTAGAGCGGAGCAATCAGGATACGGTCGCAGCCTGCCGCCTGCATCGCCGCCAGCTTTGCCGGGATCGCGGGATTGCCGTAGCGCATCGCCCAGTCCACCCGCACGCCCTCGCCCAGCCGTGCCTGAAGCCCTTCTGCCTGCGCGGCAGTGATGGCGGCCAGCGGCGAGCCCTTGTCCGTCCACACTTGCGCATAGGCATGGGCGGACTTTGCCGGGCGCGTGCGCAGGATGATCCCGTGCAGGATCGGCTTCCAGGCAATCGCCGGAATTTCCACCACGCGCTTGTCCGAGAGGAACTCGGCGAGATAGCGGCGCACGGCATCGGGCGTCGGCGCATCGGGCGTGCCGAGATTGACGAGCAGAACGCCGATGCCGCCGGTCGCTATGGAAGGATGATCGGGCGGCAGCATCACAGTTCCTCGTCGAAAAGGGGGAGGCGGCGGAACCGCAGGCCCGTCGCCGAAAACAGCGCATTGGCAACCGCAGGCGCGACGGCCGCGACACCCAGTTCGCCCGGATCGGCCGGATCGGCCGTGCTCTGGACAAATTCCACGTCGATCGCCGGGCAATCCGCCAGCGTGGGCAGGCCGAGATCGCCCAGCCGCTCGCTGCCCGGACGTCCGCCCTCGTACCGGACCGAGCAGCCCAGAACCAGCCCCAGACCGAACACCAGCCCGCCCTCGATCTGCTGGCGGGCGATGTCGAGATTGACGATGCGGCCGATGTCGGCAACCGCGCTCAGCTTGTCGACGCGCACGCCGTTCTCGTCGCGGCGAGCGCTGGCGATCAGGGCAATGCGGCCCTCTCCGATACCATGGCAGGCAATGCCCTGCCCGCTGTTGTCGCCGCCGCCGCCCCATTGCGCGAGGGCCGCGACGCGCTGGAGGCATTCGGCGAGGCGCGGGTCCTTGCCCAGCATCGCCATGCGGTAGGACAGCGGCTCGCGCCCGGCCTTGTGCGCCATTTCATCGACGAAGCTTTCGTTGAAGAAAGCGGTGTAGCCATGGGCATTGCCGCGCAGGCGCGCGGTCGGCAGGGCTATCGTCGTGGGAATATGATCAATCGCGACATTGGGGATGGCATAAGGCGGCACCGCGCCTTCCAGCGCGAGCGGATCGTCCTTGCCGGCCACGGCGCGGATCGCCTCGGCCTGCGTATCGCCGCCGAACAGGCGGCGGCCGAACTCGCGCGCACTTGCCGGCATGGCCACGCGCGCGCGCCAGCCGGCAATGCCGCCTTCGGTGTCGAACCGCCCCGCCATCACCGCCACGACCGGCGTGCGCGGCAGCCCTGCGCGCATTTCTTCGCGGCGGGACCATGTGAGCTGCACCGGGCGGCCGGTTTCCTTCGCCAGGATCGCCGCTTCCACGGCGTGCCCCATTTCCAGCCGCCGGTCGAAGCTGCCGCCCAGCGGCATCGGATAGAGCACCACGTGCGAGACTTCGATCCCGGCCGCGCGGGCCGCGGCCTCGCGGGTGGCTTCGGGCACTTGCGTGCCCACCCACAGTTCCAGCAGTCCGCCTTCCAGCCGCGCGGTCACGCTGGCCGTCTCGATCGTGGCGTGAAGCGCGGGCGCGACTTCGTAGCGCAGCTGCAACGGCAAACCGCCCTTCACCACCGCCATGTCGCCCGAGGCATGGATACGGTGCACCTGCCCCGTGCGCATCGCCTCGTCGAGCGTGTTGTCGACATCGGTGCTCTCGACACCGGCGGCGACCTTGAAGCGCGGCTTCATGCGCGTGAGGGCGGTTTCCGCCGTCCACCAGTCCCGCGCGACGGCAGCCACCCAGCCCTCGCCCCTCACCGTGCGCACGAAGCCTTTCATCGGCTTCGCGGCTTCTTCGTCGATCCCAACAAGCGAAGCGCTGGCGCCAAGCGGCGCGTGGCGGATCGCGGCATGGAGCATGTCCGGCAAGCGCACATCGCCCGCGAAGGTCCACGATCCGTCGACCTTGGACGGCAAGTCGAGCCGGGGATAGCGCAGCGCGGCGCCGGGCGGGAATTCCTCGGGATCCTCAGCCACGGCATCGGTGCGCAGCGGCGGGGGCGATGGCGGGGCATAGGCCGAAGCCTCTTCCGCCAGCGCGCCAAACGGCAGGCGCTTGCCCTCGTGGACGATGAACCCGCCCTGCGCGTCGCATTCCTCCCACGCCACGCCCCAGCGCGCGGCGGCGGCCTGCATCAGCATGGCCCGCGCCGAAGCGGCGGCCGCGCGCGCAGGCGCCTCGTAGGCCGCCAGCGACAGGCCGTCGGCGGTGGCGTTGAAGCGGTGATCCTCGGCCCAGCGGCGCGTGACGAAACCATCGGGGTCCTCGCCGAGCGAGGGCATGAGCGGCATCCACAGCGGCGCCCAGCGCGCGGCCAGTGCGAGATTGGCATAGAGTGCGCTGACCGGCGCCGGCTCGACCGCCACCTGCCGCCAGTCCGCGCCCAGTTCATAGGCGACGACTTGCGGGATCAGCGTCGTCACCCCCTGCCCCATCTCGACTTGCGGGACGGCGACCGACACGACGCCATCGGTGCCGATCTTGATCCAGGCGTCGAATGCGAATTCGCCCTTGCCCGGTGCCAGCGGCAGAGGGAAATGGCGCGGGCGCAGAAAATAGCCGAGCGCGAGCCCGCCACCGGCCAGCGCCCCGATCAGGATGCCGCGCCGGGAAACCGTCATCAGTTCGTATCCAGCCAGTCCGCGACCTTGCGCGCCAGATCCGCGAAGGCGCCCGCCTGCGGTCCATCGCCCGCCGCCGGAGGCGTACCGGCGTCGCTTTCGCGGCGGATCGCGATGTCGAGCGGAATGCGGCCAAGGAACGGTGTGCCCATGCTCTTCGCGCAGGCCTCGGCGCCGCCAGTGCCGAAGGGATCACTCACTTCGCCGCAGTGCGGGCAGATGTACCCGGCCATGTTCTCGACCACGCCGATCACCGGCACGCCGCCCTTTTCGAACAGTTCCACCGCGCGGGTGGCATCGATCAGCGCAAGATCCTGCGGCGTCGAGACGATCACGGCACCGGCCGGCTTGAACTTCTGCAACATGGTCAGCTGGATGTCGCCAGTGCCCGGCGGCAGGTCGACGATAAGGATCTCCGCATCGTCCCAGTGGCCTTCGAGCAGCTGCGTGAGCGCGCCCGAAGCCATCGGCCCGCGCCAGGCGATGGCCTGCCCCGGATCGGACAGATGCCCCATCGACAGGACCGGCACGCCCCAGCGGCTCGCCACCGGCACCAGCCGGTTGTCATGCGCGACGGGCTTCTGCCCTTCCGTGCCGAGCAGCCGCGCCTGCGAGGGACCGTAGATATCCGCATCGACCAGCCCGACCTTGCGGCCCGCCCGCGACAGCGCCACGGCAAGGTTCGCGGCGACCGTCGACTTGCCGACCCCGCCCTTGCCCGAACCGACCGCGATGATCCGCTGCACCGGCTTCGCCCCTTGCGGCGCGCCGGCCTTGTCCGCATCCGCCTTGTCCGCCATCAGCGCCACCCGCACTTCGGACACGCCGGAAGCCGCTTGCAGCGCCTGAGTCACCGAAGCTTCCAGCATCGTGCGCGCCCGGGCATCCATGCCCGCGGCATCGAGCACGATCGTCACCCGGCCATCGGCCAGCCGCAGCGACTGCACCCGCGCGGCCTCTTCCGGTGCCAGCAGGGCCTTCAGTCGGTCGGAAGCGTCGTTGGTCATGCAGTCTCCGGGTTCGCGCCTGGCCGCGCCTTTGCGCGGCGGGATTGCCGCTCAGGTGGCGCAGTCGCGGAAAAAGGGCAAGAGAGGCCCTGTTATTTGCGCAGCAGGTTCCTATAGATAGCCCCATGAAAGCAATCGGTGATGCGATAACGAACCCCGGCGGAGACAATGGTCTGGCCATGGCGGGCCGCAACAGCCCCTGGGGCGGCGGCAGTGGTGACGGCAGCGGCGGCGGTAACGGTGACGGGCCCGGCAGCGAAAACGGCGAAGACAAGCAAGGCGGCGGCGAGCCCGGCGGCAAGCCCGCCGAGGGGCCCCGCAACCCCTGGCTTCCCGGCGGCGAGACGCCGCCGCGCCGGTCCGCCAGCATCGAGGACATCTTCCGCAGCCGCGATCCGCGCAAGTCCGGCGGCGGGCCGCGCGGCCCCGGCTTTCCCCAGCTTCCGCGCCGGCCCGACGGCAAGTCGTGGCTGCCGCTCGGCATCGGCCTTGCCGTGGCCGCGCTGCTGGGGCTCTCGATGGTCCACACCATCGGCCCCAAGGAGCAGGGGCTGGTCACGACGTTCGGCAAGTATTCGCGCGTGGTCGATTCCGGCGTGAACTTCACGCTCCCCTGGCCGGTGGAACAGATCGACGTAGAGGACGTGCGCTCGTTCCGGGTCGACATGATCCCCGACAACGACAACGAAAAGCTGATGCTGACGAGCGACAAGAACCTCGTCGATCTCAGCTACCTCGTGCGCTGGAACATCAAGAACCTGAAGGACTACAAGTTCCGCCTGGCCGATCCGCAGGAGACGGTGCGCGAAGTGGCCGAAGCGGCCATGCGCGCCTCGATCGCGCAGATCTCGCTCAACGATGCGATTTCCGGCGCCGGCCGCGCGCAAGTGGAGCAGGACGTGCGCGAACGTATGCAGCGCATCCTCGACTACTACAAATCGGGCGTCGCGGTGCAGGGCGTCGAAATCAAGAAAGCCGACCCGCCGGCCAAGACCAAGTCCGCTTTCGAGCAAGTTACCGTCGCCCAGCAGGAAGCCGAACGCGACCGCTCCGAGGCGCGGGCCTGGGCGCAGCAGAAGCTGGCCGAAGCCCAGGGCAATGCCCAGGCCTTCGACAAGGTCTATGAGCAGTACAAGCTTGCACCGGAGGTGACCAAGCGCCGTATGTATTACGAAACCATGGAAGGCGTGCTGCGCGACAATGATACCGTTGTCGCCGAAGCCAAGGGCATGACCTCCTACCTGCCCCTGCCGGAAATGAAACGCAGCAGCAGCGATGATTCCACCACGACCGTTACCGCCAAGGGAGGCCAGTGATGGGGGACCTTTGGCATAACTACAAGGCGGCCTGGATTGCCGCAGCCGTCGTGGCCGCAGGCCTGATGATGAGCGTCATCATCGTGCCCGAAGACCAGCAGGCCGTCGTGATCCGCACCGGCCGTCCGGTCGCGGTCTACAACCCCTACAGGGCCAAGGCCGATTTCGGGCAGACCGACGCCGGCATTCACTTGCGCGTGCCCCTGATCGACAAAGTCCAGCGGATCGACAAACGCCTGCTCTCGGTCGACATGCAGTCGCAGCAGGTGCTCTCGACCGACCAGCAGCGCCTCAATGTCGATGCCTATGCCCGCTACCGCATCATCGATCCGGTCAGGATGGTGGAGACCGCTGGCACGACCGACCGGGTGACGCAGCAGCTCGAACCGATCCTGTCCTCGGTCGTCCGCCAGGAACTGGGCAAGCGCACGTTCCAGTCGCTGCTGACGGCCGAGCGCGGTCAGGCGATGGCGAACATCCGCGACCTGCTTGACCGTGAGGCGCGTGAATACGGCGCGCAAGTGGTCGATGTGCGGATCAAGCGCGCCGACTTGCCCGAAGGGGCACTGGAAAGCGCTTTCGCCCGCATGGAAGCCTCGCGTCAGGAAGAAGCCAAGACGATTGCCGCCCAGGGCCAGCGCGATGCCCAGATCATCCGTGCCGATGCCGAAGCGCAGGCCGCCAAGATCTACGCCGACGCCTTCGGCAAGGACCCGGCCTTCTACGACTTCTACCGCTCGATGCAGAGCTACCGGGTCGCATTCGCCAGGGACGGGGGCGCGAAGACATTCGTGCTGTCACCCGATAACGCCTACCTGAAGCACTTCAGGGAGCCGTGACCGGCCGGAATGGGCCGAAAAGGGGGCACAATGCCGGCACCATTCAATCCCGGTTAAGCCAGCAGGGCGTCAACCGGGGCGGGGTCGGAGGATGGCGCCGCGGCGCCGCCACAACGGAGGAATCAAAGGACGTGAAGCCCGTGCGATACGCTTATGGATTGACGACGGCGCTCCTTCTTGGAGGCGCAACCCTTTCGCTGACGACCGGCTTTCCCGCCGGTGCGCAAGTCGCCCAGAACGAGGCGAGCCAGATATCGAAGGTTGTCCCCAAGGCCGGGGCGCCCGCCAGTTTCGCCGACCTGACCGCACAGCTCGCGCCGGCGGTGGTCAACATCTCCACCCGCCAGCGCATCCAGGTGCAGAGCAACAATCCGTTCGCCGGCACGCCGTTCGAAGGCCTGTTCGGCAACAATCAGGGCGGCGGCACCGGCCCGCAGACACGCGAAGCGCAGTCGCTGGGCTCGGGCTTCATCATCTCGGCCGACGGCTACGTGGTGACCAACAATCACGTCATTACCGCCGAGGGCAAGGGCGAGGTCGAATCGATCACCATCACCATGGCTGATGGCGACGAATACCCCGCCAAGCTGATCGGCAAGGACGCCGCCTCGGACCTCGCGGTGCTGAAGATCGACGCCAAGAAGCCGCTGCCTTTCGTGAATTTCGGCGATTCCCGCCACGCCCGCGTGGGTGACTGGGTCATCGCCATCGGCAACCCGTTCGGCCTCGGCGGCACCGTGACTGCCGGCATCATCTCTGCCGTCTACCGCAACACCGGCAATGGCGGGGCCTATGACCGCTATCTGCAGACCGACGCCGCGATCAACCGCGGCAACTCGGGCGGGCCGATGTTCGACATGAGCGGCCAGGTCATCGGCATCAACAACGCGATCTACTCGCCCACCGGCGGCAGCGTCGGCATCGGTTTCGCGATCCCCGCCGAAACCGCCGCGCCGATCGTGCAGAAGCTGATCAAGGGCGAGGCCATCGAGCGCGGATACCTGGGTGTGCGCATCCAGCCGCTGACCGACGATCTCGCCGATTCGCTCGGCCTTGAACACAACAAGGGCGAGTTCATCCAGGCTACCGAACCCGATGGCGCCGCCGCCAAGGCCGGCATCAAGGCCGGGGACGTGATCGTCAAGGTGGGCGGCAAGGAAGTCACCAAGGACCAGACGCTGTCCTATCTGGTGGCCAATACCGAGCCGGGCAGCCGCATTCCGGTCGAGCTGATCCGCGGCGGCCGCAAGATGACGGTGACCGCCACCGTCGCCAAGCGCCCGAGCGATCAGGAACTGGCCCAGTCCTTCGCGCCCGACAGCGATCAGGACGACAACCCCTTCAACAATCCGCCCGCCCAGCAGGAGCAGGGTACCATCGAGAAGGCCCTGGGCCTCTCGGTCACGCCTCTGACCCCGCAGATCGCGCGCCAGCTCGGCGCGGCGGACGATACCAAGGGCGTGGTCGTGGTGGCCGTCGATCCCAGCTCGGATGCCGGCCAGAAGGGCTTCTCGCGCGGGTTCATCATCCTGTCCGCCAACGGGCGCGACGTGACTTCGGGCGCCGATCTCGAAGCCGCGATCAAGGCCGCCAAGGCCGACGGCCGCTCGGCCCTGCTCCTGCGCGTCCAGCCGCGCGGCCAGTCGCCGGTCTTCGTGCCGATCCGCCTGCGCTGACCCCACGAAGTCCGCGCCAGAAATGCAAAGACGCCCGCCGGTTGATCCCGGCGGGCGTTTTGTTTGAAGCGTGCATTTGACAGGGAGAACGCCGAACAGTCGCGTCTCAAACCGGAACTTGCGATGAGGTTCCTCTCCCCCTTCGTCATTGCGAGGAGGCGAAGCCGACCCGGCAATCCAGTGTCGGCGCGAACCGCTCTGGATTGCTTCACCCTTCGGCCTCGCAATGACGAAGAGACGGGACGCGAGTTCTGATCAACCAGTCATGGTGTCGGTGCAAGCCGCACAAAATCCGCGTCACCGCCGTTCGTGTCTCGACTTCGCTCGACACGAACGGAAACTGGTGCAGGTCAGACTCAGGACGCTCCGTGAACCGGCAGCAGCCCAGACAGTGTCAGAGCCCGCTGCCCGCCGTTCGCACCGGGGTGGGCGATGGACGCGGCGCCGCTCCGGCGCCCTGCCCCGGACGAAGCCCCGGATCCTGCGCCTGCGCGCCCCGGCCGGTTGCACGGTCAAGGAAATCGTCGTTGGCGGCAGCCGGCGGCGCGGATCCGTTCTGCGGGCCGTAGTCGGGCACTTGCGGCGTGCCCGGTCCCGGTCCGGGCCCCACGGTCCCGTCCTCGTAGCGCGGCTGGTCGTCGTATTGCGTTCCGCTGCCCGGATGCACGAGGTTCCCGTTCTCGTCGGTGTAGTAGTAATCGTCGGGATTGCCCTGAAGCTGCTCGTCATCCGGCTCAAGCTGCCATTCGGGCAGCTGCAGCTTGGTGTCGAACTGTTCGACCGGGCGCTTGGCGACGGCGACCTTCATGTAATCCGCAAAGGCGCGCGCCGGGGCATGGCCGCCCGACAGGCCGCCCACGGCCTTGGCATCGTCGCGCCCCATCCACACGCCGGTCGTGATCCCGCTCGAAAAGCCGAGGAACCAGCCGTCCTTGTTGGAACTGGTGGTTCCCGTCTTGCCTGCGACCGGTCGCCCGATCTGCGCAGCGCGGCCGGTGCCGGTAGCCACGGCGGTCTGCAGCATGTCGGTGATCCCGGCGGCCACGTAATGCGGCACCAGCACCTGTCCCTGCACCGACTTGTGCTGATAGAGCACTTCGCCGCCGGTGGTCGTCACCTTGGTGATGCCGTAGGGCTCGACCGAGGTCCCGCCTGCCGACACTTCCGCAAAAGCACGGGTCATGTCGATCACGCGCACTTCAGACGTCCCCAGCACCATGGCGGGCTGGGTGTTGATCGGGGTGGTGATGCCGAAGCGGCGCGCCATGCTGGCGACAGTTCCGAAACCGACCTCGTTGCCGAGTTGTGCCGCGATGGTGTTCTTCGAATAGGCAAAGGCGGTGCGCACGTCGATTTCGCCGGCATAGTTGCGGCCGGAATTCTGCGGGCTCCAGCCGTCGATCGTGACCGGCTCGTCGACCACGCGATCGCTCGGCGTATAGCCTGCCTCCAGCGCGGCCATATAGACGAACAGCTTCCAGGCCGAGCCGGGCTGGCGTACCGCTTCGGTCGCGCGGTTGTAGTTGGAAGTGACGTAGTCGGTGCCGCCGACCATGGCCAGCACCGCGCCGTCACGGTCGAGGCTGACCAGCGCGCCTTGCGTGCCCGCGGGCGCGTTCTTGTCGATCGCAGCGGTCGCCGCCTTCTGCATCGCCGGATCGAGTGTGGTCCATACCTCGATCGGCTCGTTGGTCTCTGGCAGCAGCAGATCGAGCTGCGGCAGAGCCCAGTCGGTGAAGTAGCGGACCGAGTTCTGCCCTTCTTCCTTGGCGACCTTGACCGTGGACAAGTCGATGCTGTCCGCCTCTTCCTGAGAGATCGCGCCGTTCTTGGCCATCAGGCCCAGCACGACCTTGCCGCGATCGATCGAAGCCTGCAGGTCGGCGGTAGGCGAATAGTTCGACGGCGCCTTCACCAGTCCGGCAATAATCGCGGCCTCGGGCGTCGTCAGCTCGGTGGCGGGGTGGCCGAAGAACTTGCGGCTCGCCGCATCGATGCCATAGGCGCCGCCGCCGAAATAGACTTTGTTGAGGTAGAGTTCGAGGATCTGGTCCTTGGAGAACTTGCGCTCCAGCGCGAGCGCCAGCACCGCCTCACGCGCCTTGCGGACATAGCTGCGCGAATTGTTGAGGAAGATGTTGCGCGCAAGCTGCTGGGTCAGGGTCGATGTCGCGGCAATCCGCTTGTCCCCCGTCATCGCCGTATAGACCGCGCGCAGCAGGCCCAGCGGATCAACGCCGATGTGCGAATAGAAGCGCCGGTCTTCCACCGCGACCATGGCCTTCTTCATGATCGGGGGAATCTGGTCCCCCGACAGCCACCGGCCATAGCTCGGCCCGAGCGAAACCAGCTCCGTCCCGTCGCGCGCGCGCACGACGATCATCTGCCCGTTCTGGCTGCTCTTCAACGCGCTGTAGCTGGGCAGCTCGCGCATGGTGAAGTACACTGCCGTGCCCAGAAAGACCGCGCCCAGCAGGCCGAGCGCCACGCCCCAGATGAGGACGCGGCCCACGATACGGCGCCAGAGCGGCTTTTTGGGTCGGGAGGAAGGGCCGCTCGACTTGCGGCCCCGGCCGGAATTCTTGGCCATGTGTTAGGAAGAAACCCTTCTTGCAGACAGAGACGTCCGGTCGCTTCCTACACCTTGCACGGCGATTTGTAACCGGGGGTTAACGATGCCCGCCGGTGCCCCTTCGCCATTCGTCGAAATCCTGCCGAAACGGCTCCTATTCCTCCGGCTTGAAATCCAGCGAGGCGCTGTTGATGCAATAGCGCAGCCCCGTCGGCGCCGGACCATCGGGGAAGAGGTGGCCCAGATGCCCGTCGCACTTCGCGCAGGTCACTTCGGTGCGGATCATGCCGTGCGAGACATCGCAGTGCTCGTCGACCGCCCCCTCGCCCACCGGCGCCGTGTAGCTCGGCCAGCCCGAGCCCGAATTGTACTTGCTCTCCGACGAGAACAGCGGCGCGCCGCAACCGGCGCAATAGTACATGCCCTCGGCCTTGTTCTTCTCGTACTTGCCGGTGAAGGCCCGCTCGGTGCCGGCCTCGCGCAGCACGTGGTACTGCTCGGGCGAGAGCTTCTCGCGCCATTGTTCATCGGTAAGATTGAGCTTGTCGGTCATTGTCTGGCTTCTCCTTGGGCCGGGATATGGCGCGTCGAGCCCCTCTTTTCCAGTGCGGCGGATATCCTCCAACCGTCTTGGTTCCGTGCTAGACTGTCGCTCGCGGAATGGTGAGGAGAGGGAAATGGAGCAACCCCACGAAAGGGTCCCGATGGGGCAGGGCCCCGGACTGATCTGGGGCATCGACTTCGCGCCGGGCGAACGGCGCGAAGTCGAAAACTGCGATAGCCCGCACGCCGGCTTCGTCCGCTGGCTGCACCTCAACCTGGCCGACCACGGCACGCGGCTGTGGATCGAAACCACGCCTGAACTTTCGCCCGCCGCACGCGATATCCTGCTTTCCCAGGACAAGCACCAGCGCGCGCTGGTGGACGCCGAGACCGTCGCCTGCGTCCTGCACGACTTCGAACGCGATTTCGACGTGCGCGACACCGGTCGCATCGGCACCTTGCGCGTGGTGCTGACGCCCGGCCTGATCGTCTCGGCCCGGCACCACCCGATCGGTTCCGCCGACATCGCCCGCCGGCGGCTGCGCGACAGCGAGATCGTCACCTCCCCGGCGCGCGGGCTGGACCTGATCGTCGGCGCCATCCTCGAAAACTTCTCCCGCATCACCGGCAGGCTCTCTTCCGAAGTCCAGGCCGCCGAAGACGCGCTGGTGGAGGAACGGCAAGTGCCCGGCAGCCACCGCCTGATGGACATCCGCCGCCGCCTCGCCCAGCTCCACCGGATGCTCGAAGGGATGCAGAGCGTGTTCCGCCGCCTCGAACTCGACGACGACCTGCCCGAAGAGATCCTGCCCACGGTCGAAAAGCTCTCGCAGCGCGTGCAGGGTGCCGACAGCGACATCCAGAGCGTGCTGAGCCAGCTGCGCGCGGTGCGCGAGGAAATCAGCGACCAGTCGAACCTGCGGATGAACCAGAACC
Organism: Novosphingobium naphthalenivorans NBRC 102051; assembly: GCF_001590985.1. Taxonomy (GTDB): domain Bacteria; phylum Pseudomonadota; class Alphaproteobacteria; order Sphingomonadales; family Sphingomonadaceae; genus Novosphingobium; species Novosphingobium naphthalenivorans. The sequence continues at coordinate 37,882 of NZ_BCTX01000046.1, forward strand.
TCTATATCCTCTCGGTGATGACGGCCCTGCTGCTGCCGACAACGCTGGTGACGGGCATTTTCGGCATGAACACCGGCGACCTGCCGATGACCGGCCGCGACGGCACGCTGGGCGCGACCCTCGTCGCGGCAGCGGCGGCGCTGGCAACGTACCTGTTCCTGCGGGCTCGCGGATTTTTCCGCTAGTGACCTGAATCCGTAGTTCTTATCATTATTATCCGTCATCCCCGCGAACCCGAGGCCACGTTTGTTATAACTCGGCCGGCCCCGGGCTGCGACGCACCGTTCACAAAGTCGAGAATGCCCATCAGTTCGCCGTGAAGCGTGGCATGGATCTGGCCCCGTTTCTCGCCGGGATGAAGGATAATCCTGCCGATGAGCGAACGGATGTCGCTTGAAGCATCGAGACGCGTGTCGGGATCGTCGAGCGTCTCGACCAGGCGTGCGACCTTACGCCGGTAGATTTCGGCAATACCAGGATGGACATCGGGAATGTCGCGCGGGGTTTCCGCCATGCGCGTGGTGATCTCGGCCTTCTCGCGCTCCAGTTCGGCCATGCGGGCCTTCATGGACGGCTGATAGAACCCGTCCTCGATCGCGGTCAGCATTCCGGCGATGGCTTTCTCAACCCGCGCAAGAGCCTGCCGGTCCGCTTGGGCCTCAATGCGCCGTTCGCGGTTCTCCCGGTTGATGAGTTCAGTATAAGCGGCCACCGCCGCCTCGACCTTGTCCGCCGAAACCAGTTTCTCGGCGATGCCTGCAAGCGCCCGGTGCTCAAGGTCCGCGCGCCTGATGGTCCGGTTGTTGGTGCATGTGTGGCTGCGGTGGCGGTTGACACAGCCGTAGCGGTCGCCAACGACGACGGCATAAGTCCCGCCACAGACCCCGCATTCGAGCAGCCCGGATAGCAAGTAAGCAGGCCTGCGCAGCGCGTGGGCGTACATGCCTCTGGCCTGAACGGCTCGCCTTACCGATGCATAGCGCTCGGCAAGCGCTTTTTGCTGATGCTTGGCCGCCTGCCAGAGATCGTCACTGACGATCCGCAAGGCAGGCACTTCCGCCCTGATCCATTCGGATTCGGGATTGAGGCGCATGACCTGCCGTCCGGTGAACGGGTCTTTGACATAGTGTTTGTGGTTCCAGACCATCACGCCAACATAGAGCTCGTTGTTGATGATCCCGGTGCCGCGCCGCGCGTCTCCCCGGATCGTGGTATCGCGCCAGGGGCGCCCCGAAGGACCAGAAATTGCTTGCGCGTTGAGATCGCCAGCGATGGATCGCGGGCTTTTGCCCGAAGCGAACTCGCGGAAGATGCGCTGGACGATGAGCGCTTCGGCCGGATCAATCGCACGCTCTCCCCGCACCAGTTCGCCTTCACTGGAGAGGCGCCGCACTACACGGTAGCCGTAACCGACAGGCCCTGCAGAAAAGCCCTTCTCGACGCGCCCGCGCAGGCCCCTGTGCGTTTTCTTCGACAGGTCCTTGAGGAACAAGGCGTTCATCGTGCCCTTGAGGCCCACGTGCAGTTCGCTGATTTCTCCTTCGGCCAGCGTGACCATGGGAATCCCTGCGAACTGGAGATGCTTGAAGAGTGTCGCGACATCGGCCTGATCGCGAGAGAGACGGTCGAGCGCTTCGGTCAGCACTACATCGAACTGGCCCGTCCGTGCATCCTGAATGAGCGTCTGGATACCGGGACGCAGGATCAGGCTGGCACCGGAGATCGCAGCATCCTCGTAAGTGGCGACAACCTGCCAGCCTTCACGCTCGGCCCGTTCGTGGCAGATACGCAGCTGATCGGCGATCGAGGCCGCATTCTGCTGGTCCGAGGAATAGCGGGCATAGAGCGCGACACGGGTCATGATGACTTCCCTTCGGTCCAGGGATTGAAGAGGCGAACACCGGCCGCCTCGAAATCGGAAACATTGCGCGTGACCAGCGTAAGCTGGTGCTGGAGCGCGTGCGCGGCAAGGAAGGCATCCATCGCACCTATGGGCCGTCCTGCGGATTGTGTCCGGGCCACCACCCGGCCCCATTGATCGGCTGTACCGGGATCGACAAGCAACAAACGCTCCTCGAAGCGGGGAGCCAGTTGCTCCGTCAGCCAGACGTCGAGCGCGGCCTTTCGGCCGCCGTCATCGAGCCGCTCAATGCCATGCCGCAATTCAGCCAGCGATACGACGCTGAGGAACAGTTGCTCCTCG
>NZ_BCTX01000047.1 GCF_001590985.1 Novosphingobium naphthalenivorans NBRC 102051
TCCGTGGACTGATCGATCGCGGCCGACGCAAGGGGCTCAGGGCAGGGCGGTTCCTGCTGCTCGGATCGGCATCGATCGACCTCATGGCGCAATCTGGAGAAAGCCTCGCGGGCCGCATCAGCTATCTCGAAATGGGCCCGCTCGATGCGCTTGAGGTGCCGGAGCAGGATTTGCCGGGTCTGTGGATCCGGGGTGGGTTTCCCGACAGCTATCTCGCGCGAAGCGATCGCATCAGCCTTCGCTGGCGGCGCGACTTCATCCGCACCTATCTTGAGCGCGACATTCCCATGTTCGGCCCGCGTATTGCAGCGGAGACGTTGCGACGCTTTTGGACGATGCTGGCACACCATCAGTCCGGGCTGCTCAACGCCTCGGAATTCGCGCGCAGTCTTGGCGTGGATTCCAAGACCGTCGCCAGCTACCTCGACCTCCTCGTCGATCTGCTGCTGGTTCGCAGGCTTGAGCCTTGGCACAGCAATGCCGCCAAACGCCTGACGAAGTCGCCCCGCATCTATGTCCGCGACAGCGGCCTCGTCCATGCGCTGCTCAACCTGGGCGACCAGGAGGCGGTGCTGGGGCACCCCGTGGCGGGTGCGAGCTGGGAAGGCTTCGCGATCGAAAGCTTGATCGCCGCCGCGCCCGAAGGGACCGTCGCGAACTTCTATAGGACCCTGGCGGGTGCGGAAATCGATCTCGTGCTTACCCTGCCGCATGGCGCTCTCTGGGCCATCGAAATCAAGCGCAGCCTCGCCCCCAAAGTCGAGCGCGGATTCCACCATGCGGTTGAAGACCTTCAACCTGCCCGCAGGATCGTCATCTATCCCGGCGTCGAGCGCTTCCCGATGGGACACGCCATCGAAGCAGTGCCGCTCGCGCAGGCGAGCCGTGAACTTCTCGCGCTTCATGATTGAGGCGAGGGGAGAAGGCGAAGAGGACATTCAGCGTCTCCCTGCCGGGGAGCGACTGGGAACGCCAACGATGCCAGTGAACTTCGACATGGCCCGCACGCCCACCGCCGGCCGAACCCCGGTCAGCATTTTCGCCGCGAGGTAGAGATTGCGCGCCAGATTGGGCGCATGGTCTGTCCCGATCGCGATCGGGACGATCCGCGAGGCGTCATTGATCGGTCGGGCCCAGGCGACCGGATGCCCGACCCACGGAAGGCCAAGCCTCCCTGAGCGGATCATCGCCTCCTGCGCGCTGATTGTACGCACCTGCCAGCCGTAGCGCCGTCCAAGATCCGTCAGCTTTCGCCAGAGATCGCCGCAGGGAACGCAGCCTGGACTCGTCGTCATCTCGACCACGAAGGCTGAGCCCTGCCCGCCCAGGGTTGCCCCGAAATCGTCCGGGAAATCTCGGGTCACGGGAACACGCGACAGCCATGCCTGCATTGTCTGGCTATCGCTGACGGGATGGATCGCGGCGCGCATCGCCTGCTCGCGCGTGACGGTCTGCGCGGCGGCCGCCGAGCCGATCACGATCGCTATTCCGGGAAGACCGAGCAAAATCGCAAGCGAGCGCATCATGCCGTCCTTTCCTTGAAGGGAAGGAAGTTCTTCCTTACAATGGCCGATGAAAGGACTCGGCGGATGAACGCGATCACCATTACCTCCAAGGGGCAGATCACGCTGCGGAAGGAATTGCTGAGGCATCTTGGCGTCCACCCTGGGGAGAAGATCAGCATCGACAAGCTGCCGGGCGGTGAAGTCAGGATTCGGGCAGTTCGGCCTACTGGCAAAATTTCCGATGCGTTCGGCATGCTGAAGCGGGAGGGCCGCAAGTCGCTATCGATCGAGGAAATCAATGAGATTACTGCGAAGGGCTGGGCCGGCGAACTGTGAAGATCACGGCAGACGCCAATATTATTCTTCGAGCCCTCGTCGAAGATGACAAAATCCAGACCCCCATCGCAAAGAGAGTGTTGGAGGAAGCTGACTTGGTCGCGCTGACGCTTCCTGCCTTGTGCGAGTTCGTCTGGGTGATGTTGAAAGGCTATAAGGAAAGCCATGAGCGGATCGCTGCAGCCATTCGCACCTTGATCGCCGCCGGCAATACCGAAGCTGACGTGGCCGCAGTGGAGGCCGGGCTCGCATTTCTCGACGCCGGGGGCGACTTCGCCGATGGGGTCATCGCGCATGAAGGGCGATGGCTCGGGGGCGAAACCTTCGTGAGCTTCGACGAAAACGCCGTTAAGCTTGTGCAAGGAAACGGTGAAAAGGCCCGTGTCCCCGCCTGATCCGGCAGCCTGCTCGATCACAGGGCATCGCATGGTGATAACCACCTTCATGGCCGGGGCTCCGTGCCCGCATTGACGAGATCGCCACCCAGCGCGCGTGGATCGGTCGAGGAAACCGGCCCGTTTGACAAAGCATCGAAGAAGCCGTTGTCCTCGCCGGGGCCAGTCATGAACTGCTCGGGCCGGATATCGCCGAGCAGCAGCCGCACTGCCTGGTAAGCCATCTGGGCGAGGTTCGGATAGGCCTCGACGCCCGAGGCAATGATCATGCGCTGCTGGCTGCCCCGCCGGATCAGCATCGTGGTCGGCGTGATCTCGACACCGAACCGCTGTGTGACATCGGGGCGCCGGTCGACATCCATCAGCGTCACCTGCCAGCCCATTTCCTCCTGGAAACGCTGGACGATCGGCCACTGGACCCGGCAATAGCCGCAGGATGCGCGCGAGAACATGACCAGCGCGAATTCGTTCGCGTGCGAGCGCAGATAGGCCCGGCGGATGGCATCCTTCTCGGCGGTGAGTTCTGAGCGGGCATCCGTCACCATCGGATTGGCGGACTTCGAGTTGAGTTCGGGGTGCGTCAACATCGCCAGTTGCGTGACGCCGGCAAAGGCACGCGCCTTGCGGCGCGCGAAGTCCTGAAGCCGCCAGAAATCGGCGACCGCATCGACCGTCAGGACCGTCGCCGCATAGTCGCGCTGCTGCTCGATCAGCTTGCGGATCTTGGGCGGCGTCCAGGTCGCCAGCTCCGCCATCGGGGGGATCACCGGCTTCACCAGCGCATCGGGATCTTCTTTAGCGGGCGGGGCCGGCTTGGGAGCCTCATACCACCAATAACCCTGCTTGGGCCGTTCCCGGGCGCCCGGCTCCTGGGCCTCCGCCGCGGCGGAGGAAAGCAGGCCCGCCGCGGCTGCGACCGCGACCAATGGAATGGCCCCCTTCACAGCAGCTTCTCCATCCGCGTGAGGCGGCTGATCGGAACCAGCCCGAAATAGCGGCTGTCGAAACCGCGCGGGTGATGCGAGCCGACATAGACCATCCCCGGCGGGATCATGCCGCTCCACTGAAGATGCTGGAGCCGGAGCCCATGCAGCCCGTAAGGCAGGCTCACACCGAGCAGCTCGCCGTTGCAGAAATAGCGCCCATCCCACGCGTGCGGCGCCGAGACCGATGGGGTCTCGATATGGTCGAGATGATCGCCGGGCATACACAGCGCGTGCTTGGTCACGCTGACCGGATTCGGCCCTGCGATCGGATGCCGCAGCGTGAACTTCACATAGTCGCCCCTGACGATCGGCCCCGGCGCTTCACGAACGGCCCAGGCATCGATCGAAGGGCTCATCACCAGCGTAATCTTCGGCAGCACCAGTGCCGCGAACAGCGCGACCGGCAACACGATCGCGAACGCGCGCCATAGCCGCTCCGGCCGGGCGGGCTCGCCCATGCCCGCCGCGCCCAGCGCGACCGCCGCCTTGCCCGGCAACCGGCACAGCCGCGGCCAGAGGCCGCGCAGCGCCTCAACGAGAACCCAGAAGAGCCTGAGCATCGCGCACCTCCGCTTGTCCGCCCAATCGGGCATATTCCTCGAAGAGACCGGCAAGCGCGCTGTCGCCATAGACGACATGCGTCGCTCTCGGGCTCTCATCGTCCCGCTCGCAATAAGCCTCGGTCGGATCGCCTGGGATCATCGCCAGCGCGGGCACACGGCCCACCCCATGCTGGCGGAACACGATCGGATCGACGATGAGCTGCACATTGCGCATCGCGCAGGCCGGTCCCTCGCAGCCCGGATCGATCCGCAGGATCTGCGCCGAGAGCTTCGCCATCGGTCCGACCTTGTGCAGCCCTCCCAGCATACCGCGAAAGGCGAGCACGCCATGGACCCGTTCGAGTTGCGCGGCATAGGTCCTGAGCACGGGGATCGGCATGGACGACGAGACGAACAGGACCGGCACCCAGGCTTTGGCCGCCGGCGCTGGTGCTGCCTTGGCCAGCGCCTTCTCCTCGGAAGGTTCGAGTCCGAACGCCTGGCGCAGCCGCTTGGCCTGAGCCTCCCGCTCTGCCGCCATCCGTGCCTCGCTCGCTTCCAGCGCGGCTTTCGCGCGGGCGTCGATCACTGGCATCGCCTTCCGGGCGCGAAGCCCCTCGAAGGCGCGCCGGCGCTCCGCCTCAGTCGGCGCGGGGGGCAGATGCGGCGAGGGCACCTCGCTTGACTGCGCCTTCTGCCGTGAAACGGCGCCCTTCAGCCGCTCCATCACGACGTCGCCTTCCTTCTGCGCACGCTCGCGGGCGGAGTCCTGGGCGAGCGCCGCACTTGCAATGCTCACCGCCAGGAGCACCGCGGCGCTACGGCTTGACGGCGTTGAGATACGCATCGACGCGCTCCTTCATGTCGATCTGGATGTCGGACTGGGCGCGGGCTTCGATGTCCGCGTAATATTCGGAAAGATCCATTTTGGAGAAATCCAGCGCCTGAAACTCTTCCGGCGTGAAGCCGCGGCACATCGGTTTCTTGGCCGTCCCCCAGAGATTGCCGTTGAACGACTTGAGCTGGGGCCGCCCCTGCTCCTGGATGATGCGGCCGAGCTTGGTGTTGAAGCAGCAATGGCCTCGCGCCTTCTGGAGGCAGATGCCGAGGAAGCTCGACGTGCAATAGCTGCCGATCTCGTGGCAGAAGCCGGAGCTCCGCAGCATCGCGGTTTCCATGTCCTGCTGGTCACAGCCCGAGAACAGGAAGTCGATCATGAAGTTGATCGCAAGGCTGACTGCGATCGAGGTCGGATCGAACCCTACAACGAGAGCATTGAGGCCGGCGTTGGCCGCCTGGCTCGCGGTCGCACCCGCCTGGAACGCAGCATAGGCGGCCTTCATCCCGTTGAACACGCCTTTGGCGACGGCGATCTTGGTGCTGATCGATGACAGGGACGAGCCCATGCCATCCTTCACGATCTTGCCCTTGTCCTTGCAGCAATTGGAGAGCGTGGTGCTGAGACCCGGCGGGCGGCAGCGCATGCCGCGTCCGCTGAAGATCTCGATCGTGCCCATGCAATTGCCCTCGGCGTCCATCCCGCCGTCGGGTTCCGTGCCTGGATCGGCGATCGGCGGCTCATCCACGATCGGATTGGTCTTGATGTCGGCGCATTGGTTGGGCGAGCAGGCCGGAACACCGCCGGTGGTTTTCGCGATGCAGGCGAGCTGAGGCCCGAGGGGACAACTATATTGGCCGGCGGCATCCGCGACACAGTCCACTTCCTGGATCGGGCAAAGGAACTGTCCCGACGGTGTCGGCGTGCAATAGGCGGTCTCGCCTGGATCGGCGGCGTCGCCATTGCCGTTGAGATCGGCCGCGCACAATTGCAGGCTTTGGGGATCACTCGGCGTTTCGCCGCCGGGTGCCGGGTCAGGCTCGGGCTGCGGTTCGACGAGCCCGGCAGCCTGGATCTGTTGCTGGGGCAGGGGTTGCGCCAGCGCGGTGCCATGCCAGCTCAAGCCAATGCCGATACCGAGCGCCACCATGCACGCAGCCGCGCGTGGACCAAGATACCAGAGGCGCGTCATCGCACGGTCCCCGTGCAGACGAGGTCGGCGCCGGCGAGACGGACCGTTTGCATCATCACCACCGCTTCAGGAAAATCGTCGAGGCAGCCGCAGGCGGAAACGACCTCTTCGCCCGGCCCGGCCGGGCAGCGGTTGTCGCTGTCGCAGGCATGGTAGAAGGTGTCGTAGCCAGTCGGATTGTTTTGCTTGTTGCCGACCACGCCATCGAGCGCGGCATCGTTGTTCGTCTTGGGCGCCCGCGTCTTGCAGATGGCCTCGCAAGCCGGAACCGAGCCGCGATCGGGCAGGCTGAAGGCGCGCGTCGATTCCACGAAGCTACCGTCGCTTTGCCGGGCCCGGTCGGCGAGCATCGTTTCGGTGGAATGATCGATGATATAGGTGCCGCGGCTCGTGTCGGGCTGCGCGATGTCGTCGATCTTGCAGCGATAGGTGCGATCCTTGAGAAAGAAGTCTCGGGTCAACTCGGTGGGGCAGGAGACACCGCCCATGATCCGGGTCTGCGCCAGCGGCCGCAGTCCCGTCGCGACCCCGTTGATGAAGGTCTGCACGCCATCGACCAGCTCGCGGTCGATCCGGCACTGCGGATCGGCCGCAATGGTCCCGCATCGATCGACCACCTGTTCGAGCGTCCGGCAACTGCCGTCTACGTCGACATGGACCTGGGCGAAGCCCTCTCCGCCCTCCGCGACCGCTACCCGCAGCCAGATCTCATGATCGCCGGGCGTGAGCCAAGGCTTCAGGTCGAGATTGGGATAGCGATAGAAGGTCTTCTTCTGCTCGCATTTGCCGGGCGGCACACCCATCGAGGGCCAGTTCTCCGGTCCCGACGCGACCAGCGTGCCGTCGATGCGAACCTGTCCCCAGTCGTCCGCGAAATATTGGCTGAGCCTCGCATCGACGATGCTGTTGGCGTCGCCCACATGCAGCGTCATGCGAAAATCGATGAGACTGCAATTACCGCCGAGGCTGTTGTCCGCAGGAGAGCCCATCAGAAAGTCGAACGAGGACCCGTTCTGGATTGTCGAATACCCGCCCGACACCCGGCTGATGATATCCTCGGCGCGGGGTTTAAGCACCGTGACCTGCCGTTCGATGGTGCAATGGCGGTATTGCAGCGCGGTGCCGACGCCGACCTGCGAAGCCGCCAGCGCCTGGAAGACCGGGCTGCCGGTCGAGGCCGAATAGGCGTCCGCAGCGATGGCGGTCGGGGTCGCACGATAGGCCGTCTGCGGCAGCGACGGATTGGCGGTGCAGGCCGTCGATTGGGCACCGACGTAGCGGATCATCGGCCCGTCGATCACCGCTTCCGCGACGCCATAGCGCGGATCGGCGGTGGTGAGCGCCCCGATCATGCCCCCGCCAAGATCGCGAAGGACCGAGGCCATATTGCCCCAGGCGAGATTCGTGCCGCAACTGTTGTTGATGCAGTAGCACCCCGATAGCTGCGGCATATCGACCTGGGTGAGCTTCAGGTTGCGTGCGCCATCGACATCCCAGCGGAAGAAATTGCATTGATTCCAGGTGCCGGGCTGACAGGAAATGACGCCGTTGGCGCAGATGCCCGAAACCGCGACGGGCAGGCTGGTCCGGCTGTCGATCGCGCCATCGAGATCGGTGTCGCGGGCGATGCTGATGGTGGAGAGATCGCCGCCCGACCCGGGCTGCACCAGCACCTCCATCATCGTCGCCGTCTTCTGGCACGCGATATTCGGCGAGAAGGTCTTGCTGTCGTCGACGGTAGCGATCGTCTGGCCCGCAAGTCCCGGCGTCACATAGTTGTTGAGCAGTGTGTCGCTGTCGCTGGTCTTTGCGCGCGACGCTGCAGCGGCGGCGCGGGCGCGCTCCTCGGCGGTCTGGGCGGCGGCGGGTACGGCAACCAGCGCCGCGAGGCAGGCGAAGGGAATGACGCGCCTCATGGCCATGTCCCTCTCGGCTCATGTGTGCGGGAGCCGGGCCGGAAGCGCAGCATCGCGCGAAGCGGCAGGCGGGCCTCATCCGAGGCGGTCACGCGATAGACGGCCTGCCCGTCGAAGATGGTCAGCACGGCCACCGCGGCGCGGAGTGGCTGGGGGGCGCCCTCCCGTGCCGTGGAGGGACCGGTGGCCGTGCTGACCGGGGGTGGAGCGGCGCCGAGGGGGCTGTTCGACGCCGCTCCCATCCCACGCAGCCAACCCAGGCCCTCCAGGCCTTGGCGGGCAGGCCTCCGAAGATGGCCGGCAGCGTGCGCAGGATGTTGGGGAAGCGATCTGCTCATGGCACCGCAATCCCGGCGCAGCAGATCACTTTTTCAAAAAGCATGAACTGGGCGTTGTCCTTGCCCGGAGCGTGCTTGGCCGAGGACCATAGCGCGCCAGGGCGCCCGATATTGACGCACTTGCCGCCCTTCACGGGCTCCATGATCTGGAGCTTGTAGCGCGATTTGGTCCAGATAGGCTGGGGGATGAACGAACAGCCGTCGGCCGAACTGATCGTAAGCGCGCCCAGGCGTCCCATCATGAAGGTGCCGCGCGCGGCGAGCCCGGCCCAAGCCTCGACGCTGTCGTCGAAATGGATGTCGCCGGCGATCGGATAGGTCGCCCCCCACGAACCCATGCACCAGAAGAGAGGATCGATGACCTTCCCGGCTGCGGCAGCGGCGCTGTCGCCCATGCACGCGAGGCCGGCGGCGGGATTGCCGAACAATATGCCCTCGGGCTGGATAATCGCGCCCAAAGTGCCCGATTGCCAAGTCGGCAGTACCTCGGTGATCATGGCGACATCGAAGCCGTCATTCTCGAGGCACGGCAGGTCCGTGAACATATCGAGCATCGCCCAGACGGGGCTGATGTAATAGTGCATCTGTGCGAACATCTTGCGCGTGTTGGTGCCGTCGGAGATCGACGATTGGCTACCCTGCAGCTTGCCGCCGGTCGGCATGAGATCGGCGCCTAACGCCATCATGCAGCCCGGTTCGGTCACCACATCGATCATCCGGTTGGGCGACCAGTACGAGACCTTGACCCCGAACCAGAACTGTAGGCCTTTCCGGCAGGCGCAGAGGGGCTTGGACGCCGACTGCGCGTCGAGCGCCTTGTCGAGTTTGTCGTAGCTGCCGATACGGATGCCGCCGACCGTGATGGGAAAAATGCACGTCCAACGGACTTTGGTAATCGGATTGAAGACCGTTCCAGCCTCGCACATGGAGGCATGGGCCTGGTTCGGCCAGCCAATCGTTGCCACAAGGCCGATCAGGACACCGATAAAGAAGACGTTCCAGCGACGCATCATTGATCCCTCTGGACGCGCATGATCGGACGGGCGCGTGTTATTCTTGAAATGTGCGTCTTTGCGACGTACATGATGGGCCACTGTGTAATGGAAAGGAAAAGGTCATGCAGGCGTTCGACGACTTCACCGGCTCGGTGAGCGAGCGCAGCACGGTGCGAATGAATTTTCGCACGAAGCCGCATATCAAGCGGACCATTCAGCGTGCCGCGGCGCTTTCGGGCGTGGATGACTCGGTCTTCACCATCAACGCCGCATACAAGGCTGCGCTTGAGACTATCTCGACGCACGAACGCACCGTGCTCAGACCCGTGGATCATGAGGCGTTCTTCAACGCCCTCGATAATCCGCCGGCGCCCACCGAGCGGCTGCGCGAAGCCTTCGCGCGTCACGACCGGATGATCGAAAACCGCTAAGAGCGAAACTGCGTGCCAGAAGAAGAAATGAACATCGAGCCGCTCGACCCCAAGCGGCACGACCGAACGAGTTTCGCTTCCGGCGTTGGACCGGTTGACAACTATCTGCGCAAGACGGCGAACAAGCTGGCCCAGGCCGACAATGTGCGCGCCTTCGTTCTCGTCTCTAGGGAAGGCAGGATCGTCGGCTATTACACGCTGAACGCGCACGACATTCATTATTCCGATCTGCCGGGGTCCTTCGCCCGCAATCGGCCAAGTCATGGCCGGATTCCCGCTGCCTTCATCTCGATGATTGGGGTTGATGCCCGCTATCAGGGCCAAGGCTATGGTGGCCTCCTGCTCGCCGATGCTCTCAAGCGCATCTATCGGGCATCCCGTGACCTCGGAATCGCTGTTGTGCTTCTCGATGTTCTCGACTGCGGCGATCCGGTGCAAGTCGAGAGGCGCAAGCAGCTCTATCTGCGTTACGGCTTCCGAGCCCTGTCGGAGGCTCCGCTTCGCCTCTATCTGCCCGTCGCGACGATAGGCCAGCTGATAGAAGCGCCATAGAGCGCAATCCTCTCCGCACAAAGAGCGCATCATTGGCTGGCTCCTTTCGGCATGGGCCGACTCTTGGGGCCATATTCGGTGAGGACGAGCTTGGTGCCGGATTGCGCGACGATCACCGGCGCGACCGTGAGCCCGAGACGATCCTTCACGCGCTCTTCGAGAATGTAGATGGCGCGTCCGGTCTTCTCGCTGAGGTCGATCGCGTCGCCGTTCTGACCTCCGAGCGCAGTCAACAGGATAAAATCGCTCGGCCGCGCGACCTTCAGCGCCCAGCCAAGATCGCGCGGATGCACGACCACCAGTCGCTGCGGCAGCCGCACATAGGTCAGCGGATTGAAGGTGAAGCCCTTGGGATAGAGGACCCGCCCGTCGGGCAGTTGGATATCGAAGTCGAGGGTGTAGAAGGGAACAAGCGTCCGCACCCGGTCGGCGCCCGCGACGGCCAAGGGAGCCGCCTTGAGCGCGCTCCAATGCTCGCGCGGCCCGAAGGCCTTGCTCATATCCTTGGGCAGCGTCGCCACTTTGGCTTCGATCTCGGCGAGCGCATCGGGCTCGGCGATCGGCCATGTCCGGCCGATTTGGGCGGTGGATGCGTAGGCCGCACCGGCAAGCGTAGCGCCGGCCAGCAGCAGGGCCGCCAACGCGCGGGCAGCGCAGAAGTTAGTGCGGTCAGTCATCGCCGTCCTCCGGGTAGAAGGCGGCGAAGCCCTGCAGGCGCAGGCGCGCGCGTTCCGCCATCGCGGGGTCGATCTCGCAACCGAGATAGCGCCGGCCCGTCCTGAGGCAGGCTTCGCCCACGGCACCCGATCCGGCAAACCAGTCGCCGACAAGGCCGCCGGGCGGGCAGGACGTCTCGATCAGGGTTTCGAGCAGCTCGACCGGCTTTTCGGTCGGGTGGATGGCCCGGCCATGGCAATTCCGCACGACCAGGACCGAGCGCATCAGGCGAGGGCCGCCGTCCAGGCTGCGATAGTGGCCGACGCCGATATCGCCCATATGCGGGGGACGCGTCTTGCGCCGCACCGTTCTGGCTGTTGCGTCGGGCGTCGTGCGGACCGCATTATGGACCAGTCGCCACGGCGTGTCGGTCCGATAGAACTGCGCGACGATCTCATGGACCCGCCGGAAGCGATCGGCGTGGAAGCTGGTGCCGTTCTGCTTCTGCCAGATTACGTCCTGCGCCAGGCGCAACCGGGCCTTGTGAAGCGCCGGCGCGATCCGCAGGAAAGAGCGCAGCGAGCCGAAGATCCAGATCGATCCAGTCGGCCGCAGTGCCGCGCGCGCCAGCATCAGCCAGCCCTCGACCTGTCGATCCCAGCTCAGCGACGTGTCGCCATAGGGCGGATCGGCGATGATGAGGTCGAAAGGCCCTCTCGCCGGCATTTGCTCGCGACAGTCGCCCGTGAGCAGGATCGCAGAGCGGATGGCTGTGCCGGGGCTGTCGCCGGTGTTCAGGGGCGGGAGGCGAAACTTAGCGGCCATGGCGCCGCCTCCAATGCTCCGCCGGTGGATCGGGGAGGCCGACCAACGCCGCGACGAAGGCGACCAGGGCGATTGGGGTGAGCACCCAGACCAGCAAGCGGACGCTGCCATCCAGCCCCGGCACAAGCAGGAGCAGCAGGCTCTGCACCAGCAGCAGCAGGAAACCGCCAAATGCGAGGCGGATCGCCGTTTGCGACGGCTTGGCGGAGATGAGCCCGTTCACGAGCGCGGACCTTTTCGCAGGCGCGTCATCAGTTTGGCGGTGGACGCCGACAGGAACAGCAGCAGGAGGCCGGTCGCGAAACAGGACGCCGCCACCAGCGCCGTGGCCCGCAGCACAAGCATGGTGGGCTGGTGGAGCAGCAGGCCAGCGATCAGCACCAGCGACCCCATCATGACGGTTTCGATGCCGACCAGTCGAAAGCGCCAACGGAAGGATTCTGCCTCGAACCGTTCCTCGACCCGTTCTTCGACCATCTTTTCGATCAGGTCTTCATCGGGCCATTCCAGCTTCAGCTGGTCGGGATGAGGGGTGAAGAGACGCCGCATGACGATCAGACCTCCCCGCCCAGAATTTTGGCCGGATCGACGCCTGCCAACCGGCAGACCGCCTCGAGCGGCGACAGGCCCTGACGCAGCAATCCCTCGAAGGCGGCAACTTCGTCGGGCGCGGACGTGTTGATCCAGTAGGAGAAGGGATCGACCACGAGCCGCGCGATGCCCAGGCCCAGCGGTGAGTCGATGAAGACTTCCGAATAATTGGGCTTGGAGTTGCGGACCGATTTCAGGAGGTCGAGGACGAACCCCGAATAGTCGAGGATCTTGTTGTCGACCGCCCGGTCATAGGTCGAGCCCTGGAGCAGAAAGCGCGTCGCCGCATTTTCGAGGATGACCTGGCCGGTGCCCCCGAACAGCAGCAGGTCGTTCATGCTCTGGAGCACGATGCCGAACGACCCGCGATATTTCCGCGCGCGGCGATAGCCCTGGCCGAAGGCCTCGGCGAGCCGCGACAAATCCTGGCCATCGCCTCCGGTCATGAACTGGGCGGATTCGTCGCAGAGCACGAAGCGGGGACGGTCACGGGCGGACAGGTAAAGTTCCTGGGTGACCGCGTTGACCACCACCATCACGATCACGTTGAACAGGTCGGGCATCGCCTTCAGGCGTTCGAGTTCGAGCACCACGAATTCATCGGCGCGAATGTCGAGCGTCGAGGCCCCGTTGAAATAGTGACCATAGGCTCCGTCCGATCCGAAATCGCGCAGGTTGAAGGCCAGCTCGCGTGCCGTCGGAACCAGATGCTCGACGCGATCAAGATCGCTTTCGACGAGCGCGGGATAGGTGCCGAGCCATTCGCGCACCGCATCGATGCCGTGATCGGCGCGTCCGGTGTCGATCGTCCATTGGACCGCCGACTTGAGCAGGTTCCATTCGGAGGTGGTGACACCCTTGCGGGTCGAGGCATTGGCCATCTCGGCGACGATCGCGACCGCCATCGTGATCGCCGACTGCTTGTCGTCGCCGTCGAGCGCCAGCCCCATGTCGAAGGGGTTGAGGACCAGATGCTCCTCGCCGATGTCGATATAGCGGCCCGAGCACAGCGTGCAGAGCTTCCGGTACGACCCGCCGATATCGATGATGCGGATCAGCGCGCCATTGGCGTAATATTGCTGGCAGAGGTTGTTAAGCAAAAAGCTCTTGCCCGCGCCGCTCTCAGCCGAAACGATGAAATTGTAGTTGTTGATGCGCGGGTCGAAGAGGTCGAGCGTGATGAGCTGCCCCTTGCGGCCCGTGTAGAGCAGCGCAGGGCGACCGCCGCCGCGGAAATCGGTCTGGATCGGCGCCATCAGCACCGCAGCCTTCACCGGCATGCGGAAGTCGCGCTCCAGCATCCTGAGCGTCGACCGGTCGGGGTAAAGGCCGAACGGCAGGCTCATCACCAGCAGGGTCGGGTTGAGATAGCTCTCCTCCTGCATCGAGAAGGGCAGCGGCTCGCTTTCCCATAGCCGCTTGGCGCGCGCCGCCAGTTCGCGGGCGTGTGCCCGGTCTCGGCCGAACACCCAGACCGTCGGAATCACGCGCACGAACTTGGAGTTACCGGCTTCGTCGAGAATCCAGCCGATTTCATCGATCTGCTTGCCGACCTCGACGGCGAAGGAGCCCGCAGCCTTTTGCGCGGACAAGATCTGGGCGCGCTTGTGGATCTCGAATTGCGAATGATCGAACAGGATGTTCAGCGTGTAGAGGAATGGCCCGCCGATCTGGTCGCTGTCCTCCGAGGAGCCGCGCATGCCGCCCATCAGCCGGTTGGCGCGCTCTGCTGTGATCCTGCGCGCGGGTGCCTTTGGGGTCAGGCAGCGGGCTACCTGGTTGCCGAGAAACACCTCGGCACCTTCGAAAACGAGATCGGGGCCGGCGTCTATGATCTGCTTGGCGATCGGCGGGGCCCCGACCGTTGTGCCATCGGCGAACACGCCGGGGGCAGGAGCCGTCACGCCGTTGAACACGCGTCGGTAAAACGCGACCATCTCTTCGGGCTCGAGGCGGCGGATGCCGAGCTTGGAAAGCTGCTCCTCGACCTGGCGACGCAGATCGTCGCCGAGCGGGCGCCGCGTCTTGATCGACAGCAAGGTGCGGAAGTTCCGCACCGGGATTCCATGCAGCGCCTTTAGCCCGTGGCGGCCGCGGCTCAGATAGTCATGTGTCCGACGTGCCGAAGCCTGGATCAGCGGATCGTCGCGGGTCTTGAGATCGAGAAAAGCGTCGAGCGCATCGTCGATCAGCGGATCGGCGAAGGTGTGAAGCTGGAGGACCGTACCGTCCGGGAAATGGATGTTGAGCAGGCCCTGAAGCGCACCCTGAACGTGCGCGAACATATAGGCTGTCGGCACGATCTCCCACGCATGGCCCCAGGTATCGTCGAGGCACAGGAACGCTTCCGTGTCGCCGTCCCAGGCTATCAGCGGGAGATAGTCGGAAAAGCTGTCGCGGCGGACGGCGTTGCGCAGCCGCGCATAGCTAAGCCCTCCGCGGGATGTCGCCGCGCTCATGGCCGGGGTTCCGGCAGAGCGGGCTGGGGCGCGTCGGGCGTATCGCCCGGCGCGGCTGCCTGTTCCTTGACTTGGCCGAGCACGGGCGCCTTCGATGCCTGGCTGGGTGAGGACACCAAGGTTCCGCCCACGACCCATACCGGCTTGTCCACCACCGAATAGACGTAGCGCGGCATATAGAGGCGATCTGGCCGCTGCCGGTCGGCATAGGGAAGGATCAGCGTCCGCACCGTGCGCGCGGGCTTGAGCATCGGTGTCACCGGCGCATCGATCAGCCCCTTCAACTCGCGATAGACGCTGTCCTTATAGCTGCCATAAGCAGAGCCGCCCGCGACGACCTTGCCCGATTTGGCGGGCTTGCCGCCATTTTCCGCTGCCGTGCCGCGCAGCATTTTCTTGTCATTGGTGACTGCCGGATCGGACTTGGATACCACCCCGGCGACAGCATCCTCATAGGCCTTTTCCGGGTGGATGCACTGGCCGTGATCCTTGTTCTTGCAATCGAACTTCTCGGAATAGGGTGACATCATCGAGCCGACCGTGGCGCAGCCCGAGAGTCCGACGATCGCGGAAAGGGCGAGCATGACGCGCAGCGGAGGGCGCAAACCGGAGATCGGCATGGGGGGCGTTCCTTGGCTGGAGACAATCGGGCGCATCAGAACTTGCTCCCGACCGTTGGCTTGATTTCGAGGGCGAGGCCCTCCTGCACGACGACGACCACATCCTTGGCGGCGCCGACTTCGACGACGGGCCCCGCCTGGCGGGCTAGGTCCAGATAGAAATCGGTCAGCTTATCCGAGGACTTGGACAGGCCCCCGGCAATGCCGGACTTGGCCGCATCTCCGGCGTCGAGCGTGCGGACGCTGCCGAGCGCGGAGGTCGAGACGTCGCCGAAGGTGTTCTCGACCGATTGGGCGATGCCGGAAATGGTGCCTGCGATGAACGATCGAGCGAGCGTCGCGCCGGCCCGGGTCACCACTTTGCCCGACAGGCCTTTCTTGCCATCGGCATCGACGAAGAAGCCTTTGATCGCCTGATCGACAACGGCATGTTCGTCGAAATCGACGCACGAGATCGAGACGAGCTGGATCTCGACTCGCTCCTTGGCGAGGCTGCCCGTCGCGTTGCCGATGACGAAGCAACCCGCAAGGTTCGCCTTCACGTCGTTCGGGAGCACCGCTGGCGCCTGGACCCGCGCGATGATCGGTTCGGGGTTACTGGTCGCGTCCCGGCTCGCGAGCGCGTCGATGCCGGTCAGCAGTCGCGCTTTCATGAAACCAGGTGGCAAATAGATTGTCCTGGTCGCTTTTTTTGATCGCGCCCCGCCGGCCGCGCCTCCTTCCGCCGCGACTGCCGTGGTGGCCGCACCGATCGCGCCGACCTGCCGTTCGGTTGGAGGCGCAGGCGGGGCGGGGGGTGCCGTCGGCGCGGCGGGCGGCGCTGGCACTTTGTCCGCCTCGGCCTTCGCTTCGGGCGGCGACGGCGGATAGGCCGGCGCATCCCCCGGCAATGCCGGCGGGAGTCCGTCCTCGGCGGTCGGCGCCGGGCCATGAACGGCGCCTGCGGTGCCGGGAACGACCTTGCCCTCCTCGATCGCCGTGACACGGTCGCCGAGCAGCGTCTGCCCATCGAGGATCTTCTGCAGATCGCCGCGCAGCTTTACTTCAAGGCTGTCGCCACGCAGCCCCGCGCCCATGTCGAGCTTGGAGGCTTCGGGCGGCTTGGGCGGTTCCTTGCCGCCATGCGAAGACGCCGTGTAGAGACCGATGCCGAGCAGCGCGATCGTCGAGACCACGCCGAGCTGCTTGGCGCGCAGTTTCTGGTCAGACGTCAGCCGCTCCCATTGCGCGCGCAGATCGAAAAGTGCGGGACGGAGAGAAACGTCGTCATGGACGTCGCGCGGATCGGCCGGGGGCAAAGGGGCGCCCTTATCGGGGCCGGAGGCGTTTTCGGGGCTCATTGCTGGATACTCCGCCGCACGACGATCAGCCGCGCGGTCTCAGCCGGAGCCAGGCTCAGGCGATCGAGCGTGATCGAGAAGATGTCCGACCCCAGCGCGCCATCGAGAAAGTCGCGTTCGTCGAGCGTCACCGCGGTATTTGCCCTGACCAGATATTCGCTGACCGACAGCCCCGCGCCCTCGATCTCAAGGCGTCGGCGCTCGGTGAGCGAGACCGTTGGCACGTCGGCGATCATCAGCGGGGCGCTCGCCGGCGCAACCTCCGAAAAGGACGCAGGCACCCGGTCCTGCAGAATGGCCAGCGCGATTCCGACCGCGCGCTCCTCCTCGACCAGCGGCCCCAGCAGCGCGTCGTTCGCCCGAGCCCGCTGCGCGGTGCCCGGCATCAGCGTGACAGTCTGCGCCGGAATGTCGGCCGGTTCGGCGTAGAGCGGGTAGATGGCGCCATTGCAGGAGACGAAAAACTCCGAAGGCGTCGTCACATAGCTGCGGGTCTTCGCGCCGGCATCGTCGGTTTCGAGCACCAGGAACTTGATCCAGGCGTCCGACCCGCCGCGCTCGACCGCCAGGCCCTTTTCGGCCGAGAATCTGACGTCGTCGATCTCGCCGCCGACGCACACGACATGGTTCACGTCCCGGTTCGACAGCCGGATCCGGCTGGTCTGGTCAGGCAGCGCCGCGATCGATTGGGCGAGGGTGGTGGAGGACGCCGAAAGCAGCGTCATGAAGCAGGCAAGCCACAACGGGCCGACACGGCTTCGCTTACCGGACATCGGCATTGAAATTCTCCTCCTGAAGGGCGGTCAGCCAGAAGCGGCCGTTCTCGAGCGCGTATCGGATGTGCAGATCGCCCCGGAACTTGCGGATCACGCCGCCGATCACGCGCACCTTCTCGACGGGCACGACGATCTCGCTGCTCGTATAGGTGACGGGCTGATCGCCGCGGATGTAGGTCGCGATCGACAGCGTGGGATTGTTGCTGAGTTCATCCAGCAGCCGGCTGAGGCTGTCGCGCAGGCCGTTATAGCTGCTCGGATGGACGATCGTCAGCAGCTCCTGGAACTGGCGATCAGCGGAATAGGCAGAATAGGTGCCGGACAGGCTGACGATGTTGAACGTGATCGTGCGCAGATACGCCTGTGACGGCTTGTTCCCGGTCACATAGAGATCGCCGCCCGAACCGAAGGGCACGATCACCGTGCGACTGTTTTGGTTCGAGGTATAGAGGACGGTCCCCAGCACCGCGGTAATGCCGAACAGGCCGATGATCGCAAACTTGAGCAGCCGGTTCTCCTCGAACAGGTTCGCGGAGCCTTGGAGATAGCGGTGCAGATGCCAGCTCGGGCGCGTGTCGCCGATCATGTCGGTCGCGGCTTTACGTCGGAAAGGATGCCCCATGCGCTCTACTCGAAAAAGCGGGTCTGGGTCGGACCCGGATAGTGACGGAAGCGCGTGAGGCCCCAGCGCCAGGCCAGATGCGGGATGAATCCGCGCGGCTTGGTGCGCTTCCAGGGAATGAAGAGGAGAAGAACGCCAATGAGCGCCCAGCCGATGATCCCGCCGACGATGACCGCGACGAAGATCGTGCTCATCACGACGATGAACTCCTGACTGTCGAACCAGAGGATCTGGACCGGCCGGTGCAGGAACTGCGGAAGACGTTCATCCAACGTCCTTCTCCCTTGCTTCATCACGCATCAGCGTGATTTCCGAGAGGCGACCACCGCCCCCCGTCTCGAAAGGCGCGCCTGGCCGGAGGCCCGGCGCGGCGCGCCGAGGCTCAGATCACCATGCCGAAGGTCTGGAGGATCGAGTCCGCCTTGATCAGGCAGACCGCCGCCACGATCGTCGGGATGCCGATCATGATGTTGGAGAAGAGCCGCGAGACCCCGAACAGGAAGGCGGCGACGCCGCCCACGAAGCCGAGCGGACCCTTGACGCCCTGGTTGACCACGATGTCGTAGATGTCATAGCCGAGGTCGCCCGCCGCCGGCGCCGCGAAGGCGTGGGCGACGCCCGTGCCGGCGAGCGCCGCCACCAGCAGCAGAAGGGCGGCGTCGAGGGTGGTGAGCGTCCGGCTCCGCAGCCGTTCGAGAAAGGACCCCCTCCCGGCCAGATAGGCCGAGCCGAAGCCCTGCAGGCGAAGCAGTTTGAGCATTGATGGTCTCCTCAAGAAAGGAGCCGTCCGAAGACATGCCTGCCGGCTGCGATCGAAATCGTGTCCGGCCGACGGCAGTTCTGGACGGCTCCACAAGAGCACGGCCGCCGGCATCTCGGCCCTCGAACCGCCGGGCGCGCGCTCCTTCGAGCGGCTGCCGCGAGCGGTCGTGAGGCCCGCCAGATGGAAAGGGCGCGAGCGGACGATGCCCGCTGCCACGCGAGGCTCAGGGGCGCACACCGGCGCTTCCCTTCTGATCGACAAAGGCCTGGAGTTCCGCCTGCTGGAAGCCCGAGACCAGCTTGCCGTCGACGAACAGGGTCGGCGTGCCGCTGATCCCCATCTTGCGAACGGTGGCCGCATCCTTGGCGACCTTGTCATGCCCGGTCGCACATTTGAGAAGCGTCGCCGGCCTCGCGCCCGCATAGATGGCCTTGAAGGTCGCCTCCTTGTCGGGCGAGCAGAGGATATGCTCCGCTTTCGCCGCGGCTTCGGGATGGATGCCGCTCACGAAGTAGATGAGGCGCTGCACCGGCTTGCCCTCGGCGGCCTTGGCCAGCCAGAAGCGTTCGAGCGCCTGGCAATAGGGGCAGTCGGGGTCCGTGAACTCGATCACCTTGGGCGCACCGGCCGGGCCGATCAGCAGCGCATCGGCCGGGTCGATCGCGGCGAGTCGTTTGCGGGCATTGGCATCCTGCGCGAGGGCGGTGACGTTGAGCCCGTTGCGGTCATAGACCGCGGCGAAAAGCAGGTGCCCGCTTTCCGGCGCGAAATAGATGATGCGTCCGCCCGCGCTCGCCTGATAGATTGGCCCCTTCACGGGCGCAGGACCGAAATCCTCGAAGGTGAGGTTGGTGAAGGTCTGGCGCAGCTCGCGCTCGGCATCTGCCGCGGCGGCGGCGAGCGGCTCACTGGTCGCGGGGCCCGCCGGCGCATCTTGGGCAAATGCCGGCGTCGCCAGCACCAGCATCGCCGCGCCAAGCAGCTCAGCGGCGCGGCGCATGGGAAGCCTCCTTCACGAGACCGCCGGCTTGCGCGAAAATACGCGAGTCGACCTTGAGGGCGGTTCCGATGGAGATCGCGGTCGCCGTGGTGTTGGTGGGCGAGGGGGCCTGCGCCACGACCAGTCGGGGACGGATCGAATAGCTCGGACCATCCTGGACGACCGTCAGGTCGCCGCGCTGATCGCAGGGATAGGCCTCCGCGTCGCGGGGATTGTCCTGGGCCTGGGCGGGTGCGGCCAGCAGGGCCAGCGGCAGCATCACGGCAAGCCCGGAATGGGGGCGCATGTTCATAGGACAAGTCTCCTCGTGGCGCGGGACGGCGCTTGAATTTCGGGTTGGCTGGTGCGGACCGACTGTATTCGGGCTTCAGCCGGGGCTGCCGATGACCGTCGATCCGGTGCGGCACGAGAAATGACGGCGCCTCGAAAGGTCCGCAATAGGGAGGGCATTGAAGTGCCGATCCGGCGAAAGAAAGCTGAAAAGTCCGCAATTTGAATGCAAACGGCGGTCAGGCGCAGAATAGGCACGAAATGGCGTTGATCGGCACTTCAGTGCCGATTTGTTCAAAATTGGCGTAAAAATGGACCGATTTTCGCACTCAAAGAGGCGGCAGATACCGAAAGAGAGGAGGTGGAACGCAGATGGGCCGAGCAACACGCAGCTTCAAACTCCGGCTGTCCCCGGCCGGCATGGATGTCTTTATCGACTCGCATTGCCATCTTATTCGCACGACTCGCTGCCTCATCGCGTGGGGGACCACGCTGCATGTCGCGGTGAACTATCTCGACACCGTTCCGGCGAGCGCCATCGTCGAGCGCCTTGGCGAGTTGGGGGAAGCGCGGCTGAGCGGCAATGAAGAGCACCATGTCGGCGCGCCGCAGCGGCTATGGGACATCGCCTCGCGCATCGTCGATCGGATCCAGCGTGCCACGCCTGACCGCGAACCGCCGACTCTGGGCATGATCTATCTCCTCGCGCTCCAGCAGCTGCCCAACGCGAGAGGGGCCGATCTCATGGATGCGTTTGAGCGCACTCAGACCGCGCTGCGACGCCCGCAGGTCAATAACCGCACTATTCCATAGACCTGACCGCTCCAGTTCCGACAATTTGGCTGGGGTTCTTCTTGACCATGGTGGTATGTCCACCTAGCTATAAAAGCTCGATTGGCCTTGGCGGGCGGAATCTCCCGTAAGGAGACACGGAAATGTCGCACGAATGCGCGGCTTCCGTTGCTGAAAGTCCGCTCTCGCACGTCAAGTTGCAGTCCGGGCGACAGATAGAAGAGGCACGGAAGAAACTCGGTCTCACGCAGCGCCAATTAGCGCGGGAACTTGGTATGGGCGAGCGTTGGCTGCGGGAAATTGAGTCTGGCAACCCGAAATCTACTCTCGATGATCATTTGATCTGCGCCTATCGTCTCGGTCTGTCGACCGGACATATCCTGATACCGCTCCTCTTTGCCGGCCAACGCATGTCCTATCCATTGCAGCTCGCTGCCGGCGACCTCTGCGATCTCGAACGGCTTTGCATCGAGGTGATCGCGGAGCGCAAGCTCAACCAACTGACCAGAGCGCTGACGCCTATATGGCATGGCCCGACCCTTGCGATCGGACCGGCCTGATGATGTCGGCGTTCGATCCGATCATGCAGGAGCGCGTCTATCAGGCGCTGAGAGCGGACTATCTCGCTGGGCATTTCTCGGCCGGTGAAAAGCTCGATGTGCCCGAACTTGCCGATCGCTATCGGTCGAGCAAGACTCCGGTCAGGGAAGCAGCCTGCCGGTTGATGGGGGAAGGACTGATCGATCCCCATCCCGACGGTGGGTTCAGGATTGCGTTCGATGGACCGGACGATCTCATCGACCTTTACGCCTGGAATATGCATCTGATCCTGAGCCTGGTCCATGGCGTCCGGGAATCGATGCTCCGGGAAACCCTCGACCGCCTCGCCGGCGCTTCGATCGGTACCACGGCGATTGACCTTGCGACCCACACCGGCGCCATCTTCCTGGCGTTTGCGCAAGCCACCGGCAATCCGAGGGCCATCGCTACAATTCGCAATATGAACGAGCGGCTTTACTATCCGAGGATCTTGGAAATCACAGACACGAAGGAGGCCGCCAGGGAGTTGCGAACCCTCACCAACTCCGCCGTAACGGATGTCCAAAAGAACATTCGCCGGCGGATCGAAGCCTATCACGACCGGCGAATCCACCGTCAAAAAGCTGTTAGGGACTATCGCCACCAACGGCCAACATAAGAAAAACTGGCAGAATACATTGGCTTCGCTGTCTCGGGAGGCATTCCCGATGAATGTTGAGTTGGCGCGCACGGATACCGCGCCATTTTGTCGGGATATATTCCGACCATTCCCCGATTTGCTTCGGTTACCGTTGGACTGCCGCGAATTCTCGCGGCGGATCAAGAGGAGCGTGTCATGGAGCGCAATGACGAACAGCAACACGGCGACGTGATCGATCTCGGCGCGATCGTCGAGGAGACCAAGGGTCCCTCCGGCGACCGCGACGACTTCGTCGGTGGCCTTCGCCAAACCATCGGCCTGACGGACGAGTAACCGGCGCGGCTGCGGTTGCAGTCGCCCGGCGATCCATAAACCTATCTGGAGATATTTCGATGGAAACGGATACCAAAACATTGCCCGAGGACGTCCTGGATCTCGGTGATGTTTCCGAGCTGACCCGCGGGCCGGACGGGAACAAGGACGACCTCATGGGCGGACTCCGCACCAGTATCGGTATCGCCGAGGATTGAGCGATCGCCGCGTGCGGGTGCTTGCCGGCCGGATCCAGCAAGCGCCCGCATTTTTGAATGGGGCATGCTGGATGTTGTCCGTCCGCGAAAATCTACACCATTGTTTTTGCGGCGGCCGAGCGATCTTCCTCGATGCGGCAGCAGGACGCTATTTCTGCTTGCCTCCGGCAGGCGAGACCGCGTTCGAGGCATTTGTTAGGGGGGCGGCGAATCCCGAGCAGATCGACTGGCTCCGGTGCCGGAATATCCTGACGATCCAGCCAGCGGCCGTCACGTCTGCCACTCCATCTCATCCGAACGCGTTAGACACCTCCGCGCCCGTGGCACTACCGTTTGACGCCAACGCAGGCCTTATCGCCTTGGCTACGGTTGAAAGACTGTCGGCGCTGTTGATCCTGAAGATCAACGGATTTCCACGGATCTATCGGCATCTCGCTCGGAAACGACGCGCTACCCGATTGTCCGGAGGCACGGGGACCAGCTCAAACGTCGATGCCGTTGTCGGCGCTTTTGCCGCAACCGATTTTCTCTTTGGCCGCACGAACACTTGCCTGCCAAGATCGCTTGCCTTTCTCTCCATGTGCAATCGCCGGGGATATTATCCGCAGCTGGTTATCGGGGTTCGGGTGAACCCCTTTACCGCGCATTGCTGGATTCAGGACCAATCGCGAATCCTCACGGATTCGGTTGACCAGGTCCGTATCTTTACACCCATCCTGGCGCTCTGATGGCTCCCCGATACCTCATTGTGGAATCGCGTCGCGCAGAAATTCTGGATCTGTTCGCGACGCGCGTGCCCCCGCAGATCGGTCTCTCTATCGTTTATCGGGCGCGCCATGCCGTTCTTCTTGCCTCTGATCCGCAGTTGGTGACGGTGTTGCCGAATGGATGCGGGGCCATCTTCGGCTCACTGTTTTATCGACACGGACCCGGTCGCCGGATCGAAGCAATCGAGCCCGCTGAGGCTGAGCGCATCCTTGCCACTGGGGGTGCCTCGCTCATCGATCGCTACTGGGGTGGATATGTTGCACTTGTCGATGACCAACGCGGTCCTCGAATTATCCGCGATCCTTCGGGTGCATTACCATGCTATTTCGCCGGGCGACCTGATTGCCGCGTAATCGGCTCCGACCCAGCGATCCTGGCTGAGAGCGGGTTGTATCGCCCCCAGGTGGATTGGGGCTTCGTCAGTCGATACTTTTATTCTGGCGGCCAGCCCAGCGGCCGTACCGGCCTGGTTGGTCTGCACGAGGTCCAGAGAGGAACCGCTTTTCAACTACTGCAAGACGGTATCAGCACCGATACTCTCTGGACACCGTGGGATCATGTCCGTCGCGGAGAGCAACAGTCCGAACACGCCAATGCGGAGAACTTGGCAAGGGTTCTGCAATCCACTGTCGGCGCCCTATCTTCCCAGTTCGACCGGATCGTGCTTGGCGTGTCTGGAGGCCTCGACTCTTCCATTGTCGCTGCCGCTTTGCGCGCTGCGAACCGCAAGCTCTCCTGCATCACGCTCTCGACTGACGACCCGGATGGTGACGAGCGATACTATGCACGCACGCTATGCGAAAAACTCGACACGCATCTGGACGAGCGAAAACACGATCTGGATAAGATCGATCTCGGCGTGTCCAGCGTCGCACATCTCCCGCGGCCAATAGGCCGGCTTCAGGCTCAGGCCTATGATGCGGCTATCCTGGAGATCGCGCGGTATTACCAAGCAGACGCCATATTCACGGGCAATGGCGGCGACAATGTATTCGCATTCTCCTATTCGGCGTCACCGGTCGTCGATCGTTACGCAACCGAGGGGCTGGCTTTTGGTTCGGTTAAAACCCTTTTGGACATTTGCAAACTTTCGGGAGCCAGTTTTTGGCAAGCGCTCCTGACAGCGCACCGCATCTGGCGACGCCCGAGCTATGCCTATAGCTGGCGCACCGATCCAGAGTTTCTACATCCTGCCATTGCCGCGGTTCTCGATGGAGCAGACGATCAGCACCCTTGGCTCATCGCGCCGCGAGACGCGCTGCCGGGAAAATCAGGGCACATCGCGTTGCTGCTTCGCATCCAGCAGCAGTTGGACGGAATGGACCCAACAGCAGCGCCGCCTATCGTCAATCCCTTGATGAGTCAGCCTGTCATCGAATGCTGCCTTGGCATTCCGTCCTGGCAATGGGTGGCAAACGGTGAAAACAGGTCGATTGCGCGGCAGGCATTTTCCAATCGGCTTCCTCAGGCAATCGTGTCGAGGCAGTCGAAAGGAGGGCCGGATGCATTCTGCCAGGCAATCATATCCCGACACCGCGCTGCCATACGGGACCGTCTCCTCGGTGGTCATCTGGTCGAACGCGAAATCGCCGACCCCGCGGCTCTCGACGCGGCGCTCTCGGATGATCGCCCGGATCTCGGCGGAGCCCATGTTCGCATCATGGCGTTTCTCGATACCGAAGCCTGGATTGATCATTGGCTGGCCAAGTCAAACGCCCCGATTGATCGTGAAATCAACCTACCGGCGTGCCTCTCGTAGGCGATCCCATCCGGGAACTTCCGTCGCTGCGCGGCTATACGAAGGTCGGATATCCTTCAGCCAATAATCAAACCAGGCGATGCTGCGCTCATAGATCGATAGCCGATGCGCCGGTTGCCATTTGATGTGGTGCTCATCCGGATAGACATAAAGCTCCACCGGACCGTTGGCTTGCCTGAGCGCAGTGTAGCTTTCCAGCGCGGTGAGATATTCGTCGTCAGACAGTTGCATGAGGATCGGCGTTCTGACGGCCTCGGCGTTGCGCGCAAGAGAGATACGCTTCCAAAAGTCGTCGGCCGTCGCGGTCGGCGCTGGATATCCCTCCTCGACGAAATGGCGCGTTGCGGTCGGTCCCACGAGCAGCATCGAGGTCGGATCGAAGCAACAATTGCTTATCGCCGCAGCCGCGAACATCGGATCGTTGATCAAGCCGAACAAGACGGTCGAGGCTCCATCACTTAGTCCGGTGATTCCTATCTTGTCTCTATCGATCAGCCCGCGATCAGCGAGAATTTGGATCGCTTCCCTGAGGGAGGACTGAACACTTTTCCTGTCCGCGAAATCCTCCGTATCAGCCTTGCTGACCCCCGCTTCGTCCTTTGCACGAAAATAGCCGATGTCGCGAGGGCGGGCGAAGCTGAGAACCATGTATCCACGGTTGGCAAATGCCTGGATCGGATACTCGTCTCCGGTCCCGCCTCTCAGAAAGCCCCGTGTCTCATACTGCACGATGACAAGAGGATATTTCTTACCGGGCTCGTACCCGACAGGAAACACCAGGTCAGCATAGCTCTCTATTCCAAAATCATTCTTGAAACGAAGGCGTTCGGTAGCACCAAGCCTGATGTTTAGAAACTCAGGGTTCGGATCGAACAACTCCGTGGCCTCTCCTCTATCTAGATCGATAGCGACCAACCGCCTGGGATTGATCGAACTTTCCTGCAGGCAGATCAGCCGGCCTTTCCAAGGCTCGCACTGCACCAAGAGATCTTCAGTGCGATAGAGCCGGCGCAGCCGGCCAGTAGCCGGCGTCCATTCATAGATTGCGGTCACGCTCTCGGCCCAACCCTCCCGCCGAAAAAAGCGCACATGACGGCCATCTGTTGTCCACCACGGTTTGCTGACCCAGGACGAACACGGGGTCGCTCGGCAGACCTGCGTTTCGCCACTGCCGTCCTGGAAAGCCAACCTCCGATTCCAGAAGAAGTCGTCGCCTTGCGGCGGAATTACCCAAGCTGCTTTGCCGTTAGTGGAAAGGGCGACCTCGACTGCATCTGGAATGCTGCCGGAAGGCTGGAGGAACGCTCGACTTTCGGCTGCGTCGGCCTGCCGAACCACCCCGCTCGCGATGTCTAGGACAAACAACTCCTCGTCCATCGGACCCACTGCAAAAGGCCGGCTCCGGGTCATTGGCGAATAGCGGTCATCGAACTGAAACCCGTACCATGCTTCCTGATCGATCTTCGCAGAGGCTGCGACGAGGCCGGGCCGGGTTGCAAAAATGATCCCGCGACCATCTGCGGCGAACCCCAGATCGACGACATCGGTGGACGCCTTCGTAATTGCTGAACTCCCGCTACCATCCGTCCGCGCAAGCCAGGCTTGGGTCGTCGATCCAACTTTCTTTAGAAATGCGATCCATCGCCCATCAGGTGACCAATGTGGCGTGACGGTGACCGGTAGACCAGATGGGAACCCCGCTTTTCCACGGAACTCAAAGCTCCAGCGGATATAATCGCCACCGCTGTCAACGATCTTAGGCAGCGACCCGTGCCGCAAATCCACGACAACCATGGTGAGGCAATAACCGTTCGAGCCAGGGTCTGCTTGACGGATCTGAAAGGCGACGCGCTTGCCGTCGGGCGATATTGAGAATGCTTTTGCACTCGACGGGACCGTGTAGCTTGCTCCTATGTCGCGCAGCCGGACAAGGTCGATCGGCTCCAACGGCCGCTGAAGCTTATCCGGCGCGCTGGGGCCGGGCAAAATTCCCGCGCAACGCTCGCTGGCGTTTGCTGGAAACGCCAAGCCAAGCAACGCGGCCATGCCTATGCCGAGACCGGCCGGAACCGCCGCCATTACCAGCTCTTTGTGATCGTGAAGCTAATGACCCGGCCCGTTACTGACGTGTTCGTGCTGTCATAGGGGATGGCGATCGGATCGCTGGTACGGATCGGCGATGGTTTCTCGTTGAAGATATTCGTCGCGCTCAACGCCAATTCGAGCCCGTGCAAAACGCCTTGTGCTCCTTTGGGCGCATACCGGATGGTAGCATCGACCGTAGTAAATGAGCCGACATCTTCCGCTGGAAGGATCACATCATCGTTCGTTCCGCCCGTATAGTTTGCATAACCTGCGAATGTGACGTCGCGCTGCGTCCAGTTCACGCCGCCTCGGGCTCGCCAATGCGGCGGATTGAATATCCGCCCCACCAACTTCGTGGTTGGTTGTCCTGGACTGAGTTGCCGATTGCCCTCGAGGTAGCTGACCGACCCCATGAGATTGAGATGCTCGCCCGGTCCGAATTCGCGGTCGTAGGACGCCGACAGGTCGACGCCCCGCGTATGCTGCCGGGAGATGTTCTGGAGCCGATCATCGAAGATCGCGCTGATGTTTGCCGCGTTCAGCGGTTGGCCACTCGCATTGAGGAGCGGCGTATCGAGCGTGGCCAGCGCCGCGAGAACCTGCTGCTCGGATGGATTGTAGAGAATGAGGCCATCGAACATCGGATTGCCGAACGCGCGGTTCGTGTCGCCGATCGCTTCGACGATCCGTTGGCGAAATCGCACGTCAAAATAGCTGGCCTCGATGCGCAATCCGGGAAGGGGTTTGACTTCCACGGAGGTCGTCCAGGTTGTCGCTTTCTCCGGGCCGAGATCGCGACCGCCACCATAGAGTAGAAGCGCTGGCCGTCCGCCGAGGTTGTTCTGGAACCCGGTTCCCCGGATCAGTGTACCTTGGGTCGCCTGATACTGCTCGAACAACGTCGGCGCCTTGAAGGATTTGCCCCACGTCGCCTTGATTGCGATCGCGCGATGTGGCTCGTAGATCACGCCCAATTTCGGCGTGGCGAGATCGCCGACGCCGCGATAGTTCTCGTACCGCGAGGCAGCCGTAAGCCGGAGCCGATTTAGCAGCGGCCTGCTGTTTTCGGGGCCGACCAGCGGAATCGAGAGTTCGCCGTAAGCATAGTAATTCTCGCGGATCGGCGAGATATCCAGGGTCGTCGTGGTCGTACCGAAAAGCGTCCGGCGCGACGACGCATCGAGACCTACCGAACGATAGCCAGTCCCTACGGCAAAGCGAAGCTCGCCTCCGGGCAATTGAGCGAGGGGACCTTCACCGCTTATCTCCCCAGAATCGATCCGCCCATCGTATTGAATTCCAATAAGCGCAAGCTCCTCACCGCCCGAATAGATATGAGAGAGCAGATGAGACTTGCTCTGACCATGTGTGCCGGAGAGGGAGAGTTGCCAACGTGCAGGGAGCGAGATCCGAAGAGTGGGTGTGATCGAATAAGACTCGACAGTAGGCTGTGAACGCAATCCTTCAACCGTCACGTCCTTGTCGGGGAGATAAGGGAAATTCACCTCGGACGTCCGATGGCTATATTGCCCGTCGATCTCGAGCGTAACGCCCGGCGCGATTGCCTGATGGCCCGCCAAAACCGCCGAATATTGCTTGAGCTTGGGATAAAGGGTGGTGCTTCCATCAATCTGCCGCGTATACGACCTGTCGCTGGCGTTGATCGCGGTACTGCGCGAGAAGTCGAGCGCGACCAGAGCGCCGCCAGATCCCCAGCGTTTGCCGCCCACCAGATCGTATTGTTGTTGGAAATTGCCCCCCTCGGTAGATCCGCCGATACGTGCGGATGTTGTCAGACCGTTGAAATCACGCCGCAGCAGGACATTTGCCACGCCGGCAACAGCATCCGAGCCGTATATCGCCGATGCGCCATCTGCGACGATTTCGATACGGTCGACTGCGGCCAACGGGATTGCACTAATATCTACACCGGCGCCGACGGCGTCATAGGCGACGCGGTGGCCGTTTATCAATGTCAGCGTCGCATCGGCACCCAGACCACGAAGATTTAGATTGGATGATCCATTGACATTGTTGTTGCTGCCGCCCTGGTTCCCGCCACCGGCGACGCTCGGATTCTGTCCGCCATTGTAATTCTGTGGGATGCTCCGAATATAGTCGCCGAGGCCTGACTGTCCACTCAACAACACTTGCTCGCGTGTGGCACTTATGACCGGGCTTGTCCCTTGGCTGCCGCGAATTCGAGAGCCAGTCACCAGGATGTCTTGAACTTCCGTCGGACGATCGCTTGTCTCGCCCGACGCCTCGGATCGCCCCCGAATGATGACGACATCCTTTCGGAACTCAGCGATCAGGCCGGTGCCGGCGAGCAACGCCCTGACCGCCTCGTCCGCGCTGAAGGAGCCGTGGAGGCGCGGGGCTCTCATGCCGGCGACGGCCTTCCCGCTGAAAATTATCTCGCGGCCCGACTGGCGACTGACCGTGCGTAGGGCGTCTCCCAGATCGCCGGCCTCAACATTATAGTCCTGCCGACGACCATCGTCCGCCATGGCCGGCGTGGCGATGACCATCGCCCCCATCGCCGCCGCCACGAGCAGTCGCCCCCGAATGCCGATCGCCTTTACCCCCATTGATGATCCCCTTGGTCAATTCCGCCAATTTGACGGGACTTTCAGGGAGCATCGCCACAAAACTGCAATCTACGGGGTGGCTCCGATAAATTTCTTGCTATTTAGCCCGGAGGACGATTTCATCCTGTCGCGTGTGGTCGACTTTCAGGTCGAAAAGGCTCGCAAGCCGTTCGGCGACCTGCTCGGGGTCATCGACGCGGAACCGGCCTGAGACCGCCAGCGAGCCCACTCCAGAGTCGCCCGCGCGGATCGCGATGCCCGAACTGCGACTCGCTTCCGCAATCACCTCGGACAAGGGCGCCCGGTCGAATTCCTTGAGGATCGGGGTGGACAGCGGCGTGGCGAAAGACGTCTCGGCTCGAATGCGCGGGGCCGCGGTCAGATCAGGGATCGCGGCCAGGCCAAAGCTCAATTCCTCGCCGGGAGCCAGCCGCGTTACCGCCGGCTGACTCGCCTTGCCCGCACTGCCCGGCCCCGATGGACGCTCCACGTCGACCGCTCCACGCAGCAGGCGCACCGTCACCAGATTATCCTGGCCGACAATCACGTCGAAGATCGTTCCACGCGCCGTGACGCTGCCGTCGCCGGCAAATACGATGAATGGACGCGACTCATGCGCGACCTCGAAGCGGGCACGCCCTGTCTGTAAGCGCAGCTCGCGCCTATGGCTGTCGAACAGCGCGACGAGCGCGCTGCCACCCTCGAGCGTTACCGTCGAGCCATCGGCCAGCCTCACCATGTCCCTTTTACCACTCCGGGTCGAAAACACTTTGCGATCAGCAGCCGCCACCGCTGACGTATTCGGGACCGTCGCTAACTGCTCTTTCGGGAGAATGAAGGACGACAAGATACCCTGGCTGAACCATGCGCCCAGGCCGACAACCACGAACAGGCAGGCCACCATCGCTGCGTAGCGCCAGCGCGACGGCGCATCGTCATTGGCCGCCGGCTGCTCCTCGGCCC
This sequence comes from Novosphingobium naphthalenivorans NBRC 102051, assembly GCF_001590985.1. Taxonomy (GTDB): domain Bacteria; phylum Pseudomonadota; class Alphaproteobacteria; order Sphingomonadales; family Sphingomonadaceae; genus Novosphingobium; species Novosphingobium naphthalenivorans. Next base: position 30,618 of record NZ_BCTX01000047.1, read on the forward strand.
CGTTCGCCGATGAGCCCTTGGCTTCTTCGGCAAGAAACTTTCCGACCGCAAAAATCTCCCCGGCACGGTTATAGGCACCGCGATGCGCCGCTCCGAGCTTCAGCCAATGCTCAAAGGCCGCACGGTGCTGTTCCGCATCGGGCGCGCGCATGCGGGCGAACCAGAAGGACGCCTCTTCCAGCAACTGGTCTCGCCGAGGCGGACCTTCGGGCAATTCACCTTCAACCATCCTTGCCGACGCTTTTACTGATCCGAATGATCGCCTGGGCCACATGCCATTCGACGGTGCGAATGCTGATGCCGAGCCGGGCGGCTATCAGCTTATATTCCATGTCCTCGACTCGGTGTAGCAAATAGACCTCGCGTGTCTTGGGAGGGAGGGACTCGACGGCCGCCCGATACCGTTCCTGCATCTGGCTTATCTCTGCGGCCGCGTCAGGACCAAGCGGCTCGCGACCAAGTGCGAGATCCGCCTCGCCGAGTGACCTGGTCTTCGACCAGCGCCGGACGCGATCGGCAAGCAGATGCCGCAATATGCCCTGAAGATAGGCGCCGGGATTTTCCTGCGCTGCTGAGGATCGCGAGGCGGCAAGGCGCGCAAAGGCTTCCTGCACGAGGTCGGCGCGTTCGTCCTCGAGCCAGACCTTCGCCCGGAGCAGGGCTCGCAGCTTTGGCGCCTCGACCCGATAGATTGAATCGAGCTGATCGCGCCCGATGGCGCGGCCTTCGGCGTGGCGACAACGGCCGCCGTCGTTTGGGTGAAGCATGGTCTCAAACCACGCCTCGAGTGGGCGCATGACGACGCGCACCGCGAAGTTCATGTGAGTAAAATACCACGAGACGGCCACCCAGGGGCGGCGGGTTTCAAAGTAAGACGTGCAATCCCAACCGTCATGGATGGGCGCCAATGATGTCCCGCCAGGTCAATCCTACAGGCGGCCCCCGGCCTGATGATCCGCGCTGCTCTCGAAATCTGCATTAGATCCGTGTCGGATGCAAGCCACGGCGAGAGGCGCAATCCATTTCGCGTCCCGGCTCTCCGCTCACCGTCGAGACTCCAGGAGTTCCGGTCTCCCGAGCAAGCTGACCAATCCATCAAAATAGCTGTCCAGCATTTGAATCCCTTGCGATGAGAGTTCCACATTCATCCGGCGCGCGTCTTGAGGATCGGGTGCGAGCGATAGCAATCCGCCCTTGACCATCCTGTGAATGATTCTGAGCGCTGTACGCTCGCTTGCATTCGTCGCCGTGCAAAGACCCGTCAAGGAACGCGGCTTGCGATCCTTGCCTACATAGAGATCGAAAAGCATCTCAAGCGCGGGAAGCGCAAATAGGTCTCGACCGAATTGTTGCCCCATCAAGCGGTGTGCGTGTGCTGCCAAGCTGATCATGGCGCACCGGTCAATTGCCGCGAAGACGCTGGGGAGCATGCATGACATAGATCACCTGTTCGCCCGCGCTGGAGCGGACAGATCCGGTCGCGCAGGATGCCGATGCTCATTGACACACGCAGAAATAATCACTGGGCGATAGCACCATCGCCTGAACAAAGGTGCAGAGGCCATATGTTGCCCACGAATCGGACGGGTTATCTTCTGACTAAATATCGCCCGTGACATCAGAGACCTGAACAAACAAACGGTAAGCCTGCGACAGTACCGTATCGCGGGCTTCCAATTCCAGGCTGCGATCATGGTCTCGCCTGATGACTGTCGCGTGATCATGTCCATGCTCCGCTCGTGGAATGCCCAGCATGACAGTTCGTAGTCGGCGTTCTTGTAACATTTTGTCCTTAATCGATCTGTCGGGGCCGGTCCCGTCGTTTTCGAGCTACGCCGGGACTGATCGAGCCTTATCCGCGCGAGATGCTGGACGCTCCAACCATAAGGATCGGAGAGGGGAGTGGGATCAAGGGGCGGGGCCCTTGATCGGGTCCGTTCAATGGACACTATCCATGACCCAGATCTCAAACCTCCATCTTGAAACGGCCGCCGCTGAACTCGTCCGAAAACTCGGCGGAACCTGGACCGCCTCGGGCGGTATGTGCCATTGCCCAGCTCATGATGACCGGAGCCCGAGCCTGTCGGTGCGGGTCGGTGATCGCAGTCTGCTCTTCAAATGCTTTGCCGGATGCAGCGGTCTTGAGGTCATGCGCGCAATCCGCCGCCTGCACCTCGATGTTCCTGTGGACAAGGACGCCATTGTCCGCCCCCCTTCGCCCGCTGACACGATCAACCTGGAGCGGGCGCTCGCCGTCTGGGGCGAAACCCGGACGCCGCAGCAAACGCTAGTGGCGACCTATCTGGCGTCGCGAGGGATCACCCACCTGCCTGCGGCCCTGCGTTACCATCCGCGCACCCCGCTGGGGAAGAAACACTGCGTTTCCTTCAGGCCAGCGCTGATCGCCGCGGTTCGCGATGATGCCGGCATTACGGCGATCCAACGCTGCTTCTTCGATCGCGCAGGACCCTGGCTCGCCACCGATCTGCGCAAAGCGAAGCTAACCCTCGGTCGCCCTCTTACCGGGGCGGTGCGCCTCTATCGACCGACGCGATGCCTTGGTCTCGCAGAGGGGATCGAAACCGCTCTGTCGGCTGCGATCCTCCTCGATATTCCCGTCTGGGCAACACTTGGGAATGAACGGCTGGCGCGCGTCGCCATTCCCGATTTTGTCGATCAACTGATCCTCTTGCCCGACAACGATCAGGGCGGTCGCCTGGCAGCGAAACGGGCCCTCGACACCTATGCGCGTCCGGGTCGATTAATCAGAACCCTCTGGCCCTGGCGAGGCCTGAATGATTGGAACGATGTGCTGATGGAGGAACTGGGGTTGCGGGCGCGACGGCGAGCGGAGCGTATCGCCGCTTGACCACTGCACCGGGGAGCACAGTGCCCTTCCAGACTGATCGGACTGTCCATGCTGTCCAACCCTCGGCCGGAGACTGTGTCCCGCCGGGCGGGAAGAAGGGAAGGGGGAGGGGATCCGGTGCGGTTAGCGGTCTGGTGGTCAGGTCGCTCCGCACTGGAGAACTGCAATGACACAGCATGAAATCATCTATGTGCGTGCGCTCGACTGCTACAAGTCGCCGAACAACGTCCGCACCCAGAGTGATGCCGAGGCCGATGCCGAACTTGCGGCCAATATCGGCGAAACCAAGATCATCCTTGAGAACCTGATCGGCGTCCGAGCCCCGCGCAACAGCAAGAAGGGCAAGTACGAGATCTATGGCGGCGGCCGGCGGCTCGACGGCACCCACACCAATATCGCCGCGAGCACGCTCGACGAGGACTTCATGGTTCCCGTCCTGCTCGCCAAGACCGCCAAGGACGCGATCGAGATGAGCCTGATGGAGAATTACTTCCAGCTCCCCATGAATCCGGCCGATGAGTGCCGCGCGTTCCAATCCATCATCGAGCGCGAGAAGAAGAAGCCCATCGATGTCGCCAAGCGGTTCGGCAAGACCGAGCGCTTCGTCGATGGCCGCCTGCGTCTCGCCAATCTGGCCGCGCCGGTCTTCGAGGCGCTGCGGAAGGGCGAGATCACCATCGATGTCGCGATGGCTTATGCCCACACCTCGGACAGCGACCGGCAGGCCAAGGTGTTCGCTCAGATGGGCGCCAGCTATTACGGCCACAATGCGAACGAGATCCGCCGCGCCGTCGCCGTCGGCACCTACAAAGGCGGCGATCCCAAAGCCCTCCTCGTGGGCCGCGATACCTATCTCGACGCAGGCGGACGAATCGCGGCCGACCTCTACACCGACGAGCTGACCGAACTCTGGCTCGACGGCGGACTGGTCGAGAAGCTCGCCGACGAAGCCCTCGCTACGGCTGCGTCCGCTATCCGTGAACGGGAAGGCTTCGCCGAGGTGCGCGTCGTCACGGCGACCACCATCCCCTACACGGACACCTACCAGCTCACGCGCATTGTCGGCGAAAGGACGGCTCTGACACCGGAGGCCGAAGCGCGCCGGACGGAAATCGCCGCCGAACTCACCGAACTCGAAGAACTCGGCGAGGAAGCCGACGGCTACACCGAGGAGCAGGCGGAGCGGGTCGAGGCGCTCGAGGAAGAGATCGGCGAGATCCTCAACACGCCGGTGATCGTCTCGGCCAAGCAGAAGGCTTCCGCGATCGCCTATGTCATGATCGGCAAGGACGGCCAGCCCATCATTCATGAGCAGCTCTACGTGGCTCCCGTGGAAGATCCCGATGCGGCTGCCGGCGGCGAGGACGAGGACTCGGCGGATGAAGCCGGGGGTGCCGTCGAGGAGCCGGTCTCCGAGGCCGACGATGCGGTGGAGGCTCCGAGCGAGAGCTACAGCCAGAAGCTCAAGGATGAACTGGCGATGATGAAGACCGAACTGCTCGCGCTTCATGTCGCCAACGATCCGCACTTCGCTCTCGACCTCGGCACCTTCATCATGGTCGACAAGGCCTCCCGGCTCGGTTTCGGCAGCATGCCGAGCGACCTGAGCGCCAACGCACCGTCCCCCCGCGTCGCCGGCTTCAAGAGCGAAACCCCGGCGGCCGAAGCCTGGGGCCGGCTCGATGAAGCCCTCGACCGGAGCTGGATCAACCACAAGGAGATCCACGAGCGCTACGATGCCTTCTGCGCGCTCGACGATAGCGCCCGGGCCAGCTGGCTCGGTTGGGCGATCGCCCGGACGCTTCACGCCGTCCCGGACGGCCAGAGCGGGACCAGCTTTATCAACCATCTGGGTGCCAAGCTCCGCATCGATGTCGCGGCCTGGTGGCGGCCGACCGCGCGCAACTTCTTCAACCGCATCAATAAGGCTGTGGTGCTGAAGCTGTTCGAGACGGTCGGTGGGATCGAACTGAGGAACCGTTATGCGGCCTCGCGCAAGTTCGACCTGGAAGCGTCGGCCGAGAAGCTGTTCGCCGGCCAGATCATCGGCGAAGCCGAGATCAAGGACCGGGCGCTTGCCTGGCTTCCCGGGCCGATGCGGTTCGTCCCCGAAGGCTTCGACGACGAACCGGAGCTGTTCGGGGACGACCTGCCGCCGGCCGCCAACGACACGTCCGCCGACGTGTCTGAACCGGACGACGGCGAGGCTGAACCGCTGCCCGAAGCGGCCTGACGCTTCGAAACTCGGGGCCGCGGCTGCCGCTGCGGCCCCATCTTTCAACTTAGCGAGGACCAGCGCGATGAAACGTGTCGAGCGCGACCCTGAGGGCGGCTGGATCGCCCGCCGGGCGGACGGCACCCTCATTCCAGACGACGATTTCCGCTGGAACAGCCGTTCTGCGGCCCGGGGAGCCGTGCACGAAGCCGAGCTGCTCGACCCTTTCGATCCCAATCACGTGCGCGCCGCTTTGGGTGCAAACCACCCGAAATCCTGACGTATTGCGTTCGCTAGGCAAGCTGTCCCCGGCTTGCTCGCCCCCGCTCGACAACGGAACGGTCGGTCCCGAACGCCTCGGCTCCGTGACGGCGCCCGATCGCGCCTGCCTCTGCCTCCTTCATGATCGAGGCCTTCATGCCCATCGAGATCGTCATCGGGCTGCCCCACCTGAACGAGGGACCCATCCTTGCCAGGGCCCGCCGCTTGCAACTTCCCACCCTGATCTCCGCCAACGCCCTTTCTTCCTGGTCCAGTCGACGAGGATGGCGAGAATGGACCGGATGGCGATTGGCCCAGCTCGCCAACGCAGAGGGATTGGCCTCGCTCGACCTCGACAGCGCCGGCTTCGTGGCGATGGCCAGATACCGGGGATTTCCGTGGAGCATCGACGACTATTTCCGTCTTGCTCAGGCATTCCCGTTTCGCCGCATCGCAAGCCTCGATTATTGCACCGAGCATGAGATCGCCTCGGACAGGGAAGAGGTGCTTGACCGGATCTCGCGAACGATCCGTGCCAACCGGGATTGTCGCGACCGTGCCGCCGATCTCGGACTGCTCAGTCGCTTCATGCCGGTCCTTCAAGGCCGGCGCCCGGACGATTATGAACGGTGCGTCGACGCGCTCTGGCTCTCGATCCGTCCCGGCGCCATATTGGGTGTCGGATCGATGTGCCGCCGGGAGATCGGCGGACCGGAAGGGTTGGTCGCGGTCGTAGAACATCTGGACCGCATCCTCCCAGCCGCCGTCAGGCTCCACGCCTTCGGAGTGAAAGGTTCCGCGCTTCAATACCTGTCCGCGTTTGAGGGGCGGATCGCCTCGATCGACAGTCAGGCCTATGGCATCGCAGCCCGCAGAGACGCTTACCGACGCTGCGTGTCGAAATCCGATACGCTGGTGGCCGAGCACATGGAGGTCTGGACACGCCAGCAGCTCATGCGCCTGTCCGAACCCGTTCGGCACCTGCCCGCCGAGAATGCATCACCCATCCCGGTTCGATCATATGACTCCTGGGAGGCCGCGATTGCTCAGGCGCGTTCCCAAATTCGCGGTCTGATCGAGAGCGGCGACCTGGACCACGACGCAATGACGACCGGATGGATCGAGCAATGGGCAGCCGACATCTATAACGCTGCACGGCGACGATCCACGCCGAAGTCATAGCCTTGATCGCCGACCAAATACCCGATGGCGGCTCGTCAGGCTCGAGACGTTCGTGCCGGGAAACGATCGGCTGCCCGGCAGAAATCCTGATATTCATCCATGTCCGCTAGAGTGGGCTTCTTTCCATTGTTCCCGCTCTTCGAGCCGGAAGAAAGCTCGATAGCCAGAAGCATCATACGCTTCGTCTCGTCATGGTCCGAAACGACACTTGGCTGATACTTGGTAGGGAGATTCATCCCGCGGGTTCCAATCAGAGCGCTTCGATCCATCTTTCCCGGAAGTCGCGCGATACAGTGACCGCGTCGCCTCCAAGTCCGAGGGCGTCAAAATACGCGCGAGCACCCATGAAGCGCAAGTTTTCACGCGTGCGGGAATGGCCCTGCGACGCAGTCTCCGAAATCCCGGATCACGCAACAAGCCGATATCGCGCGGCGAACAGCCTTAGGAGGGAAGGGGGAGGGAATCCGGCGAGGCGAGGGCGGTTGGCTCTCGCCGCATCGCCGGAGATCCTCATGACACTCTCGCTTTTCGCCGCACCCGATGCGGCCGATCGTCCCTGCGCCAAAGCCACGGCGCTTTTCGATATCGCCCGCATTCTCGCCGACCGCCTCGCCAAGGGCGGCAGCATTTCGCGCCAGATGCTCAAGAGCCTGATGCAAAAACGCGTCGGCGGCTCCGACGCCTGGGGTGACTGGTCGATGCGCGACGCTTATGATGCGCTCGAAACGGCGCAGGTGCTGCTCGCCCTCGATCAGGCGGCAGGGCTCATCGATTATGCGGATCCTGCTGCGGCCGCCGCCGCGCGAGACCGCCTGATATCCGGGCTACCGACCCAGACCTATCGCAGCGAAAAGCAGGTCGAGCTTCAGCAATTCTCGACCCCGCTGCAACTCGCCTGGCTCGCGGCGCAGGCCGCGCGCTTGACCGATACCGACACGGTCCTCGAACCCTCCGCGGGCACCGGCATGCTCGCGGTCCATGCCCGCCAGATCGGAGCCAGCCTCCTGCTCAACGAGCGCGACCCGCTACGCGCCGATCTCCTGTCGCTCGCGCTCGACCAGTGCGTCACCCGGCACGATGCCGAATTCATTCACGACCTGCTCGACCCGACCATTCGTCCGAGCGTCGTCCTCATCAACCCTCCCTTCTCGCGCAGTGAAGGCCGGGGGCAGGACCGCCATGCCGGCGCGCGTCACCTCCGGTCCGCGCTGTTGCGCCTTTCCCCACAAGGACGCTGCGTCGCGATCATGTCGCCCGCTTTCGCTCGGGGCGGCACCGGCAGCAAAGGCTATGAGACGGTCAGCGCCCTGGTCCCGCCGCGCTTCGAGATCTCGATCAACGGCCAGCCTTATGCGAAGCATGGCACGTCCATCTCGATCCGCCTGCTCGTCTTCGACAAGGGGTGGACCGGCGAATCCGAGTGCCATGTCGCCGACGATATCCGCCAGGCCCTCGCGATCGCTCGCGACGTGCCGCCCCGCCTCGACGATATACCCACGCCACCCGAGCCGGTCGAACCGGCGCAGTCTGCGAGTCCGAGGCTGGCACTTCCTGCCCGGGTGGGCGGACTGTTTGCCAGGGTCGAACCGACACGCCAGATAGCGCCGCCCGTGCGCCCGATCGTCTCGGGCGAGCCCGAACTGCTCACCTACGAGGTGCTGGAGACCCCGCCGCCCGCCGGCGAGCAGATCGGTGTTTACATACCTTGGCGGCTCTCCCGCATGGTCTTCGAGCAGGCCAATCCGCACCCGGACCAACTGGTCGAGTCCGTCGCGATGGCGTCGATCCTGCCACCGGTGCCGACCTATCGCCCGATGTTGCCGCCGCGCGCCGTCGCGGCCCTCTCGGACGCCCAGCTCGAAACCGTCATCTATGCGGGCCAAGCCTTCGAGCGCGACCTGCCTGGCCGCTACGTCCCCAATGATGCGGGCACGCTGCTGACGCCCAATGCCGCCGGCCATGTCTACCGCATGGGCTATATGGTCGGCGACGGCACCGGCGTCGGCAAGGGGCAGCAGATCGCTGCGTGCATCATGGACCGTTGGTGCCGTGGGCAACGTCGTGCCGTCTGGATTTCCAAGAGCGCCGCCTTGCTCGAAGACGCCCGTCGCGATTGGACCGCGCTCGGTGGCATGGCCATCGATGTCCAGCCGCTCGACGCCTTTCTCTTCGGCACGTCGATCACGATGGACAGCGGCATCCTCTATCTCACCTTCGCGACCCTGCGATCCCAGCGCGACGATGCGCTCTCCCGCCTGCAGCAGGTGCTCGCCTGGCTGGGCCCCGATTTCGATGGCGTCATCGCCTTCGATGAAGCTCATGAGATGGCGAACGCGGCGGGCACCGAGACCAAATTCGGTACCCAGAAGGGCTCGGAGCAGGGATTGGCCGGCGTCCGCCTCCAAAATCTTCTATCGCGCGCCTGCATCCTCTATAACAGCGCGACGGGCGCAACCGACCCCGCCAACCTCTGCTATGCGAGCCGCCTTGGGCTGTGGGGAGAGGGATCATCCTTCGAAACCCGCGAAGCCTTTATGACCGCGCTTGGCAGCGGCGGCATCGCGGCAATGGAGATCGTTGCCCGCGATCTGAAAGCGCTTGGCCTCTACACCGCCCGCGCGCTCACGTTCCGCGGTGTCGAATATGACCCGCTCGAACATGAACTCACGCCCACGCAGATCCGCATTTATGACGAATATGCCGACGCTTGGGC
>NZ_BCTX01000048.1 GCF_001590985.1 Novosphingobium naphthalenivorans NBRC 102051
TAGTCCGTCCCCGGTGGCGCGCTCGTATCCTTGGCCCAGGGATTGGTGTGTTCGGCATGGCTGGCCGCCGTGACCTTGGCCTTTTCCTGCTGGGAAGCCTGATCGACCGCCGGCACCGAGCAATAGGCCGTGAGCAGAACGCCCAACGACCAGAACAGCGCGTTCCAGCGGCTTTTGAAGACAGTGGAGATCTTCGGCCCGAACATCATGCCGTCGGGATAGGCCAACAAGGTTAAGGTTCAGTACCCGCCTCGCGCTTGAGGTCGTAAAGCACTTCGAGGGCATCGCGGGGCGCAAGTGCATCGACATCCATGTCGCGCAGTTTCGAGCGCAGGGTGTCGCACTGTTCCTCTTGATGCTCCTGCGCGGCAGCAAAAAGCGGCAGGTCGCCTAGGCCAGCCGCAAGGCCGCCAGTTTCGGCGCGGCCCTTCTCCAGCTTTTCCAGTACCGATTTGGCCCGGCTGATCACCTTGGGCGGCACGCCTGCAAGCCGCGCCACGGCAAGGCCATAACTGCGGTCGGCCGGCCCCTCGGCCAGTTCATGCAGCAGGACGAGATCGCCTTTCCATTCGCGCGCGCGAACATGGTGGAGCGAGAGCGCCTCACAGGTCTCCGCCAGCCGCGCCAGTTCGTGATAGTGCGTGGCGAAAAGGCAGCGGCAGCGGTTGGTTTCGTGCACGGCTTCGGCCACCGCCCAGGCCAGTGCCAGACCGTCATAAGTCGAGGTGCCGCGCCCCACTTCATCGAGGATGACAAAGCTGCGTTCGGTCGCCTGCGCCAGAATCGCGGCCGTCTCCACCATCTCGACCATGAAAGTCGATCGCCCGCGCGCGAGATTGTCCGAAGCGCCGACGCGGCTGAACAGGCGGTCGACCATGCCGATCCGCGCGGACTTGGCCGGCACGAAGCCGCCCGCCTGCGCCAGGAGCACGATGAGCGCGTTCTGGCGCAGGAAAGTCGACTTACCGCCCATGTTCGGGCCGCCGATCAGCCAGAGCCGGTCATGCGTACCGAGACGGCAGTCGTTGGCAACAAAACGCTCGCCCTGCACCATGAGCGCCGCTTCGACGACCGGATGCCGGCCGCCCTCGATGTCCAGCGACAGCCCTTCGACGACATGCGGACGCGTCCAGCCGCCCTCGGCCGCCCGCTCGGCCTGCCCGGCGGCAACGTCGATGCGCGCGAGCGCGCCGGCAGTGCGGGCAATCTGCCGCCGCGCCGAGACGGCCTCGGCCACCAGCTCTTCGAAATGCGCTTCCTCCGCCGCCAGGGCATGAGCCCCCGCCTCGGTGATGCGGCTCGCTTCCTCGTGCAGCGCGAGGGCATTGAAGCGCATCGCGCCTGCCATCGTCTGGCGGTGCGAAAAGCCGCTGTCAGGCTCCATCAGCTTGTCGGCATGGCGCTGGGGCACTTCGATGAAGTAGCCAAGCACATTGTTGTGCTTGATCTTGAGCGCCGCGACACCGGTTTCCTCGCGGTACTTCGCCTCAAGCGCGGCAATCGCGCGGCGCGCATTGCCGGACATCACCCGCAATTCATCCAGCGCTGCGTCATAGCCGCCAGCGATATAGCCGCCCTGCCCGCGCTCGGTCGGCGGAGAAGGCACCAGGGCGCGCTCGAAATGATCGACCAGCGCGCCATGACCGCCCAGATCGGGCAATAGTGCTTGCAGCAGGACCGGCAGATCATCCCGGCGCGCCAACCGGTCAGCCACGGTCCGCGCGCCCGAAAGGCCATCGCGAAGCTGACCCAAGTCGCGCGGGCTGCCCCGCCCCGCGACCACGCGGCCCAGCGCACGTCCAACATCGGGCAGTGCACGCAAGGCGGCACGCAAGTCCTCGCGCAGCAAGGCATCGTCGTGGAGCCACTCCACCAGTTCCAGCCGCTCGGCGATCGCGGCGCGGTCCGTCAGCGGGGCGGCCAGATCCTCGGCCAGCTGGCGCGCGCCTGCCCCTGTCACGCAGCGGTCGATCGCATCGATCAGACTGCCCCTGCGTCCGCCAGTCGAGGATTCGAGAATTTCCAGGCTGGCGCGCGTCGCCTCGTCCATGGCCAGCGTGGCCTCGCCCGCGCGGGCCTGCGGCGGCAGCAGCAGCGGCAGGCTGCCCCGGCCGACATGGTCGAGGTAGGCGATCAGCCCGCCGGCCGCCGCCAGCATCGGCCGGGTGAAGCTGCCGAAACCGTCAAGCGTGGCCACGCCGTGGATGAGCTTCAGCCGCTCCTCGCCGCCCTCCGACGAGAATTCGTGACCCGAACGGGCGATGGCCCCTTCAGGCGCCAGTTCCCAGCCATCGGGCACGACCAGTTCGCTCGCCCCAAGACGGGCCAGCGTGGCGCCAAGACGGTCCGGCGCGCATTGCTCCAGCTCCATCTGGCCCGTGGAGATATCGCAAGCCGCAATGCCAACCAGGCCGCGCACTTCGCAAGCCGATGCCAGGACATTGGCCCGCCGCGGCTCCAGCAGGGCTTCCTCGGTCAGCGTGCCCGCCGTGACGAACCGCACGATGTCGCGCGCCACCAGTGCCTTCGATCCGCCGCGCTTCTTCGCCTCGGCGGGCGTTTCGGTCTGCTCGGCAATGGCGACCCGGCAACCGGCCTTGATCAGGCGCGCGAGATAGCTTTCCGCCGCATGGACCGGCACGCCGCACATCGGGATCGGTGCACCGTTGTGCTCGCCGCGCGTCGTCAGGGCGATATCGAGGATCGCCGCCGCCTTCTTCGCATCATCGAAGAACAGCTCGAAGAAGTCGCCCATGCGATAGAACAACAGGCAATCGGCAGCTTCCTCACGCAGGGCGAGGTACTGGGCCATCATCGGCGTTGCGCCCTGGCTGCTGGAAACTCCACTCATGGGTGCAGCGTTAGCGCCCCGTTTCTGCTTTTGTGAAGCGCAGGTATCCATCCTTTCCCCTATCGCGTGGCGCCAACATCCGTTAGGGGCTCGGACGAAATCGGGAGATGTAAGCTTGTCCGAAAAAAGCAAGGTCCAGTTCACCGAGCGCGAAGCGCTGTTCTATCACGAGACGATCCGTCCGGGTAAGATCGAGATCATCGCCAGCAAGCCGATGGCGACCCAGCGCGATTTGTCGCTGGCCTATTCTCCGGGCGTGGCCGTGCCGGTGCAGGCAATCGCCGACGATCCCGCCACGGCCTACAATTACACCGCCAAGGGCAATCTCGTCGCCGTGATTTCCAACGGCACCGCGATCCTGGGCATGGGCAACCTCGGTGCCCTCGCCTCGAAGCCGGTGATGGAAGGCAAGGCCGTGCTGTTCAAGCGCTTTGCAGATGTCGATTCCATCGACATCGAACTCGCCACCGAGGACACCGACGCGATCATCGAAGCCGTCGCCCTGATGGAGCCGAGCTTCGGCGGCATCAACCTCGAAGACATCAAGGCCCCCGAGTGCTTCATCATCGAGCAGGCCCTGCGCGAGCGGATGAACATCCCGGTCATGCACGACGACCAGCACGGCACCGCGATCATCGCGGCGGCCGGCCTGATCAACGCCTGCCACCTGACCGGGCGCAAGCTGGAAGACATCAAGGTCGTGGTGAACGGCGCGGGTGCCTCGGCCCTGGCCTGCACCTCGCTGATCAAGTCGATGGGCGTGCGGCATGAGAACGTGCTGGTCTGCGATACCCGCGGCGTGATCTACCCGGGCCGCGAGAACGTCGACCAGTTCAAGTCCGCCCATGCGGTGATGACCGACAGGCGCACACTGACGGAAGCCCTGCAGGGCGCCGACGTATGCCTGGGTCTTTCGGCCAAGGGCGCCGTCACGCAGGAGATGATCAAGGGCATGGCGCCCGAGCCGATCATCTTCGCGATGGCCAACCCGGACCCCGAGATTACCCCGCCCGAAGTCAAGGAAGTCCGCCCCGACGCGATCGTCGCCACCGGCCGTTCGGACTATCCGAACCAGGTCAATAACGTGCTCGGCTTCCCGTTCATCTTCCGCGGCGCGCTCGACGTTCATGCGACGGCGATCAACGAGGAGATGAAGATCGCCGCCGCCCGCGCCATCGCGGAGCTCGCCCGCCAGCAGGTGCCCGAAGAAGTCGCCGCGGCTTACGGCGAAACCCAGCAATTCGGCCGCGAGTACATCATCCCGGCCCCGTTCGACCCGCGCCTGATGGAAGTGGTGCCGTCCGCCGTCGCCAAGGCCGCGATGGATTCCGGCGTCGCGCAAAAGCCCATCGAGGACTTCGACGCCTACCGCCACGAGCTCAAGGCACGCCTCAACCCGACCACTTCGGTGCTCAGCAGCGTCTATGCTCAGGTCAAGGCCAACCCCAAGCGCGTCATCTTCGCCGAAGCCGATCACGAAGTGGTGCTGCGCGCCGCCATCCAGTATCGCGATTTCGGCTATGGCGAACCGGTTCTGGTCGGCCGCACCCAGGCCATTCTCGATCTGATGAACGAACTCGGCGTTTCCGACCCCGAAAGCTACCACATCGAGAACGCCGCGGTTTCCGACTACGTCGCACCGATGGTGGAAATGCTCTACGAGCGCCTCAAGCGCCGCGGCTTCCTGCATCGCGACGTGCAGCGCATGTGCAATACGGACCGTAACGTCTTTGCTTCCGGCCTGCTCAAGCTGGGCGTGGGCGATGCCATGATCACCGGCATGACCCGCCCCTTTGCACAGTCGATGAAGGAAGTGCGCCGCGTGCTCGATCCGGCCGAAAGCAAGCTGCCTTTTGGCATCCACATGCTGGTCGGCAAGACCCACACCGTGTTCCTGGCCGACACTACCATCAACGAACGCCCCAGCGCCGAGGAACTGGCGGTGATCGCCACCGAAACCGCGGCTGTCGCCCGCAGGCTGGGCCACGAGCCGCGCGTCGCGTTCCTGAGCTATTCGACGTTCGGCAACCCGTCGGGCAAGTGGCTCGACACCATCCGCGATGCCGTCCACATCCTCGACGAACAAAGCCCCGGCTTCGAATACGATGGCGACATGGCGCCCGACGCCGCGCTCAACCCGAAGATCATGGCGCTCTATCCGTTCTGCCGCCTGTCGGCACCGGCCAACGTGCTGATCATGCCCGGGCTGCAATCGGCCAACATCTCGGCCAAGCTGCTGCGCGAGATCGGCGGCGCCACCAATATCGGCCCGATGCTGCTCGGCATGGAAAAGCCGGTGCAGATCGTGCCGATGACCTCGATCGCGCCCGACGTGCTGACCAGCGCCGTGCTCGCGGCCGCAGGCGTGATGGGCTGACCGGAAACGGGGCGGTGTCCGGCCATGCCGGCGCCGCCCCGCCCGGTCACGGACCAGTCAGTTACAAGATCGCCGCCTCACCGGCATCCGGCGCAGGCATGGCGCTCGCCGGGGACACGGCTGCCGGCCCCTCCGGCAAATTGCCCGACAGCGCCGCCTTGAGTTTCGCCTTGTCGAGCTGCCCTTCCCAGCGTGAGACCACAACCGATGCGACGGCATTGCCGATGAAGTTGGTGAGCGCGCGGCATTCGCTCATGAACCGGTCCACGCCGAGGATCAGCGTCATGCCCGCCACGGGCACGGACGGCACGATCGAAAGCGTCGCGGCCAGCGTCACGAAACCCGCCCCGGTCACGCCTGCCGCACCCTTTGACGAGAGCATCGCCACGCCCAGCAGCAGCAACTGCTCGCCCAGCGAAAGATGCACGTTGCAGGCCTGCGCAATGAACAGCGCGGCCAGCGTCATGTAGATATTGGTTCCATCAAGATTGAACGAATAGCCGGTGGGGATCACCAGCCCCGCCACCGAGCGCGAACACCCGGCCCGCTCCATCTTTTCGATCAGCAGCGGCAGCGCGCTTTCCGAGGACGAGGTGCCCAACACCAGCAGCAGTTCGGCCTTGAGATAGGCGATCAGCCGGAAGATCGAGAAACCTGCCCACAGAGAAACCGCGCCGAGCACGACCACCACGAACAGGATCGAGGTAAAATAGAACGTGGCCACCAGGAACACGAGATTCGCCAGCGATTCAACCCCGTGCTTGCCAATGGTGTAGGCCATGGCACCGAACGCGCCCAGCGGTGCCGCCTTCATGACGATGCCCACGACGCGGAACACCACCAGCGACAGATCCTCCAGAGCACCAATGATCCGCTCCCCGCGCGGCCCGACCAGCGGCAAGGCAATGCCGAAAAGGATCGCCACCAGCAGCGTCTGCAGGATATTGCCGTCGGTGAGCGACGACAGCAGGCTTTCGGGGATCACGCCGAGCAGGAAACCGACAACGGTATTTTCGTGCGCCTGCGCGGCATAGCCCGCCACTTTCGAGGCATCGAGCGACGCCGGATCGATGTTGAGCCCGGCCCCCGGCTGCACCACATTGGCGACGATCAGCCCGACGAACAGCGCCACTGTCGAAAACGTGATGAAATAGCCAAAGGCCTTGGCCGCCACCCGGCCCACCGATCCCAGATCGCGCATCCCGGCAATGCCGGTGACGATCGAGAGGAAGATGACCGGCGCGATGATCATCTTCACGAGATGGACGAAGCCATCGCCAAGCGGCTTGAAAGCCTCTCCGGTCGCCGGGCTGACATACCCCAACAGCGCCCCCGCCACGATGGCGATCAGCACTTGCGTATAGGTGTGGGCGTACCACGGGCGGGCGCGTTCGGCCTGAGGGTCCTCGGCCGCATGGAGCAATTCTGGGTGCATTGCACAAAAGCTAGCGTTTCAGCGCTTCTTCGGCAATCATTCATCTGACGTACAGTTGCGACTGCACCAAACGGCGGTTGCGAGCGCCCTCGACAATCGCGCAGTGATGCGCAAGAGAACCGGCCATGGACGCATTCTCAATTCCCGGCTTCGATCTGGCCGCTTTCGTCGATGCCACTCTGGCCGAAGATCTCGGCGTGGGTCTCCCTGGCGGCGGTCATGACGTCACTTCGGAAAGCGTGATCGATCCGGAGGCGCGGTTTTCCGGCGTGATGGACTCGCGCGATGCGATCACCGTGGCGGGCCTGCCGATCGCGGCGGCCTTTTTCCGCACGCTCGATCCGGCCATGGAAATCGAGATCCTCGTCGCCGAAGGCGCGCGGGTGGAGCCCGGTGCCGACCTGATGCGCCTGACCGGCAATGCCCGCGCGATGCTGACGGCGGAACGCTCGGCACTCAACACCGTGCAGCACCTCTCGGGCATCGCGACGATGACCCGCGAATACGTCGATGCCATGAAGGGTCACGCGACCCTTCTCGATACGCGCAAGACGATCCCGGGCCTGCGTCACCTGGAAAAGTACGCCACCCGCATGGGCGGCGCCCAAAACCACCGCATGGGCCTGTGGGACGCAGCAATGATCAAGGACAACCACGTCCTTGTCGCCGGCGGCGTCGGCCCCGCCGTAGCGCGCGCCAAGGCCGCGGGCGTCGCGCAGATCATCTGCGAGGTCGATCACCTCGAACAGATCGAACCGGCCATTGCCGCCGGTGCGCACCACCTGCTGCTCGACAACATGGGCCCGGACAGGCTGCGCGAGGCTGTGGCCCTCGTCGCCGGACGCGTTCCCACCGAAGCGTCGGGCGGGGTGAACCTATCGACCATCGGCCCGATCGCCGCCACCGGCGTGACGTACGTTTCGGTCGGCCGCCTCACGCAAAGCGCGCCCGCCGCCGATATCGGGCTGGATTTCACGCCGCTGTGAGCGTGCAGAGCGCGAAGAAGAAACGACTGCAAGTCAGACCACAGGCGATGCGCTTGTTCAGTCGGCTGCTGCTCGCATCCACGGTCTTCAATGTCCTTGCGATCTTGCTCTTTGCTTCACGCTTCCGAGCGGATGCCATAGCGAACGGAACCGCCAAGGCTGGCTGGCTTGTCGCGATCCTGCTCGAAATAGGCATCAATACCCTATTCTGGTGGAGAATCTCCATTCGGGCAGGGAATTTCGCCCGCTGGCTCTACATTGCCCTGCTGTTTGCAGGCTTGTTTCAGATTCCGAGGGTGTACAGCCTGAGCCATAGATATGGCCCTGTTTACGGAATCCTGATGGCCGCCAGTATGATTCTTGGTCTAGGCACGATCATCGTTTTACTCCGCAAAGATGTGTCCCAATGGTTGCGGAGCGGAGGAAAGACTCCCGAAGTCGATCCTTCGGTATTTGACTGACATGATTCGAACCCTAGCCGCTCTTCTGGCCCTCCTGCCTGCTCCGGCCATGGCGCAGGCCTACCAATGCACCCTGCCGCGCAGCATCGAGCCGATCCGGCCCGTCGCTCCGGACGGCCCGGCACGCAAACTGCCCGTCGCCGGCTATACGCTCGCCGCAAGCTGGTCGCCCGATTACTGCAAGACCAGCGGCGATACACGCTCCATGCAGTGCTCGCACCGCAATGGCCGCTTTGGGTTCATCCTCCACGGCCTCTGGCCCGAGGCGAAGAGCGGCGGCGCCCCGCAATGGTGCGCCAGCGCCCCCTTGCCCTCGCCAGAAGTTGTGCGGCGCAACTTGTGCATGACGCCTTCGCCCGGCCTGCTGATGCACGAATGGCTCAAGCACGGCACCTGCATGACCGGCAAGCCGGAGAAATACTTCAAGGTCGGCGCCATCTTGTGGCGTTCGATCCGCTGGCCCGACGCCGATCTGCTCTCGCGCCGCAAAGGCCTGACCGTGGGCGACCTGCGCAAGGCCTTCGTCGCGCGCAACCCGGCCTGGAAAGAGGAATACGTCGGCGTCGACCTCAGCCGTACCGGATGGCTGCGCGAAGTGCGGCTCTGCTACGGCAAGGACTTCATGCCGAAACGCTGCAGCAGAGGACAGTTCGGTCCATCCGATTCGGCCAGCCTGAAAATCTGGCGCGGCCTTTAGCCCTCATCGCCGCTCGCGGAAGAACCTGCGCAGCAGCTCCGCCGATTCGGCCTCGCCGATTCCCGGATAGACTTCGGGCCGGTGCAGGCACTGCTCATGCTCGAACACGCGCGCGCCGTGTTCGACGGCCCCGCCCTTGGGATCGGACGCGCCGTAGTAGAGGCGGGCGATTCGCGCATGGGCGATAGCGCCGGCGCACATTGCGCAGGGTTCCAGTGTCACCCACAGCTCGCAGCCTTCCAGCCGCTCATTGCCGAGCACGCGCGCCGCTGCGCGAATCGCCTCGATTTCGGCGTGACTCGTGGGATCGTGACGCTCGCGCGGGCCATTCCGGCCCGTGGCAATCACCTTGCCGTCCTTCACCACCACCGCGCCGATCGGAACTTCACCCGAATCGGCGGCCTCACGCGCTTGCGCCAGCGCCATCTGCATGTATTCGGGAAGCGGCCATTTGCTCATGCCGATGCGCTAGCGCGCTGAATTCCGCCGTGCAACTTGACCTTGCGGGGGGGAATCGGTAAGGGCGCGCCTTCCCGTACAAACGGCAACAGATTTTTTCGAGCGAGAGTAGACATGTCCCGCATCTGCGAACTGACTGGCAAGGGCCGCCAGGTCGGCTGCAACGTCAGCCACGCCAACAACAAGACCAAGCGCGTCTTCCTTCCCAACCTTCAGAACGTCACGCTGATGTCGGAAGGCCTGGAGCGCAGCTTCAAGTTCCGCGTTTCGACCCACGGCCTGCGCTCGGTCGAGCACAACGGCGGCCTCGACAACTGGCTGCTCAAGGCTTCGGATTCGAAGCTTTCGCCGCGCGCCCTCAAGGTGAAGCGCGAGCTCAAGAAGAAGCAGGCCGCCTGATTTTCCGCCGCTCTCCGCAAGGAGAGCCGGTCAGGTCAGCCAACGAAGGGCGTGCAGTCGCAACTGCGCGCCTTTTCGTGTGCCTGCAATCGGCGTTTTGATAATCAGCGGGCGGGCCAGGGCAGGCGTTTCGGATCGACCGACAGCTTCCAGAGCAGCGTGCGCTGCAGGATGCGCATGTCGTTGTCGTCGGACATCAGCCACACGGTAACTTTGCCGTCTTTTCCGGGCACTGCGCCGATCGCCTCGAAATTGTCGACCGGAAGCACGGATGCGAGCGAAGCCAACGGCGCCGAGTGCCAGACCTTGCCCGGTCGGATCTGCGCCGTATCGGCAATCACGATTCGCCCGGCAAAGCGCATGGGCAAGGGCCAGATCAGCCGCCGCATGAGAATCAGCGCACGGCCATCGGGCAGCAGCGCCATGTCGACGGCCGAGAAATTGTCCGGCCCGTCGAACAGGAACTTGTGGCCATCGGGATGCTTGATGGGATCGCCATCGAACAGCACGGCCTCATGCAGGCGCGATCCCCAGGGCGACAGCGGAATCTCGCGAATCACCACAAAGCGCCCATCGAGCAAGCGGGTCATCGCTTCCGGTCCGGTATTGTCGCCCCAGGCTGCCATGGCCACCGGGGAAACGCGCGCCTCCTCGGCCAGATGGGCGTTCAGCCGGACAATCTGGTTCCGCCCTTCAAGGCCAAGCCAATACCGGCCCGTTGCGGGATCGTGCGCGACCGATTCGACATCGCGACTGATCTTCGCCCCCGTGCGCTCCACGAATGCGATCTCGGCGATATGGGGCTTGGAATAGGTCGCGCCGGGCGGGGAAAACGCGAGATAATCCCCGGCATCGTTGAAGGCCAGAATCCGGCCGTCCGGTTCCGGAATCATCGACGAATAGCCATAGAAACGGGCGGCATCCGACCGGAGCTGCCAGCCTCCTTCGAACCGGAACGGCCCCAGATAGGCAGCCAGGACGCGTTCCGCGGGCATCGCCAGCGGCTTCGTCTGAATGCGAAGAGCCTCGTCCTCCCTGGGCACGGGAGAACGGATCAGGGTAAGCGCCAGCAGGGCCAGGAGCGGCAGCAGAAAGACGATGGCACGGCGCACGATGCGCTTTCCTAGGGGCAGGGCCTATGAATCGCACCATTGAGGCGTCCGAATGGCGAACATATCGGGCCAAATCGCCCGCCGGGAAGGCTGGTTGCCTTTCCAAGGTCGATTTGGTTCGAGATGGAAGCCATTCGGACGTCCTGAAAGGATTTGACCAAAATGGCCCATCGCTGCGTCGAGAAGCCTGGAAATATCGACATATTCCTGCGTCTTCTCTCCTTGCGCTGAGCCATTTTGCCTCAAACCTCAATGGTGCGATTCATAGGCCCTGCCCCTAACCGTTCTCACGCCGCGGCAAGCGCAGCGAGCGGCACGAATCATCAATTCATCGGCCCGGTAAACAGCAGAGGATCAAGCCGCGCCTCTTCCCATTTGATCGACCAGTGCAGATGCGGGCCCGTGGCGCGTCCGGTCATGCCGATCTTGCCGATCACCTGCCCCTGCTTCACATGATCGCCCTCCTTCACGAGGATCTGCGAGCAGTGCAGGAAGGCGCTGTTGAGACCCATGCCGTGGTCGATCATCAGCAGGTTGCCTTCCAGTGTGAAGGGCTTTTCCGCCGCCAGAATGACAACCCCGTCGGCCGGTGCGACGAACGGTGTGCCGCTGGTTCCGGTGGTGATGTCGATTCCCGAATGATAGCTGCCCGGCTCGCCGCGATAGATGCGCTGCGAACCGAATCGGCCGGAAATGCGGCCCTTTACCGGCCAGATGAAATGCTCGCGCCAACCCTGAGCACTTGTCTGCATGGCCCGCGCCGCCTGAATGCGGGCCAGTTCAGGCCGCCGCAGTTCCATGAACGCCTCGGTCGGGCCGCCGGGTTTGCGCGGGATGTTGATGTTTTCGATATGCCAGGCGCGCGGCGCGACGGCGATCTGCTGCCTGGTGACGCTGCCATCGACGGCCGTCATCGAGAGCATGGCTGTCGCCCCTGCATCGCGGTCGAAGGCGGCGAACCATGCCCCGTCGGACGCGACCGGCACCGGCTGGCCATCCAGCGACAGGGCTTTCGTGCCCGCCGGCACGGTTCCGCGAATCCAGCCGCCCTGCGTCAGCTCACCCGAATAGGTGAGATGCGTGGCTGCCGCGCCCTGCGGCGCAGCGTGCGCGGGACTGCCCGCACCGAAGGAATCACCCATCAGCGCCAGACCGCCGCCCATCGCCGCGATGGCAACCGTCGACAGCGATGCGATGGTAAAACCGCGCCGCCTCATGCCTGCCCGAGCAGGCGCCGGGTGGCGATCTCTGCAGTGGCGTAGGCTTCCTGATGGTCCACGCTCCAGTAGCGCAGGACTTCGAGTTGCACCGGTTCACCGGTCACGGCGCAATTCACGAAATGGCCGGGGCTGAGCACGCGGAACCCGTTGGGACCATAGCTGAGCTTGGCGGGGCGGTCGGTGGAGGACATGAGCATGGGCATTTCCTAGCAAAGCCTGCCGGTCAGAACAAATCGCCCTGCCGCGACTCCTGCGCCTTCGGGCGCGCGGGCTTGCGGGGGGGCAATGGGGGCGTCGGCAGTGGACCATGCTCTTCCGCCCCTGAACCCGTCGTGACCGGCAGCTTGCCGTCGCGGAATTCGAGGACGAGAACGGCCTCCTGCGCGGCGCGCTCGCGGCTGGTGAGGGCTTGACCGTCAGGCGTGGTGACGAGAGCATAGCCGCGCTGGAGCGGCAGGCGGGGGTTTAGTTGAGGAAGCACGCGCTCGACCGGCGCAAATGCGTCGCGCGCCGAAGTCCAGCGGCGGGCGAGCAGGCGCTGGGTCAGCCCGGCCCGCT
Organism: Novosphingobium naphthalenivorans NBRC 102051; assembly: GCF_001590985.1. Lineage (GTDB taxonomy): Bacteria > Pseudomonadota > Alphaproteobacteria > Sphingomonadales > Sphingomonadaceae > Novosphingobium > Novosphingobium naphthalenivorans. Next base: position 12,556 of record NZ_BCTX01000048.1, read on the forward strand.
CCAGCCGCTCGGCGCTGGACGCAACCCGTTGACGCAAAAGGGGAAGCGAGAGCTTGGCGGCGGTGTGGCCGAGCCGCTCGCGCTTGGTGCGTTCCTGATCCTGCAAGCCGCGCCGGAGCCGGTCGGAGAGTTCGTCCAGCTTCTGCGCCTTGGCCGCAAGGATCGCCTCGGGCCTGGGCAGGCGCTGGACGCGGGCTTCCAGCCGTTCGCGGCCCAGCATGATAGGCCGCACAATGCTGCGGCGCTTGCGCAGGGCGAGTTCGTCGAGCTGCGCCATCAGCTCGCCCCGCACCGGCACCGCGATCTCGGCCGCGGCGGTCGGCGTCGGCGCGCGGCGGTCGGCGGCGTAGTCGCACAAGGTGGTGTCGGTCTCATGTCCGACGGCGGAGATCACCGGAATCGCCGATTCGGCGACGGCACGGACCACCACTTCCTCGTTGAAGCTCCACAAGTCCTCGATCGAGCCGCCGCCGCGCGCGACGATCACCACGTCCGGGCGCGGCACCGGGCCGCCGGGCGCGATCGCCGAGAAGCCGCGCACGGCATTGGCAACCTGCTGCGCCGCACCTTCGCCCTGCACCAGCACCGGCCAGACCAGCACCCGGCTGGGAAAACGGTCGGCCAGGCGATGGAGAATGTCGCGGATCACCGCGCCGGTGGGTGACGTCACGACACCGATGACGCCCGGCAGGAACGGCAGAGCGCGCTTGCGCTCGGGCGCAAAGAGACCTTCCGCCGCCAGCCGCGCCCGCAGCTTTTCGAGCAGCGCCAGCAAGGCGCCTTCGCCCGCGATCTCCATCGTTTCGATGACGATCTGGTACTTCGAACGCCCCGGATAAGTCGTCAGCTTGCCGGTGGCGATCACCTCGATCCCGTCTTCGGGCCGGAAGGCGAGGCGCTGGGCACCGCCGCGCCACATCACGCCGTCGATCACCGCCTTGTCGTCCTTGAGCGCGCAATAGAGGTGGCCCGATGCCGCCCGCTTCACCCCGGAAAGCTCGCCGCGCAGGCGCACGAAGCCGAAGCGCTCCTCCACCGTACGCTTGAGAATCGCCGAAATCTCGCTGATCGAGAGCGGGGCAGCGTTGTCCCCGGCGCCTTGCTTCGCTACCAGCCCCCCCGAACGACCATCATCGTATTCGTCATCGTGGAAAGGCACGGGAAATGAACATCCTTCTTCTGGGCTCGGGCGGCCGCGAACATGCGCTGGCCTGGAAGCTGGCGCAATCCCCGCTCTGCGAAACACTCTGGGCCGCGCCCGGAAATCCGGGGATTGCCGAACACGCGACCTGCATCGCGCTCGACGCCACCGATCACGCCGCGGTGATTGCCTTCTGCGAGGAAAAGGTGATCGGCCTCATCGTCATCGGCCCCGAAGCGCCGCTGGTCGACGGCCTCGCCGATTCCCTGCGCAAGAGCGGCTTTGCCGTGTTCGGCCCGGACAAGGCAGCAGCCCAGCTCGAAGGCTCGAAGGGTTTCACCAAAGATCTGTGCGCCCGCGCCAACATCCCCACCGGCGGTTACGTGCGCGTTTCCAACGAGGCTGACGCCATGACGTCACTCGCCAAATTCGGCGCGCCCGTGGTCATCAAGGCCGATGGCCTTGCCGCCGGCAAGGGCGTGACCGTGGCCATGACCATGGCCGAAGCCGAAGAGGCCGTGCGCGACATCTTCGCCGGACGCTTTGGCGAGGCAGGCGCGGAAGCGGTGATCGAGGAATTCCTCGAAGGCGAGGAAGCCAGCTTCTTCGCGCTCACCGATGGCTCCACCATTGTCCCCTTCGCCTCGGCGCAGGACCACAAGCGGGTGGACGACGGCGATACCGGCCCCAACACCGGCGGCATGGGCGCCTACAGCCCGGCCCCGGTGCTCACGCCGATTCTCGAAGCCGAAGCGATGACCAAGATCATCGCCCCCACCGTGAAAACGCTGGCCGATGAAGGGATGCCTTATTCGGGCGTGCTGTTCCTTGGCCTGATGCTGACGCGCGAAGGCCCCAAGCTGATCGAATACAACTGCCGCTTCGGTGATCCGGAATGCCAGGTGATGATGCTGCGGCTCGAATCGGATCTGGTCGAACTGCTCCACGCCTGCGCTGAAAACCGGCTCGGCGCGATCGAGCCGCCGCGCTTTTCCGACGATACCGCGCTGACCGTGGTCATGGCGGCGAACGGCTATCCCGGCACGCCCGAGAAGGGCGGTGCGATAGGCGGCATCGCCGCGGCAGAGGCAAACGGTGCCAAGGTCTTCCACGCCGGCACCGCGCTGAAGGACGGCCAACTCGTAGCGAGCGGTGGACGCGTGCTCAACGTGACCGCGCGCGGCGTTTCGGTGACCGAAGCGCAGGCGAAAGCCTATGCGGCGGTCGATGCGATCGACTTCGCCAGCGGCTTCTGCCGCCGCGACATCGGCTGGCGCGAAGTGGCACGCGAACAGGAGTGATGACCAGGCACGCCGACACTATCCTCAAGCTCTCGCTTGCGCTGGGCGCGCTGCTCGCGGGCGGCGGCGTGGGGTTCTACTACGGCATCTACCTGCCGTCGCAGGACATTCGCCGCCAGACTGAGGCGATGACCGAAAAGCAGGCCGTGGCGGACCAGCAGACCCAGGCCCTTGCCGAGCAGGCCAAACGCGTGCAGGCCGCGCAAGTGGCCTATGACGACTGCGTCAATTTCGCCGAACTGTCGTACAAGCAGCGCTGGACGCGGAGCTGCCAGAGCCTGCATGATGCGGATCAGGCGGCTTACGAGGACTGCGCCGACGACTGGTTCGCCACCGAGTCCGGCTGCCGCGCCAAGCACCCCGTCCGCCCGGCCAAGGATTGCGCCCTGCCCGGACAAGTCGCGCAGGACATCGCCGGCGCGCGCGACAAGCGCAAGGCGGAGTGTCTGGCAAAGCTGCAAGCGGTCACGGAAGGCCGGCTAGGCAGTTGACCGGCGCGGCCATGCGGTAGAGGGTAGGCCATGACCGCTTCCGACCCCGTGCCGCGTTATCGTGCCAACTTGCGCGGCGAGATTGATGGCGCGGCGGTTTACGAAGCCCTCGCTTCGAGCGAAACCGATCCCAAGCTGGCCGAAGTCTTCGCCCGGCTGGGTGCCATCGAGCGCGCGCACGGCGATTTCTGGCAGAAGCGGCTGGCCGAAAACGGCGTATCCTACACCCCAAAGCCTTCGCTGCGCGCCCGGATCCTGGGCGCGCTGGCCCGGCGGTTCGGACCGGCCTTCGTGCTGCCCGCCCTGGCCGCAGGGGAAACGCGTGACAGTGCCGCTTATGACGATCAGCCCGATGCCCGTGCCGCCGGCCTGCCTGCGGACGAACGCTCGCACGCGCGGCTGATGCGCGCAGCGGCCGGCCAGGAAGGGCTCCCCGGCCCGGCGCTGGCCCTGCTCGAAGGCCGCCACCGCGGCGGCGGCAACACTTTGCGCGCGGCGGTGCTGGGGGCGAACGACGGGCTCGTTTCCAACCTCAGTCTGGTGATGGGCGTGGCCGGGGCTGCCAGCAACCAGCAGGCTCTGCTGCTCACGGGGCTGGCCGGTCTCGTGGCAGGGGCCTGCTCGATGGCGATGGGCGAATGGCTGTCCGTCACCAGTTCGCGCGAACTCTACAGCAGCCAGATCGAGACCGAGGCCGAAGAGCTGCGCGAAGTGCCCGAGGAGGAGAAGGAGGAACTCATCCTCATCTATCAGGCCAAAGGCATCGCCGAACCCCAGGCCCGCGCGCTGGCCGAACGCCTGCTGAACGACCAGAGCACCGCACTGGATACGCTGGCCCGCGAAGAGCTGGGCATCGATCCGGACGAACTGGGCGGATCGGCCTGGACCGCTGCCGGATGGTCGTTCGTATTGTTCTCGGCCGGGGCAATTGTGCCGGTGGCGCCGTTCCTGGCGCTGTCCGGCCAGCCTGCCCTGATCACCAGCCTGGCCGCCAGCGGCGCGGCACTCGCCGCGATCGGTGCCGGCACCAGCCTCTTTACCGGCCGCAGTGCGCTGTTTTCGGCGGTGCGACAGCTGATGATCGGCCTTGCCGCCGCCGGCGTCACTTACGGAGCTGGCGCACTGGTGGGCGCCTCGATCGGATAGGCCGGGACTTCCACTCCTCCCTGTTCCGCTTGCGGAATGGGGAGGTGGCAGCGACGTCAGTCGCTGACGGAGGGGTTTCTGCCCCTCCACCGCCGCCTGCGGCGACGGTCCCCCTCCCCATCGCTTCGCGACAGGGAGGATTGGCCTATATTCGCAACGTCGGTGTGTCGGAAAAGCCGGCCCGCCGCCTCAGCCGCTCACGCCCAGCGGCGGCCCGTCGAACAGCAGTTTCAATGTCAGCGCCAGCCGCTTGGCATCCTCGCGCGCGAGGTGTTCCTTGGGCAACTGCCGCTTGGCCTCTTCGAGCGCTGCCACGACTTGCGGGCGGGTGTAACCGCGCCGCTTCATCAGCTCGCCCAGATAGCGTACCGGGAAAGGCAGTTTCGTGCCGGCCGCCTGACACAGCACTTCGAGCCAGTACTCGTCGAGATCGGCATCGGCATAGACCTGGCAATCGTGCACGAACTCCGCCATTTCGGCCACGACTTGCGCGGGCGGCAGACCCTCGCAGTCCAGCAGCTCCCGGCTGATTCCGTGGAGCTTCTCGGCCTCCTCGGACCAGTCCCAGTATTCCCAGGCCTTGGCGGGGCGGATCAGCCAGGCGTGGTTCCTGCCGTCCATCCGGGCCACCGCGACTTCGATGGGAAAGGACCGCCCGTATTCGGGCAGGCAACTCGCTTCGAAGTCGATCAGCGCCGGACAGATCAATATGCTTCCCCCTAAAGTCTTACCCCAGAGTTTTACCCCATCCGGGCTTCGACGAATTCCTTGAGATCTGTTTCCGCCCGGGCACCGTAGTGCGAAATGATTTCGCTGGCGCAGATCGCCCCCATCTTGAGGCAATCGGCCACCGGCAGGCCGCGAACATGCCCGAACAGGAACCCGGCGGCAAACAGATCGCCCGCGCCGGTCGTATCGACCACCTTGTCGATCGGCTCGGCGGCGACTTGCGAACGCACGCCGTCCGCCACGGCGACGGCGCCATCGGCGCTGCGGGTGACGACCAGCGTGGGGATCTTCGGTGCCAGCGCGCCAATGCCCGCTTCGAAATCGGCCTCACCGGTCAGCGCGGCCATTTCATGCTCGTTGCAGAACAGCACGTCGATCTGCCCGGCATCGATCAGGTCGAGGAAATCGGCGCGGTGGCGGTCGATCACGAAAGTTTCCGACGGGGTGAACGCCACCTTGCGCCCGGCGGCGCGGGCCGCGGTGATCGCCTTGCGCATGGCCGCCCGCGGCTCTTCCGGGTCCCACAGGTAGCCTTCGAGATAGAGCACCGCGGCATCGGCGATCAGCGCTTCGTCGAGCGCTTCGGCAGGCAGGTAGTGCGAGGCGCCGAGGAAGGTGTTCATCGTGCGCTGGCCATCGGGCGTCACGAAAATCAGGCAGCGCGCCGTCGGCGGATTGCCCGGGCGTGCCGGCACCTCGAAATGGATGCCCCCGGCGCGGATGTCGTGGGTGAACACGTCGCCCAGCTGGTCCTGCGCGACTTGGCCGATGAAACCGCACTTCGCGCCGAGCTGGGCAAGGCCCGCCAGCGTATTGGCCGCCGAACCGCCCGAAATCTCTCGCGCCGGGCCCATCGCTTCGTAGAGGCTGCGGGCCTGCTCGTCGTCGATCAGCATCATGCCGCCGCGGGCCAGCCCCAGCGCTTCGATCAGGCTGTCTTCGCAATTGGCGATGACGTCGATGATGGCGTTGCCAATGGCGATGACATCCAGGCTCGGTTGGGTCATGAAAGGGGTCTGTCCTTGGAAGTGGGGAAAAAGCGTTGGAACGCGCCTAGCGCGCGGCCTGCCGCTCCGCAAGCACGGGGCCGTTGACAGCCCGGCACCGCCGCGCAATGCGTGGCCGCGATTATGCACGATATCGACCGGGGCGGAGCCCTTCATCGCATCCATGCGGCGCTGGCCGCCTGTTCGCTGGCACTGCTGCTCTCGGCCTGCGGCGGCGGAGTCGCCAGCACCCCTCATCCGCCCAAGCGCACGTCCGCCGTGCCGCCGGTCCGCCAGCCGAACCGCACCGTACTGCGCGATCCGCAGTTCCAGTCGATCCCCGGCCTGGAAGACGTGATCGGCGCCACCCAGAAGCAGCTCGTGCGCCAGTTCGGCCAGCCCCGGCTCGACGTCTGGGAAGGCGATGCCCGCAAGCTGCAATTCACCGGGACACCCTGCGTGCTCGACATCTACCTCTATCCCACCTCGCGCTCGCACGAGCCGCTGGCGACTTATGTCGATGCCCGCCGCGCTTCGGACGGACAGGATGTCGACCGCGCCGCCTGCGTCGCGGCCCTGCGGCAGCCGTGACGGGAACCGCGGCAGACCCGGCGGTTTAACGGCAAATTAGACTTATTCGGCCAGACCGCTCCCCAACCTCCGCTTGGGGAGCCCCGACACGATGACCATGCATTTCAGCGAAATCGCCGAGCAGGCCCTGGCCGACGGCGCAATCTGTGCGGACGACGTCCTTGCGCTGCGGCGCGCGGGCTGGGCCAACGGGCAGATCGATCCCGATCAGGCCGATGTCATTTTCACCATCAATCACAAGCTGGACCATCCCACGGCCGAATGGTCGGACTTCTTCGTCGAGGCGATCGGCGAATATGTCGTGAACCAGCTCGAACCGCGCGGCTATATCACCGAAAGCAACGGCGACTGGCTGATCGCGCATATCGAGCACGACGGCCGCCTGCATTCGATCACCGAGCTCGAACTGCTGGTGCGCGTGTTCGAAAAGGCCACGCAGGTCCCCGAAGCGCTGCGCGCCTATGCCTTGCGGCAGGTCGAACAGGCCGTGCTGGCCGGCGAAGGGCCGACCCGCTGCGGCGGCGAACTGGGCAAGGGCAATGTCACCGAGGCAGAAGCGCGGATCATGCGCCGCATCCTGTTCGCCTCGGGCAGCGAACGGCCGGCCGGCGTGAGCCGCCGCGAGGCCGAGCTGCTGTTCCGCATCAAGGACGAAACGCTGGGCGGCGCCAATGCGCCCGAGTGGAAGCGGCTGTTCGTGCAGGGCGTGGGCAATTACCTGCAGGGCTTCACTTCGCATAGCCCGCTGCCCCGCGAACGCGCCATGCAGCTCGAAAGCTTCATGAACGACCATTCCTCGTCGGTTGGCCGCTTCATGATCCGGGCCGGGCGCAGCATCGGCGCTGCGAACCGCGCGGGCGTGGTGTTCGGTCGCAGGCAAGTTCCGGCGCATCTGGAAACGCTGGTGGAGACCGCGCGGCAGCTTACTCGGGACGAGAAAGCCTGGCTCGACAAACGGATCGAGGCCAACGGGCAGGTCGACGAATACGATCAGGCTCTGCTCGATTTCCTCGCCGAAGCGTAATCCGGGTCAGGCGCCGCGCGTTTCGGCCCTCAGGGCCTTGCGGTCGGGCTTGCCGACCAAGGTCGTCGGCAACGAGGCGCGCAGTTCCACGCGATCGACCCGTTCGTGCTTGCCGACGCGGGCATTGAGCCAGCGGGCAATCTCGTCACCGTCAATCTCGCCGCCAATCGCCTCACCGGCTGACGGCCCGGCAACCACGTAAGCCCGCGGCACTTCGCCGTGATAGGCATCGGGCACGCCGATCACGATCGCCTGAAGCACGGCCGGATGATCGAGCAGAACCGCCTCCACCTGACTGGGATAGACCTTGAAACCGCCGACCGAGATCATGTCCTTGAGCCGGTCGACGATCCGCACATAGCCTTCCTCGTCGATCGCCGCGATGTCGCCGGTGCGCAGCCAGCGCCGCCCGTCGCACTCGACGAAGGCCTGCGCGGCGGCTTCCGGACGATTCCAGTACCCCAGCATGACCTGAGGCCCGGCAACCGCCAGCTCGCCAGGCTCCCCCGGCACGGCATCGCGGCCGGGATCCTCCTTGTCGAGCAGACGCAAGTCCGTTCCCGGCAGCGGATGGCCTACCGAACCCGGCACTTCGCGCCCGTCGAACGGGTTCGTGGCTACGACACCGGCCGCCTCGGTAAGGCCGTAGCCTTCCACCAGCTTGGCACCGCTCGCCTTTTCGAACCGCGCCTTGAGCGGGCGCGGCAGGGGCGCACCGCCCGATATGCAGGTGAACAGACTGGAAAAGTCGGTCCGGGCCATCGCCGGATGATCGAGCAAGGCCCGGTACATCGTCGGGACGCCGGGCATGGCCGTGGCCTTGACCCGTGCGATCGCCGCGAAAGTCTGCCGGGCGTCGAAACGCGGCAGCAGGGCGATCATCCCGCCGTTGCAGACCGTGCGGTTGAGCACGCTGGCATTCGCGAAGACATGGAACAGCGGCAGCACCCCCAGGATGATGTCGCGCGCATGGGCGTGGGGATCGATCATCTCGATCTGGCGGGCATTGGCGGTGAGGTTCTGGTGCGTGAGCATCGCCCCTTTGGGCGCGCCGGTGGTGCCGCCGGTATATTGCAGCAGCGCCACGTCGTTCAGCGGATCGATCGAGACCGGCTTGAGGCTGGCGTCCGAGAGGACATCCACCCATTCGAGGATATCCGCCGCCAACGGCACCGGCGCGATCTGGCGCCGGTGCAGGAAGCGCAGACCCGCCCCCTGCCAGAACGACAATTGCCCCGCCAGCCGCGCCACCACGAGCCGTTCGAGAGCGGAAGCGCGCAGCACCTGCTCGGCAATCGGCAACAGCGCCGGGACATCGAGCGTCACCAGCAGCCGCGTACCCGAATCCGCGACTTGCGCTTCGAGTTCGGCGGCCGTGCAGAGCGGCGAGAAATTGACCAGCGTGGCACCGGCCATCAGGGTGCCGAAATAGGCGGAAAGATAGACCGGCACATTGGGCAGGTAGAGCCCCACCCGGTCTCCCTTGCCGATGCCCAGCGCCTGCAGCCCGGCGGCAAAGCGCTGCGCCTCGGCGCTGATCTCGCGATAAGTGAATGTGCGTCCGAGAAAGTCCACCAGCGCCCGGCCGCCATGGCGCGAGACGCTGTCGGCGAAGAGCTGGGTCATAGCCAGCGGCGCAAAGTCCTGCTTCCAGTCGCAGGGGTGCGCGTATTGCTCGCGCCATTCCTTCGGGCCGGTCCTCTCGCTCATGAAAGGACTGTGCGCAAATGTCCCCGAGGGGGCAAGAAAGTTGTGTTCAGGTGTTAACTTGACCGACAGTCGCTGCGCTGGCCGCGCCTGCCGGTCAAGCCGGAAGCGGAATTATTCGCCGTTCTGCTCGGCCGCTTCGGCAGCACGCTTGGCTTCGAGCCAGGCGGCCGCTTCGGCTTCCTGCGCGGCTTCGCTGGCGGCCTTGGCGGCAGCCTCGCGTTCGGCGCGCAGTTCCTCGATCAGCGCCTCGCGATCGTCGACCAGACGCTCGTCGCCCGGCAGCTCGTCCTCGATACCCGCCTTCTTCGCGGCCTTGGCCACGATCGAATCCAGTTCGCGCTGCGAGCACAGGCCCAGCGTGACCGGATCCTTCGGCGTGATGTTGGCGATGTTCCAGTGCGAACGGTCGCGAATCGCGGCAATCGTGTTGCGGGTCGTGCCGATCAGCTTGCCGATCTGCGCATCCGACACTTCGGGATGGTTGCGCAGGATCCAGGCGATGCCGTCGGGCTTGTCCTGACGCTTGGAGACCGGCGTGTAGCGCGGGCCCTTGGTGCGGCTGACCGTGACCGGGACCTTGTGCATCTTCAGCTTGTAATCGGGATTCGCCTGACCCTTCTCGATCTCTTCCATGGTCAGTTCACCGGCGCGAACAGGATCGCGTCCGGTGTACTTGCTGGAAGCCAGATCGTCGGCCATGGCCTGAACCTCAAGCATGTGCAGGCCGCAGAATTCCGCGATCTGCTCGAAAGTCAGCGCAGTGCTATCGACCAGCCACGAGGCGGTCGCGTGCGGCATCAGCGGAGTGGGCTGGCTCATTCTCTATCTCCGGCGGAAACAATAAGGGCCGCCCCTTCGCGGAGCGGCCGTACGGGGCCGATGTAGGCAAACTTTGCGGATTCGGCAAGCAAAAGCCGCCCTTTTCCAAGCACGGCCGCGAATGTGCGCCCTATCCGATCCCGATTCAATCCATCGCGACATAGCCCGGCAAGGCCGAGACGCGCTTCAGCCAGCGGCACACCGCCGGATAGTCACGAAGCCGGAATCCTCCCGCTTCGCACACATGGGTATAGGCATAGAGCGCGATATCGGCGAGCGTCACACCACTGCCGACAAACCAGTCGTGCTGCGACAAGTGCTCTTCCATCACGCCCAGCGCCGCCTCGCCACCCGCGCGCTTGGCCATGATCTGGTCCTTCTGGAACGGGCTGAGATTGGCCTCGCCCACGAACTGCAGCCAGAAACGCAGCGTCGCGACATTGGGCTCGTGATTGTACTGCTCGAAGAACATCCAGCGCAGCATGTCCGCCCGGTCGAACGCATCGCCGGGAATCAGCGCGGACCCTTCCGCCAGATACCAGCACGCGGCATTGCTTTCGGGCAGGAACCTGCCACCCACCTGCAGCACGGGAATCCGGCCATTGGCATTGATGTTCTGCAGGAATTCGGGCGTGCGCGTCTCGCCCTTCATGATGTCGTACTGCACCCGCTTGATCGGCTTGCCGACCAGCGCCGCGGTCAGGCGGATCTTGTAACAGTTGCCGCTGCGCGGGTCCTCATGAAGGGTAAGTCTTTCCATCACCGCCGTGATGGCACGCGAACCGTCAGACCTCCAGCACGATCTTGCCGACGTGATCGCCCGCTTCCATGCGCGCATGAGCGGCAGCCGCCTCCGTCAGCGGGAATCGCGCGTCCATCACCGGGCGCAGCATACCGCTTTCCACGACCGGCCAGGCCGTCGCGGCAATTTCCTGCGCCAGCAGCGTCTTGAATTCGTCCGAACGCGCCCGCAGCGTCGAGCCCGTCAGCGTGTAGCGGCGCGTCATCACCACGGCCATGTTGATCTCGGCCCTGGTGCCGCCCTGCACCGCGATCGTGACATGGCGCCCGTCCATCGCCAGGCATTTCAGATTGCGCGCGACGTAATCGCCCGCGACCATGTCGAGCACGAGGTCCACGCCCCTGCCGCCGGTAATCCTGGCAACTTCCGCGACAAAATCCGTGGTCTTGTAGTCGATCGCGTGCGCAGCGCCGATTTCCAGCGCCTTCGCGCACTTTTCGGGCGAGCCGCAAGTCACGATCACCTTGAGGCCGAAATGCCTGCCGAGCATGATCGCCATGGTGCCGATGCCGCTGGTGCCGCCATGAACCAGCACAGTCTCGCCCTCGCGGGCATAGCCACGCTCGAACACATTGTGCCACACGGTGAACAGCGTCTCGGGCAGCGCCGCCGCTTCATCGAGCGGCAGCCCGGCAGGCACGGGCAGGCAGTGTCCGGCCTTGGCCAGACAGTATTCCGCATAGCCGCCACCCGACACCAGCGCGCACACGGTATCGCCCACGGCCAGTTCGTCCACGCCCTCGCCCAGCACGGCGACCATGCCGGAAATCTCCAGTCCGGGAACCGGCGAGGCCCCCGGCGGCGGCGGATAGAGACCCTTGCGCTGCACGACATCCGGCCGGTTGACCCCGGCAAAAGCCACTTTGACGAGAACTTCCCCCGGTCCCGGCTTCGGGACAGGCAGAGACACCGGCTGCAAGACTTCGGCATCGCCGGGTTCATCGAACCCAACAGCAAGCATTGTTGAAGGCAGGTTAGCTAACATATCGCTCCTGTTGCCACACAGTACTACCGGAGGGGAACTCTTTTCACACCATTGACAGCAGAGAATATCAGTCCGATGCTGCACTGCAATGGACGAGGACGATCGACCGCGGCGGCGGTCGCCCGAAGCTGACTTCGGAGCCGCCAGCCTTCTCGCCAGCGAAAGCCTGGAGCGCTATTCGCTGGATGAACTTGATGCACGCGTCCTGCTTCTTGAAAACGAAATCACCCGCGTAAAGGCACACAAGCAGAAATCGGCTGCGCACAAGCTCGCGGCGGATGCCTTGTTTAGGCCAAAAACAACGTGATTTCCGCAAGGTGCGCCTTTCTGCCCATGCAGGCACCTCGCAAGCGCCCTGAGCACGCCTATATAGTTCCTAAACCCAACGTCGCCCATAAACTCCCGCTAGGAGAGTCCTCTCTCTCAATGAAAGTGTCCTAGATGCCCAGTTTCGCCCAAAGCCTAGAAAAGACCCTGCATTCGGCCCTGTCTCACGCGTCTGAGCGGAGTCACGAATACGCGACGCTTGAGCACCTGCTGCTCGCGCTGATCGACGATCCGGACGCGGCGCAGGTCATGCAGGCATGCGGCGTGGATCTGGGCGATCTGGGCGAAGTGGTGCGCCAGTACCTCGATCAGGAATACCAGTCGCTCAAGACCGAGGAAAAGGGCGATCCCGCCCCAACCGCCGGTTTCCAGCGGGTGATCCAGCGCGCGATCCTGCATGTGCAGTCTTCCGGCAAGGACACCGTGACCGGCGCCAATGTGCTGGTGGCACTGTTCTCCGAGCGCGATTCCTATGCCGTCTATTTCCTGCAGCAGCAGGACATGAGCCGCCTCGACGCCGTCAGCTACATCAGCCACGGCATCGGCAAGGGCGGCAAGCGGATCGAGGACCGCAATCCCAAGGGCAGCGACGAAAGCGCCGCACCGCAGGAAGACAAGGCCGAAACCAAGAGCAGCCCGGGCGGCAAGAAGGATTCCGCGCTCGACCAGTTCTGCGTCAACCTCAATGAAAAGGCGCTGTCGGGCAAAGTCGACCCGCTGATCGGCCGCGGCCCCGAAGTGGACCGCACGATCCAGATCCTGTGCCGCCGTTCCAAGAACAACCCGCTCTACGTGGGCGATCCCGGCGTCGGCAAGACCGCCATCGTCGAGGGCCTCGCGCGCAAGATCGTCGAAGGCGAAGTGCCCGAAGTGCTTTCCGAAGCGGTGATCTACTCGCTCGACATGGGCTCGCTGCTGGCCGGCACCCGCTATCGCGGTGACTTCGAGGAGCGCCTCAAGCAGGTCGTCTCCGAACTGGAAAAGATGCCGCACGCGATCCTGTTCATCGACGAGATCCACACGGTGATCGGTGCCGGCGCCACCAGCGGCGGCGCAATGGATGCGTCCAACCTGCTCAAGCCGGCGCTGTCGGGCGGCACGATCCGCTGCATCGGCTCGACCACTTACAAGGAGTTCCGCAACCACTTCGAAAAGGACCGCGCGCTGCTGCGCCGGTTCCAGAAGATCGACGTGAACGAGCCGACGGTGGAAGACACGATCAAGATCCTCAGGGGTCTGCGCTCGGCCTTCGAGGAGCACCACGGCGTGCGCTACACCCCCGATGCGATCAAGACGGCGGTCGAGCTGTCGGCGCGCTACATCAATGACCGCAAGCTCCCCGACAAGGCGATCGACGTGATCGACGAAGTGGGCGCGATGCAGATGCTGGTGCCCCCCAGCCGCCGCAAGAAGACGATCACCGCGCGCGAGATCGAGCAGGTAATCGCGACCATGGCGCGCATCCCGCCCAAGTCGGTCAGCAGTGACGACAAGAAGGCGCTGGAAAACCTCGAACGCGACCTGAAGCGCGTGGTCTTCGGCCAGGACAAGGCGATCGAAGTGCTTTCGACCGCCATGAAGCTGAGCCGTGCGGGCCTGCGCGATCCGGACAAGCCGATCGGCTCGTTCCTGTTCTCCGGCCCGACCGGCGTCGGCAAGACCGAAGTCGCCAAGCAGCTCGCCAGCATCATGGGCATCCCGATGCAGCGCTTCGACATGTCCGAATATATGGAACGCCACTCAGTCAGCCGCCTGATCGGCGCGCCTCCGGGCTATGTCGGGTTCGATCAGGGGGGCCTGCTCACCGATGCCATCGACCAGCAGCCGCACTGCGTCCTGCTGCTCGACGAAATCGAGAAGGCGCACCCGGACCTGTTCAACATCCTGCTGCAGGTGATGGACAACGGCAAGCTGACCGACCACCACGGCAAGACCGTCGATTTCCGCAACGTGGTCCTCATCATGACCACCAATGCGGGCGCTTCGGACATGGCCAAGTCGGGCATCGGTTTCGGCGACGTGTCGAAGGCCGACGCGGGCGAAGAGGCGGTGAAGCAGCTCTTCACCCCCGAATTCCGCAACCGTCTCGATGCGATCGTGCCGTTCGGCTACCTCGGCAAGGAAACGATCAGCCGGGTCGTGGACAAGTTCATCCTCCAGCTCGAACTGCAGCTGGCCGACCAGAACGTCCACATCCAGTTCGACTCCGACGCCCGTGAATGGCTCGGCCACCGCGGTTACGACCGTCTCTACGGCGCCCGCCCGATGGCGCGCGTCATCCAGGAGAAGGTCAAGCAGCCGCTCGCCGAAGAACTGCTGTTCGGCAAGCTGGCGCATGGCGGCGAAGTCCACGTCTCGGTGAAGGAAGACGCGCTCAACTTCGAGCTGACCCCCTCCGCACCGAAAGTGAGCAAGGCCAAGAAGCGTAAGGTTCCCGCCAAAAAGCCGGCGGCAAAGAAGACCGGAACCCAGCCGGAAGAAAACACCGACGACTGAGACCAGTCCGGTATGCCCATGACGGGGCGGCACCTTGCCGGGTGCCGCCCCGTTTTGCTGTCCGGCCGTTTTCTGCCCGAATAAGCCTCTCGTCCGCTTCGCGGTTGATCGCGATCAAGGTTCCACGTGAAACTTTCGCGCTAGGGCAGCATCATAAGCCCCCCTGTTTCCGGAGAAACCCGACCGTGACCGTCGAAGCCGAAGCCCCCGCCCAGACCAAGCCCGAAGCTGCCAATCCCAATGCGCCGTTCTACCGGCTGGGCGGTGCGCCGGTGTTCGAGGCGATCTGCAACCGCTTCTACGACCTGATGGAACAGGACCCGGCCTATACCGAACTGCGCGCGATCCACGCGCCGGACCTGGCACCGATGCGCGAATCGCTGCCCAAGTTCCTTGCCGGATGGGCAGGCGGCCCGCGCGACTGGTTCGAGGCCAATCCCGGCCGCTGCATGATGAGCATCCACAAGCCCTTCACCATGACCAAGGCCACCGCCGGCCAGTGGGCCGAGGCGATGCAGCGCGCCATCGCCGATGTCGCGCCGGAACCGGCCGACATGGCCAAGGCCATGGGCGAAGTGCTCGGCGATATGGCCCGCGGCATGGGGCGCGGCTGAAACCTTCCTGAGCCTGCTGAAGCCAGCAGAACGGGCTTGCTGCGCTACAGGGCTATCCTGTAATTACGCGCCATGAAGCCCAAATTGCTGACCACGCTGCCGACCTATACCGGCCGGTTGTTCGCTGCGGATGTCTTCGCAGGGATTACCGTCGCCATGGTGGCAATCCCGCTCAGCATCGCGATCGCCATCGCCTCCGGCGCGGACCCGGCCAAGGGTCTGTTCACGGCAATCGTCGCGGGCTTCCTGATTTCGCTGCTGGGCGGCAGCCGGGTGCAGATCGGCGGACCAACCGGGGCCTTCATCGTCGTGGTCTATGGCGTCGTGGCCAGGCACGGCTATGACGGACTGGTGCTCGCCACCTTGATGGCCGGCGCCATCCTGGTCCTGGCCGGGCTGCTGCGCGTGGGCAATCTCATTGCCTTCGTGCCCGAAGCCGTCGTCAACGGCTTTACCATCGGCATTGCCGTGATCATCGCCAGCGGCCAGCTCAAGGACTTCTTCGGTCTCGATGCCCCGCATGTGCCCGCCGAGTTCATCGGCAAGATCGAGGCGCTGTGG
Source organism: Novosphingobium naphthalenivorans NBRC 102051 (assembly GCF_001590985.1). Taxonomy (GTDB): domain Bacteria; phylum Pseudomonadota; class Alphaproteobacteria; order Sphingomonadales; family Sphingomonadaceae; genus Novosphingobium; species Novosphingobium naphthalenivorans. Next base: position 28,279 of record NZ_BCTX01000048.1, read on the forward strand.
GCCGCCCGGGCGACGATCAACTGGGCCGCCACTGCGGCAGGCGTATCCACGCTGGTGCTGCTGGTCGTGCTGCGCCGCCTGTTTCCCCGCATACCGGGGCCGATTTTCGTGCTCGGCGGCGTTTCCCTCGCGGTCTTCGCCCTGCACCAGCCGGTGGACACGATCTTTTCGCGCTATGGCGAACTGCCCAACCACCTGCCCGTGCCCGCGCTGCCCAACATCACGCTGGCGCGCATGACCGAACTGCTGCCCTCCGCTTTCGTGATCGCTTTCCTGGCGGCCATCGAATCGCTGCTTTCGGCCATGGTGGCCGACCGCATGGTCGAAGGCGCCCAGCACCGCCCCAATGCCGAAGTGCTGGCGCAAGGCTGGGCGAACATCGGCTCGGCCCTGTTCGGCGGTATGCCCGCAACCGGCGCGATCGCGCGGACGGCCACCAATGTCCGCGCCGGCGGCCGCACCCCCGTGGCCGGCATGATCCACGCAGCAACGATTCTCTTCATCATGATGATCGCCGCCCCGCTGGCCGGCTATCTGGCCATGCCGGCCCTGGCCGCCCTGCTCATCATTACCTCATGGAACATGAGCGAGCCGCACAAGTGGGCCAGCTACTGGGCCGCCCCGGTGGAGGACCGCCTGCTGCTGATCCTCACGCTGGTCCTGACCGTGCTGGCCGACCTCACCGTCGCCATCGGAGTGGGCGTCGGCATCGGCCTTGCCCTGCGCCTGCGCGACAGCCGTATCAAGGCCCCGGAGTGGCACACGCCGGACCGCTAATACCAAAGCTTACTGGCGACGACTCTTCTTCCCCCTTCGTCATTGCGAGCCCGGAGGAAAAGGGTGAGTCACGGTGAGCTACGCCACCATCCCTAGGGCCAATCGGGTCCCGGTTTAGATCTTGCGAGCTTGGCTCCAGCGTCTGAACCTAAACCGCCACCTTGAACTGCTTCTCGCGCGAAGTTGCGCCGCGCAACAATTCGAGCCGCGACGGCGCCAGCCCCAGCGCGGCCGCCAGCATGTCGCGCACGGCATCGTTGGCCTTGCCATCCTGCGGCTTGGCGCGGACTTTGGCGAGCAGTTTGCCCTCCGCGATTTCCAGCCCTTCCACTTTGGCACCGGGCGTGACGCGCACTGCCAGGCGCCCTTCGCCATCGATCAGTTCGCGAACCGCGTCAGCCGCGGGCAGATCAACTTTCGGCCGTGCCATCAGCCTTTCACGCCAAGCGCCTCGGCATGTGCCCTGCCATTGAGGACGTAGCCCGCGACATTGGTCCGGTTGGCCGCAATCGCGCTTTCATCCAGATCGCGCAGATACTTGGCCGGGCGGCCTATCCAGAGTTGCCCGGCGCCGATGCGCTTGCCTGTCAGCATCGCGCCGGCCGCCAGCATCCCATCGGATTCGATATGGCTGCCATCCATCACGACCGCGCCGAGACCGACGAAGGCGTGATCCTCCAGCGTGCAGCCGTGAACCATGGCCATGTGCCCGATCAGCACGTCGTCGCCGATAATCGTCGGGAAACCCTCTGGCCTGCCCGGCTTGGGACTGTCGCAATGGACGACAGTGCCGTCCTGAATATTGGTGCGCGCGCCGATCACCACGCGGTTGACGTCGCCCCGGATCACGCAATTGTACCAGATGCTGGCATCAGGCCCGATCTCGACATTGCCGATGATCCGGCAACCCGGCGCGATGAAGGCGCTGGAATGGATCTTCGGGCTCTTGCCGTTGATGGCAGCCAAAGTGATGTCGGTGCGTTCAGTCATGGTCCTCTCCGGCTCTGGTCAGGATCTCCATGGGCCAGAGACGGGCTCTCAAGCAAGCCGCTCGGTATCCAGCCGGAACTCAGGTGTCTGAACATTTGCTCAGCCAAATATCGCGCTCCATCACATAAACCAGATGACGGCATAGTGGATGACCCGCTGGGAAACGGGGATGATCGAAATCCAGGTCCGGCCTGTGCATCATGCCGAGTCTGGTCATCAGTCCCCAACTCGCAGTGTTGGCAGGAACTGTCCACGCCACGATCCTAGGGGCTTCACGATGGGCAAATCCCCACTGCAGCGAAGCTTCGGCGGCTTCGCGTGCAAAGCCCTGTCCCCATGCGTGGTGCGCAAGACGCCAGCCGATCTCCAGTTCATCGACGACCGGAGTACCGGCGTGTCCACCACGCCGCAATCCGCAGAAACCGATGAAAGTCCGGTCAGCCTTGCGCTCGACAGCCCAGAAGCAATTCCCCTGCTCAGCCTCCGTTGCGCAGATTCGGACGATCACCTCATCGCTCGCGGTACGATCAATGGGGCCATCAAGGTGTGCCATGACCTGCCGGTCTCTGTTCATGGCCGCGAAGGGAACTGCATCCTCTTCACGCCACGATCGCAGAACCAGCCGCTCGGTCTCCAACCGGAACGGTTCAGGCACGCCGGCCATGGAGCAACCGCGCGGCGTGCGCGGCGTGATACGTCAGCACGCCCGAGCAGCCCGCGCGCTTGAAGGCGAGCAGCGTTTCCAGCACCAGCGCATCGCGGTCGCCCGCACCGGCGGCTACCGCCGCCTCGATCATCGCGTATTCGCCCGAGACCTGATAGGCGAAGACCGGAACCTCGAAAGTCTCCTTCACCCGGCGCACGATATCGAGATAGGGCAGGCCGGGCTTCACCATCACGCTGTCCGCGCCCTCGGCCAGGTCCATCTCGACCTCGCGCAGCGCTTCCTCAGTATTGGCCGGGTCCATCTGGTAAGTCTTCTTGTCGCCCTTGAGCAGACCGCGCGAGCCGACCGCGTCGCGGAACGGGCCGTAGAAAGCCGAGGCATATTTCGCCGCATAGCTCATGATCTGGACATTGATATGCCCTTCGTCCTCCAGCGCGTCGCGGATCGCGCCGATGCGGCCATCCATCATGTCCGATGGGGCAATGATGTCGGCGCCCGCCGCCGCCTGATTCAGTGACTGGCCAACGAGCACTTCCACCGTCTCGTCGTTGAGCACATAGCCGGCCTCGTCGATCAGCCCGTCCTGCCCATGGCTGGTATAGGGATCGAGCGCAACATCGGTCAGCAGGCCGATGGAATCGCCCAGTCTATCCCGGATCGCGCGGATCGCGCGGCACATCAGGTTGTCCGGGTTGAGCGCTTCCTTGCCATCCTCGCTGCGCCGTTCGGGCTGGGTGTGGGGAAACAGTGCCAGGCAGGGAATGCCGAGATCGGCGGCTTCTTCCGCACGCGCCACGATCTGGTCCACCGACCAGCGCGACACGCCCGGCAGCGAGGCGATGGGTTGCTCCACACCCCGCCCTTCAGTGACGAAGAGCGGCCAGATCAGGTCTGCCGGGGTGAGAATGGTTTCGCGGTGCATCGCACGGCTCCAGGCCGTGGCGCGCGCGCGGCGCAGGCGGGTGTGGGGATAGGTTCCGGTCATGACGGGGGATTGCCGGAAAAACCGCAAGGGTTCAATTGCAAGTAATGTCCGCGGAGTTGCGCGGATCAGCCGATCTTCTTCGGCGCCAGCCGGTCGATCTCGCGCTCGGCTTCGGCATGTTCGCTTGCAGGCGGCGTGATCGGGGCCAGCGCCGCGCCCGGCTCGACCGTCAGCAGCGAGCGGAGCTGCGCCTTGAAGGCATCGCGTTCCTTGCCATCGATCTGCGGCTTGGCGATAATGCTGATCCCGGCCGGATTGATGGTTCGGCCGTTCCGGTAAGCCTCGAAATGCAGGTGTGGTCCTGTGGACAGGCCGGTCGAGCCGACATAGCCGATCACTTGCCCGGCCCGGACATGCGCGCCATTGGCCACGGCAATGCGGCTCATGTGGCCATAGCCGGTGCCAAGACCGCCCGAATGCTGGATGCGCACATAATTGCCATGGCCGCCATGGCGCCCAGCATAGGTGACGGTGCCATCCGCCACGGCATAGATCGGCGACCCGTAAGGCGCGCCGAAATCGATGCCCGCGTGCATACGCACATAGCCCAGGATCGGGTGGCGCCGCATCCCGTAAGTCGAAGTGATGCGCCCCGCCACCGGCTGGCCGATCGGCACGCTGCGCGGCTGGCCGATCGAGGAGGCGGCGAACATCTGGCCGTCCTTGCCCCAGCGCAGCAATTGCAGGCGCGGCTTTCCGTCGCGCTCGATACCCGCATAGAGCAAGTCGCCCAGTTCATGCTCGCCCTTGGCCGAGCGCTTGTAGGCCACGATCATGTCGTACTCGTCCGACGCGCTGATCCCGTCCTCAAGGTTGATGTACTTGTCCACAGCGCGCAGATACGACTGGATCGCCGCCACGGGTGCCCCGGCATTGCGGGCCGAGCGGTAGAGACTCGAACCGACCGTCCCGCGAATACGCAAGGGCGTCGCGTCGACGGCGATCGGGTGCCGCACAAGGGAAAGCCCGCCCTCTGCCCCGCGCTCGATCGACAGGTCGAGATCGAAACGGGCGCGGAAATCCAGCGAATCGAGCGCACGCGGGGCATTGGGCTCCGGACGCCTGCCCAGGGTAATGTCGAATTGCGTGCCCGAAGCGATATCGCTCACCGGCACGGCATTGCCGACCAGTTGAGAAATGCGCGAGATATCGCCGCTGCCTACCCCGGCGCGTTCGAGCATCCGGCCGAAGCTGTCGCCCTGCCCCAGCGTCGAGACCAGCTGGATGCTGGGGCGTTCGGGCACTTTGGCCAGCGGGTGAACCAGCGGGCTTGCGCCCATATGCCGGCCACTGTCAGCCCCCAGCGCCAGCGGGGCAATCGACTGGCTGCGGAATTCGTCGCGCTCGCGGCTGCCCACGGGCATCGCCGTCGCGGCCTCGACGGCGGAAAAGTTGGGCCAGAGAGCCATCGCCACCGCGCTCAGCCCGAGCAGCGTGGCCAGACCGCGCAGCCACTTGCGGCTGCCAATGTCGCTGGCGAGATCCGGCGCCAGATCGGTCCGGGCACACCAGGCCTCGAACGCGTGGAAACAGCCGGCCGGCTGTTCGGCAGCAGCGCCAGTGTCCGAGACACCGGCCTCATCGTTCGCCGGCGAAAGCGGATCGGATGCGGATTTGGCGTGTTCGGCGATCACCTGCGCATGCGACAGGGCCGCGGCACTGCCCGCACCCTTGCCGATATCCTCGCAGTTATCGTCCAGCGCCTTGAACAAAACGCCCCGCTTCCCGTCTCACTTGCGACGTTGCAACCCTTGGATCTCCGGGGCCTTTCCCCCTGAGCCGAGATCCTCGATGCAGGACCTCTAGCAGAACATCTGCGCGCTCAAGGTTAATCCCCTCCTAAGGTTGTGGATTTCCGCCCCCTTTTTCGGTGAGCCGATACTTGCGAGCGGCGGATGGCAATGCCACATTTGCCGCGTGATGGTTCACACCCCGCACGTCTCATCGCGACACGACGCGCCCGGCAGGGTCAAGGCCGTGCTCGGCCCGACCAATACCGGCAAGACGCACCTCGCCATAGAACGGCTTTGCGCGCATTCGAGCGGCATGATCGGCTTCCCCCTGCGGCTGCTGGCCCGCGAGGTCTATGACCGTGTCTGCCACATCAAGGGCGAAAACAGCGTCGCCCTGATCACCGGCGAGGAGCGCATCGAGCCCAGGCAGGCGCGCTACCTGCTGTGCACGGCCGAAGCCATGCCGGTGATGGACCGCTCGATGGCCTTCGTCGCCATCGACGAGGCCCAGCTCGCCGCCGACCGCGAACGCGGCCATGTCTTCACCGACCGCCTGCTGCACGCGCGCGGGCGCGAGGAAACGATGATCCTCGGCTCCTCCACGCTGGAACCGATGGTGAAGGCGCTCGTGCCCGAAGCAGAGATCGTCACGCGCCCGCGCTTTTCCACCCTGACTCATGCCGGAGCGAAGAAGCTCAGCCGCATCCCGCCGCGCAGCGCCATCGTCGCCTTCTCGGCCGAACAGGTCTATGCCATCGCCGAGATGCTGCGGCGTTTCCGCGGTGGCGCAGCGGTGGTGATGGGCGCGCTCAGCCCGCAGACGCGCAATGCCCAGGTCGCGCTCTACCAGTCGGGCGAGGTCGATTACCTCGTGGCCACCGATGCGATCGGCATGGGGCTCAATCTCGATGTCGAACATGTCGCCTTCGCGGGCCTCTCCAAGTTCGACGGCCAGCGCCACCGGCGCCTGACCTCTTCGGAAATGGCGCAGATCGCCGGGCGCGCGGGCCGCCACCAGAAAGACGGGACCTTCGGCACTCTCACGGGCTCGGGCGGGCACGATTCCGAATTTGAGCCGGACGAGATCTACGCGATCGAGGAGCACCGCTTCCCGCCGCTCACCAGGCTGTTCTGGCGTGAACCGGAACCGCGCTTCGACAGCCTCGCCACGCTCATCGCCGATCTCGAAACGCCGCCAGCGCGGCCCGAACTGGCCCTGGCGCCGCAGGCCATCGACCTTGCCGTGCTCAAACGCCTCGCCGAAGAGCCGCCCCTGGCTGAATCCGTGCGCGGCGCCGCACAGGTCGAACGGTTCTGGGAAGTCTGCCGCCTGCCCGATTTCCGCCAGCAGGGCGTCGAGACGCATTCGCGCTTCGTCGCGCGGCTCTGGCAGGACTTGCGCGCGGGCGAACTGGGGGCGGACTTCGTGGCGTCACAGATCGCCCAGCTTGACCGCACCGGCGGCGATATCGACACGCTGCAGGGCCGGATTGCCGCGATCCGGTCGTGGGCCTATATCGCCCAGCGGCCTGACTGGGTGCTAGCCCGGGATGAAATGGCCGCCCGTGCCCGTGCCGTCGAGGCTAGACTTTCCGATGCGCTTCACGGCAAGCTGACCGAACGATTTATCAACCGCAGGACCGCCGTACTGATGAAGAAACTGGGACCCGACTCCGGACTGCTTTCGGTCCGTCTTGAGGATGAGGAAGTTCTGGTCGAAGGCGAACACATCGGCAGCCTGCGCGGCTTTGCCTTCAAGGTCGATCCCGGTGCCCGGCTCTCGGACCGCAAGCTGCTGCTGGCCGCGGCCGAAAAGCACTTGTCCGCCCTGCTCCAGTCCCGCGCCGAGGCACTGGCGGATGCCATTCACGCCGGTTCGGCCGAAATCACGCTGGAAGACGGCGTGCTGACCTGGGACGGCGAGCGCATCGCGGCGCTGGAAGGCGGACGCTCGCTGCTGTCCCCCACACTGGTGCCCGACCGCACGCTCGATGCGATTCCCGGCCCTTCGCGCAAGGCGCTTGTCGCCGCGCTGGAAGCCTGGCTGGAAAAGGCCCTGGCCCCGCTCGAACCCCTGCAGAAGCTGGACGAGGCCAGCCGCGCCGAGGATGCCGGCCCGGATCTGCGCGCCCTGCTCATCACGCTGGTGGAGCGCGGCGGCATGACGTCACGCGAGCAATCGGGCGTCGACCGGCTCGACAAGCAGCGTCGCACCATGCTGGCCAAGCTGGGCGTGCGGGTCGGCACGCTCGACCTGTTCGTGCCGGCCATGCTGCGCCCGCGCCCGATCATGCTGTGGCGCCAGTTGTCGAAACTGGCCGGCAAGTCCGCTGCGGGCGGGCCGCCGGAAGCGGACATGCCGCCCGCCCTGCCCGCCACCGCGCACGGCCGCCTGCCCGGCTACCGGAACCTGGGCAAGCAACTGGTGCGCCTCGACATGGCGGAAAAGCTGCTGCGCGAGGCGCATGAAGCGCGCGGAGACAACGGCAGCCGCAAGGAAGGCAAGGCGCGCGATTTCAAGCTCGATCCTGCCAAGGCCGTCTCGATGGGGCTGACGACGGCAAGCTATGCCCGCTTGCTGCGTCTGGGCGGTTTCCAGCCGGTCATGCCGCGCCCGCTGGCGGAAGGCGTGCAAGGCCCCCCTGCCCCGGTACGCTGGCGCTGGCGCCCGCCGCGCAAGGAAGCCCAGCCGGAGCGCAAGGCCGCCGCCCCCCAGAACAGCGCCTTTGCGGCACTGGCGGACATGGTCCGCTGATGCGGATCGGTCTCTTATGAGGGCCGGTCGCTTATGAGGATCGGCCCCTTATGAGGATCGACAAGCTGCTGTGGTATCTGCGGCTGGCCAAGACCCGCCCGGTTGCCCAGGCAATGGCCGAAGACGGCCACATGCGGCTCAACGGACGGCGTATCGACCGTGCCCATCAGCGAATTTCCACGGGAGACGTGCTGACAGTACCCTTTGGCACAGGGGTGCGCGTAATCGAGATTGTGTCGCTTCCGGTACGGCGCGGTCCGGCCGTGGAAGCACAGGCCTGTTACAGAGTGCTTGACGGCGGCCCGGTTGATCCCATAGCAGCGGCCATTCGTAACGATGCCTGAGGGAAGGAATACGCCGCAATGACCTATGTCGTCACCGACGCCTGCATCCGGTGCAAGTTCACCGACTGCGTAGAGGTCTGCCCCGTGGACTGCTTCTACGAGGGTGAGAACATGCTCGTGATCAACCCGAACGAGTGCATCGACTGCGGCGTGTGCGAACCCGAATGCCCGGCCGAGGCGATTCTGCCCGATACCGAAAACGGTCTTGAGCAGTGGCTCGAACTCAACGCCAAGTATTCGGCCGAATGGCCCAACCTCACCTCCAAGAAGGATCCGCCGGAAGACGCCGACGAGATGAAGGACGAGGAAGGCAAGTTCGAAAAGTACTTCTCGCCCGAACCCGGCGAAGGCGACTGATCGCGCACACCACGGTGCAAAAACGGCGGATATCCGCCGTTTCCTGACAGCGGCGGGCTCGACATGAGCCGCGCCGCGAAAGCCGGATCGTCCCGTTTCGGCATGTCTTGAAGCAAGCGGAACGGAAACGTTCGCTCGCCTCTGGCAATTTTGTCACATCGATGCTATACAATATGTCAACTGCCCGAGCCTTCTGCTCGTCTGGCAGGCGTTTTCATTGCGAGGCAGGGTTCGAAAGCAAGCGGTTGGGAGAGTGATCTGACCGGGCGGCGGAGGTTTTTGCCTCCGGGTCGCACGTCCCCCGGAACACCCTTCCGCACACATTGCTCCGCCCCTGCAGGTGAAAGGACGATACATGGCAACCAAGGCCGACGCCTTCGATGTTGGAGATTATGTCGTTTACCCGAAGCACGGTGTAGGCCGTGTGATCGAGTTGCAGAAGCAGGAAATTGCCGGCATGCAACTTGAGCTTTATGTTCTGCGTTTCGAAAAAGAGCGCATGACGCTCCGTGTTCCGATGAACAAGGTTGAATCGATCGGTATGCGCAAGCTGTCTTCGGACAAGACCCTGCGCGAAGCGCTCGATACCCTCAAGGGCAAGCCCAAGGTCAAGCGCACCATGTGGTCGCGCCGCGCCCAGGAATACGAAGCCAAGATCAATTCGGGCGATCTCGTTTCGATCGCCGAAGTGACCCGTGACCTGTTCCGCGCCGACGATCAGCCGGAACAGAGCTATTCGGAACGGCAAATCTTCGAAGCGGCTTCGTCCCGCCTGGCCCGCGAACTCGCGGCCATGGAAAAAACCGACGAGCCCGCCGCACTCCAGAAGATCCTCGCGATCCTCAACGAGTACGCGCCCAAGTACTACGAGACGGCCGAAACCGCCTGACCGGGTGATTTCGCAAAGATCAGGAGGCCGCTTCCGCAAGGAGGCGGCCTTCTTGTTTGTGGCAAACGGATCGTTCATCGTACCTCAACATCACTGTGAGACTGTCCGCACCATGAAATCGTCTTCGCTGCTTCCCGCCCTCGCGCTCGGTATGGTGCCGCTGGTTTCCGGCTGCATCAGCACCGCCGCCAAAGTCGTAACGGCGCCCGTGCGCGTGACTGGCAAGGCCGTCGACATGGCGACGACCAGCCAGTCCGAAGCCGACGAGAAACGCGGGCGGCGGATGCGCGAACACGAGGAAGAACTGGGCAAGGCCCAGCGCCGCTACGAAAAGCACATGCGCCAGTGCGACGACGGAGACGAACGGGCCTGCCTCAAGGCCCGCGACGACAACGCCGATATCCAGCACATGCGCGCCAGCACGCCGTACTGACCCTTACCGGCCCGCCCTTCAGGCGGCCGCGCGTTTCAGCCGGTCGTTGATGGCTTCTCCGACACCCTCGGCAGGGACCGGCGCGACGGCGATTTTCGGCTGCGCGCAAGCCGCACCTTCATGAAGCAAGGCATAGAGCCGCGCGGCCGCTTCGATGAGATCGCCCGAAGCTGACAGCGTGACGTCACCCGCCACGGCACCGAAACCGATGTGAAATTCGTCTGCCTGCGCTGTCACCGCATTCAGCCGCACCGGCTTTCCCGGGGCATAATGGCTGATAAGCTGCCCGGGCGCCTCGATCTCCTGTGACGTCACGGCGTCGCTCGGCGTGCCCAGCACGGCACGAAGCGCGGATTCCGGGATCGGTCCGGGGCGCAGGACCTGCCAGCGCCCGTCCTCGCGCCCGCCCTCGCGCCCATCCTCGCGCAGGGCCACGATCGTGGATTCCAGCCCCGCCTCGCAAGCGCCGCCATCGACCACGGCATCGATCCGTCCGCCCAGCGAGGACAGCACATGCGCAGCATCGGTGGGGCTGACACCGCCGCTGCGGTTGGCCGACGGCGCCGCCAGCGGCAGGCCGGCGGCGGCTATGATCGCACGCATTACCGGGTGCGCCGGGCAGCGCAGGGCAATCGTCGGCAGTCCTGCCGTCACGGCCGCCGCCACCGGCGCACCGGGACGCAGCGGCAGGACCAGAGTCAGCGCGCCCGGCCAGAACGCTTCGGCCAGCCGGAGCGCCCGGTCATCGAACAGCGCCAGCTCCTGCGCGGCGGCGACATCGGCAATATGAACGATCAGCGGATTGAAGCTGGGCCGGCCCTTGGCGCCATAGATCGCCGCAACGGATTCGTCGCGGTCGGCACGGGCCGCAAGGCCATAGACGGTTTCGGTCGGCACCGCGACAAGCCCGCCTTCGCGCAGCACACGCGCGGCCTCGGCAATTCCTGCCGCATCGGCAGTCAGAACGGCGGGTCGGCTGGCGTAATCCAT
>NZ_BCTX01000049.1 GCF_001590985.1 Novosphingobium naphthalenivorans NBRC 102051
AGACCGGTCAGGCGGCTGACAGCGTCGTATGCGTATGCGCGTGACGTTCCGTTGCCGTAAGTCACGCCTATTCGGTGCCCCAGATCGTCGTAGCTGTAGCTCGCCAGAACGCCGATACCCGAGGTCGCACCATTTTCCCGGATTTTGGTAACATTGCCAACCGTATCGTAGTCGTAAACGACATAGAGGCTGTCCGGCCAGGTGATCCGCGTGCGCCGGGAGGCTGCGTCGTATTGATAGCCAACCGTGCCTTGCGGGGTGACCTGAGACGTTACGCGTCCGAGAGCGTCATAGGCGTTCGACACGCTTTGGCCGCCTGAAGAATAGGTTGCCGCAGTCTGCATGCCGAGCAAGTTGTAGTTGTACGTACGATCGGTGATCGTAGAGCCACTTACCCCTGTCACGCGCCCCAGATTGTCATGGGAATAGTTGAGGGTATCACTGCTCACGCCCCTGAGTTGGCGCTGCGTCACGTGGACATTATCGCCATAGGTCAGAAGCTCGTAGTCGCTAGAATTACTAGTGCCAGATCCTTTCACGATGTTCGGATATTCGATCATGCGTAACCGATCGAACCCGTCGTAGGTGTACGTGGTCTTGTTGTTTTCTGCATCTGTGAGCGTAAGAATCTGACCATTGTCAGTGTAGGTTACAGTGGCTTCGTCAGCTTGGATTGTTGTGCCGTAAGCGCTTTGAACCTTGGTCGGGCGGCCCGCGTCATCATAGGTTGTCTTGGTGATCCTGTCAGGGCCGTTCGCACCCGTTGCCTGGGGCAGGCAGGCATTGCTTTGACTTGACCATTGCGCAGAGTCCATCCTGACCGCGTTACATTGCATCCTTCCGACTGCATCATAGCTATATTGCGTGACGCCGAACGTTTCCCCCGAAGCAGTGAGCACCTCTTTGGTCTTGCGCCCATTGACATAGGTCGCAGTCGATTTCTGAAGAGAAGTGAATGCGGACCAATCAGCGTCGGTCGCCCCGTTAACAGTGCCAAGTTCGACGTCAGTTAGCATGCCTGAAGCGTTGTACGTTGCCTTGAGGGCGCGGCGCTTGAGAGTGCCTGCGCCATCTGGATCGGGCGAGATCATACCAACCTGCCTCCGAGCCCCATCATAGCGATACGTCGTGGTGTCGCCTGTGCCGGACAGAGGTCCATCAACCGTCAATACATCGCCAAGCGTGGAGTAGGTGTATGTGGCGGTAGCGCTAGGCGTGCCATCGCCAGCAGCAATTGTGACGCTCGCTGCATTGCCATGGCTATCATAGCCAATCGTTGTCCGGGTCTCATCGGCGGTTCCAACACAAGTGGGGCTTGCCGTGTCGCCAGTAGCACAGCTGGAAACACCTGTGAGTAGAGAGACACCACCAATACTAGAATAGGAAAAGCGCGTTTGCGGTCGCTTAGAACTACTCGTGGGAGCAGGTGCGGTCACTGTAAGCGGCAGCCCGGTGCTCGAATCATAAGTATAATTGGTCGTGTTACCCAGCGGATCGGTCGTGCTGGTGGGTCTATTGCACGTTACGAAGTTAGTGCAGGAGCTTGGATAGCTGGCACTACTCACGACATCCGCAAGGCCTGATCCCGGTTTAGCAACCTCACGCGTCTCAGTCACGTTGCCGCGACTATCATAGGTGTAGTGCGTGTAATTTCCTTCAGGCTGGGTAACCTGTGTAAGGCGCCCATAACTGTCATAACTGAGGTTTTTTGTCTTATTGAGCTCATCTGTTATGGATGTCGGCCGTACTAACGTAAGATTAGAAACGATTTTTGATGTCTTTCCCAACGCATTCGTGACGACCATCGTGCTGGTTGCCCCGCTCACAGTGCGAGAATAGCTTGTCGTGACACCATCGCGCGTTGCTGAAGTAACATTAGTCGTGCCGGAGACCGAAAAGCTCGGGCTGCTTTCGCCAGGACGCGTAATACTGGTATTGGTTACGTGCCAAACGTTTCCGGCCATATCTGTAACATCAACACCTCCGCCGGCAGGGTAGCTGTAGCTGACGCTACCTACGATTGTGCTACCTCGCTTAAAATCCGCCCTTGTACGGTTGGTGCCCGAATACGTGAACGATATAGAGTAACCGAACCCATTGCTAACACTATACAGCGTGGGCGCGCTTCCTACTGGCGCAAAAAAGAATGGATAAACTGTATTACCGTTTGGAGAGGTAATTGATTCAACCAGCATGGCGCAGCCAGCTGCAGGAGAGTTGAAAGAGCAGTAATAAGTGTCAGCAGGAACTTCATCATAATTTGGATTGTAAAATGCCACTGACACTCCCTCGGGCGTCCTGTATATATAGGTGGCTGAGCTATTGTTTCTTGTTAAAGAAGAGCCGTTGGGGTTTATGATGGTTGAGTTTGGGCCGGGCATCGAAAACGTATCACTGCGGCGATCCGGGCGAGATATAGTTATTTGACCGCCGCTTACCTTCCACTTGTATTCATCCCATTGGGAGGCCACACTACCACCTCCCGTCCGGATCAGGGTAAGCTCGGCCTCCCCTGATCCAACCGAGCCCTCCGGAAAGGCCATCACAAAATCACCCAGTGTCAAATCTACCCCATTGGAGTCCAGATTGCGGTGGGCGGGGGAATCTGCGAATGCCGGTGCGGCCACCCCTGAGAACAGCGCTGTGACCATGCTGAGCGAAGCTCTCCGGCGGCGATTTCGCACAATTCGGCCACCAAGTGCTAATGTCATTCTTTGAAATCCCTCACTTGAGATGACTGCCGGCACTCGGAAGCTGCCGGTGGAAGTCTCATCAATCGCCGGAACGAAAGGTGGGGTGTTCAATCAATGGTGCCAAATTAAATATATGCAATGAATTGAAAATATTCATAATATATCAGGCGTGCGTTACGGAAAATAAATGTAGATTATACGGTGCCCACATGGTCCGGTAAATCGCGCGCGCCTATTGAAAATAACCATTCCCGATAGGATAACCCCTCATGCAAAAGGGCATCGCACTTCAGATATTGAAGTTCAATTATAAAATATTTTAAAGATAAATTGTTTATTGGCAAAACGCTGCCCTAATCGTATATTTGCGCGCACTGCACTATGGTTTATGAGCAACAATCCCATTGCCGTCATTAAATTTTGATCCTCAACGATTTATAACAAAGGTGTACCCGCGAAGGCGGGGATGACGAAGGAGAGATTCGTTCCTGCGCACGGGCACGGGCATTACAACGCCCGGGACAGATCCTTGATCTCGGTATTCAGGATCCGGTCGTTCTCGGAATAATCGACCGGGCAATCGATCAGGTGAACGCCCGGCGTATCGCGGCAATGCGCCAGAAGCTCCTGGAGATGCGCGGCGCTTTCCACGCGATACCCGCTGGCCCCATAGCTCTGCGCATACTGGACGAAATCCGGGTTTCCGTATGTGAGCCCGAAATCCTTGAAGCCCATGTTGGCCTGCTTCCAGCGGATCATGCCATAGGCGCTGTCGTTGAGGATCAGCACGGTCAGGTTGAGGCCAAGCCGAACCGCCGTCTCCAGTTCCTGGCTGTTCATCATGAACCCGCCATCGCCGCAGATCGCGAAGACCTTGCGATCGGGATAGACCATCGCGCTGGCCATGGCCGAAGGCAGGCCCGCGCCCATGGTCGCCAGGGCATTGTCGAGCAGCACCGTGTTCGGCTTGCGGGCGCAATAGCCGCGCGCGAACCAGATCTTGTAGACGCCATTGTCGAGGCAGACGATCGCATCGTCCGGCAGCGTATCGCGCACCTGCTGCACGAGATGCGGCGGGAAGATCGGGAAGCGCTCGTCCGCGGCAAGCTTGGCCGTGTGCTCCATTTCGGCCTGGCGATAGCGCAGCATGGCGCTGGAATCCCACTGCGGCGACGGCGTGACCGCCTCCTTGATCTGCCAGATGGCATTGGCGATATCGCCGATCACCTCGATCTGCGGGAAGTACACCGGGTCCACCTCAGCCGTCTTGGTCGAGACGTGAACGACCACCCGGTCGTCCCGCGAACCATCGTTGTGCATGAAGAACGGCGGCTTCTCGATCACGTCGTGGCCGATGTTGAAGATGCAATCGGAATCCTCGATCGCGCGATGCACGAAATCGCCGGCCGACAGCGCGGCGCAGCCGAGAAACTTCGGATGCTGCTCGTCGATAACACCCTTGCCAAGCTGGGTGGTAACGAAAGGAATACCCGTCTTCTCGACGAATTCCTTGAGCATCTTGCTGGTCATCTTGCGGTTGGCGCCGGCACCGATGACAAGCAGCGGCCGCCTGGCCTTTTCCAGCGCTTCCACGGCCTGCACGATGGACTTCATGTCGGCCGTCGGCCTGCGGACCGTGGAACGCGCGATCGGGCGTGAATCGGTGCGCTCGTCGGCAACGTCCTCGGGCAGCTCGATATGGGTCGCGCCGGGCTTTTCTTCCTCGGCAATGCGGAAAGCCTCGCGCAGGCGGCTCGGGATATTGTCGGACGAGGCCATCTGATGCGCGTACTTGGTGATCGGCTGCATCATCGAGACGACATCGAGGATCTGGAAACGGCCCTGCTTGGACTTCTTGATCGGCTTCTGGCCGGTGATCATCAGGATCGGCATACCGCCCAGCGTGGCATAGGCCGCCGCCGTGACCAGATTGGTCGCCCCCGGCCCCAGCGTTGAAAGGCAAACGCCGGTCTTGCCGGTATGGCGCCCATAGGTGGCCGCCATGAAGCCTGCACCCTGCTCATGACGGGTGAGAACCAGTTTGATTTTCCCGGAACGCGAAAGCGAATCGAGCAAGTCCAGGTTTTCTTCACCCGGGACACCGAAAATGTATTCGACGCCTTCCTGCTCAAGGCACTGGATGAACAGGTCCGATGCTTTGGTCTTATCTGCTTCGGCCATCATCATTACTCCCCACTTGTCATTGCCTCACGGGTAACAGGTGCTCCGTGATTTCACAGAGGCAAATAGGCGTTTCAGCCAAAATGCCTTCCTGATGAAATCGCCAGCTGGAGAAGCGACTAATACCCCCGCGCGAGATCAACACAGTGCAGAAGCGCCTCGTCCCGCCGGAAACGCTGGAGATTTTCCAGAAAACGGGCCGCCCCACGGGGAAAAAGCGCATCCTGCGCCAAGCCTGAAAGATGCATCGAGATGTGGACGTTCTCCCGCGACCACAGCGGATGACCAGACGGCAAAGGCTCGGGATCGGTGACGTCGAGGAACGCGCCGCCGAGATGGTGCGAATCGATCGCAGCCAGCAGCGCGTCCTGATCCACGACCGTTCCTCGCGCGAAATTCATCAGTACGGCGCCCGGCTTCATGGCCGCCAGTTCGCCTGAGCCGAACATGCCCCTGGTCTCCGGCGTCGAGGGTACGATGAGGATGACCCAATCGAAACGGCCAAGCGCCGCGCGCCATTCCCTGCCGCCCAGTTCCCCCGGCCCGGGGCTGCGCCGGGCCATCGTGACCCGCGACCCCATCGCCAGCAGCATCTGCTGAATGCGGCGCCCGATCTCTCCGGCACCGATGACCAGCACTTCGGCATCAAGCAGTTCCTGCGTGCCCGGCGGCTGGGTCAGCCACTCGTGCCGATCCTGCGCCCGCACCACTTCGCGCCAGCCCTTGGCCATCCCCAACATTCCGAGCAGGGCGAACTCCGCCACGCTCTGCGCATGAATGCCCGCACCATTGGTCAGGACCACGCCGCGCTCACGGAACAGATCGAGCGGCAGCCAGTCCACGCCAGAGGACATGGCATTGTACCAGCGCAGCTTCTCCATGCGCTGGATGGCCTGCCCGGCAAGCGGCGGCGGGCACATGTCCAGCCAGGCGATTTCCGCCCTGGGCGCCAGATCGAGCAAGTGCTCCGGGCTCTCGAACCACAGCGGCTCGATGCCGTCCGGGGTCTTCCCCTCCACCAGCCGGCGAGCCTGGGCATTGATAAGTGCTACGGTCATGGCAGGCCTGCAAAAGAACCGAATTGCAGAACCTTAACAGACAATTCGGCCAAATGTGCCGAAATCGGGTTATCCGCCGTTCCCGTTTATCCCAGCTTCCATTCCCAGCCGAGCGGATCGCCGTCCATGACTTCAACGCCCTTGGCCGCGAGTTCATCGCGCAGGGCATCGGACGTCGCGAAATCCTTGTCCGCACGGGCCTGCTTGCGACGGGTCAGCACGTCCTCGATCTCGGCCTCGGTGATCTCGACGCCTTTCGGCTTGAGGCGCAGGTCTGCGCGGCCGGTGCCGAACAGGTCCAGCCCCAGCACCGAGTCCATCGCCTCGACCGCGGCCCGCTTGGCGGCAGGATCGACCTTCTTGGCCGCCAGCACGTCTTCCAGCGCCGTAAGCGCGACGGGAGTGTTCAGATCCTCGCCGATGGCCTTTTCGAAGGCCTCCAGCATCGGCATCAGCTTGGGATGACGCGCTTCCCCCGGCGCCACGTCCTTGAGACGCTCGGCCGCCATGATCATGCGCTTGAGCCGGGTGAGCGCAGCGCCCAGCCCTTCCCAGCTGAATTCCAGCTCGCTGCGGTAATGCGCCTGCAGGCACATCATCCGGTAGGCGAGCGGGTGGTAGCCCTTGTCGATCAGCAGTTGCAGCCGCAGAAATTCGCCCGAGGACTTGCTCATCTTGCCCGCCCCACCACTTTTCTGGCGCTCGACGAGGAAGTTGTTGTGCATCCACACCCGCGCGCCCGAATTGGCGGGCACGTCGAGGCCGCAAGGGTCCCCGGGCTTGCAGCAGAAGGCCTGGTTCTGCGCGATCTCGTTGGGATGATGGATCTCGCGGTGGTCGATGCCGCCGGTGTGAATGTCGAACGGAAAGCCCAGCAGGTCGCCCGACATCACCGAGCATTCGAGATGCCAGCCCGGCGCGCCCTTGCCCCAGGGCGAATCCCATTCCATCTGCCGCTTCTCGCCCTCGGGCGTCTTGCGCCAGATCGCGAAGTCGGCGGCATTGTGCTTGCCCTCGACCGCCTCGATGCGGCCTTCGCCTTCTTCGGTCACGGCGCGGGCCAGGCGGCCATAGTCCGAGACAGTGGAAACGTCGAAATAGAGGCCGCTGTCCAGTTCGTAGCAGTGCTTGTCCGCGATCGACTTCGCGAATTCGATCATCTGCGGCACGTAATCAGTGGCGATCGACCACTTGGCCGGCTCGCGGATATTGAGCGCCCTGATGTCCGCCCAGTAGGCCTCGGTATAGTGCTTGGCGATATCCCAGATGGACTGGTGCTGCTGGCGCGCCATCTTCTCCATCTTGTCCTCGCCCGCATCGGCATCGTCGGTGAGGTGGCCGACATCGGTGATGTTGATGACGTGGGTAAGCTTGTAGCCCTTGTGGCTCAGCGTGCGCCCCAGCACGTCGGCAAAGACATAGGCACGCATGTTGCCGATGTGCGGGTAGTTATAGACCGTGGGCCCGCAGGAATAGACGCGCGCCTCACCCTCATGGACGGGCTGGAACGGTTCCAACTGGCGGGTCAGGCTGTTGAACAGCGTGAGAGTGGGCGTATCGGTCATAGGCACGCGGCATTAGGCGGCGCGCGGTTCCAGTCAAGCCGCGTGCGCGAACATCAGCAGGGCCACGCCGAGCGTAATGAGCGCGAACCCCGCCCATTCGCGCGCCGTCAGCCAGCGGCCCGACACATAGCGCGAGACCAGCGCCACCACCGGCATCTCGATCAGCGCGAGCGTGCGCACATTGGCGGCAATGGTCAGCGAGAAGGAAATGAACCAGCCCGCCGACGCCACGGCGCCCAGTGCGCCGGCAGCAATGCTCAGCCGCCATTCGCGCACCGACCCCCAGAAGCCCGATGCGTCCTTCGCCACGAACCATACCGCCAAAGTGGCCGACTGGATCGCGAGAGACACGACCAGCATGACCAGGCTGCGCAGCATGAACGAGCCTTCGGGCACAAGATCGATCGAAGCGCGGAAACAGATCGCGGTGAGCCCGAACAGCGCGCCGCTGGCGACGCCGACCACCAGCGGCTTCCATTCCGCCAGCTTCGCCGCATCGTCGCCGGTCCGCAGCGAGGACATGACGACCCCCACAGTCACGACCATGACCGCGATCCAGCCCAGCCACGGCAGCCGGTCCCCGATCAGCACGAGGCCCAGCAGGGCCACAGTCACCGGCTCGGTCTTGATATAGGCATAGGCCACGCCGAAATCGCGCTTGGCCATGACCACCAGCATCAGCGCGGTCGCGGCGATCTGGGTGACGGACCCGGCGAACGACCATGCCAGGGCTTCGGCGGGGATCGCCGGAAGCCGGGACGGAACAATCGTCAGATAGACCGCCAGCAGGATGCCCGCGAAAGGCAGGCCATAGACGAAGCGCACTTGCGTGCCGCCGATAGTGCCGATCCGCGCGCTGAGCCGTGACTGGAAGGCATTCCGGAACACTTGCGCCATTGCCGCCGCCAGCGTGAACGGCACCCAGAGATAGCCGTGCGTCACGGCTCCCCGATAAAGCGGACAACATCCCCGGCTGCGGCACGGGTACGCGGGAAATGGTTCAGTGGCGCCTCGGGATCGGGGTGACCGATGGCAAGGCCGCAGAAGAACAGGTGGGTATCATCGTCCACGCCCACAAAGTCCTTGATCAGGCGCCCGTGGACATAAAGCGATTCCTGCGGGCACGAGCCCAGCCCCTCGCCGTGAAGCAGCAGCATGATCGTCTGCAGCCACATCCCCACATCCGACCATTGCGGCGGTCCCATGACGCGCGGCACGAATGTGAACAGCGCCGCGGAGGCGCCGAAGAATTCGAAATTGCGGGCCTGGAGCCGGGCGCGCCCTTCCTCGTCGTCGCGCGCGATGCCCACCGCGTCCATGCGCGGGCCGACGATGGAATCGCGACGATCCTTGTAGAGCTGCGGCAGATCCTTGGGCACGAGCTGGTATTCGGCAGGGGACTGCGGCTCGGCAGCGATCATCCGCTCAGAAAGCGTGCGCAGCGCCTCGCCCATCACGACAACGCCTTCCCACGGCTGGAAGTTGTAACCGGACGGCGCCATCTGCGCGGCCTCGATGACCCGGTGCAGCACGGCCGGATCGACCGCCTTGTCCAGAAACGCACGGATCGAACGGCGGCCCTGCACCGCCTCGGCAATGTTCATCATTCTTCCTCGAACAGGCCAGCCAGCTGCTCGATCATCGTGCCGCCAAGCTGCTCGGCGTCCATGATCGTCACGGCCCGGCGGTAGTAACGCGTCACATCGTGGCCAATGCCGATAGCGACAAGCTGGACCGGCGATTTCGCCTCGATCCACTCGATAACCTTGCGCAAGTGCGCTTCCAGATAGCCCGCGCTGTTCACCGACAGCGTCGAATCGTCCACCGGCGCACCATCGGAAATGACCATCAGGATACGGCGATCCTCCGGCCGGGCCAGCATACGGCTATGCGCCCAGAGCAGCGCCTCGCCGTCGATGTTTTCCTTGAGCAGACCTTCGCGCATCATCAGGCCCAGATTCTTGCGCGCGCGGCGCCAGGGCTCGTCGGCCTGCTTGTAGACGATGTGCCGCAAGTCGTTGAGGCGGCCCGGATGCGCCGGCTTGCCGCTGGCCAGCCAGGTTTCCCGGCTCTGCCCGCCCTTCCAGGCGCGCGTGGTGAAGCCGAGGATCTCGACTTTCACGCCGCAGCGCTCCAGCGTGCGCGCCAGCACGTCGGCACTGATCGCCGCGATCGAGATCGGGCGCCCGCGCATCGAGCCCGAATTGTCGAGCAGCAGCGTGACCACCGTATCCTTGAACTCGACGTCGCGCTCGATCTTGTAGGACAGCGACTGCCCCGGCGAGACGACCACGCGCGCCAGCCGCGCGGCATCGAGCAGGCCTTCTTCCTGGTCGAAATCCCACGAGCGGTTCTGCTGTGCCATCAGGCGGCGCTGCAGACGGTTGGCGAGCCGGGTGACAATGCCCTGAAGCCCCTTGAGCTGCGCATCGAGGTAAGCACGCAGCCGCGTCAGCTCTTCCTCGTCGCACAGTTCGGCGGCGCCAACGACTTCATCGAACGCTTCGGTAAAGACCTTGTAGTCGAACCCTTCGGGAATATCGGTCCACGGGCGGTTGGGCCGGACGGGCATCATGCCCTCCTCGCCCTCTTCGCCTTCCTGGCCCTCTTCCATGTCGTCGGAAGCTTCGCCTTCGGACTCGCTCTCGCCCTCATCCTCGCCCTGCGAGGGTTCGGCGGCCATTTCCGAGGGCTGCTGCTCCTCTCCGGTCTCGTCGCCGTCCTGCTCTTCCTCGGTCTCCTCGTCGCCGTCCATGTCGTCGGATTCGTCGGGCGGCTGCTGAACGTCCTCGGCGCGGGTCAGTTCGAGGTGCTCCAGCATGTCGAGCGTAAGCGCCTGGAACGCCTTCTGGTCCTCCAGCGAGGTAGCCAGCGCTTCGAAATCGGCGCCGGCCTTGTCCTCGATCCACGAGCGGACCATGTCGACGCCGGCCTGCGCTTCGGCCGGAACCGGCTGCCCGGTGAGCTTTTCGCGCAGAAGCAGCGCCAGCGCCGACTGCACCGGCACACCGTCGGGCGCCTCAGCCCGCGTGATCGGGTCCGAAGCGATGCGCGCCATCAGCGCCGCATCGAGATTCTCGCGCATACCGGGGTAGGCATTGGCGCCCAGCGCCTCGTACCGGACCGCCTCCACCGCATCGTAGCACGCCCGCGCCGAAGGTTCGGACGGGGCATGGCGCATATGCAGCTTGTCATTGTGATGGCGCATCTTGAGCGCGAAGCTGTCGGCATAGCCGCGCGCCTGCATCGCCGCCCCGCGCGGCAGGGTGCGTCCCGGCATCGGCACGCGAAAGACATTGCCCGACGAGCTGGGGGCGTCGGCCGTCCAGTTGACTTCAATTTCCTTGTCTTGGGCGATGGCGCGGCTGGCGCCTGCGAGGACGGACTTGAAGCGGTCTGCGGGAGATTCGTCTGACATTGCCGCAGTGCCTAGCGCATCGGTGCGGTCGGCTCAAATGGGCGATGTACGAGGCGCGGATTCATAGTGCCCTGCGCGCGGGGGCTTCGACAAGCTCAGCCTGAGCGGGATTAGAAGGAATTACACCAATTCCGCCCATCCTGAGCCTGCCGAAGGATCATCCTGAGCTTGTCGAAGGATGTTTTAGCCAGTCACCTGAAACAGAAGTTCGCATCATTATCCCCGTCATCCCCGCGGAGGCGGGGATCCCGCTTCTGCTGCACAGCGTATGAAAAAGCAGCGGGGCCCCCGCCTCCGCGGGGGCGACGAACTATGAGGTAAACTTCGTTTCCACCACACTAGGGATCAGATCGACTGGCCGGTCTTGGCCCAGTCGGCCAGGAAGCCTTCGATGCCCTTTTCGGTCAGGACATGCTTGAACAGGCCCTTGATGACGGCCGGCGGCGCAGTCATCACGTCGGCGCCGATCTTGGCCGCCTGGAGCACGTGAACGCCGTGGCGGATCGAGGCGACGAGAATCTCGGTCTCGAAGGCGTAGTTGTCGTAGATCAGGCGGATGTCGCTGATCAGGTCCATGCCGTCGAAGCCGTTGTCATCGTGGCGGCCAACGAAAGGCGAGACGAACGTCGCGCCCGCCTTGGCAGCGAGAAGCGCCTGATTGGCCGAGAAGCACAGGGTCACATTGACCATGGTGCCATCGGCCGTCAGCGCCTTGCAGGTCTTGAGGCCCTCGATGGTGAGCGGCACCTTGATGCAGACATTGTCGGCGATCTTGCGCAGCACTTCGGCCTCGCGCATCATCCCGGCATGGTCGAGCGCGACGACTTCGGCGCTGACCGGGCCATCGACGATGCCGCAGATTTCCTTGGTGACTTCCATGAAATCACGCCCGGACTTGGCGATCAGCGAAGGGTTGGTGGTGACGCCGTCGAGCAGGCCGGTCGCGGCCAGTTCCTTGATGTCGTCGATTTCGGCAGTGTCAGCGAAGAATTTCATAGTGCGATCCTGAATGGCGAGTCTTGATGCCGCCCTATAAGGACGCGGGCGCAGTGAGGCTAGGGTCTGCCGGGGCAGTGCATGGCTGATCCCCAGCCCTGTCGGCGAGCCGCCTTCACGAGGCGCCGCGCCAGTGCCTATATGCCCGGCAGATGAAACGCGTCCGACTCCTCGTCTTCAACGCCGCGCTGGGCGTGCTGGACTATCGTGTGCCGGAGGGAATGGCGATCGAGTACGGCTCGGTCGTCATAGCCCCGCTCGGCCCGCGGCAGGTGCTCGGCATTGTCTGGGAAGCAGACCGCCTGAGCGCGCAGGACGTGCCGGAAGCGAAACTGCGCCCGCTGCTCGAAGTCCTGCCGGTCCCGCCGCTGCCCCGGGAATTGCGGCGGCTGATCGAATGGACCGCCGATTACTATTGCGCGCCGCTGTCCTCCGTCGCCCGCATGGCGCTGGGCAGCATGGCGGCGCTGCGCGGCGGCGGCACGACGACCGAATACCGTCTGACCGGCGTCGAACCCGCACGCCTCACGCCGCAGCGCGCCGCCGCGCTCGATGCCCTGCACGGCGAGCAGGCCTCGATCCGCGAACTGGCCGAACTCGCAAGCGTGTCCGAAGGGGTTCTGCGCGGCATGGTGGGCGCCGGGCTGCTGGAGCCGGTCACAGTCGATCTCGACCGCCCCTACCCCCGCGCCCGCCCGGAATTCGCGGTTCCCGAACTGAGCGAAGCCCAGCGGGCCGCAGCGGACACGTTCATCGCTGCCGTCCGCGAGCACCATTTCGCGCCGTTCCTGCTCGACGGCGTAACCGGATCGGGCAAGACCGAATGCTATTTCGAAGCCGTAGCCGAAGCGCTGCGGCTGGGGCGGCAAGTGCTGGTCCTGCTCCCCGAGATCGCGCTGACGGAGAATTTCCTGCGGCGTTTCGAGCAGCGCTTCGGTGTCCCGCCGGTGCTGTGGCACTCCTCGCTCAAGTCGAGCGAGCGGCGGCGGGCCTGGCGGGCGATCATCAGCGGCGATGCCCAGGTCGTGGTCGGCGCGCGCTCGGCGCTGTTCCTGCCTTATGCCAGCCTGGGCCTCATCGTCGTCGACGAAGCGCACGAAGTGTCCTTCAAGCAGGACGACGGCGTGCGCTACAACGCCCGCGACGTGGCCGTGATCCGCGCCAAGTTCGAAAAGATCCCGGTGGTGCTCGCCAGCGCCACCCCGGCGCTCGAATCGATGCAGCTTGCCGAAGCGGGGATCTACAGGAAGATCGAACTGCCGGACCGCTTCGGCGGGGCCATGCTGCCCGACATCCGCATTGTCGACTTGCGCCAGGAACCGCCCGAACGCGGCCACTGGATCGCGCCCCGGCTGGTCGAGGAAATGAAGGAGCGGCTGGCGCGCGGCGAGCAGTCGTTGCTGTTCCTCAACCGGCGCGGCTATGCCCCGCTGACGCTGTGCCGGCACTGCGGCTACCGCTTCCAGTGCCCCAACTGCACCGCCTGGCTGGTGGAGCACCGGTTCTCGAAGCGTCTCGCCTGCCACCACTGCGGTCATGAAGTACCCGTGCCCGATGTCTGCCCCGAATGCGGCACGGCCGATTGCCTCGTCGCCTGCGGCCCGGGCGTCGAGCGCATTGCCGACGAAGTGGCCGAGATCCTGCCCGAGGCGCGCACCGCGCTGGTGACATCGGACACGATGAACACGCCCGAGGCGATCGGCGAATTCGTCGCCAAGGCCGAAGGCGGGGCGATCGACGTGATCATCGGCACCCAGCTTGTCACCAAAGGATACCACTTCCCCGAACTGACACTGGTGGGGGTGATCGACGCCGATCTCGGCCTCGAAGGCGGCGACTTGCGTGCGGCCGAGCGGACCTATCAGCAGATCGCCCAAGTCGCCGGGCGCGCCGGGCGCGGGGAAAAGCCCGGCGAAGTGCTGATCCAGACCCGTCATCCCGAGGCGGCCGTGATCGCCGCACTTGCCAACGGCGACCGTGATGCCTTCTACGCCGCCGAGACCGAAGCGCGCCGCGATGCCTGTGCGCCCCCTTTCGGGCGCTGGGCGGCCATCATCGTCAGTTCGGAAGATCAGGCCGAAGCCCTCGCCGCAGCCCGCGCCATCGGCGGCACTGCGCCCAACCTGCCGGACATGCTGGTGCTGGGCCCTGCCCCCGCACCGCTATCCCTGCTGCGCGGACGCCACCGCTTCCGCCTGCTGATCAATGCCCGGCGCTCGGCGGAACTGCAAAAGGCCCTGCGCGACTGGCTGGAGCCCTTGCAGTTTCCCAAGGGCGTGCGCGTCAATATCGACGTCGACCCCTACAGCTTCGTGTAAAACGGGATCCCGGTAAAGGAACGCAATGAGTATCTGGTTCGCTGAAACGATCGACCTGGCAAAAATCAACGCCATGGGCGCGCCAACAATGCCGGGTTTTCTGGGCATCGAGTTCACGGACATCGGCGACAACTGGCTGCGCGCGCACATGCCGGTAGGCCCGCGCGTCCATCAGCCCTGGGGCCGGCTGCACGGCGGAGGCTCCGTCACTCTGGCCGAGACGGCAGCGTCAGTGGGCGCCATGCTCACGCTCGACCCCGCGCAAAAAGCCGCCGTCGGCATGGAAATCAACGCCAATCATATCCGGCCCGTACGCGACGGCCATGTCTTCGCCGTCGCGACCGCCGAAGCGATCGGGCGCACCTCGCAAGTCTGGAGCGTGCGCATCATCGATGAAGCCGATCGCCTGATCTGCATCTCGCGCGTCACCATGGCGGTCATCGACATCGCGCGGGCGTAAGACACCCCTGACGGGTCTCAGCTTCCCGCCCCGCTCTCTCGGGCCAGCAGTTCGCGCTTGATGTCGAGGCCATAGGCATAGCCGCCCAGCGACCCGTCGGTGCGAATCACGCGGTGGCAGGGGATCAGCACCGCGACATTGTTCGCGCCGTTGGCCGAGCCGGCCGCCCGCACTGCCCCCGGCTTGCCGACCGCCGCCGCGATCTGCGCGTAGGAGCGGGTCTCGCCGGCCGGAATGCGCTGCAGTTCGCGCCAGACCGCTTCCTGAAAGGCAGTGCCCTGAACATCGAGCGGGATCGCCCGACTGTCTCCGGGCTGCTCGACGGCGGACACCACCTCGGCAAGAAGGCGGGCGAATTCCTCTCCGCCTTCCACTAGCTTCGCCTGCGGAAAGCGCTTGCTCAGCTCTTCCCGGCCTTCTGCGAAGGAGAGACGGCAAACCCCCTTCCTGGTCGCGGCCACCAGCATTGGCCCGAGCGTGGTCTCCACCACCGCCCAGTGGATCGTCACGCCCCGTCCGCCATCCCGCCACGCGGAAGGTGCCATACCCATTCTCCCTTCGCTTGCCTCGTAGAAGCGCGACGAGGCACCGAAACCGGCTTCATAGATCGCCTCGGTCACGCTCGCCCCCGCGCTCAGCGCTTCGCCCGCCCGCTCGACGCGGCGGGCGCGCAGGAATTGCGCGGGCGACAATCCGACCGCGCGCTTGAACATGCGCTGGAAATGCGCCAGGCTATACCCGACCTGCCCCGCGAGATCCGCCAGCGCCGGAGCTTCCTCGGCCTGTTCCAGCAGTTCGATCGCGCGTGAGACCGCCGCTTCATCGCGCGAGACATCGTTCGGCCGGCATCGCAGGCACGGACGCAGCCCCTCCGCCTCCGCTTCGGCCGCGCCGGTGAAGAACCGGACGTTCTCCCGCCGGGGGTGACGCGCCGAACAGGACGGGCGGCAATAGATTCCCGTCGTCAGCACGCCCGTCACGAAGCGCCCGTCGAAAGCGCGGTCGCGCGCCAGGACGGCCTGCCAGGCCCGGTCATCGTCAAGTGTCATGGTTGTCATATCCAAGCTGCCGTATCTAGGCGCCATCCCCGTGGCGGTCGATCCGCGCCGCGAAACAGCCATAGGCCGCATTGTGCGCATGGATGCACGCAATCTGTGGATTTTCAAACAAGGCGCGAATCTTGTCCTCCGCCTCGCCTGGCACCGCCAGTTCCGCATCGCACAGCATTCCTTGCGCATCGAACCCGCGCAGGGAAAGCGGACGCCCTTCGAAGACTGGCGGCAGGCAATCGATCCAGGGCTCCGGCTCCGGCGCCTGCTCGCGGACATATATCGCATAGGCGGTACGATAAGGATTTGCGACATCATGGCTCACATAGTGAAGCAGAATCAAACTTTCTCCCGCACGCGCATCCTCAAGACTGATGCGGCAGGGAAAGCCCCGGTCCGCGTCCGCAATCACGCGCTGCGCGCCGCTGCGCGCAAGTTCTTCGGGCTTCATGGCAAAATATTGCGTGAAAGCCTCGCGCGGTAATCCCTTGATTCTAAACATCGCGGACGACTCCTGTTTGGTGTTGCCCGAAGGTATTGCGCTCGGGAGGCCGGCCCGCTTCCCGCCTGTTGCTTTCAAACCTCACCCGCGACCTTTGTCGGAAGGCGTCAAGCACTGCCTTGCATCGCAACAATATCGTCGCTATGCGCGCCCCGTCTGCGGGCCGGGGGGCACGATGCAGCTTCGCGCCCCATAGTGCCTCAGCCCACCCGATGTAAGGATAGGACACGCGTGGAGAATTCCGGCGGCATTAAAGCCAGCTTGCAAGGGCGCTACGCTTCGGCGCTGTTTGATCTTGCCAGCGAAAACGGCACCGTTTCGGCGGTCGAGAGCGACCTCGAGAAGATTGGTGAGGCTCTCAAGGAGAGCGCGGATTTCAGCGACCTGATTCGCAATCCGCAGATCAGCCGTGATGCGGCCGGCAAGGCGGCGGAAGCCGTCGCCGATGTGCTCGGGCTTTCACCGCTGACGAAGAATTTCATGGGCGTTCTGGCCGGCAACCGCCGCCTCTCCGCCCTGCCCGAAATCATTCGCGCTTTCGCCGCGATCGCCGCCGCCCAGCGCGGCGAGGCGACCGCAGAAGTCACCACGGCTCACGCACTGACCGACGAGCAGGTCGAACAGCTGCGCCAGAAGCTGGAAATGCGCGAAGGCCGCAACGTCAAGATCAAGACGAGCGTCGATCCTGAACTGCTTGGTGGCCTTGTCGTCACCATCGGCTCCAAGCGTATCGACAGCTCGATCCGCACCCGTCTCAATTCGCTCGCCCAGGCCATGAAGGGCTAAGAAAGGCAGAACAATGGATATCCGCGCCGCAGAAATCTCGAAGGTCATCAAGGACCAGATTGCCAACTTCGGTACCGAGGCCCAGGTCTCGGAAGTCGGCTCCGTGCTCTCGGTGGGTGACGGTATCGCCCGCATCCACGGCCTCGACAACTGCCAGGCCGGCGAGATGGTCGAATTCTCGAACGGCGTTCAGGGCATGGCGCTGAACCTCGAAGCCGACAACGTCGGCGTCGTGATTTTCGGCTCGGACGCCGAGATCAAGGAAGGTGACAGCGTCAAGCGCACCGGCACCATCGTCGACGTCCCGACCGGCAAGGGCCTGCTCGGCCGCGTGGTCGATGCACTCGGCAACCCGATCGATGGCAAGGGCCCGATCATGTACACCGAGCGCCGCCGCGTCGAAACCAAGGCTCCGGGCATCATTCCCCGCCAGTCGGTGCACGAGCCCGTGCAGACCGGCCTCAAGGCGATCGACGCCCTCGTTCCCGTCGGCCGCGGCCAGCGCGAGCTGATCATCGGTGACCGCCAGACCGGCAAGACCGCCGTCGCCATCGACACCTTCATCAACCAGAAGGGCCCGAACCAGAGCGACGACGAAGGCAAGAAGCTCTACTGCATCTACGTCGCCGTCGGCCAGAAGCGCTCGACCGTCGCGCAGATCGTGCGCCAGCTCGAAGAGAACGGCGCGATGGAATACTCCATCGTCATCGCCGCGACTGCTTCGGAACCGGCTCCGCTGCAGTACCTCGCGCCCTACACCGGCGCCGCGATGGGTGAGTTCTTCCGCGACAACGGCATGCACGCCGTGATCGTGTACGACGACCTTTCCAAGCAGGCCGTTGCCTACCGCCAGATGTCGCTGCTGCTCCGCCGCCCGCCGGGCCGCGAAGCTTACCCCGGCGACGTGTTCTATCTCCACAGCCGCCTGCTTGAGCGCGCTGCGAAGATGAACAGCGACAACGGCTCGGGCTCGCTGACCGCGCTTCCGGTCATCGAAACCCAGGCTGGCGACGTTTCGGCCTACATTCCGACCAACGTGATCTCGATCACCGACGGCCAGATCTTCCTTGAAACCGGCCTGTTCTACCAGGGCATCCGTCCGGCCATCAACGTCGGCCTGTCGGTCAGCCGCGTCGGCGGTTCGGCCCAGACCAAGGCGATGAAGAAGGTCGCCGGTTCGATCAAGCTGGAGCTCGCGCAGTACCGCGAAATGGCGGCCTTCGCGCAGTTCGGCTCGGACCTCGACGCTTCGACCCAGAAGCTGCTCAACCGCGGTGCGCGCCTGACCGAGCTGCTCAAGCAGCCCCAGTTCTCGCCGCTGCCGTTCGAAGAGCAGGTCGTGTCGATCTACGCTGGCACCAACGGCTTCCTCGACTCGATCGCGGTCGACAAGGTCACCGAATACGAAGCCGAAATGCTCAGCTTCATGCGTTCGCAGCACGCCGACGTCCTGACGGAAATCCGCACCTCGCAGAAGTTCGAAGGTGAAGTTGCCGACAAGACCAAGGCTGCGCTGCAGGCTTTCGCCAAGCAGTTCGCCTGAGACTGATCTGACATCATCCTCCGGCTCCGGCCGGAGGGGATGAAACGGAGAGAAACGAGTGGCTTCGCTCAAGGAACTCAAAGGCCGCATCAACTCGGTCAAATCGACCCAGAAGATCACCAAGGCCAAGCAGATGGTCGCTGCGGCCAAGCTGCGCAAGGCGCAGGCGGCCGCTGAATCCGCACGCCCCTATGCCGCGCGTCTCGCCGAGGTGATGGGCTCGCTGGCCAGCAAGATCACGGTCTCGGCAAACAGCCCCAAGCTGCTTGCCGGCACCGGCAGCGATCAGGTTCACCTGCTCGTCGTGGCCAACTCGGACAAGGGCCTGTGCGGCGCTTTCAACTCCAACATCGTCCGCGCCGCGCGCGCCAAGGCGAAGGAGCTGGAAGGCCAGGGCAAGACCGTGCTGTTCTACCTCATCGGCCGCAAGGGCCGTGCGGTGATCAAGCGCGAATTCCCCACGCAGATCGCGCACATGTTCGACACCACCGGCGTGCGTGAAGCCGGCTTCAACGAAGCCGAACAGGTCGCCGACGAACTCGTCGCCATGTACGAGCAGGGCAAGTTCGACATCGCCCACCTGTTCTATGCAAAGTTCCGTTCTGCCCTGGTCCAGGAACCGACCAGCCAGCAGATCATCCCCGTCCCCGCGCCCACCGGCGCGGCCAAGGGCGGCGATGCGGTGACCGAGTACGAGCCGGAAGAGGAAGAAATCCTCGCCGCGCTGCTGCCGCGCTACCTGAAGACCCAGCTCTTCGGTGCGCTGCTGGAGAACGCCGCGTCCGAACAGGGTGCGTCGATGACCGCCATGGATAACGCGACGCGCAACGCGGGTGACCTGATCAACAAGCTCACCATCCAGTACAACCGCAGCCGTCAGGCCGCGATCACCACCGAACTCGTTGAAATCATTGCTGGCGCGGAAGCGCTGTAGCAACATCTAACCGCGGGCGCGGAAGCGCTCTAAGACATCGCAGGCAAGGAAACCAAAATGGCCACCGCACCCGTGCTCAACCAGACCACTACCGGCAAGATCAGCCAGGTCATCGGCGCTGTCGTCGACGTGACCTTCGAAGGCGAACTGCCCGCCATCCTCACCGCCCTCGAGACCGAGAACAACGGCCAGAAGCTGGTTCTCGAAGTCGCGCAGCACCTTGGTGAGAACACCGTCCGCACCATCGCCATGGACGGCACCGACGGCCTGACCCGCGGTCAGGGCGTCGTCAACACCGGCGCGCAGATCTCGGTGCCGGTCGGCCCGAAGACCCTCGGCCGCATCATGAACGTCGTCGGCGAATCGATCGACGAACTGGGCCCGATCGGCTCGGACATGTATGCTCCGATCCACGCCAAGGCCCCTGAGTTCATCGAACAGTCGACCGAAGCGGCGATCCTTGTCACCGGCATCAAGGTCATCGACCTTCTCGCCCCTTACGCCAAGGGCGGCAAGATCGGTCTGTTCGGCGGCGCTGGCGTGGGCAAGACCGTGCTCATTCAGGAACTCATCAACAACATCGCGAAAGGCCACGGCGGCGTGTCGGTCTTCGCGGGCGTTGGTGAGCGTACCCGTGAAGGCAACGATCTCTACCACGAGTTCCTCGATGCCGGCGTTATCGCTAAGGACGAAAACGGCGTCGCCACCTCGGATGGTTCGAAGGTGGCTCTCGTTTACGGCCAGATGAACGAGCCCCCGGGCGCCCGTGCCCGCGTCGCGCTCTCGGGCCTGACCATGGCCGAGTACTTCCGCGACCAGGAAGGCCAGGACGTTCTGTTCTTCGTCGACAACATCTTCCGCTTCACCCAAGCGGGCGCCGAAGTGTCGGCCCTTCTCGGCCGTATTCCTTCGGCCGTGGGCTATCAGCCGACCCTGGCGACCGACATGGGCGCGCTGCAGGAACGCATCACCTCGACCACCAAGGGCTCGATCACCTCGGTCCAGGCCATCTACGTTCCCGCGGACGACCTTACCGACCCGGCGCCGGCCACCTCGTTCGCCCACTTGGACGCGACGACCACGCTGAACCGCGCGATCTCGGAGCTGGGCATCTACCCGGCGGTCGACCCGCTCGACTCGACCTCGCGCGTGCTTGAGCCCCGCGTCGTCGGTGCCGAGCATTACGAGACTGCCCGCAAGGTCCAGGAGACCCTGCAGAAGTACAAGTCGCTGCAGGACATCATCGCGATCCTGGGCATGGACGAGCTTTCGGAAGAAGATAAGCTCACCGTCGCCCGCGCCCGCAAGATCCAGAAGTTCCTGTCGCAGCCGTTCCACGTGGCCGAAGTCTTCACCGGCATCTCGGGCAAGTTCGTCCAGCTCGAAGACACCGTGAAGTCGTTCAAGGCTGTCGTCGACGGCGAGTACGACCACCTGCCGGAAGCTGCCTTCTACATGGTCGGCGGCATCGACGAGGCGGTCGAAAAGGCCAAGAAGCTGGCCGAGGACGCCTGAGATCATGGCCCTTCACTTCGAACTCGTCACGCCGGCGAAGCTCGTTCGGTCCGAGGACGTCCACATGGTGGTCGTCCCCGGTACGGAAGGCGAGTTCGGCGTGCTGGCGGGCCATGCGCCCTTCATGTCGACGATCGCCGACGGCGCGCTGAAGGTCTACAAGACCGAGAACGGCGCCCCCGAAGAGATCAGGATCACCGGCGGTTTCGCCGAAGTGGGTGATGCCGGCCTCACCGTGCTTGCGGAGCACGTCGAAGCCTGACCGCTTGCTGAAAGCGTTTCAACGAAGGGGCGTCGCCGGGAAACCGGCGGCGCCCCTTCGCTTTTGGCGGAACGCTTGCGCCTAGAGCCGCTCCGGTTCAGATTGAACCAGACCGGCTCTGGGAAATTCTTTGTTTGCCGTGATTTCCGAGCCGGCAGGTAATTCCACCTGCCTCGAAATCACTCTAGCGGCGGCGTGCCGTGGGCGCGTGGAAGTCGGCCGGCTTTCCCGCCACCCATCGCACGAAGCGGCGGATGTCCTCGGATTGCAGCAAGGCCTCCGCGCTCGCCGTCATCCGGGCAAGTTCGGCATTGGAAAACCGGGCATGGATCGTGCGGTGGCAGATCGGATGAAGCGGCACTGTCTCGCGCCCGCCGCGGCTTTTCGGAACCGGATGATGCCATTCGATCCGGCGCCCCAGCGGCCGTGCACATAGCCAGCATGTTCCTGTCTGCACCGTCACGGTTCTTTTCCCTTACTCCGATTGCCGGCCCCGAAACCTGCAGATCCGGTGCCGCCATTAGGAAGTTATCAAAGTTTCAACCTTAATGATCTGCCCAAGTGCAATGGATCACACCCGGTCCGGGGCCGGGCGCTGAAAGAGGTTGGATTTCTTATGAGTGCATTCGGGCGGCGAAGCGGCATGGGTGGAATGGGCCAGGGAGCCCGTCCGGCATTCGGCGTAGCCAAGCCTCTGAAAGGTGGTGCACAGGACAAGACGGCTGTTCCCGGCGGTATGTCGAATTCCGTCCCCGTGCCCGGCGGCGAGCAATTCCCGCCCCTGCCCGGCGGCGAGCCTACCGCGAAGCATGGCCGCGACGATGCCATGTCCCGTCTGGCGGACCGCGCCAATGCCGTTACCGATGCCAATTCCGAACAGGGCGGCTTCGAAGCCTCGATCCACAAGATCAAGGAACAGGTTCTGCCCCGCCTGCTCGAACGCGTCGATCCCGAAGCGGCGGCCACGCTCACCAAGGATGAACTGTCGGAAGAATTCCGCCCGATCATCATGGAAGTGCTGGCCGAGCTGAAA
Organism: Novosphingobium naphthalenivorans NBRC 102051; assembly: GCF_001590985.1. GTDB lineage: Bacteria > Pseudomonadota > Alphaproteobacteria > Sphingomonadales > Sphingomonadaceae > Novosphingobium > Novosphingobium naphthalenivorans. Next base: position 22,314 of record NZ_BCTX01000049.1, read on the forward strand.
ATCACCTTCAACCGCCGCGAACAGTTCGCGCTGGAAAAGGTGCTGATCGACGAACTGCTGGGCTTCGGCCCGCTCGAAGAGCTGCTCAGCGACCCCGACGTGTCGGATATCATGGTCAACGGGCCGAACCAGACCTACATCGAAAAGAAGGGCAAGCTACAGCTCGCGGGCATCCGCTTCCGCGATGAGCAGCACTTGTTCCAGATCGCCCAGCGCATCGTCAACCAGGTCGGCCGCCGCGTCGACCAGACCACGCCGCTGGCCGACGCCCGTCTCAAGGACGGCAGCCGCGTCAACGTGATCGTCCCGCCGCTCAGCTTGCGCGGCACCGCGATCTCGATTCGTAAGTTCTCCGAGAAGCCGATCACCATCGACATGCTCAAGGACTTCGGTTCGATGAGCGAGAAAATGGCGACCTGCCTCAAGATCGCTGGCGCCTGCCGCATGAACGTGGTCATCTCGGGCGGTACGGGCTCAGGCAAGACGACCATGCTCAACGCGCTGTCGAAGATGATCGATCCGGGCGAGCGCGTGCTGACGATCGAAGACGCGGCCGAACTTCGCCTGCAGCAGCCGCACTGGCTACCGCTCGAAACCCGCCCGCCGAACCTTGAAGGCCAGGGCGCGATCACTATCGGCGACCTTGTGAAGAACGCCCTGCGTATGCGTCCTGACCGCATCATCCTGGGCGAAATCCGCGGCGCCGAGTGTTTCGACCTGCTCGCCGCCATGAACACCGGCCACGACGGCTCGATGTGTACGCTCCACGCCAACAGCCCGCGCGAATGCCTGGGCCGTATGGAAAACATGATCCTGATGGGCGACATCAAGATCCCGAAGGAAGCCATCAGCCGCCAGATCGCCGAATCCGTCGATCTGATCGTGCAGGTGAAGCGCCTTCGCGACGGTTCGCGCCGTACCACCAACATCACCGAAGTGATCGGCATGGAAGGCGACGTCATCGTCACCCAGGAACTGTTCAAGTTCGAGTACTTGGACGAGACCGACGAGGGCAAGATCCTCGGCGAGTTCCGCGCCTCGGGCCTGCGCCCCTACACGCTCGAAAAGGCGCGTCAGTTCGGTTTCGATCAGGCCTATCTCGAAGCCTGCCTCTGATCCCCTGATGCGCGCAGGCAATCGGGGTGGCGGCCGGTAAGCCGCACGCCGCCCGATCACCTGCGCGGTAAGCCTGTCAGCCGGCCTGTCAGTCGGCCTGCTTCTCAAATGCCGCGGTAATCGCGATCGTCGTCTCGTCGCTAACGAGCGGCGCATACTTGCTCACGCCGAATTCGGTACGCTTGATCACGCCGGTGGCGTTGAAGCCGATCGTGTAGGTCTGGTTCATCGGATTGACGGCACCGGCCTTGAACGTGGCCTTGAGCGTCACCGGGCGCGTCACGCCGTGCATGGTCAGATTGCCCGTGACATCGGCCGTGCGTTCACCGGTCTTGACCACCTTGGTCGAAACGAAGCGCATCGCCGGATACTTTTCGGCATCGAACCAGTCCGCGCTGACCAGTTCCTCGTCCAGTGTCTGGTTCGTAGTCGAAACGCGTCCGACCGGCACCGAGACGTCGAGCTTCGCCGAAGCGATATTCTTCGGGTCGAGCGACAGCGTGCCGCTGGCACCGGGGAACGTACCGAAGAATTCACTGATGCCGAAGTGATCGACCGTGAAGCGGACAAGGGTATGCGAGCTGTCGAGAGCATAGTGTCCGGCCTGAACGGCCGCGGGGCTCGTATCGGCCTGCTGGGCAAAGAGCGGTGCGGACACCACGATGGACGCGGCGGCAAGCGCCGATGCAAGAAAACGGTTCATTCAAGTTTCTCCGAAAGAAGCGCTTGGGAGCGAAACGCTGATCGCCTGTTTCCAGAAAGCTCGCGCCCTGCCCAGCCGGATAAACTCGATTCATTTGTTCAATTTAGTTGTACATTTGAGACCGGAGGCCCTGCGTCATCCGCCCAGCAGGGCCCGTCCTCCCAATCCCAGCAGCAACACCGCCGCCAGCAGCGACCAGAAGAAGATCGGCGTCCAGGGCATGAAGCCCACACGATCCATGTCGCGGCGGCGCATACGGCGGCGATCGCCGATCCAGGCCAGCAGGGCCAGAAGCGCCGCGATCCCCCCGGCAGTCATCATCCACGATGTCGAATCATTCATATCCCGCCCTTGCCTCCGCGCGCGGGCAAGTTAAAGCGCCTTGTGTGACTTCCTCCCCTCGTCCCCAGTCGCGAGAAAATCCCTTGCTCGCCATAGGCCTGCGCGCGCTGGCCATGGTCATGCTCTCCACCATGTTCATGCTGGTGAAGCTTGTTGGCGATCATGGCGTCTCGATCGCAGAACTCCTGTTCTGGCGCCAGGCGATGAGCGTGCCGATGATCTTCGGCTGGCTGCTGGCAACCGGCAATCTCGGCGTTCTGGCGACACGGCGTATGGCCAGCCACGCCGGACGGGCCGCAACCGGCACGCTGGGGCTGCTGTGCAATGTTTCGGCCGCGATGCTGCTCCCGCTGCCGATCCAGACCACGCTGAGCTTCACCACGCCTCTTTTCGCCGTCCTGATAACCGCGCTGATCCTGCGAGGCCCGGTCGGCATCTGGCGCTGGACGGCCGTTATCCTCGGCTTTGCCGGCGTGCTCGTGGTCGCCAATCCCGGCAGCAACCATATTCCCCCGCTCGGACTGCTGGTCGGCCTTGGCGCGGGCGGGGTCGTGGCGACTGTCAGTTTCCAGATCCGCGATCTGGCCCGCACCGAAGCGCCGATCGCCTGCGTGTTCTGGTTTGCCGTCTATGGCTCGCTCTTCGCCACCGTGCTGCTACCCTTCTACGCCCAGCCGCATTCCCTGGAAGCCTGGCTGATCCTCGTCGCCATCGGCTTCACCGGGACTTTCGCCCAGTTCCTGATCACGGCCTCGCTGCGCCACGGGCAAGTCGCGACCGTGGTCATCATCGATTACACCGCGCTGGTCTGGGCCACGCTCTACGGCTGGCTGATCTGGGACGAGCTGCCGCTGCACAGCATCTGGCTGGGGGCGCCGCTGATCATCGCGGCCGGCCTGATCATCACCTGGCGCGAGCACTACCTTTCCCGGCACATTTCCCCCACTTCGGCATTCGATTCCGGCGTGATGGAGGAGTTCGCAGAAGACGGTGCAAGCCAGCCCGCAAAGGGAACCTGATACCTCTTACGGGTGTTTCTGTTCCGCAAGCTGGCCGTGTTTGCGGCCGGCGAACCCAGGAAGGACCAGGAAGATGATCAGGAATATCGTATTCGCGCTTGCGGCAGGCAGTCTCGCTCTCGGCGCCGCCGCTTGCAACACGGTGAAGGGCATGGGCAAGGACATCGAATCCGTCGGCCAGGCCGGGGACGACGCCATCAACTGAGGCGGCTTTCGGGAGAACGCCGCCGGGGCACGGCACTCTCCCGCTCACTTCCCATTTGCCCACGCTTGGCTTATGATTTCACGCGTCCAACAAGGAACAATAACGCAATGCTCAAGAAAATGGTGCTCATCCTCGTTGCCGGCGGCCTGATGGCAGGCGCTGCTGCCTGCAACACCGTCAAGGGTGTGGGCCGGGACATCGAGTCCGTCGGACAAGCCGGCGACGACGCCATGCACGGCCACTGAACTCGGTAAAAAGCCGCGGCAGCCCAATCCTATTCAGGCTGCCTGCGGCTCCAGATCGAGGCGAGCAGGCTTCCGATCAGCACATGCATGACAGCCGAGATCGCCGCGGGCACGGGCGCCAGCGCGGCCTGCATGGTATTGGTAAACTGACGTGCGAAAGCCGGGCTTGAGGCAAGGCTGGCGCCAAGCCCGCTGTTCTGCATACCGACCTCGATGCTGATGGTGCGCGCAGAGGCTTCGTGCAGGCGCAGGATGCGGCTGAGAAGATAGCCCAGCCCGAATCCGCAGGCATGGAGCGAGAACACCGCCAGCAGCAGCACCCCGGCGTGCAGCTCGATCAGCGGCTTCGATTTCGCGATGATGCCGGAAACGATCAGCACCACGAACAGCACCGAGATGAAAGGCGAGACCACCGTGACCTTCTGCGTCAACTTCGGCAGGTAGCGGTTCATCAGCACCCCGGCGACGACCGGCACCAGCACGACCGCCAACATCTCGCGGAACAGGTTCCAGCGGTCGATCTCGATGAACACGCCCGCCAGCCATCCGGTCAGCACCGGGGTCAGGGCGATGGCGACGAGCGTCGAGGCCATCGTCATCGTCACGGACAGGGCCACGTTGGCGCGGGCAAGATAGCTGATGACGTTGGAAGCCGTGCCGCCCGGGCAGCATGATACGAGAATCAGGCCGACGGCCAGCCCCGGCTTCAGCCCGAACGCCCAGGCCGAGGCGAACCCGGCGAGCGGCATGACGGTAAATTGCAGCGCCACGCCTGCCATGACCTGCCGCGGCAAAGCCAGCACGCGCCGGAAATCATCGAAGCTGAGGGTGATCCCCATGCCCAGCATGATCACCCCCAGCATGACACTGATGAGCGGCTGGCCAAACGGCCGGAAACGCCCGTCGGCCACCCACAGGAACACCTCGGGCGAGAACCAGGCGAGGCCGACGCCCAGCACCGTCCACAAGGCGAACAGCCCGGTAATGCGCTCGAAAAGACGTGTCACTCAGCATCCCCGGAACGATGCTCGGCCACCAGACGGCGTGCCCGCAGCCACAGGACGACGCGCTGGACGCAGATCACGCCCGCGGCAAAGCCCAGCATGGCGTCCGTCACCAGCAGGGCATTGGCGCCGGGATGGCCGCCGGACGCGGGGTTCACACCGAAAAACAGCAGGCGCCGCAGTGCGAAGATAGCCAGGATCATCACCAGCGCCGCCAGCGACTGGCGCATCATCACTCTGGCCTCGGCCCCCTCGCCTTCGACATGCAGGTGCATCATCCGCGCGCGCTGCACGCCGAGCAACGAACCCACGGCGATCCCCGCCGCGAAGAGCAGCCAGCCCTTGAGCGGCGGATGCATTCCGTAGAGCGCAAAGCTTACAAGGGCGAGGACCAGGACCGGAAAGATCCAGAGCGTCGCCACCCGCAGCGGCCGCGCCCGGTTGAGCGAGCGGAAGCGCAAGAGCATCACCAATACGAAAATGGCAAACGGCAGATAAGCCAGCCACTGGCCCGATTGAGATCCCATGCGCTCCGCTTCCCCTGTTTACGGTCCCGATTAGGGAGAGGCGGTTCCTAGCGCCGTTACCCCTGCCAGACCAGCACAGGCTTGCGTGCCGCCTGCGTTTCGTCAAGCCTGCGGCGCGGTGCGAAGTGCGGAGCCGAATGCAGGCTCTGATCGCCCGCCTTGGCCCGCTCCGCCAGCGAGCGCAGCGATCCGATGAAGCGATCGAGCCCGGCCTTGCTTTCGGTCTCCGTCGGCTCGACCAGCATCGCGCCCTTGACCACCAGCGGGAAATAGACCGTCATCGGGTGGAAGCCCTCGTCGATCAGGCCCTTGGCGATATCGAGCGTGGAGATGCCATCGGCGAGGCCCGCATCGCTGAACAGCGCCTCATGCATACACGGGCCGCTCTGGGCGAACGGCGCGGGCAGCACGTCCTCGCAGGCACGCAGCACGTAGTTGGCGTTGAGCACCGCGTCCTCGGCCACCTGGCGCAGGCCATCAGCACCGTGGCTGAGGATATAAGTCAGCGCGCGCGTGAACATACCCATCTGGCCGTGGAACGCGACCATGCGGCCAAAGGCCTGCGAATGCCCCTCGCCCCGGTTCTCTTCCTCGACGAGGTGGATCATGCCGTCAGCGCCGCGCGTCACGAAAGGCAGCGGCGCGAACGGCGCCAGCGCCTGCGAGAGCACCACCGGCCCGGCACCCGGACCGCCGCCGCCGTGCGGGGTGGAGAAGGTCTTGTGCAGGTTGATGTGCATGGCATCGACGCCCAGATCGCCCGGACGCACCTTGCCAACGATCGCGTTGAAATTGGCGCCGTCGCAATAGACATAGCCGCCCGCCGCATGGACGGCATCGGCAATCGTCTTGAGCTCGGATTCGAACAGGCCGCAAGTGTTCGGGTTGGTAATCATCACCCCCGCCACGTTCGGCCCCAGCTTCTCCTTGAGCGCGGCCACATCGACGCGGCCATCGGGTGTCGCCGGGATCGACTGGACCTTGAAGCCCGCGAAAGCCGCCGTCGCCGGATTGGTGCCGTGGGCACTTTCGGGCACCAGCACCACGTCGCGCGTCTCGCCGCGCGCGTCGAGCGCAGCGCGGATGCACAGGAGGCCGCACAGCTCGCCATGGGCACCCGCCTTGGGGCTCATCGCCACCGAGGCCATGCCGGTGAGCGTAATCAGCCAGTTGGCCAGTTGCTCGATCACTTCGAGCGCGCCCTGCACCGTCGTCTGCGGCTGCATCGGGTGCACGTCGGCGAAGCCCGGCAAGCGCGCCATCGACTCGTTGAGGCGCGGGTTGTGCTTCATCGTGCACGAACCGAGCGGGAACGGCCCGAGATCAATGGCATAGTTCTGCCGCGACAGGCGCGTGTAATGGCGCACCGCTTCGGGTTCGGTCAGACCCGGCAGGTCCGGCACGGACTTGCGCAGGAATTTCGACAGACCCGCGGCCGGAGCCCGGTCCGCTTCGTCGAAATCAACGCCGCACTTGTCCTTGGCGCCGAGTTCGAAGATCAGGGCTTCTTCGAGCATCAGGCCATAGTCACCGCTCGCCGTCTTCAGCGGCGCGCCGCCCTCGGCCCCGGCTTCACCCCCGGCATCACCCCCAACATCACCCATCGTGGGCTTCCAGCCCGCTGCATTCACCGTGCTCATGCCGGCACTCCCACCAGAAGGGCTTCCAATTCGGTTGCGAAAGTCTCGATGTCCTCATCGGTCACAGTTTCAGTCGCCGCGACGAGCAGCGCCTTGTCCAGACCATCGGCCACCGGGAACAGGCGGCTGAGCGAGACCCCGCCCAGCACGCCCCGCTCGGCCAGTTCGCGCACCACTTCGCGCGCATCGCGCGGCAGGATCAGCGTCGCTTCGTTGAAATAGGCATGGTTGAGCAGTTCGACGCCCGGAATGCGAGTCAGCCGCTCGACCAGGGCCTGCGCCTTGGCATGATTGACGGCTGCAAGCTGCGCCAGTCCCTCGCCGCCCAGCAGGGTCAGGTGAATACTGAAAGCCAGCGCACAAAGCCCTGAATTGGTGCAGATGTTGCTGGTCGCCTTCTCGCGGCGGATATGCTGCTCACGCGTGGAAAGCGTCAGCACGAAACCGCGCTTGCCCTCGGCGTCGACCGTCTCGCCGCACAGGCGGCCCGGCATCTGGCGCACGAACTTCTCGCGGCAGCCCAGCAGGCCGAGGTAAGGCCCGCCGAACTGCAGGCCGACGCCCAGCGACTGCCCCTCGCCCACGACGATGTCCGCACCCAGCGCGCCCGGCGCTTCGATCAGGCCCAGCGCCACCGGCTCGGTGACGACGGCCACCAGCAGCCCGCCCTTGGCATGGATTGCCTCGGCGATCGCGGCGAGGTCGGGGATACGGCCCAGCACGTCGGGATACTGTACGACCACGCACGAGGTCTTGTCGTCGATCGCGCCGATCACCGCCGCGTCATCGGGTTCCGCCGTCAGGTCCGTGCCGAGCGAGACGATCTCGTCCCCGGTGAACTTCGCCATCGTGCGCACCACTTCGCCGTAGTGCGGGTGCAGACCGCCCGAGAGCACCGCGCGGCCCTTGCGGGTCACGCGCGCAGCCATCAGGATCGCTTCCCAGCACGCGGTCGAGCCATCGTACATGGAGGCATTGGCGATATCGGTGCCGAGCAGGCGCGCGACCTGCGTCTGGAACTCGAACAGCACCTGCAGCGTCCCCTGCGCGATTTCCGGCTGGTACGGCGTGTAGGCCGTCAGGAACTCGCCGCGCTGGATCAGGTGGTCGACCGAGGCCGGCACATGGTGGCGGTACGCCCCTGCCCCCAGGAAGAACGGCGCCGAACCGGCAGACAGATTCTTCGCCGCAAGCGCCGTCATGTGGCGTTCGACCGCCATTTCGCTGGCGTGCATCGGCAAGCCCTCGATCGGGCCGGACAGCCGTGCTTCTTCAGGCACGTCGACGAACAGGTCATCGACGCTGGCGGCACCGATGACGCCGAGCATTTCGGCACGATCGGCAGGGGTAAGGGGCAGGTAGCGCAAGGGGCGTTACTCCGTGAAAATCAGAGGCTTTCGACGTAAGTCTTGTAGGCCGCCTCATCCATGAGGCTGCCCAGCTCGGCGGCGTCCGACAAGGTCATGCGGTACAGCCAGCCGCCCACTTCGGCTTCGGTGTTGACCAGTTCGGGCTCGTCGGCGAGCACCTGGTTCACTTCGGTGATGGTGCCCGAAGCCGGCGTGTAGATGTCCGAGGCGGCCTTCACGGAATCGACCACCGAAACGGAATCGCCCTTGGCAACGCTGGCGCCCACTTCGGGCAGGTCGACAAACGTGATGTCGCCAAGCTGGCCCTGTGCGTAATCGGTAATGCCGACAGTGCCGAGGTCGCCTTCGACTTCGATCCACTCATGGTCTTCGGTAAAATAGCGGGTCATGGGTGCTGCTCCTCAGCGGTGATAGCGGTGGGGGACAAAAGGCATCGGCACCACCTTCGCGGGAAGGCGCTTGCCGCGCATTTCGATTTCAAGAGCCGTGCCGTCGGCGGCGTGGGCCGCATCGACATAGGCCATGGCGATCGGGTGTTGCAGCGAGGGCGAGAAGCCGCCCGAAGTCACGACACCAACCTGCTGATCGCCGAGCATGACCACGGCGCCCTCACGCGCGGCCATGCGGCCTTCGAGCGTCAGGCCGATGCGCAGCTTCGATGCGCCTTGTGCCAGAACGCCCAGAATGTGCTCCGCGCCGGGGAAACCGCCTTCGCTGCGACGGCGCTTGTTGATGCCGAAGACGAGGTTGGCGCTGACCGGATCGATGTCCGGGTTCATGTCATGACCGTAAAGCGGCAGGCCCGCTTCCAGACGCAGGCTGTCGCGCGCGCCAAGGCCGATCGGCTTCACTTCCGGCTCACTGCACAGCAGGTCGGCCACCTGGGCGGCCGCCTCTCCGGGAATCGCAATCTCGAAACCGTCCTCGCCGGTGTAGCCCGAGCGGCTGATCCAGGCATCGACACCGCCCAGCTTGAAGCTGGCACCCTTCATGAAGGTCAGCGCCGAGAGCGGGGTTTCGCCTTCCACATGGCGTTCCAGCGCGGCGAAGGCCTTGGGGCCCTGCAGAGCCAGCAGTGCGTTTTCATCGAGATGGTTCAGCGTGACATCGTCCGGCAGCAGTTCGCGCAAGGTACCGATGTCGTCCCACTTGGTCGCGCCGTTGACCACGAGATAGAACCCCGTGCTCCAGCACGTGACCATGAGATCGTCAAGAATGCCGCCCTCTTCGTCGAGCAGCAGCGAATAGCGCACCGAGCCGGTCTTGAGCGTGGACAGGTCGATGGGAAGCGCAGCTTCGAGTGCCGCCTCGACATTTTCGCCCGAGATATAGATCTGCCCCATGTGGCTGACATCGAACAGCCCGGCGCTTTCGCGCGTCCAGAGGTGCTCGGCCATGATCCCTTCGTACTGAACGGGCATCATGTAGCCGGCGAATTCAACCATGCGGCCGCCCTTTTTGCGATGCCAGGCATCAAGCGGCAGCAGCATCGGCGCGAGGTCTTCGGCCTGATTATCGTCGTTAACTGGATATTCGCTCAAGACATGACTCCGCGACAAGCATGGCACACCGTTCCGGTGCCCCCTCTGTCACGGAAACCTGAGAGCTTCCCTCGCAATCTCTCCGTGAAGGAGACAGGCGAAGTTACACCGTCGGCGGCCGTGGCATGGCCACGACACTTTCCAGAGTTTCGCTATAGGCCCTGCACGGTCCTTTTGCCTGAGAGATTCCGGGGCGGTTGCTCCTTCGGCGCCTCCCTGACCGGTTGCCCGAATCAGCGAGGTCTCTCCCGCGCGTGCCAGCGATGGACAAGCCTTGATGGAGCCGCGCGAACGAGTCAACGCCCCGCGTGCTGCGCTGCGAAACTAATCCCCGATACGGCGAAGCACCCGGATCATGGCATCGTGATCGTGCATGAAGCGCCCACGCACCTTTTCGTGCGCCAGTGCCAGAATGGCGCGGGCCAGCTTGCGGGCAGAAATCGAACGGTAACGGCGGTATTGGCCATGGAGCACCGTCCAGTCCGCCAGCGGAGCCATGACTTGCGCCGCGGCCTCCAGCGGCCGCCGCTCTTCGCGATGCCCGCGCAGCAGCCCGGGATGAAGAATGTCGAGGCGGCGGAAGCCCAGCTTGGACAGCGCCTGCTCCATCTCCCCTTTCACCGAGAGGTAGAAGTTACGGCTGGCCCGCTCGGCACCGATCGCCGAAACCACGATCATGTGCTCGATCCCGGCGGCCCGCGCCGCCTCGGCACAGAACCGCACCAGATCGTGATCGATGGCACGGAACGCTTCCTGGCTGCCCGCCATCTTGATCGTCGTGCCGAGCGCACAGACCATGACGTCCGCCCGGGCCGCCGCGATCAGTTGCGGCCAGTCGATCGGCTCGCCCACCAGCATTTCCATGCGCGCGCCCGGCGGCATCGGCGCCTCGCGCCGCGCAATGGCGATCAGCCGCACATCCTCGCGCCCAACGGCTTCGGCCATCACCGCGCTGCCGACCAGCCCCGTCGCACCGACGAGGCAAATGCGGATCCCCCCGGTCTTCATGCTATCCCTCGCCCTCAGACATTGCTGAGCCCTTCGGGCGTCCGGCCATAGATCAGTTCATGGCAGGAAATCGCAAAGCGGTCCGTCATGCCCGCGATGTAATCGGCAATGTGGCGGCTGCGCTCGGGCTCCTGGCGCGGCAGCGTGTCGATCCAGCTTTCCTCCATCAGCACCGGCTCCTGCGAATAGGCCGAATAGAGTTCGGCCAGCACGGCCCGGGCGCGGCGCGCGGTTTCGAGCTGTTCGGGATGGTAATAGAGCTTGTCGTACATGAACCGTTTGAAGGTGCGTTCCGCCTCGGCCATGCCGGGCGAGAAAGCGACCAGCGGACGGCCCGCCGCGCGCACCTCTTCCACGCTGCCCACGCCAGCAAGGTTCGCCTGGGTCTGGGCGAGCAGGTCGTTGACCATCACGCCGATCTGGCTGCGGATCAGTTCCGCCAGTTGCCGGTCGCGCGGGACGCCCGGATAGCGGCGTTCCACTTCGGCCCAGTGGCTGGCCACGAAAGGATGCGCCAGCAGTTCGTCAAGATCGAGGAAGCCCGCGCGCAGCCCGTCGTCGATATCGTGATTGTCATAGGCAATGTCGTCCGACAGCGCCGCGACTTGCGCTTCCAGCGAGGCATGGGTGTGGAGTTCCAGCCCATAGACGGCATCGAGTTCCGCCAGCGCCCAGTTGGGCTCCAGCACCGGCCCGTTGTGCTTGGCCAGCCCTTCGAGCGTTTCCCAGGTCAGGTTCAGCCCGTCGTGCTCGCAATAGGGGCTGTCGAGCCGCATCAGCGTGCGCAGGCAATGGGCATTGTGATCGAAACCGCCCGCCTTGTGCAGCGCCGCATCGAGCGCTTCCTCGCCCGCATGGCCGAAAGGCGGATGGCCGATGTCGTGCGCCAGCGCCAGCGCCTCGGTCAGGTCCTCGTCCAGCCCGAGGATGCGGGCGATCACGCGCGCGATCTGGCCGACTTCCAGGCTATGCGTCAGGCGCACCCGGTAATGGTCGCCATCGGGCGCGATGAAGACCTGCGTCTTGTAGCGCAGGCGGCGGAAGGCGATCGAGTGGATGATCCGGTCGCGGTCGCGCTGGTAGACACTGCGCGGACCGCGCGCGACGGCATTTTCAAGCGCGAATTCACGCCCGCGCGAACGGGCCGGATCGGAAGCATAGGGGGCCAGGGTCAAGCGTATATCTTCCCGCGTCGGCGATTGGGAGCGATGCTCCCCCTAGCGGGCAAGGCCGGTAGAGCACAAGGCCGCCGAACTGGTGGTAACGAGGATCACCTTGCTGTCATTGATCTTGCGGACGGCGCGCAGGAGACCGCCGGGCGTGTGCCGCTCCTCCTGAAACGCCGTGAGCTTGTACAGCTGCAGGAAAGACAGCCGCCTGACGAGGCGATGGCCCATGCAGGCCGAGGCTTTGGCGGTCATCCCTGCCTCGGCAAAAGCGGTGCGCACGCGAAACTCGGCGAACCAGAACGCGCCGAACCAGAGCACGGCGACAAGGCCCACAAGCAGCAGGAATTTTTTCAGCAAACGGAACATGGAATCTCAGTCGGTCAGGGACTTGTTGATTTCCTCGACCATCTTCTTGGCGTCGGAAAGCAGCATCATCGTCTGATCCATGTAGAACACATCGTTGTCAACGCCGGCATAGCCCTGCCCGCCCATCGAGCGCTTGATGAAGAAGATGGTCTTGGCCTTGTCCACATCGAACACCGGCATACCGTAGATGGGAGAGGACTTGTCGGTCTTGGCCGCCGGGTTCACCACGTCGTTGGCGCCGATGATGAAGGCGACATCGGCCTGCGCGAATTCGCTCTGGATGTCTTCCAGCTCAAAGACTTCGTCATAAGGCACGCTGGCTTCGGCGAGCAACACGTTCATGTGCCCCGGCATGCGCCCCGCGACTGGATGGATCGCGAACTTCACATTGACGCCGTGCTCCTTGAGCAAGTCCGTCATCTCGCGCAGGGCATGCTGCGCCTGCGCCACCGCCATGCCGTAGCCGGGAATGATGATGACGTTCTCGGCTTCCTTCATCAGGAAGGCCGCATCCTCGGCCGAGCCGCGCTTCCACGGGCGCTGCTCCTTGGCCTCGCCACCGCCCCCGCCGCCGGCATCGGCGCCAAAGCCGCCCGCGATCACCGAGAGGAAGCTGCGGTTCATCGCCTTGCACATGATGTAGCTGAGGATCGCACCCGACGAGCCGACCAGCGCGCCGGTGATGATCATCGCGGTGTTGTGCAGCGTGAAGCCCATCGCCGCCGCCGCCCAGCCCGAATAGGAGTTGAGCATCGAGACGACGACCGGCATGTCGGCCCCGCCGATCGGGATGATCAGGAGGAAGCCGATGGCGAAGCTGAGCGCCACGACCACCCAGAACAGCGGGCTCTCGCCCGGCCCGGCGTGGGCGGCCACAGCAAACATCGCCGTCAGCGCAATGATCAGCACCAGCGTACCGAGATTGATCACGTGGCGTGCAGGCAGGAGGATCGGCGAGCCGGACATATTGCCATTGAGCTTGGCAAAGGCGATGACCGAGCCCGAGAACGTGATGGCACCGATCGCTGCGCCCAGCGCCATCTCGACGCGGCTGACGTTGAGAATATTGCCGTCCGCCCCGAGAATGCCGAAGGCATCCGGGTTGAGGAAGGCCGCAACCGCCACCAGCACGGCGGCAAGGCCCACCAGCGAGTGGAACGCCGCCACAAGCTGGGGCATGGCGGTCATCTGGATGCGGCGTGCGATCACGAAGCCGATACCGCCGCCAATCGCGATAGCACCAATGATCTCCGGCAGGCTGGCGATCTCATGCGTGATCAGTGTTGTCACCAGCGCAATCGCCATGCCGAACATGCCGTAGCGGTTGCCCGCCCGGCTGGTCGCCGGGGACGACAGTCCACGCAGGGCCAGAATGAAGCAGACACCGGCGACGAGATAGGCGGCAGCGACCCAGGGGTTCACGGCGTGCGTTTCCATCACTTGCCCCCCTTCCCGGCAGGCTTGTCCTTCTTCTTGTACATCGCCAGCATCCGCTCGGTCACGGCGAAGCCGCCGAAGATGTTGACGCTCGCCAGCACCACCGCGCCGAGGCCCAGCCACTTCGCGAGCGGCGAACCGGCCGCTGCACTGGCGATCAGCGCACCGACCACGATCACCGAGGAAATCGCATTGGTCACAGCCATCAGCGGCGTATGGAGCGCCGGGGTCACGGACCACACCACGTAGTACCCCACGAAGCAGGCCATCACGAAGATCGAGAGTATCGAGACGAAATCCACTACTTGTCCTCCCCGGCACGGGGAGGGGGACCGTCCGCAGGACGGTGGAGGGGACTCTCGGCCCGCGCGACAATGGCCGCTGCAGTGCCTTCGACATCAGCCAGAACACGCCTGGCCGAGACCCTCAAAACCCTGAACCCGTTTTCCTTGATAAAGCGAACGCGTTGCTCGTCACGCGCGGGACGATCGCCCATGTCATGGGCAATGCCATCGATTTCCACAACGAGCCCCGCACTCAGGCAGCAGAAATCGACGATGTACGGACCAACAGGATGCTGACGGCGGAATTTGAGACCGCCCGGACGCTGGCGAAGCTGCTGCCACAGCGCAAACTCCGGCTTGCTCATGGCCTTGCGCAATTCACGGGCACGCACCACGACGGGGCGCGGTGTAAACCGAGACTCCCCTCCACCGCGCTGCGCGCGGTCCCCCTCCCCGTATCGGGGAGGACTGGAGGCATTCCCTATCACCCCAGCAGCCTCGCATTCACGACCTTGCCGCCTTGCGTCAGCCGCACGGCATCGCCGATCTCTTCGTCGAGCACCGGCTTGCCCTGTTCCTTGTCCCAGAAAGCCGAAAGGAAATTGAACAGGTTGCGCGCATAGAGTGCCGAGGCATCCGCCGGCAGATGCGCCGGGGTGTTGGAAAAGCCCATGATCTTCACGCCGTGCCGCTCTACCACCTGATCGGCCACGCTGCCTTCGACATTGCCGCCTTGCGCCACGGCCAGATCGAAAATCACGCTGCCCGGCTTCATCGTCGCGATCTGCGCATCGGTGATCAGGCGCGGGGCAGCCCGGCCGGGGATCAGCGCGGTCGTCACGACGATGTCTTGCTTGGCGATGTGACTGGAAACCAGTTCGGCTTGCGCCTTCTGGTATTCCTCGCTCATTTCGGTGGCATAGCCGCCCGAACCCTCACCCTCGATCCCGGCGACATTCTCGACGAAGATCGGCTTGGCGCCCAGCGAGAGGATCTGCTCCTTGGTGGCCGAGCGCACGTCCGTCGCGGAAACCTGTGCCCCCAGACGGCGCGCGGTGGCGATGGCCTGCAGGCCCGCGACGCCCACGCCCATCACGAAGCACTTGGCCGCGCTAACCGTGCCCGCCGCCGTCATCATCATCGGGAAGGCCCGGCCATAAGTATCGGCCGCGGCAATCACCGCCTTGTATCCGGCGAGATTCGACTGGCTGGAGAGCACGTCCATCGACTGCGCGCGGGTGATGCGCGGCATGAATTCCATGGCCAGCGCTTCCAGCCCTGCGGCGGCATAAGCATCGACACGCGCACGCTGCCCGAAGGGATCGAGCGTGGCGACCACCCATGCTCCGGGCTTCGTGCCGCCCAGCAGCGCCGGATCGGGCCCCTGCACGCCGAACACGATCTCCGCCCCTGAAAGCACAGCCTCCACCGGGCCGACATCGGCCCCGGCAGCGAGGTAATCCTCATCGGATATGCTGGCGTTCGAGCCCGCCCTGCACTCGACCGAAACCGCCGCGCCCAGCGCGATCAGTTTCTTGACCGTTTCCGGCGTCGCCGAGACGCGCGTCTCTCCGGCCGCGCGCTCCTTGAGGACCGCGATCCGTTGACCCTGCGGTTCCGTCAAGTCACGAAACTCCGATCAGGAGGAAATCAGGCCGATGACAATCGCGACGATCAGCACGACAATGCCGGTGCCCCAGGTCGCGGCCTTGATGAAGGCGTTGTAGGTTTCCTGTGCGACCTTGATGTCGTTGCCCGAAGTCATGAACTGCATTCCCCTCTGAATATCCCTGCCCCGTGTTCTAGCCGGGGTCATCCGCGCGCTCAAGTGCGAAGCCCCCCATACCGGAAACCACAAAAGCTGCGAACTGTATTTCAGGCTTAATTTCGTCTTTACCCGATTGGCCTATGCCAGAGGTTCAACCCTGAAGAAGGCCGACGGCAGCAGCGATACAATGGCGGATCTGGATCAACGCCTTCTCATGCTTATCGACGACGAGCCGGCCCAGAGCCGTCTCATCTCCGCGCTGGCGGCCCGCGAGGGCTGGCGCACGCTGATCGTGCGCGATGCGGAAACCGCGATTGCCACACTCGGCACCCGGCAAGGGATGCAGCTTTCCGCCATCATCCTCGACCAGTGGGTGCCCGGTGAGGATGCCTGCGCGCTGATTTCCGAGTTGAAATCGCGCCGCCCGGCCCTGCCGATCCTGATGCTTACCACCAGCACTTCGCCGCTCCTGGCCGTCGAGGCGATGCGAGCGGGGGCGACCGACTATCTCGTGAAACCCGTGGCGCCGGACCGGCTGATGCACGCCCTGCGCTCTGCCACCACGCGCGAAGCCCCGCGCGATGAACTTGCGCCGCTGACGGAAAAGATGCCGTCCAATCCCGATTTCGAATCGATGATCGGGGCATCGCCGAACTTCCGCAAGGCGCTCGCCGTTGCCGCCAAGGCCGCGCGCGGACACAGCCCCGTGCTGATCGAGAGCGAAAGCGGCACCGGCAAGGAAATGCTGATCCGGGCGATGCACGCGGCCAGCCCGCGCGCGAAAATGCCGCTCCGGATCGTCAACATCGGCGGCCTTCCGGCCAATTCAATCG
>NZ_BCTX01000050.1 GCF_001590985.1 Novosphingobium naphthalenivorans NBRC 102051
TCTGGAAGAGGCCGGGCAAGCGATGGACCTCGTCGAGAACGACCAGCTTGTCTTGGTGGCTCGTGAGATACTGCTCGGCGTCGGCGATCTTCGCACGATCGGCTTCGGATTCCAGGTCGAGATACACAGATGGCCGCGTCGCAGCGATTTCCTGAGCCAGGGTGGTCTTGCCAACCTGTCGCGGCCCGAGCAGGGCGACAGCAGGCGTCTCGTCAAGCCTTGCGGCCAGTTCCGTCCTGATACGTCGTTTAATCATCCTCGTATATTCGGATCGCAACTCCGAATTTACAAGGATAATTATCACACCCCGTCATTCTTTCCGTGGCAAGCTCTGCTGGCGGGCGAGCTGTCGCGACCATTTCTGCGAAGAGGATTCCCGCCATGGTTCGACCCCGCCTGATTACCGCGTTGTGCGCCCTGCTCGCCTGCTGGTGCGCTGCTGCGCCGGCCCACGCCCAGAGCTGGGCGGAAAGCTGGTTCGACAATGTGACCTATACCTCGCCTGGCAGTTTCGAGGATCAGACCCGGGGCTACGTCACGGCAGGCGGTATGTCCGGACGGGTCGACGTCCATAACGACTATCTGATGTCGATCAGCCTTCCCAAGGTGCGCGCCGGCTGCGGCGGCATCGATATGTTTTTAGGCGGCATGAGTTTCCTCGACCCCGATTATCTCGTCCAGAAACTGGAGAGCATCCTTCAGGCGGCGCCCGCCGTGGCCTTTCAATATCTCCTCGAAACCTTGGACGAGAAGATGGGGAACATCATCTCGAAGATGGAAGCCGCCACCAATTTCCTGAACAGTATCCAGGTCAACGACTGCCGACTCGCCAACCGCATGGTCCAGATCGCCAAGGGCGACGACAATATGGGCGGGATCATCGAGGAGATGACGGGGTACAAGTCGGTCAAGGAGGGCTTTGCCAAGAGCTATCAACAAAGCCGCGAGAAGATCCAGGCGAACAACAACAACCCGACCGAGGATCTGAAGGATGTGCTCGCCAACTGCCCGGCGGAAGTCACGGACATCTTCCGTACCGGGTCGCTGCTATCCCACGCTGCCTCGCGCGTCGGCGCCGGCGACTGGGCGAGCGTGATGCGCGCCCGCGTGGGCGACGTCTATATGCGCTGGGATCCGGCCGATAAGGTTCCGTTGTTCACCGCCATCCCACAATGCCCCGCGCAGGACACCGAAAGCTCGCAGGATTTCCTGACCGGGCGCGTCCAGCGTCGATCGCTGAACATCCCGCCATCGGCGGCGGATTGCTCGCAGGATGGCGGCGGCCGCGGCGCGCTTATCCTTGCGCGTGAGCGCATGGAATCGATCGCCACCAAGATCAGGACGCGCGCCGCGCTCAGCACCGAGGAGCGCCAGTTCGTCGCCAACGTCCGGACGCTGCCGATCTACCGGATGCTCGAATGGGGCGTGCGGCAGGGCGTGGTCGACTCGGTTATCTCCGATACCGACGAGTTGGTCGCGCTGACGCTTGCCTATCAGATGCTCAACGACCTCACCCGCACGATCGATTTCACGGTGAGTAATGCCGAGCGGGGCGCGACCACGGCCGGTGCCGCCGATGGCAACAACGCCAATGTCTGCCAGACACGCATCCTCTCCAAGGGCATCGAGCAGCTGCGGGATCTGCGCGACGAGGTGCTGCGCCAGCGTGCGCAGATGCGGCAGAGCTATATGGCAGCGCTCTCGGCGGCGAACCTGTCGGCGAACTATGCGGGCCTCATCCGCGACCGCGACCGCGATGCTCGCGACGCCGCCGGCGCGGCGGCCGCGCGCAACCAGTAACGGGAGGCAAGTCCATGCGCCGCATCGCCAAACTGCTTGCCCTCCTCCCCGCGCTGCTCGCCGCTACGCCGGCGCTGGCCGTCGATACGAGTTTCCACACCTATGACGGTTTCGCCGAGACGGTGGAGGCGTTTCGGCTCGTCTCGATGATCTTCGCTGATCCCCGATATGAGACGCTGGTGCTGATCGTCGCGACGGTCGGGATCGGCCTTGGGGCGATAGTGGCGAGCGTGCGCGGCTCGGGAATGGGGCTGGTCGCATTCGGGTTCCAAATGCTGTTCGGCGTCGGGCTGTTCGTGGGGCTGATCGCCACCACGGGCACGGTCCATGTCTATGACCGAGTCCGCAACGCCTATCAGCCAGTCGGCGGCGTCCCCAATCTGCTTGTGCTGGTGGCGGGTGTGACCAACATGATCGAGCGGGCGCTGGTCGAGACCATCGACGACAATACCATTGACCCCGATGCGAAGATCGAGTTCGGCGCGGGTGGCCACAGCTTCGATCTCTTCCTCAACGCGGTTTCCCCGCGCGGCCCCATGACCGACACCTTCCTCGACGCGACCATCAAGGACTATGTCCGGCAATGTTATCCGGTGGCGCGCGTTTCAGCTGCCTATGGGATCGATGACGACAAGCTGTTCCGCACGGCAACGGACCTGCCGGGCGCCTTCGCGGCGATGGCCGGACCCGCCACTTTCTCGACCGTCTATACCGAGAGCGACAAGGGCGGCACGACGATGAGCTGCACCGATGCCTGGACGCATATCTCGGATCGCCTGTCCGACCCTGCCTTGTTCGACGGCTATACGCGGCAGATCTGCGCCCGCACCGGCTTCAACGTCGACGACGCGCAACAGATGAACCGATGCCGCCAGCAGTTGGGCGAGATGGGTCAGATGATGCTCGGTCAGCCGCTGTCCACTCAGGCGCTCCTGACCCACATCTTACTCGGCAATACGGTTGGTGACGTCCTGTTCGAGGATTCGCCGGCCAGCGCGGCGCGCGTCATGGCCAACCGGGCAGTGATCTCGAACGGTCTTGCGACCCTGTCGGTCGCCAATGAATGGATGCCAACGATCCGGGCGACGGTGTTCGGGATCATGCTATTCATGGTGCCTGTCGCGCTGCTGTTCATCCTGACGCCGATCAATCTCCGGGTCGCGAGCTTCGCGCTCGGCCTGTTCGTGTTCGTAGCTCTCTGGGGCGTTATTGACGCGGGCATCTATCAGCTCACGCTGGGCCGTGCCCATGCCGCGCTCGAGGAATTGCGATCGAACGCGCTCGCCGCCAATGCGTGGTTGCTAGCACCCTCGGCGGCGATGAAGGCGCTGGCGATCTTCGGCAGCTTCCGCACAGCGGCAGCCGGCCTGGCAGGCGCCTTCGTGTTCACCGTGTTCCGCTTCAGCGGCAATGTCTTCACCTCTTTCACCTCGGGCGCGCTTGGTGTCGCCGGCCAGGGCACGGCGGCGGCCGCTCCGATGGCGACGACCGAGGGACAAGCCTCGGCACTCGAAGCCCAGGCCTCCGCGCTCGGCACGCGGGCGCGGGCAGCCGCATCCTCCAGCTTCGGGGATTTCGGCGAGAGATCGACATTTGGGGCCAACCGAGCGTTCGGCCAGGCAGATCACATCCTGGGCGAGCGTCCAGGCACATCCGGCGGCACCGCTTTCGCTCTCGGCGGCCTTCAGGGCGCCGAGGAACTGGGAAGGCTCGCCCCCGCCCTCAACGGGCGCGATCTGGCGGATCCACAGGTCGCGCGGGCAGTCCGGGCGAATGCTGCGACGACAGCTATTCACCAGTTCGCCGAAAAGGATGCGCTTCGCACGCTCGGCACCACCTATTTCGGGGAAGGTCAGACCGGTGAAAAGGCGTTCGCCGCTTTCGCGCAGAATCTCGTCCAGTGGCGCGCCTTCGGCGATCAACGGGCTTACGGGATGATGATGCAGGCGGCGACCCGGCACTTCGAGCGTGGCGGCTATTCCGCTAAGGATGCTGAACTCAAGGCGTCCGGGATCATTGCCGAGGCACAGTCCGATCCCACCTTCGCGAAGCTGATCGCCAATACCTTCGACCAGGAGCGCTTGCTCGAGAACGATCTCACCGCGGCGCAGACCCAGGTCGGCGCGATGGAAGGCCGACGCGATTATGCCGGCGACAATGTCGCCGGGGTGGAGCGGTCCAATGTCGCGACCGAACAGGCTTGGCGTTCTGGCAGTAACCAGGGCCAACGCGAGGCCGCCGCGATGCTTGGCCTCCCCGTGGACGAGACATCCCGCCGCATCGGTTTCATCAACGCGCTCTCCGGCGAAGCGCGAAGCACCGCGATCACCCAGCTCGCGCGCGCGACCGGGCGGAACGAGGGTCAGGTCGAGCGCGCGCTGGAGCGCTATAATGCCGCGGTTAGTGTCGGCACGGCTGATGGTGCGACCGCTGAGGCGGCGCGCGAGGGAACCAGCGTCTATGGCCGCACGCTAGAGGCGGCTGGCTATGATTTCGCGGAACGCTCGGGCAAGCTCGATGCGCAGCGCGAAGTCGGTACCAGCGGCACGCGCGATGCGGCCCGGATCGGCGAGCAGCGGCGGCAATCGGAGAATTTCGGCTTTGCCGAAGGCGCCGCTGCGGCCGGTGTCTCGACGCGCGAGGCAGCGCGTCTCGACAGCTTCATCCAGGCGCTGAGCCGCACGGCCGGCAATCAGGTGGACATGGCCGAAGGCGGCGCGGAAGGCATCGCCGATCGCGCGCGGAACGAGCGTCTGACCCGCATCGTCGACAATGAGCGTCTGACCCGAATGCAGGGGCTGCTCGCCGAAAACGGCGTTACCCTGACCAAGCGACAGATCGCCATGGACCAGAATGGTGATCTCAGCCTCAACCTGACGCCCCAGACCGCCGCTGCGATGTATAAGGCTGGTCTCATCAACGAGAGCCAGCTCGGCGCAATCGCCAATGGCGGGCGGGCACGGTTCAGCTTCGCTGATAATGACCTGCTGGTGTCGAGCGGGACCGACTTCAGCCGTTCAGCGCGCAACGATACCAGCACGCGGTTCGAGGCGGGTAAGCAGGCCGGCCCCGATACGATCGAGCATTTCATGGGCGGTGGTGAGGAAGGCCGTGCCGCGATGGAGAATTGGCTGCGCGGTGGCTTCGAGATGGACCGCAAAGGGAATTGGCGGCTCAAGCCTCAAGTTGCCGACACGCTCCAGCGCGACGTGCAGGCGATCATGACGCAGACTGGTTGGACCCGATCTATTTCGCGGAGCGCAATGCATCAGGTATCACAAGGGACGATAGTCGGTGGCCAGATCGAAGGCGGGGCCTCGCGCGGAGGACGCGGTTCTGGAGCGAAGGACGGGAATTCGACGTCTTCGGGGTATAGTGGGCGAGCTTCTGTGCAGGTCGGCGCAAGCAGTAGCGATACGGGCACAGGCTCGATCGACGCAATGGCAACGATGGACATCGTAAACTATGACGTGCGCGAAGCTATCGCCAATGCGGAACGTGCATCCACAAAATCTGCGGCTCCTGAGAAGGCCTTCTCCCTCGAATTGAGCCGACAAATCCTCGGCTCTCAAGGTCTAAGAAACCGATATCTAACCCAATCCTCATCTGGCCGAGGCGTAGGAGATTGGTCTGCTCCGCTAACAGGTATAGAGCAGCGCAGCATTCTCGATACGGGCCGCTTCTCTGATGATTTGGATCATAGCTCTCGAGACGGCGACGCTGAATTTAAGAAAAGATAGCCATCAGTTGTGACGGTGCCTGACAATATAGGCCGGATTTGCGGGATTCAGAGGCGAACGGATGTCGGTCGGATCGGACATATACGACATCGGAATAGGGCGATGGAAGCCGATACCGTCGCCACTATAGAGTTCATCAGTATGATCACCGTCGGCACTTTCGTCCGTATAGCCGGGGTCCCAAGGGAAAACCACTTGCTGCCGCCAAACCCAAAGTGCACGGATAGCGACGTACCAGAAGAGCGCGAATGGATGAAAGATCAGCGTGAGAACCAACGCAAAGGTTCCGTCGGGAGGAACGAGGGTCTTGGGAGCGAAAAGGGCGACGAGCCAAGTCGTCACCGCCATCAGCCACCAGAGCTTTGCATACCAAGGCTTCCACAGCCAGGCCGAGAGACCGGGCCAGGGTGCTTTGTTTGCGGCATCTTTGGTTTCGATGGTCTGCTCCATCGCGAAATCCTTTCGATAGCCATATAGCAGTTCGGATCGCGATTGTCACGGCGGAATGGCGATCAGCGCTTGTCCTTTTTGTCGCTATTGGCATATTGGAGACAGAAAGGACACCGATGGCAACCAACGCTTCTCTCGTTCCGGCGCGTCGGAAAACAGGCGGTCGCAGCACGAGCCTGACGAACGATACGCTGCGGCGCAAGGCGCTCGAAAAGCTGACGCTCGCCATCGTCAAGGCGGTCGAGTCCGCGAGCGATGATACGCTGGCCGATATCGTGGGCACGTCTGATCTTCGCCATGCGCTGGCCATCGCGCCGCGCGACATCGCCCCAGAATCGCCCGCCGATCTCGAAGCGATCATGGCAGCGCGCGAGAAGACGGTCCGCTTCCGCGAGGACATGGCCGCCCGCGCGGGCGGCATGCTCGATCGCGCCGACGTCGCAGCGATGTTTGGGGTCACGCCAGCCGCGATCGACAAGCAACGCCAGCGCCGGCAAATCCTGGGGGTCCCCTATGGAGCCGAGATGCGCTATCCCGCCGCGCAGTTCGTCGACGGCGAGGTGCTACAGGGTCTCAAGGCTGTGCTGGAGGCCTTCGATGACATGAATCCTTGGGAGCAGCTGATGATGCTCACCACACCGCTCGAAGGGTTCGGTGCGCAACCCGAGACGATCTTGCAAACGCTGACCAGACGGCCGGAGCCGAGGGTGTTGAAGCAGCTTGCAGCGCTCGCGGCGAGCTGGGCAGCCTGATCATCCGTGCCGACCGTTCGACTGAGACGGATCGATGCCGGCGTTCGCCTTTATCGCATCCACCGTACCGGCCATGACCCGATCTACTTCGGACCAGATGGCGAGACGCCGCTGTCCCGTTATGACTCGCCCGATGGCAGCTACAAGGTTTTGTATGCCGCCCGGACTCTCGAAACAGCCTTCGGCGAAACCCTCGTTCGCGCGCCCGCGACTCCGCACGTTCTTTCGACGATGGTAGAGGCGCGGGTGCGCAGCGAACTGGTAACGACAAGGCCGCTCCGACTCTATCCACTCCTCGACGCCGGCGTCTCGGCGCACGGACTGTCCTTCACGGACCTTCATGGGATCGACTATGTCCGAAGCTGGGCGGTTTGCGCCGAGATCCACGCCACGACTGCCGCAGATGGCATCCTCTATACCTCCCGGTTCGACAACCGGCGCTGCGTCGCCCTGTTTGATCGTGCGGCCGCGGCGATCGAAGCCGGCCCGGTGAGCAGGGTCTCAATATCGCCGTCCGAAGCTGCGGCCCTGGCAGGCCATTTCGGCAAAATTTATGTCGAGCCTTAGGGCGGGATAACGAGGGTATCGCGAAGCGGGGCACGCCGGAACCGGAAGAGATGAGGAAATCATTCGAAATTGCTAGTGCGCTACACAGCCAAACGCCGATGTTGCATTGGCGTGCATCCCACCGACCGGCGAAATGCGGCGCTGAAAGCCGCTTCGGATTCATAGCCGACAGAGAACCCGATGCTCGCCACGCTCTCATCGGTGTGCCGCAAGCGATCGGCGGCAAGGCGCATCCGCCATCCGGTGAGGTAGCCAAGCGGCGTCTGCCCGACGACATCTCGAAACCGCCCTGCGAAAACAGTCCGGGACATGCCAGCGAACCCGGCCAGTTCGGCGAGTGTCCACCGCCGGGCTGGCTCCCCGTGCATAGCCCCCAGGACGCGCGCAAGGCGCGGATCGGCCAGCGCCCCCAGCCAACCAGTATGTTTCTCCTTGTCCGAGGCCAGCCAGAGCCGGATTACCTGGAGAAGCATGATCTGTGCGAGATGGTCCGCCATCAGTGTGCCGCCGGGCAACCCTTGTTTCAATTCCGTCGCCAATTGTTCCAGCGACCAGCGTAGCACCGCCGCCTGGTTCGAAGCGTAACGGACATGGACGATGGCCGGCAAGGCGTTGAACAGCAGCTCGGCATGTCTGCCATCGAAGAAAAAGCGGCCACCGATCAGGAGGAAATCTCCACCACCATTGCAGGTCGCGACACAATTCAACGCTTGGTCGTAGATTGTCGCGGATTCGATCGCGGGGAGCGTTCTGTCGGTCGTAAAAAGGAATGGGCGCCCGCGCGTCAGCAGGAAGCAGTCACCCGCCTCAATACGCAACGGCTCGGACTCGCCATCGACCTGCACCCAGCACGCGCCCCGCAAGACAGCGTTGAACTTGATACCCTCATGGGCTGGAAAGCGGATCGCCCACTCTCCCCCCGCATCGAGGCCCGCGCTGATTATGCTTCGGGACCTCAACAGGGAAAGCACATCGGACAACGGGTCCATATCACAACAATCCGAACTAGCGCGATAGATTGGCGAACTCTGGCGCATGGATCGTTCGATTGCCATCGCTAACTCTACCCCAGGCAGGATCAGCGATCTGGCCTGCCTGTTATTGGAGAACGATCATGACTGATTATCAAAACCCCCTCGGCTCGGGTTTTGATGCCCGATCGACCGCCTCGGAAGTTCTTGCGGGGCTGGATCTGAAGGGAAAGCGCGCCATTGTCACGGGCGGTCACTCCGGCCTTGGTCTGGAGACGACGAAGGCCCTTGCCGAAGCGGGCGTTGATGTGCTCGTCGCCGCGCGGAAACCGGACGTGGCGAAGATCGCGACGCGAGACATTCCTGGCGTGGAAATCGACACGCTTGACCTGTCGGACCTTGCCAGTGTGCATTCCTTCGCTGCCCGTGCGCTGGCATCGGGGCGGCATGTCGACATGCTCATCAATAACGCCGGCATCATGGCCTGTCCCGAAACACGAGTCGGGCCGGGTTGGGAAGCGCAATTCGCGACCAATCATCTCGGGCATTTCGTGCTGACCAATCTGCTCTGGCCGTTGCTCGACGGAGGCGCCCGGGTCGTCGCGCTCTCGTCGGCCGCGCATCATCTGTCCGCCATCCGATGGGACGATGTGCAATTCGAGCACGGCTATGACAAGTGGTTTGCCTACGGCCAATCCAAGACCGCTGACGCCCTCTTCGCGGTTCATCTCGACCGCCTCGCCCACGATCGCGGCGTTCGGGCATTTTCTGTCAGTCCGGGCAAGATTCTTACGCCGCTGCAGCGTTACATGACCAGGAGCGAGATGGTGGCGCAAGGCTGGATCGACGAGGCGGGAGTGTCGATCGATCCAACCTTCAAAACGCCGGAACAGGGAGCAGCAACGCAGGTCTGGGCGGCAACCTCGCCTCAGCTTGACGGGCTCGGGGGTCTCTACTGCAAGGATTGCGACGTCGCGATACGCGCGGAAGATGCTGATGCGCCGTTTGTCGGGGTCAAAGCCTATGCAGCCGATGGAAAGGAAGCCGAGAAGCTTTGGCGGCTATCGGTTGAACTCACCAATATCAACGCATTTTGATGATGCTCCCCGGCTGGCGCGTTTGGTTCGATGGTTCTCCAACTAGCCGAAATGATCATGGAAATCGGTGGACCGCGCGCGGTGCATAGATCAGCACGTCCCCGGTCATTTCGCGCTCCTACCACGATCGGTGAGAAAACAGATGCCGGCCTCGATCGCTTGTTGAATTGCACCGGCCAATAGGCCATAATATAGTCACGATGACCAGTTATGAGGCGGAAATGGCCGCGCGCAAAGCACCCTCGATCAACCCGGATCCTCGCCGCCGCTGGCGGTTGCAGGATGCGAAGGCCCGCTTCAGCGAGGTGGTGCGCCTGGCCCAGGAGGACGGCCCCCAGAGGGTAACACTCCACGGGCGAGACGCCGTCATCATCGTTTCGGCTGAAGCCTGGGACAGGGACCACCGGGATCGGACCGGGCGGCGGCTCGTAGAAGCGCTCGCGACCTCACCACTCAGCGACCTCGATCTCGACCGCGCTACCACCGTCGGGCAGGTGCGCGAGGTGGAGCTTTGAACGGTTTCCTGCTCGATACCAACGTGGTTTCCGATCTTCGCAAGCCCCGCCCCGATCCCGGCGTTGTCGCTTTCGTCAGCAGCCAGCAGGAAAGCGACCTGTTCCTGTCCGATGTCGTGTTCGCGGAAATCCGCTTTGGGATCGAGCAACTCGACGATGTCGAGCGCCGGACCTCGATCACCACATGGCTCGATCATAATTTGCGTCCGCTGTTTGTCGGGCGGACGTTGAGCATAACCGAAGATACCCTGCTCAGATGGCGGCTGAAAATCGAGGGCGGCCGCAAGAAGGGCCACACGTTCGGGCAGCCGGATCTGTTCGTCGCCGTGCTAGCCGAGGAAAGCGACATGGTCGCGGTGACGCGCGACGTCACGCATTTCGTCGCGGCGGGCGTCGCAACCTTGAACCCCTGGGAGGGACGTTTTCACGCAGCTTCCGGCTTGGACCATGTGGTCGATGATCTGAAAGCCCCTGACCTGCTCGACCGGCTTACCGTCCTTAACCGAACGAGGCGGCGGAGATCGAAGTAACATGCGCACCGAACTCGACCATCTCCCAGCGGCAAAGCAGCGCGAGCTGGACCGCGTCATCCAAATCCTGTTCGAGGAGTTCGAGGACGCCCATGGCAAGCCGAACGGCCAGCGCAAGCTGGGCCGCATTCTCAAGGTGATCCTCTACGGTTCCTACGCGCGTGGCGGTTGGGTCGATGAACCGCATACGGCGAAGGGATATCAATCCGATTTCGATCTGCTGGTGATCGTCAACCAGAAGGAACTGACGGACCGGGTGGATTATTGGGAGCGAGCCGAGGAACGGCTCACCCGCGAACGCGCGATCACGAGGTCGCTCAAGACGCCCGTCAACTTCATCGTCCACAGCCTCCAGGAGGTGAATGACGGGCTGGCGCATGGCCGATATTTCTTCATGGATGTCGCCCGCGACGGCATCGCGCTCTATCAGGCGGACGAAGAGGACCTGCTCGCCCCCAAGCCCAAGACGCCGCAGGAGGCGTTCGACATGGCGCAGGAATATTATGACTACTGGTTCTCGCTGGCGGTCGATTCCCAAAAGGTATTCCATTTCTGCCTTTCACAGAAATCCTACCGTCACGCCGCGTTCAATTTACATCAAGCGTGCGAGCAACTCTATCACTGTGTCTTGCTCGTCAGAACCTTCTACACGCCCCACGTTCACAATCTGAACTTTCTGCGGACGCAGGCCGAGCGGCTTTCGATCCGGCTGGTCTCGGCCTGGCCACGCGAGAGCAAGAAGGACCGCGCCCGGTTCGAGAAGCTCAAGGACGCCTATGTGAAGGCTCGCTATTCCAAGCATTACCGCATCACCGAGCAGGAGCTTCGGTGGCTCGGAGAGCGCGTCGAGGAACTGGGCACGATCGTCAACGACATCTGCACCGCGAGACTGGCCGAGTTGAAGGCGACGCTCTGAACCGGTCGCATTTTCGATCTGTCGCCGCGGGGCATCACATCCTCCATCAATGCTATGGGACGCCAGAGCTGGTCGATCGGCTCACCAAAGCGCCACAGCGCGATGGCCGCCGATCGTCGCAGCTGTGACACGGCCGGCCGCCAGCATTTCGAGTCCCAACGATTAATCCCTACTCAATTAGTAGATATTCTATGCGGGCAATCGCGGGTGAATTCGATATGTGAGATGAGGCCGCTGGCGACTCTGGAAGATCCTTTGCGATGCGGCGCTTCAGGACGTACGCAATGGACTTTGTCGCAATCGATTTCGAGGCAAGCTGCCTTCCCCGACACGGCAGATCCTTTCCAATCGAGGTCGCTATCAGCGGACCGGAAGGGACCAGAAGCTGGCTGATCCGGCCGCATGCAAGCTGGCGCGACTGGGACTGGACGGAGGAGGCAACGCGGCGGCACTGCATCAGCGCGGACGAACTGGACCGCAAGGGCGTCTCACCACGCCAGGTCGTGCAAGAGATCACCAAGGCAGTTTGCGGCCGCAGATTATTCGCTGACAGCACCATCGATGCGATCTGGTGGGCGACACTGCACGCGGACGCCGGGATCGATCCATTGGCCCCGATCGAGCACGCGAGTCTGCTTGTCGATGCACTTGGCGCCGGCAGCGGCGAGATCGCGGCAGCAAAGAAGGTCGCCGACTGTCGCTGCCCGGGCCGTCATCGCGCGGGGCCGGATGCTGCCTGGCTGTGGCAGCTACTCTCCGAACTGGAACGGATCGTCCTCGCCCGCAGCGAGCTACGGCGGGCAGCGTGATGCAGCACGATTTCCTCACATTCTCACGGAGCGGCAAGACATGAGCATCAATGCCCTCGCCAATTCCCCATCGCGCACTGCGGCAGGTTCGAAAAGCGTGACAGCCGTTCTGCAATTTACCGAGCACACGGGAGAAAAGCCCTATGCCTATGCCGGACCGCCACCCGAGGGCGTTCCCGAGCGGCGCGGTGAATATCGCGACCATGATGTCCGTATCGAGAACGCCCGCCCCTTCGCCGACCGCCTCAGCCTTGAGGTCGAAGGTATCGCGGTGGTTCGGTCGCCCAGTGGAGTCGGCGATCTGTTCGACGAAGCGCAGACGCTTGCCCTCGGCCACCCTGAAACCGCGGCGCTCGTCATGCAGGTAACCGGCGCCGCGCGAGTCGTGGTGTTCGACCATACCCGGCGGCGTGCCAGCCAGGACGCCTCCGACGACAGGACACTGGATCTGCCGCGGCCACCCGCCTCGCGCGTCCATGTCGACCAGACGCTGTGGTCCGGACCCAAGCGCGTGCGTGAGATCATGGGCGGACAGGCCGACGCGCTGCTTGCCGGCCGCGCGGCGATTATCAATGTCTGGCGGCCGATCGGCTATCCCGCGCGCGACTGGCCGCTCGTGCTCGGCGACGCGCGTAGCTTCGCACCGGAGGACCTGATCGCCACCGACCTGATCTTCCCGCATCGCCGCGGCGAGACCTATGGCATCGCCTACAATCCCGCGCAGCGCTGGCTCTATGTTCCCGACCTCACGCCCGAGGAGGCGATCCTCATCAAATGCTGGGATTCGGACGGCTCCGTCGCGCAGTTCGCGCCGCATAGCGGCTTTGCCGATCCGACCACGCCGCCCGGCACGCCGCCGCGCCAGAGCATCGAGTTCCGTACCATCGCCTTTTTCGACTGAAAGGACCGCCGTGATCGATCTTCATTATTGGCCGACTCCGAACGGCAAGAAGGTGACGATCCTGCTTGAGGAGCTCGCCATTCCTTACCGCATCGTTCCGGTGAACATCGGTCGCGGCGACCAGTTCAGCGACGACTTCCTCGCGATCAGCCCCAACAACCGCATGCCGGCGATTGTCGATACCGAGCCCAAAGGCGGCGGCGCGCCGATAAGCGTCTTCGAATCGGGCGCTATCCTTTTCTACCTCGCTGAGAAGGTCGGCCGCTTCTGGCCGCAGGACGACATCAGCGCGAAATATGAGGTGACCCAATGGGTGATCTGGCAGATGGCCAACCAGGGCCCCAAGTTCGGCGAGCGCGGCCATTTCTCTCGCGTGCCCGAAACTGCCGGCGATCTCTCCTACGCCCGGCGCCGTTTCGATGACGAGGTGCATCGCCTCTACGGCGTGCTCAACAACCGCCTGTACGACCGGCGCTATCTGGCTGCCGACGACTACACTATCGCCGACATCGCCGCCTACCCCTGGACGGTGTCCTGGCAGCAGCAGGGCATCGATCTCGACGAGTTCCGCTACGTCCGGCGTTGGTTCGACGAAGTGTCGACGCGACCGGCGGTCCAGCGCGGGCTTGCGGTCGACGCGGGACCGGCCGAGGACCCGGCAAGCTTGCCGCCCGATGAACAGGAACGGCGGCGAAAGATCCTCTACAATCAGCGCGCGAGACCCGCGCCCACGACGGAGGTTCCGGCATGAGCGCCCTGCCCTATCGCACGGCGCTTGTCGTCGGCACCGGACCTGGGATCAGCGCATCGCTGGTCCGTGCTCTC
The DNA here is from genome assembly GCF_001590985.1 of Novosphingobium naphthalenivorans NBRC 102051. Classification (GTDB taxonomy): domain Bacteria; phylum Pseudomonadota; class Alphaproteobacteria; order Sphingomonadales; family Sphingomonadaceae; genus Novosphingobium; species Novosphingobium naphthalenivorans. The sequence goes on from NZ_BCTX01000050.1 coordinate 13,874, forward strand.
AGCGCGGCCGGGCTCAAGGTCGCCGCAGCCGCGCGTGACGTGGGCAAGCTCGAATCCCTCGCCCAGGAGACCGGCGCCGCCCTGTTTACGGCCGATGCCACCGATCCGGCAGCGGTGGCCCGCCTCTTCGAGGAAGTGGAAGCGCGGGTCGGTGTGCCGGAGATCGTGGTCTATAATCCGTCGGGCCGGATTCGCGGGCCGATCGTCGACCTCGATCCCGACGAGGTGCGCCGGGCGATCGAGGTGTCGGCGTTCGGCGGCTTCCTCGTCGTCCAGCAGGCGGCGAAGCGGCTCGAACCGCTCGGCCGGGGCGCGATCCTCCTCACCGGCGCCACCGCCAGCGTCAAGGGGTTCGCGGGTTCATCCACCTTCGCGATCGGCAAATTCGGCCTTCGCGGTCTCGCCCAGAGCGCCGCGCGCGAACTGGCGCCCAAGGGCATCCATGTCGCGCATTTTGTGATCGACGGCGCCGTCCGGAGCGCCGTCCGCCCCGATCCGCGCGACCGTCCCGACAGCACGCTCGATCCGGACGCCATCGCGCAGAGCTATCTCGCGGTGCTCGCCCAACCCCGCAGCGCCTGGACCTGGGAGATCGAACTTAGGCCTTGGGTGGAACCTTTCTGAGATGGGCGAGCGGCGAGCGTTCGCGGTGCTGACCGATGTCTCGGCCTGCTGCCTGCGCCAAGGTGCCGACGGTTCGTTGCGGCTCCGGCCGATGCATGTGCTGGTCCCGATCGAGGATCCCGACGTTGCATCGGGCAGGGCCCTGCGGGCATCGGCCGAACTTAGCGCGCCGCAGCCGCCGAAGAAGCCTCCTGCATTTGCCGCAGCTCCCGCCAGCGCCGATATTGCTCGGCCTTGGCAGGATCGGGATCTTCATAGCCTTGCAGCCAGAACCGGAACCAGTCCACCGAACCGCCCTGCGACGCCATCCTAACCGTAGGATTGGTTAATAGATGCTCGTCCGTATTGAGCAATATCAGATCGACCGGCTTATTCTGGAAGCGCAACAAGGCATAAGGTTCCCACATGAACATCAGGCTTAGCTTCCCTTCGCCGACCACTTGAACCGCAGCGCTAATTCTGTCCGTATTGAATGTGGGCGAGTTCTTCAGCCAAGTCTGGAGACCGACACCGAAGGGCTTCGCGCCGATCATTGCGTCCGCTTCGGCGGAAATGCCACTGTCGTTCAACAGGCCCGCCGACATGATGTATTGCCAGTAGCCTTCGTTCACGCCGTCTGTGATTGACGCCGCTTTGAAGCGCACTGAACTCTTTGTGAGAGCTTCCATCACGTAATAACAGGTGCGACTAAAGCCGATAATGCCGATCTCTTCGGGGTCTATCATACCCTTTGCTGCGAGGGCCTTGACTGCGGACTCATATGCGTCGACCTGACAGGCTGCTTCCCTCGGCGTCACAGTCTCAGCGTCACGACAGCGAGTTTCCAGAACTATGATCCCACTCGCCGCTAGGACTTGAGCAGCATAACCTGTGGTGTAGCCGCCGCTCGGCCGGAACAATTCCGAGGAGAAGCCGTGTGTCTGGATAACCAGCGGATAGCGTTTCCCAGGACGATAATCTTGAGGCAGAAAGAGACCGCCGCTCTGCTGTCGACCTGCACTGTCGGTCCACTCAAAGACCTGAGGCTTACTGAAGGTTATATCTGCAATTTCCGGGTTTGGGTCCCAAACGACGCGCGATACCCCGTTCGCCGTGTTGGTCACGAGCAGGCGTGGTGGCTGAATGGCGGATTGATCCACGCTGACGCTAAAGCTGGCCATCGTATCACGGCGAGGTTCAGTCGCTGTCATTGCCCACGCGCCTCCGGCTTTTGAAACGTAGTGACGGTTTCTTACCTCGGCGGTCCGAATATCTTTCGCAGTGATTGTAATAGACGATCCAGCAGAATCGTCGAACTTGATGGCAGAGATAAATTCGGCTCCCGGAACCATCGAGCCTCCTTTACTATAGGTCTTCGCTAGTGGCTCGACGCACCGAGTTGCGCGAGAAGAGATCAAGAAAACCCCAATGCAGGGCGGTGCCGCGCTCGTTCCTAAATCGGCGTTGGGTTGGAATACGCCAGGTAGCAGGACCGCACTACCATCGGCCGACCACATTGGCGACGCATCAGGCCACCATCCGGCAGATCGGCCGGTGGGCGTGTTAAGTGGAAACAATGTTCCATTCGTCCGCGTGTCGATCAGCGCATATCTGGACGTCAGCGAGTGACCGAATAGCGAGTCGACATTTTGGCGTCCCGCTGGGATCGGATTGGATCGCGCGCTGGTAGGCGATGGGTATCGCTCGCGCCAATCATCGGGAACGACAGATAGCGGCAGCGCCGTCAAAATCCATCGTCCATCAGGAGACATCGCCAAGGCACGGACGCCTTCGTCGAAGACGACCAATGGCTTCCCGGAAGCCGGGTCTAAGACCGCCCGCGCCGTTCCGTTGGTGGCAGCCCAAATCGTATTTCGGTCGATGCTATGGTCAAGGGATTCAGGGATGACAACATCCGTGAGTGAACGCCCGGTCAGCACTTCCGAGGGCTGATCGGATGCGCCTCGTCCACCATCCCGAACCGCTCTGACCGCGTAGGCGAAGTGAGCGCGATCGGCGACCGTGAAGCCGGTAACATCCTGACCGTCGTCCGAAAGTGACGACAGCGTTTTGTTGGCTACATCGGCCAGCATGAGCCGCTTCACACCGGCCGTCGTCTTCTGCAAGAAGACGATGGCTTGAGAATTAGCGGTCCATTTTATACCGTCAATGCTCGGCCCCGCTTTCGACGTCGCAAGTTTAATCGTCCACAGGGAGGATGGTGATAAGCGATTCGCGCTTGCTCCACTCACCAACGCCCGCAACGCATCCGCGGAATAGATACGCAGTTCACTTTCGATCCTGCTTTCTTTCAACAGTCCGCGCCTCACGTTGACCGCGAGCAGCTTTCCGTCCGGCGAATACGAGATTGCCGCGTTATCCAACCAGAAGTCAGCAAACTGAACTTCATCCCTGAGAGTATAAGGGCGCTTTGCGCTGGCCGGCAGCGAGAGGCCACCAATCAGCAATACAGAAGAAATAGCAAGCAGCCGCGTTCTCATGGATCGCCTCGTCAAGATGATAAATCTGTTGAAATTCAAAACGTATCATCGGGGCTGGAAAATAATTCCGCGCCCCCGATGATAGTGGATTACGCTACCAGCGTTTCGCTATGCTGAAGCTCACCAGTCTTCCAATGGCGGAATAATTGGTAGAATCGTAGTTGACGTAGAATGCCTGCGAGTTCTTGAGATAGGGTGGCCGTTGATTGAGGAGATTTTCAACCGAAAGCGACAGGTCGATGTTGCTGAAGATACCGTGGCCGCTCTTGAGGCTGTAAACCGCAGCGAGATCGACCGTGGTCATCGAATCGCCTTTGACCGGCGGCGTTAGCGTCGGGTCCGTGACGCCTCCGAGATAGTTGAGGAAGGCCGAGAGGACCAACCCGCCACGGTCCCAAGACAGGCTGGACCGGGACCGAAAATGAGGCGGGTCGAAGGTCGTGCCGGCGAGAGTCACCGGCGCCGATGTCGGCGTAGTTCGCTGGCTGCTTGAGATATAGCTGGCCTGCTCTCCCAGGGTGATATGGCCGTCGCCCACGTCGATGCGGTAGCTCAGATTGCCATCGACGCCCTCGACGCTTTGCGAGGAAACATTCAGATAGAGACCATTGATAATCGCAGCGACGTTCGCCGGATCGTATGGCTTCCCTGTTATGTTCATGATGCCGGCCGGCGCCATGTCGATGAAGCTGTTTTGTAGATCGACGGAAGGGTTGCGAAGGATCAGATTCGCCAGGCTGGGATTGTTGTAAAGATCGCCCAATAGTCGGGCTTGTATGACGCGATTGGTGTATTTCACGTTGAAATAGCTGACCTCGACGCGCAGGCCGGGAACGCTTCTCGGATGAATGCTCAACGTGGCGGTCCAGGTGGTCGCGCGCTCTGGCTTCAGATTCTTGTTACCGCCGAGCGCATAAAGGACCGTCGCGCTACTCGGAAAGCCGGTGCCGTATTGGGCAGCGGGATAAAGATAGACTGTCGTGGTCGAGAACTCTTGCGCCAAGGTCGGCGCCTTGAAGGATTTTCCCCAAGACCCCTTAAAATCGAAGTCCTCGGTCGGCGAGTAGATCGCACCGATCTTCGGGGTCGCGATGCCGCCGATGTCGTTATAATCTTCGTATCGGACCGCACCCGTGAACGACAGGCTGCGAACGAAGGGGATATTCTGATCGCTCCCGATGACCGGAAGATAGAGTTCGCCGAAGCCGTAATAGCTGTGCCGTTTGCCGAAAGTCCGAATCTGCCTCGTGATATTGTTCTGATCGAAGCTGTTCTCGCGATAGCCCCCGCCGAGCGCCACGCGCGACTGCCCGCCTGGTAGCTGAAATAACGGTCCTTCCGCGTTCAGCTCGACGGATTTGACCGAATTGCAATAGCAGGTGACGCCTCCGGCGAGAAAGGCACCCGTCGCGATTGCGTATGCCTTGGTATCGCTGTCCGTGTCGTCGCGTCCGTAAAGGCCGCTGATGGAGAGGCTCCAGCTTTGTGGGAGATGAAATTCGATCTTCGGCGCTACGGTATAGCTCTCCGACGATAGAGAGGTCCGGCCGATTGCCGTCGTCGAAGTGACCGAATTTGATAGGCGTTTGCTGTAAAGACCGTCGATCGAGAATGTCGCAAAGGAACCGATGTCCTGATGCCCGCTCACGACAAGCGCGTGGGTCTTGTTCGATCCGAGCAGCGTGTAGGGTTGTCGAAGATAGTCCGTATAGTCTCGCTGATCCGCATAGATCGGGGTCGAGCGGGAGAAGTTGTAAGTGGCGATAAACCCGCCATCGGACCACCGTTTGCCAGCAACGATGCCGTATTGCTGCTGAAAGTCGCCCCCATCGGTCGCTTGACCAAGACGTGCGGATGTCGCCACCCCGTCATAGTCCGGTTTCAGAATAACATTGGCGACACCGCCGACTGCATCAGAGCCGTAGATCGCCGAGGCGCCATCCGCGACGATTTCAATTCTGTCCAGCGCGTCGATCGGGATCGTTGAGATGTCGATCGCTTGAGTAAAGGCATCGTAGGCCAACCGCTTTCCGTTGAGAAGGGTGAGCGTCGCGTCGGGGCCGAGACCGCGAAGGTTGAGAGCAGAACCACCAGTGAGATTCTGATCGCTCACGCTGCCCTGCGTGCCGCTGGCTACTCCCGGATTTTGTCCGCCGGAGAAGTTTTGGGGGATGCTGCGGATGACTTGGCCGAGGTTGGTCTGCCCTGCTTCGCGAATGCTTCGCTGGCTCAGTTCGATTACCGGCGATGTCGGCGGCGATCCCTTAATCCGGGAACCTGTGACGACGATGTCGGAGTTGTCGCTGCGACTCTTTTCAGCATCGGTTAAGTCGGCATCTTCGATAGGGACCACTGTGTAGGTCTGCGCCCCCGTGGCCTGTGCGTGAAGTCCTGTGCCCTTGAGAAGGTGCCGTAATCCCTCCTCAATCGAGAAATTGCCTTTCACGGCGTGCGTGCGCTTCCCGGAGGCGTCACGGGCCGAAATGAGGAGCTGAATATCGGCCTGCCGCGCAAAGGACGCGACGCCGGATGCCGCATCCTGCGCCTGAACGTCGAAAGTCTTGGTCTGTGCATAGGCCGGCGAGGCGACTGCCAGCGTGACAACCGCTACCGACGCCATGAGTCCGTGACGAGCGAAATCCCGATATCCAACCACAATCGTCCCCCTTGCGAGATCGGCATCAAATGCCTTCAATTCGCAAGAGTCCCGGCAACGACGCTTCCTTAGCGGACGCGGAAAAAATCAGGATGATGGTTGGCCGATTACTATGTTGCCGTTCTCCGAAGTCTCCACTGGCGCTCCGAGGCTCCGGTTGACGGCCGTCGCAAATCCGCCGGGATCATCCGTGCGGAATATCCCGTAGAAGCGTTCGCCGGCCAGGCGGGGGTCAATGATCGTCAGCTTCTGCTGGTTGTAGCGATTGAACTCGGCTGCTGCTTGAGCAAGCGTCTCTCCAGCCAGGTCAATCTTGCCGCCCCGCCATGCGAGCGCGCGATCGACCTCGGACGGCTTCGCCTCATTGTGCGTGACGGCTGCATTATCTGCGACGAATGCTCGCTCGCCAGCGCCGAGACGGATTTTGGCGCCTTCGGCACCATCCGCCCAGGCTTCAACGATACCCTCGGTCACGAGGACATCGGCGCCATCATCGCGGCGGCGCACCGAGAAGGCGGTTCCCACCGCTTCAACCCGGATGCGTCCAGCTTCTACGATGAACGGCCGGGCACGGTCCTTCGCGACCTGAAACCAGACCTCGCCCTGGTCGATGCGGACGTGCCGCACGCTCTTTTCAAGTCGGACCCGGACATCGCTGGCGGTGTTGATCGTCGCGCTGGAGCCGTCTGCCAGCGGCACCCGGCGGATTTCCCCAACCGTCGTGCGAAATTCGGTGCCCGCACCCCACCAATAGACGCCGAACGCGAGCGAAGCGGCCAGCGCCGATCCGGTTCCGGCTGCTACGCCGAGGACGCGACGTCGGGTCAGCAGCCCGGGCGGAGCCGGCTCCTCTTCGTCGGCCGCGGAGTGGTCGTCGCCAAGACGATCGAGCATCGCCCAAGCCGCTTCGGCCTGAAGAAGCGCGCCCTGCCGACGGGGATCGGCCGATACCCAGGTATCCAGTTCGGCCTTGAGCTGGGGCGTTCGTCCTTCGCGGTCGATACGCATCAGCCAGAAGACGGCCTCCTGTTCGATTTCGGCAGCGGTCTGGCGCGTCATGCTGCACCTCCCTGCGGCCAGCCGCTTTCCAGCGCCGTGACGCTCGCCTGTTCGGATTCACGGAGGGCTGCGAGGACAAGGCGCACGCCCTTGGCCGCGTCGTTCTCCACCGTCGATTCCGTAACGCCGAGGCGACGCGCGATTTCCTTCTGCGAGATGCCCTCGATCTTCCGCATCTCGAAGATGAGTCGGCAACGCTCCGGCAGGCCCGCAACGATCTGACGAACGCGGTCGACCTCTATGCGTCCGCCGACCTGCCGCTCCGGCGAAGGGGTTTCATCGAAGGGAGCCAGTGCCTCGATGTCGGCAACCGCGTCGATACGGACGATACGCTGCCGCCGCATCTGCGCGGTCAGAAGATTACGCGCGATCGAGAAGAAATAGGCGTCAGGACGATCGACCGCCGCCACGTCATCCAGCGACGCGAGGCGGCAATAGGTTTCCTGAATCACGTCGTCTATGTCTTCCTGCTGCATTTTCGACCGGCTCAGCCAGGCACGCACCTTCCCTTCGTGGGGCATGACACGATCGGCCACCCACGCCACGATCCTCCGGCGGCGTTGCTCTTCCATCCATCAATCCGTTCGAGAGGAAGGCCCTCTACCTCCCCTTAGACGCCCGGCGCGGCAACCTCCTTAAAACGGTTTCATTTTTATTTCAGGGCGCGGCGCCGGTCGTTGCTACTCCTCCACGGGTTCGGCTACCTTGCGCCGACGCCCGCGCGGTTTCGGTGTCGGCGGCACCGGCGGGGCGGCCCGCTTGCGCCCGAGGCCGATCTTGTGCGCCAGATCCCGGCGCTGTTCGGCATAGGCGGGTGCGACCAGCGGATAGTCGGAAGGGAGCTGCCATTTCGCCCGATATTCGTCCGGCGTCATGTCGTGATCGGTTTTCAGATGCCGTTTCAGCATCTTCAGTTTCTTGCCGTCCTCCAGGCAGACGATGTGGTCGCGTTTGATCGAGCTGCGAACTGTCACCGCCGGCTGCTGTGCCGTCTCCGTCGGCTGGATCGGCGCACCGAGTCCGGCCAGCGCCGAATGCACATTGGCGATGAGCTGCGGCAGGTCGCCCACCGCCACGGAATTGCTACCGACATGCGCTGCGCGGCCTCGACTGCTTCGCCTCGCTCCTCGACGACGAAGGCGAACATATCCTGTTCTCCGATGGGCTGCGCTCGATCCGACTCGATATGCTGGCGGGCAGCCTCGCCGCTGGCCCGGCCGCGCTATGCTGGCACATCGACGGCATCGCCGGCGCCGGCCCGCAGATATTGGCGCTGCGCCAGTTCGTCGCGCTGGCGCGCAGCGGCGGCTTCGCCCGCTCGCTGCACCCGCCCGAACGCCGCGCCCGGCGCTGGGTCCAGATGCTCCGTGTCCATGACGCGCTGGCGGTCGGCGCGACCCATCGCGAGATTGCCGGGGCGCTGTGTTGCGGTCAGCGGGTGCAGCATTTCCCCCGGCGCGATGCCGAGGGCTTCGGCCAGGCTGTCGAGCTTGTCGATCGACAGCCTATATTTCCCATGCTCGATGTCGCTGATGTAGCTGCGATCGACTCCGGCAATCACGGCCAGCTCCACCTGACCGAGACCACGCGCATCGCGAAGGGCTTTCAAATTACGCGCCACGATTTTCCGCAAAGGAGTCATTCGCGCGACTGTGGTCGCCAATCGAATTACTCGTGTAGGAAATAGTCCACACGGCTATTCGCCCTTTCGGGCGTCGGGATCGCTGCTCCCTACTGGTCGTCCGAAACATGCAGCCATTCGGGAATGTCGCGGCGCGCGTCGAGGACGCGCCACACGTCGATATGGTCGGCGCGCTCGACATAGAAAACCAGATAGGGGAACCGGCCCAGCGAGCGATGGCGCAGGCCCGGCAGGTCGAGTTCATGCGCGTAGCGCGGCGATCCCGTGCCCGGATGCTCGCCGATCCAGCGATAGGCCGCCTCCAGCGCCTCGACGAAGCCGAGCGCGATGTCCGCGCCGGCCTCGCGCGCATAATGGTCGATTGCGTCCTCGACGTCGCGATGAGCCTGCGCGCGCGGAACGACCGCCTTCGCGGTCATTGCGTGCGGCTGGTCCGCTCGCGCAATGCGTCGAAATAGGCGGCGTCGGCCGGGACGCCGGGCGCGGACTCCGCGCCGTCGAGCAACAGGCGGCGAAGCCGCTGGCGGTCCTGATCCTTACGGATCAGCTCACGCACATATTCGCTGCTGGTGCCGTAGCCACGCCCGGCAACCTGTTCGTCGACGAAGCTCTTGAGCGTGTCCGGCAGCGAGATGTTCATCGTGCTCATGGTGCCCAAGATAGATGTTTGGCAAAATTTGGCAAGATTGACGATCGCGCCACCGTCAGGCGATCGGGCCGAGATCGTCGGGGAACAGCGCCGGCTGGCAATAGCGCGCTCCCGCTTCCTCGCTGCGGATGTCGAAGCAGCGCAGCCGCTCGGCGATATGGCGGGCGAGGTTCGTGGTCGCGGCATGGCGCTGGCGGCGGTCGGGATCGGTCAGCCCGTCCAGCAAGGCCGGGGCTGCGCCGAAGAGCGTCACTTCGAGGTGCAGCGCAAGATCGTTCGCGGTGCAGCCACGATAATTCTGGACGCAGAATCGATTCTCATTGTCTTGGTTCGGCTCATCATGAGGACGGTCCTATCCCTAACTCGCGCCACGACGCCACTTTTCTTGCCGATCGATCTCCCTGACAGGAAATCCGTCCGCCCTGCCCCACCTCTCGTCCTTCGATCAGGCCAGCAAGACGACCGTTAGCGCTGCAACGAATGACTCTTGACACCCCCAATTAGATGATGTGTCACGTATTTGCATGATGTATCATCGGTTTCTAAAGGTCGGATTCGAGTAATTTTCAGCAAATATCAATGGGTTCGATACCGACCAGCGAGTCGAGCCCTCCATCGATGACGCTCATGGAGACGTATCTATTTTTGGAGCAGCGGCATGTCTGAAAATTTCGATGTGGTGGTGATCGGGTCCGGCCATAACGGGCTGGTCACGGCAGGCTATCTCGCCAAGGCCGGCAAGTCGGTCCTGGTGCTGGAAGGCAAGTCATTTTTTGGCGGTGGTGTCGCCACCAAGGAAGTCACCCTCCCCGGGTTCAAGCACGATCTGCACTCGTCCGCTCATCTGGGCATTCTCATCAACCCGCTCATCGCCAACGACGAGTTGCAGCTGAAGAGCAAATATGGCTTGGAATATATCCGCCCCAGCGCGGCTTATTCCACTACCTTTACCGACGGCAGCAGCCTGATCGGCTATAACGATCTGGACCGCACCATCGACAATATCGCCGCCAACGCCTCCAGGAAGGATGCCGACGCCTACTACAAGCTGTACAAGGACAGCGTCGATTTCGTACCGCTGGCGATCCAGGGCATGTTCGTGCCGCCGCCGCCCTACGGCGCTTTCATCGCCCTGCTCGATCAGAGCGCGATGGGCCGCAATGCCCTGCACGAACTGCAGCGCAGCCCGCTCGACATCCTCAACGAGCGTTTCGAGAGCGACAAGCTCAAGATCCACATGTCGCGCCTGCTGACTGAGCATTTCGTCGATCCGGAAGCCAAGGGCGAGGGCGGGTCGCTGTTCATGTATCCCGCCTTCATCGAGCAGTACGGCCTGCAAACGCCGCGCGGCGGCAGCGGCGGCCTGGTCGATGCGCTGATCCGTCAGCTCGAAGACCATGGCGCGGTGCTGCGCGCCAATTCGACCGTGGTGAAGGTGCTGACCGTCAATGGCAAGGCGGTGGGCGTGCGCCTGGCCGATGGCAGCGAGATCCTCGCCAAGGAGGCCGTGGTCGGCCAGATTCATCCGTTCAACCTGCCCAAGCTGGTCGATGGCATCGAAGAACAGACCCAGTACGAAATCTCGCGCGCCGAAACCGCCACGTTCTGCTGCGTCACCGCGCACTATGCGCTGGACAAGGCGCCGACCTATGTCCACCCGGACATCAACGACTCCTGGCTCAACGGCCTGTGCCCGACCTCGCTGGCCGACTACAAGAAATTGCTGTTCGACGTGCGCAACGGCTACATTCCGAAGATCCCGTCGCTGGGCACCATCTCCACGCACAAGGTCGATCCGACCCGCGCGCCGGAAGGCAAGTCCGCCTTCCTCGTCTGGCGCATCATGCCGTTCAAGCTCGCCGATGGTTCATCCTGGGCCGACCACAAGGCCGAGGTCGAGGAAGAAACCCTCGATCTGGTCGATTCCTTCCTCCCGGGCCTGAAGGCCAGCGTCATCGGCAAGGCGTTCGACACGCCGGACGACATCGCCGCCTATTCACCCACCTTCCAGCATGGCGACGTGTCCGGCCTGGCGTCGCCGATGATGCAAAGCCAGGGCCACCGCCCGACGCCGTCGCTGTCGCAATACACGGTGCCCGGCGTGGAGAACCTGTACCTGTCCGGTGTGTTCATGCACCCGACCGCGGGCGGCGTCTGCGGTGGGGGCCGTGTCACCGCCGTGAAGCTGTTCGGTGACAAGGGTTGGGATTTCGACGAGGTGACGCAGTGACCAGTTCCGTCACCGACGGCGGTGCAAAGGCCGCCAAGAACAGCGTGAAGCTTTTCACGCTCGACAAGACGATCCTCATGGACGTCGCCTCCGTTGCTCCCCACGAACAAGGCATCGTCATCGAAGGAAAGATCATGGGCACCATGCCCATGAAGGTCGTTCTCAGGCCGGAAGAACTACGCGCCGCCCTCAAGTTTGTGACGCCCGGGTTGATCTGGACTCTCGTCAAGATGCTGTTCCGGCGTCCCGTCCAGGCACCGAAGAAAAAATAACGTCGGAGAATTATCGTGAAAGCAGCAGTTATCAATGCGACCGGCAGCCGTTTCGATATCGAGAATATTGAGATCGACGCGCCGGTCGGCCGGGAAGTGCTCGTGGAGGTCAAGGCTTCCGGGCTATGCCACACCGACCTCCACATGGCCCAGAATGACTTTGGCATCCCGCTGCCGGCGGTGTTCGGCCATGAGTTGGCCGGCGTGGTGGTTGGTATCGGCCCGGACGTGCGGGAATTCGCCGTGGGCGACCATGTCGTGGCGTCGCTGATCCAATATTGCGGACATTGCGGTTCCTGCCTTGCTGGCCGCACCTACCAGTGCGAGCATCCCAGCGAGACGCTGCGCGACCCGGCCCTGGGCCAGCGCCTGACTCGCAACGGCCAGCCGGTGACGCCGGCGTTCGGCACCTCAGCCTTCGCAGAACGCGCGCTGGTCCACGAAAACCAGTTGGCCAAGGTGCCCGAGCAGCTTCCCTTCCCGCAGGCGTGCCTGCTCGGCTGCGGCACTGTGACCGGCGCCGGCGCGGCGATCAACACCGCTGCGGTGCGGCCCGGAGATACGGTGGCGGTAATCGGCGTCGGCGGCGTCGGCCTGAACGTGATTTCCGGCGCCAAGCTGGCCGGCGCCACCCGTATCATCGCCGTCGATGTGCAGGCATCCAAGCTGGAGCTGGCCAAGACTTTCGGCGCGACGGACGTGGTGGATTCCTCGCAAGTCGATCCGGTGGTCGCGGTGCTCGAATTGACCGGCGGCGGCGTCAATCACGCCTTCGAGGTGGTGGGCCTGAAGCAAACGTCCGAGCAGGCCGTGCGCATGACCCGGGTCGGCGGCGGCGCCTATCTGATCGGGGTCCACAAGCCCGGCTCGAAGATCGAACTGGCGGTGACGGAAGAGGTTCTCGCAACCCAGCGCCGGGTGCAGGGCGTGAACATGGGATCGAGCAACATCAAGCACGACATCCCGATGTACGCCGCGCTTTATCTCGAAGGCAGGCTGAACCTGGACGACCTCGTGTCGCGAGAGATCAACATCTCGGAAATCAACGAAGCCTATGACGCGCTCAAGGGCGGCGCGATCGCGCGCAGCGTCATCACATCATTCTGACGGCTGGGGCACGCACAGGCGTGTTCCCCAAGCGTCGCGATCGTGGCGCGAAAGGACAGAGCAATGACCGATTCCAAAACCGATTCTCCTGCAGCCGGAAACGGCCTCGAGGAAATGAAACGCCTCCTCGACCGTCAGAGACAGTCCTATCTGGCCGACGGTTATCCGAGCCTCGCCCTGCGCCATGATCGCCTCGACCGGCTCGCTTCGCTGCTGACGGCGCATAGCGAGGACTTCGCGGACGCCATTTCGCAGGACTTCGGCAGCCACAGCCGCGAGGCCAGTCTGCTATACGATGTGGCGGCGCTGCTCTCCTCCATCAAGCACACCAAAGCGCATCTGGCCGACTGGCTAAAGCCGGAAGTCTATGATGCCCCCTTCCCCGGCACAGAAGCGCGCGTGGAGTTTCAACCCAAAGGCGTGATCGGGGTGGTCAGCCCGTGGAACTTTCCGGTCCAACTCGCCCTCGGTCCCGTGATCGGCGTCCTCGCCGCTGGCAACCGCTCGATACTGAAGCCTTCGGAGCTGACGCCAATCACCTCCGAACTGATGCAGCGCCTGGTGGCCGAAAGCTTCGACGAAACGGAATTGGCGGTGGTCACGGGCGGACCCGAGATCGGCGCTGCCTTCACGGCGCTTCCTTTCGACCATCTGGTTTTCACCGGCGGCACCGCCGTTGCCCATCATGTAGCGCGCGCCGCCGCCGAGAATCTGACCCCGCTCACGCTAGAGCTGGGCGGGAAGTCGCCGGTGATCATCGGCACCTCGGCCAATTTCGAGCAGGCGGCTGGCCGGATCATGGCGGCAAAAACGCTCAATGCCGGCCAGATATGCCTCGCACCCGACTATGTGTTCGTCGAACGCGGACTGGAGGAAGACTTTGTCGAGGCCGCCCGGGCGGCGGTCGCGACGATGTTTCCCACGCTGAAGGAGAATCCCGACTACACGTCAATCGTCAACGAGCGCCATTATAACCGGATCAAAGGCCTGCTCGACGACGCGGCCAGCAACGGTGCGACCCTTGTCGAGATCAACCCGGCACAGGAGGATTTCACACAGCAATCGGCGCATCGCATACCGCCGACCCTTGTCCTCAACACGACCCGCGACATGCGGATAAGGCATGAGGAAATCTTCGGCCCCGCCCTCCCGGTTCTCTCCTACGGATCGGTCGAGGAGGCGATCGCCCAGATCAATGCCGATCCCCGGCCGCTCGCGCTCTATTATTTCGGGCAGGATGTGAACGAAGAACGCCGTATTCTCGACGCTACGACATCGGGCGGCGTGACAATCAACGACTGCATCAGCCATGTCGCGGTCGACGATGTGCCGTTCGGCGGGATCGGCGATTCCGGCATGGGCGCCTATCACGGGCGCTGGGGCTTCCTGAGCTTCAGCCACCCGAAGGCGATCTTCCGGCAAACGGATGCCCCTGAGGGAGACGCCCTGTTACGCCCGCCTTATGGTGAGCCGGTCAAGCAGCTTCTCGCTCAAGTGCTTGCGAGGCCCTGAGCAACGGACAATCCACGAGTTGCTCACTGTAAAAAGGAGGCGGCGAAGCCCGGCTGCTCCAGAAAGCAGATCGGCAGTGGTTTATGGAGGCAAATGGACACGATCGTCGAAGCGGCCTCGGCCTGTGGGCAGCCATTTCGAACTGGAAACCTGGACAGAGCTATTCTCTTCGGAAGATTTTGTGGAAATGGGAACGAATAAGCAAGGGACATCTGAGGCACATCGTCGAGCAGAGTTCGGCCGCGCGCTTCTGGCGACCGGGCAGGCGTGGCGTCGTATCCTGGGCCAACACCTGGCACGGGAAGGGCTTTCGGACGCGATGGCACTCGCAGTCCTTGAAATCGAGCATGTCGGCGATGGAGTTTTACGGCAGGGTGAGCTGGCCAATCGGCTCGGGCTGGACGGCTCAGCTGTCGTCCGTGTCCTCGACCGTCTCGAAAGGGATGGCTTGCTGCGTCGCGTTGAAGATCCTCTCGACCGCAGAGCCAAGCGCCTCGAACTGACAGATGAAGGCCATCGTGTTGGCCTTAAGACCCAGCGGATCGCCGAGGACTTGCGCGAGCGGCTGTTGAAGTCGCTGGAGCAGGACGACTTCGAGGCCGCTTATCGCGTGCTGTGCCATCTTGCGTCGGTGCTGGATCAACTGGAGAGCGGCCGAGGCATGCGTGAAGACTAAAAGTGTCATCACGGTGCCCAATGTTGTTTTCTCATTGAAGACCTTCGGCGCTGCGATGCTTGCTTATTGGATCGCGCTCCGCTTCGACCTGGAACGACCTTATTGGGCAGTCGGTACCGTCTATCTCGTCGCGCATCCGCTTACGGGCGCGATTACGTCAAAAGCCGTATATCGACTGGCCGGCACCGCCATCGGCGCCGTGATGACGGTCCTGCTTGTTCCCAACCTCGTTAATTCTCCAGAACTGCTGACCCTCGCTTTCGCCCTATGGATGGGGTTGTGCCTCTATGTCAGCCTGCTCGACCGCAGCCCGCGAAGCTATGTCTTCATGCTTGCCGGCTATACGGTGGTGCTCGCCGGCCTTCCGCTCGTCGATACGCCGGCTGCGAGCTTCGACGTGGCGGTCGCGCGAGTGGAAGAGATCGCGCTCGGCATCACCTGCTCGGCGCTGGTGAGCCGAATCTTTCTACCAAGTCATGCCGGTCCCGTTCTGGCCGTTCGCGTCGATGCGTGGCTCGCCAATGCAGCCCGGCTGGCTGACGACGCGCTGGCCGGACAGGCAGCCGATGATCGCTCTCGGCGGGTCCGCCAATCTCTGGCCAGCGACATTGTCGATCTGCGCAACCTGACCACGCATGTCGCCTACGACACGTCCTCCTATGCCGAGGTGACACGCGACCTTCGGGTGCTGCTGCAGCAAATGACCCGACTCCTGCCCTTGCTTTCCACGATAGAGGATCATGTCGCGGCGCTTTCCCAGGCTGGTCCTTATCCCGACCGGACGGGCCGGTGGCTGACCGGTTGGCGTTCATGGATCCGGCAGACGAGCGAAGCGGAGGGCGAGGCGACGCCCCCTCCCCCGCCAGCCGCTGTCGCAGCGGCGGAGAAGGGAACGGCGTCGTCCTGGCCCGATATGCTCGCTGCCAATCTTGCGTTGCGTCTCGACGACTTCGCCGCGGTGTGGGAAACCTGTCTCGCCCTGAGGCGGGATCTGGGCAACGATACGAAGCCGACTCCCGCTTTCAAACGGCCTTCCGTGCCGCATACGGCAACCAGCCTCCACATCGATCACGGCATGGCCCTGTTATCGGCCCTGGCCGTGGTGGTGGCAACCCTTGGCGCGGCCATGTTCTGGATCGCGTCCGCCTGGCCGAATGGGGCCACCGCTGCCCAGCTTGCCGGTGTCTTTTGCTGCATTATGGCGACCTTGGACGATCCCGTGCCCGCGCTCCGCACGTTTCTGCTGGCCCTGCTCGGTGCCGTTGCGGCGGCTTTCGTCTATGAGTTCGCGCTGATGCCGGTCCTCGACGGATTTGCCGAACTTGCGCTTGCGCTGGGGCTATTTCTCATTCCGGCCGGCGTGCTGATGGCCAGCCCTTCCCATCTGCTTATCGGCCTGGCCTTGTGCGTCGACCTGCCGTTCATGCTCGCCCTGCAGAGCCAGCCGAGTTTCGATCTGGAGGCCTTTCTGAACGCCAATATTGCCACCGTCACCGGCGTGCTCTTCGCGATGGTGACGTTGGCGCTCGTTCGTTCCATCGGTGCCGAGGCGAGCGCAAGGAGGCTCCTGCGAGCGGGTTGGACCGATATCGTCGCGCTTACCCGCTCAGCCTCGTCCCCGAAAATATCCGCCCTCACCCACCGTATGACGGATAGGCTCGGCCTGCTCGCACCGCGCCTTGCCGTCCTCCCCCCCAATTCGGACGTCCTCGCCCACGACCTGCTCAAGGACCTGCGCGTCGGACTGAATATCGCGGAGATCCAGCGCAACGACGCGGAGGACCCCGGACGGCTCCTGCACGGCAGTCTCGATCCGCTGCTGAGCGCGGTAGCCGATTATTATGGTTCCAGATTATCCGGTGACCGGCCTGTCGAAGGAGAGGTTCTCGCGAGGGTCGACGACTGCCTGAACGAGCTTCGGCGCGGTGAAGGTGCCACCGTGGCCCGAGTGCAGTCTTCGCTGGTCGGGCTTCGTCTTGGCTTGACTCCGATGGCCCCCGCGCGAGCAGGGCCCATATCATCGAAAGAGCCCGGCGAATGACGCCCGTCATCGAAATCTATGGCGTGGTCATTCCGACCCTCGGCGTCCTGGCACTCGCCGCCCTCGCTCTTTACGCTCTTCTCCGCAGGCTGCTCCTGCGGACAGGCTTCTACCGCCATATCTGGCATCGGCCGCTTTTCGATCTCGCCCTTTATGTCTCCATTCTGGGCGTCGTCGTCCTTCTTCTCGTGGAACATCCCCTATGAACTGGCTGCGCGCCTCGGCAGGACGCCTTTTGCTGACTTTGTCCATGGTCTTCTGCGCCGCGATCCTCGGCTGGATCATGTGGGACTATTATATGGAAGCTCCCTGGACGCGCGATGGCTCGGTGGCCGCCGACGTCGTGCAGGTCAGCGCGGATGTTTCCGGTCTCGTGACGGATGTCCGCGTCCACGACAACCAATTCGTCCATTCCGGCGATATTCTCTTCCTGGTCGACCAGGAGCGCTATGCCGCGCAGCTCGCCCAGGCCGACGCAGCCATCGCCAACGCCCGCGCCGCAATCGCTAATGCGCAAGCCACGCTCGACAATGCCCGGCGTCAAAAGCGGCGCTATCTCTCGCTCGGCGATCTCGTCAGCCAGGAGGTTCGCGATCAGCATGTGACGACGGTCGAGCAAGCGGCCGCGGCGCTCCAGCAAGCCCAAGCCAATCTCGGCCAGGCCCAGGCGAACCGCGAAATCGCCGCGATCAACCTGCGTCGTTCGGCAGTGCGCGCGCAGGTCAATGGTTATGTCACCGGGTTCTCGCTGCGCCCGGGTGACTATGTAGGCGCTGGCAGCGCGCGCTTCGCCCTGCTCGATACCGACAGCTATTATGTCGTCGGCTATTTCGAGGAGAACAAGCTCCATCGCTTCAGGCTCGGTGACAAGGTTCGGGTCAATCTGCTGGGCGATCGCCGACCGCTCTGGGGTCATGTCCAGAGCCTCGCCGCCGGCATCACCGATCGCCAGCAGAATCAGTCGGGTGTGCTGCTCCCCAACATCACGCCGACCTTCAACTGGGTTCGGCTTGCCCAGCGGGTACCCGTGCGCGTCGCGATCGATCGCATCCCGCCAGGACTGCGCCTCGTGGCCGGGCGAACGGCGACGGTCACGATCCTGCCCGGCACGCCGGACGCAGGCCCTCGCCGGACCGTGGCGTCCGCGCCGGCGCCGACAGCTACCGCGGCCGACCACCTCCATGACGAGACTCCGCGCTAATGCGTCGCATCCTGCCGTATCTGCTGCTCGCGCTCATCAGCGGCTGCACGGTCGGTCCGGAGTATCGGAAACCGGCGACACTGGCAGACACCACCTCTCCGCCGCCGCTGCTCCGGGACGGAAGCGAAGCCGACATCTCCACACCGCTTCCGGCGCGCTGGTGGCAGCTCTACGAGGATCCCCTGCTGGACGGGCTCGAGGAGAAGGCGCTCGCCCGCAATACCGACCTGCGCGTCGCGCTTGCCAGTCTCGAACAGGCGCAGGCGACACTACGGGGAATCGAGCGCGAGCGCACCCCCCAGACATCGCTCACGGTCGATCCCAGTTATGGCCAGGCGTCAGGCGACGCCAGTGGCTCGCCGGTCGCGCTCAACTCGACTGCCGTCTATGACGCGCTGGGCAGTGTCTCATACGACCTCGATCTGTTCGGTCGGCTGCGCCGCTCGATCGAAGCGGGTCAGGCTGATGTCGGCGCCGCGCAGGCCGCGCTTGATCTCGCGCGCGTCAACGTCGCGGCGGCTACTGCCGCCGCCTATTCCTCGGCCTGCTCCGCGGGCATGCAGATCGCCGTCACCCAACGGTCGGTGGCCATCGCGCAGCAGACCCTCGACGTCACCCAGAAGCGCTTCCACGCCGGCGTGGCGGGGATCAACGATGTGGTGCGCGCGCGCACCCTGCTGCGTCAGACCAACGCCACGCTCCCGAATCTCGAGGCCAGGCAGCGCACTGCCCTGTTCACATTGGCGACGCTTACGGGCGACCAGCCGCAGGATTTCCCGACCGCCGTCGCCGCCTGCTCGCATCCGCCGGTGCTGCGCCAGTCTATCCCGATCGGCGACGGAGCCGCCCTGCTGGCGCGCCGTCCTGATATCCGCCGGGCGGAACGCCAGCTCGCCTCGTCTGTCGCCGGAATCGGCATTTCATCCGCGGCGCTTTATCCGTCCATCACCATCGGTGGGAGCTTGGGCACTACGGCCACGCGTCTCACGGACATCGCTCGCGACCGCGCTTTCCATTGGAATGTCGGGCCGCTCATCACTTGGAATTTCCCCAATCGGAGCAGCGCGCGTGCCGAGATCGCCAGCGCGAACGCTGCGGCGCGCGGCGCCCTTGCCCAGTTCGACGGCACGGTGCTGACGGCTTTGCGCGAGACGGATACGGCCCTGACCAACCTTGCCCGTCAACTCGACACGGAACGCGAACTGGCGGCGGCGAGGGACGATGCGGCAGCCGCCAATGCGAATATCCAGCGGCTCTATGCCGGCGGGGTGGCGGACTTTCTGGACAGGCTCGATGCCGAGCGCACGCTGATCCAGGCCGAAAATGCCCTGGCGGCGGCAACGGTGCAGGTTTCTCAGGACCAGATCACACTTTTCCTGGCTCTCGGCGGCGGCTGGCAGGCAGCTCCACCCGTCTATACCGCGCCGCTTCAGCCAGTGGCACGCGGCCGTCGCCGATAAACACCTGGCCGCAGTCAAGTGGTCGGGGGCCGCGCGAAGAGCCATTCCAGTGCTGCCGCCTCGTCGGAAAATGTCGCGAGATTGTCGATGCGCGCTTGTCGCTTGATTTGGAGCCCGACAAGCGCTGAACTGCAAAGCACGGAGACTCGATCTACCGGTTTGTAGATGTTTGCCGTTGCCTCTGCGATCACCTTCGCGACAGCACTCGTCTGAACCATCGCCTGAGTGAGATCGAGCAGTACATTAGCACCGCCGGAGCTGAGCCTTATTCTCTTGAGCAGGGTGTCAAGCTCGCGATAGTGGTCGCGAGCCTGCGATTCCGTCCACATCCCCGAGCGGGTAACGCGGACGAACGCTCCATCAACCGTGACGGACGAGGTGCCAAGCAGATCAACCGGCAAAGACATGCGCTTATCTCGCACGAATTGGTTTCCCGACTATGCATACGGTACAGATCCAGGATCCGAGCGTGATTTTTTTGGTGAGGTACGGATTGACGCACCGATCCAGTGTTGCACTGGTTCCTGAACTCCTGCCTTCTGGCGCTTTCCAAGCTAAGCGCGATTGCATCTTGAGAGGGCTGCGCGCTGCAGACTCGGGTCATTGTCATCGGCGTCGCTCAGGCTCCGGTGGGGACCAGTCCGAAACTGTCCCTTTGCTGGCGGAAATCCATATAGGCCTGTTCGATTTCGGCGTCGGAATTCATGACAAAAGGACCGCGCGCCGCTACGGGCTCCCGGAGCGGCTTGCCCGCGAAAAGAATGGCCCGCAGACTTTCTTCCTTCGTTTCGAACCGGACCTCGCTTTCATCCTGCTCATGCTGAAGCCAGGCGACCTGCCCCGTGCGAACGGGGCTGGCGTCGGCGCCGAGGAAGCCCGCGCCTTCAAGGATCACCACAAAACAGTTATAGTCCGCCGGCAATTCCTGCTCGAAGGTCGCATGCGGCGCGAGGCGAACCTCGACCATCGTGACCTCTGCATGATTGCGAGTTGGCGCCACGACATTGCCGGACGTCCCGGAAAACACGATCGCTTCCCCGCCCGGGAGGGAACGTCGCGGTGCATGCGCGCCTCGCAGTTCCTGATAACTGGCGTCAACAAGCTTGGAAGCGCGGGGGAGATTGACCCACAGCTGCAAGGTGTGAACGGGGCGGTCGTCGATCGGAATCTCGTTATGAATGAGCCCTCTCCCGGCCGTCAGCCAAAGGGCTTCGCCGGAGGCGATCGTGCCCTTGTTGCCGTGATTGTCATAGTGGGAGTTCAAGCCGTCCACCATGTAGGTGACCGTCTCGATTCCCCGATGCGGGTGGTTCTGAAAGGCGCCCTGGGAATACCAATCCTCCATCAGCAGGAGGAAAGGATCAATCTCATCCCATTGCCCAGGCGCGACGAGCTGCCGGTTTCGATGCAATGCCGATCCTTCTGGAAGCATTTTAGGCGTATCGACACGCTTGATGTTACGCGATTTCATCAACTTCGTCCCTCTGGCGGCGCCGACCGACGCTGCTTGCTGTGTTGAGCATACTTCGGCGGGCATGGCTCGACGGAAGCCTTTGCCTCAGCCAGCCTTGGCGTGCTTGCTTTCGCGATAGCCCTTGAGCGCGCCGGCCCAGCCGAGCAACTCGTCAAGCACGGTCATCAGCGTGTTCGCCTGAATGTCTCGCGGCGCGAAAGTGGAATAGTTCTTGAAATCGTCGAACAGGGACAAGGCGACCTGAGACCGCACATCAGCGATATGCAGTTCGCCGACGATGCCACGCAGATGCTCGACAGCACGGACGCCGCCGGCACCGCCATAGCTGACAAATCCAGCCGCCTTGTCGTGCCATTCGTAGAACAGATAATCGAGAGCATTCTTGAGCGCCCCCGAGGTCGAATGATTATATTCCGGGGTCACGAAAACAAACGCATCGAGCGGCGCGATCGCTGCGGACCACGCTTTGCTATGCGCTTTGGTGAAGGGCTGCCCCATCGAGGGTGGAACCGGCTCGTCGAACACAGGCAGATCGAAGCTGGCGATGTCCACAAGCTGATATTCGGCGTCGCCGCGCTTGGTCGCCAAATCAAGAACCCAGCGTGCGACAGCTTCACCGTTCCGGCCGGGCCGGGTACTCCCAACGACGATTCCGATCTTGAGCATGACAAGCGACTCCACCTGGTTACAGACAAGAAGTTGCACTACATTCGTTAGTCCCTTGGACGGTGCAAGGAGGCACATTCTTGAAAGCAGCTAACAGCGATGTAAGCTCGTCGCTTCAACAGACGGCCGAGAAATGCGCGATCACCAAGGACGTGCTGCGACGAATCGGCGACAAATGGAGCGTGCTCATCATCATGGCCCTATCCGAAGGCTCGCTTCGTTTTTCGGAACTGGCGCGCCAGATACCGGACATCTCACAAAGAATGCTGACGCTTACGTTGCGCGCTTTGGAGCGTGACGGTCTCGTGGTTCGCACGGTCACCCCCATCGTTCCCGCTCGCGTGGACTATGCGTTGAGCGCGCTCGGCCAATCCTTGCAAGAACCTGTCGTGGCACTTGGACGCTGGGCGTTCACGCATCAGGACGAGGTCAAGATGGCCCGAGAGGCGTTCGATGCGTTGCGACCGGATACGGAGACGGCGATCGAAACCTGACCAGCAGATAGAAATGGCCGAGGGCACCGATCTCGTGGTTCGAAGTGGTCGATGAGATTGCCGATCAGTTCGTCGCCTTCGGTTTGCGCTTGCGGTGTTCCGGCGCTTCCGGTGCCGGTTCAGGCGGCGCTATGCGCGGTTTTCTCCCGAGGCCGATCTTCTTGGCGAGGTTCCGCCGTTGTTCGGCATAAGCAGGCGCAACCATTGGGTAGTCCGCCGGCAGTTTCCACTTCGCGCGATAGTCATCGGGCGTCATCTGATAGCGCGTCATAAGATGACGCTTCAACATCTTCAGCTTCTTCCCGTCCTCAAGGCAGACAAGGTGGTCGCGCTTGATCGACGCCTTGATGGATACCGCAGGCGGATGATCTTGCGGTTCGAGCGCGGACCCTGTGCCGAGCGACACGAGCGAACCATGCACGCTGGCTATGAGGAGGGGCAAGTCGCCTACGGCAACGCTATTGTTGGCGACATGGGCAGAAACGATATCGGCGGTCAGAGATAGCAGATCCGGGCTGCCGTCGGCGGTATCTGGCATAAGCTTCCTTTGTCTGTTTCTGCGCTACAGTTCCTACGCGCGCTGGTACGACCCACGCTATATCGAAGCACGGGTAGTTGGAAACGCGGAAATGCTCGACGTTTCCCGGCGCCACTGCATGGGAGTGGTCCCTGCCCGCTTTGCGAACGTCTTCGTGAAGTGGCTCTGGTCGGCAAAGCCGCAGTCGAGTGCGATTTCGGCCAACGGCATATTCGTGCGCGCAAGCAGCTCCTTTGCGTAGGCGATACGCTGGTCGAGAAACCAGTTATAGGGTGACACGCCAACCGTGTTCCTGAAGGCACGAACGAAGTGGCTTGCCGACAGCCGGCAGGCGGCCGCGATTTCCTTGATCATGATCGTGTCGGAAAGCCGGGACCGCATAATCTGTTGGGCCAGGCGGACCTGCCAAGGAGCGAGGTGCGGCCTCGGAATCGCCACATGTTTCCATCCGCACCCGGCACCAGGGGCCGGGATTGCCGATCCTTCGGCGCAGGAAACCAACCCATGGGAGCCAGGATAGCTGGCCGCTTTTGCACGCAGTGTCGCCATAGCGTTCCCCACGGGAAACCGGGCGACTACAGACACCAATTGTCTGGGGCCAACGCCGAAGCCTGCACGCTCCGGACCCGACGCCCAAACAGGACGCAGGAACGGAATCCAACGGGCAAGCCCTATTACTCCCGTTAGGCTATGACACTTCGGAAGGCGCAAAGGCGCCCCACTAGCGAGAGATTTTTTAGGAGTTTTCGCGAGTGGCCGGGTGGTCCCATTTTCAGCGGTCGCGGAAGTCGCATCCTCCCGCACTCGTTACCAGATGCCTGGTCTGCTTGGTTGCGATGGCAAAGCGATCGGTAAAGGAGCGGCAAGAGGTCGATGGGATTGACGCAGCGCCATGCTATGCGAATCTCATGCTCGTTCGACATCTCTCTTATTTCGTCGCGCTCGCCCGCGAGCGGCATTTCGCCCGGGCCGCGGAAGTGTGCCACATTACGCAACCTACGCTATCGGCGGCAATCCGCAAACTTGAGGAAGACCTGGGCGTCCCACTGGTGGTGCGTGGTCACCGCTTCACCGGACTGACAGCGGAAGGTGAAAAGCTGCTGGCATGGTCAAGGCAGATCCTGGCCGACTACCAAAGCCTGATCGAGGACCTGTCCGGTGCTCGCAAGGGGATAGTAGGCGAACTGCGGCTCGGCGTCATTCCAGCCGCAATGCCTGTCGTCGCATTTGTCACCGAGCGCTTCTGCAAGGCCAATCCATTGGCCACGGTTACCATCAGATCGATTACGTCACGTGCGATTGCTGAGAGCCTTGATGCGTTCGAGTTGGATGGCGGCCTTACCTACCTCGACAACGAACCGATCAATCACGTGCAGCGCGTCCCCCTGTATCGCGAGCGATACAAGCTCGCGGTGTCGCGTGACCATAAGTTCGCCGCCCGCAAGGCGGTGAGGTGGCTAGAGGCGGCAGGCGAACGGCTTTGCCTGCTAAGCCAGGATATGCAGAACCGCCGGATCATCGACCGGCTGACCAGTTCGATCGGCCTGACCGTTCATCCCGCGATCGTCAGCAATTCCTTCCTCGCCGTCTGCGCCCATCTGCGCCATGGAGGCTGGGCCAGTATCGTCCCACACAGTTTTTTCCATGTGTTCGGGCAGCAACCTGATCTGGTAGCGATCGACCTTGTCGAGCCGGCGCACAGCGAAGCGGTCGGACTGGTGATTTCGGCTCGTGAGCCGCGATCTCCCATGGCTTCGGCCTTGCTCGCCGCCACACTCGAAGCGGATATCGAGGGGGGCCTCGCTTCCCTCTGAGAGATTTGATAGATAACGCCTATCGACCCTTCAAAGACATTGATTGGATTGTCAGCGGGCGCAGGACCATGGTCCGCCTTGTCCGGCGGGAAGCCACTATAGGGTGCCTTGG